>SCKN01000003.1:107500-329967 GCA_004124385.1 Fidelibacterota bacterium
ACTATAACGGTCCTAAGGTAGCGAAATTCCTTGTCGGGTAAGTTCCGACCTGCACGAATGGTGTAACGAATTGAGCACTGTCTCAACCTGGAGCACAGCGAAATTGAAGTGTCGGTGAAGATACCGGCTACCCGCGGCAGGACGAAAAGACCCCGTGAACCTTTACTATAACTTAGCATTGGATTTTGGTTATGCATGTGCAGGATAGGTGGGAGGCTATGAAACTTGGACGCTAGTCCGGGTGGAGCCATCCTTGAAATACCACCCTTGTATTGCTAGAACTCTAATCCCGACCCGTGAATCCGGGCGAGAGACAGTGTTAGGTGGGTAGTTTGACTGGGGCGGTCTCCTCCCAAAAGGTAACGGAGGAGCTCAAAGGTTCCCTCAGCACGGTCGGTAATCGTGCGAAGAGTGCAAAGGCATAAGGGAGCTTAACTGCGAGGTCGACGGACCGAGCAGGTGCGAAAGCAGGACTTAGTGATCCGGTGGTTCCGTATGGAAGGGCCATCGCTCAACGGATAAAAGGTACTCCGGGGATAACAGGCTTATCTCCCCCAAGAGTTCACATCGACGGGGAGGTTTGGCACCTCGATGTCGGCTCATCACATCCTGGGGCTGGAGAAGGTCCCAAGGGTTGGGCTGTTCGCCCATTAAAGTGGTACGTGAGCTGGGTTTAGAACGTCGTGAGACAGTTCGGTCCCTATCCGCCGTGGGCGCAAGATATTTGAGGGAATCTGCTTCTAGTACGAGAGGACCGAAGTGGACGAACCTCTGGTGTACCAGTTGTTCCATCAGGAGCACGGCTGGGTAGCTATGTTCGGACCGGATAAGCGCTGAAAGCATATAAGCGCGAAACCGATCCCAAGATTAGATATCTCTAACATAAGTTAATAAGGCTCGTTGTAGACTACGACGTTGATAGGCTGCAGGTGTAAGTGTAGTAATACATTCAGCCGAGCAGTACTAATAAGCCGAACGGCTTTACCAAATTTTTATCGTTATGAAACAAGCCCGTCAATTTCCCATAATTTATTACCAAAAGAATTTTCCGGTGATTATGGCACAGGGGCAACACCCGTTCCCATCTCGAACACGGCAGTTAAGCCCTGTTGCGCCGATGGTACTGCGCGGGAGACTAGCGTGGGAGAGTAGGTCGTTGCCGGGAATATTTCAAAAAGCCCCGCATTTTGCGGGGCTTTTTTTATGTGTGATATAAATCAATTAATACATGAATTAATTTGGCTTATCCTGCATTAATCAGGTAAATTGTTTGTAGACGTTATGATGAAGAGACTACAAAAAACGGTTTATGGCCTGTTTATATTCATCATGTTTTCAGGCAACAATCTTCAGGCACAATCTGCCACGTTGGAACCGGAACCAGGTTTCACTGAATATGCTACATATTATATTAGCAGTTTTGACCTCCAGACAGGTGCATCTAATTTTCAATTGTTCCGATTTCGACTGCATTCTAATAGTTATCCCGTTTATGTTAAAATTGTATTTAATGCTTCCATGACGTCTCCTGCATTGGGGCTTCATTCGCAATCAGTTATTGTGGAATTGGAGACAGCTCCTTTCCAAATGAGTGCAGATATTATTTTGGATAATCAGGATATGTCTACAACCACAACACATTTAATAGATGTTTCGGGGAATACAGTTCCTTTGAGTATAAGTATTAATGATATGATTGATCCATCGCAATTTGACGAAATTTTAAGTTCGATTATTACAACAGGTAGATTAGCAGATGGTACCTATACATTTGAAGTTCAAGTTTTTAGTGGCCCTTCTGAAGATGACTTGTCCCTTACAGATTCTGAAAATATAAATCTTGTGGTTGAATCACCCGCCAATATCAGTTTGGAATCTCCAGGAGGAGCACTCGAAGATACATCATTAACTGAAATTTATAATACATTTCCACTCTTTATTTGGTATTCTCAATTCTGTTCACAATGTGAAGCTGAAATCAGGGTTGCAGAATATGTTCATGGCACACATTCATCGATCAATGAAGCAATAGAGGATGAAACAATGCTGCCATTTGATCAATCGGCCGGTTGGGAATTTGTAGGGAATGTTTCCAGTTTTCAATATCCCGTTTCCAATGCTCGTTTATTAGAGCATGACAAAATTTATGTATGGCAGGTTAGAGCTTCGCTACCAACGACTGTTGGAGCAGAAGAAATTATTTCACAAGTATATGCCTTTAAAGTAGGTGATATCGGCGGAGCCAATCCAGTTCCTGCAGGTGTAAATCCTGTGATTCAAGTACTCGGGCAAGCATTGTCTTCTGATCAATACAGCTCATTGTTTGGTGCCGGTGGAGCTCTGGAAGGATTTAACCCCACAGGCAATATTGCGATTAACGGTGCTGTTGCGTCTGAATCAGATATTATGTATTTATTCAATCAAGTTATTAATCAAAATGCCTCAATAGTCAATATTTCTGTAGAAGAATGATGGATAAGACAAAACACATAATAATTTTACTTTTGGTTTTAATGTGGTGTTCTCCGTTAGAAAGTGCTGCAAAAATAGCCGTTACCACAAAAGTATCCGGAACAGTAGATATCGAACAGGCGGGAAGCAGTGGTTTGTCAGCATTAAAACCCGGTACAATTTTATCGGATGGTGATCGAATTATTACAGGTAAAAATGGTTTTACAGCCTTGATCTATATTGATGACAAATCCATGGTGAAGATAATGGCTAATACTGAAATAATAATCAAGGGGACTCATTCGACGGGCTCTATTTCAAAACAAGTTAATATTGATCGTGGAACACTACGAGCGCAAGTAAATAAACAGCGCAAAGGCAAATTTGTTGTGCAAAGTTCTACATCAGTTGCCTCGGTTAAAGGGACAAATTTCTGGATGATTACAGATCCGGAAACAGGCGATGTGCTCATCGCGCTGGAGGGATTAGTCAGTCTGACAAACTTGGTAAGTGGTGAAACAACCGATGTGGGAGCTGGAACAACTGGTACATCATCAACAGATGGAAGTGTAGAAACATCTGAAACAAACCCCAGCGATATCCCAACTGATCCAGATGAAAGCGATACTCCAATTAATCAGATTGAAATCGAATTGGAAGGTCCCGACGGCGTAATTAAAACGTTAATGATTGATATTCAATAAATCACCTACCGTTTCATAAATTGTACTACTGTAAATGATGAAACGGATTCAAATTGCTGCACTAATACTGCTCTCAAATCTTTTTGCTTTTAGCGGTTCATATCTTTATCATGAGCCTCCTTTGGATGTGCGCGTTGGGCAAGACCTAATTCTTTCTGCCATGCCTGTGTCCGACAATCAAGTTGTTGAAGCGCAAGGATATTATAGAATAAAGGGTAATATAAGTTTTCAAGAAGTTCATTTACAGAACGTTCAAGCTACTTGGGAAATGAAAATAAATGGCCGGGCTCTTTCTGAAAAAGGATTAGAATATTGTTTTATATTCAAAATGTCGGATGGAGGGATGCTGGCATTTCCGAAAGAGAATCCATTAGAACAGCCGCATGTACTTGTTGTGCTACCCATGATTTTTCCTGAAAAAATTATTGACGTTATAGAACCAGTATTTCAGCAAGAATTTGTTTCAGCTGAAATATTAATATTAGCTCCTGAACCTGAGGCCGAGATTAATCCTGATGATGCTGTGATTGCCTTAAGTTTATTTAATATACCTGATGTGGATTCTGCGAGTATTCGTTTAGTTGTTGATGGTAAAGATGTCACTGAACAAGCAGAGATCAGCGGCGGCATTGTAACATATATACCCAAGCGCTTTAAAAAAGGAATTCATTCTGTGCAGTTGACATTATCTATGTTGGATGGGACACCTATTAAACCAATATCTTGGACATTTTCAGTTTTAGGCGGATTAGCCATAGCCGGGAACGTTGATTACAGAGGAGATATTTCTGCAAGATATTTGAATGAATATGTGGGTGAAAATTTTCTAAATGTAGGTGAATTAAGAGGGAATGCAGAAGTGTCCGTCGACTTTGGTAAGGTCAAAACCAGTTTCAGACAAACAACAAGAGATAATCCGTATCGGCAACCGTTGAATCGTTTTTCGACAGCTTTACAATTTGGAGAATTCTTGGATATCCGAATGGGTGATTTTTATAGGTCAATTTCACCCTATACTTTGGACGGCCGCCGGGTGAGAGGTTTGAGCATTGATATAGATCTCAAATTCGTAAGATTGGAAGTAATTCAAGGTCAACTAAATAGAAAAGTTCAGCATTTAAATAAAACGAATGGTGCTTTGTTGCTGCCTTTAAATCCCGGTAAGGTTGATACGTTGGGACAGCTTTCATTTACAATGGATAGGACAGGATATACATTTGATAGAGAAATAACACTTGCTCGATTGTCTATAGACCTTTTTTCGAAATTTCAAATGGGGATTCATATTATGAAAGCCAAGGATGATATTAATTCGGTCAATAAAGATATTTCTGGTGCATCGTTTAGTGTGGACAGTACGGACATTATGGTCAACGATAGCTTGTATAATATTGCAGTAGGAGATTATTCTTATAATTCATTTGCCAATGCAATAGAAGCAGTGGGTGGAGTAATTAATTTCCCCGATAAAAACTGGGGAGGGCGCACTCCGGAAGATAATATTGTTGTTGGTTTTGATATAGGCACTGTCAGGGATAAGAAGCGCCTCAAATTAGATTTCAGCTGGAACTTCAGCATGTATAATCGGGATATCTGGGATGGGCCTATGTCATTAGCACAAATGGATACAATTATTGATGATACTGCCGATGGATTTATTGCTCAATCCTATGATGAAGATGGAAACGTTTCTACTGTGGGAATTGACACAACACAAATACCTATTAATCCTGTTAATATTCAAAATATATTTGTGTATAATATTAATACAACACCGCTAATTCCGTATGACTATTTCGGTGCTAAAGAATTTCCAATTACAACCTATGTAAACATGCCGTCTTCGGCATTTCATTTTCGCATAATGGGTAATTACAGATATAGTAAATTCACAATGGTTTACAGACAAATTGGTCCTGAATTCGTGTCACTTGCGAATCCGTATTTGACAACAAATATTCGAGAGTTTGTTTTCACAAACAGACTTGCTTTGATTGAAAATAAATTATTGATTAGCGCTACATATAAATACAAAGATGATAAAATATTACGTATAGTTAAGGAACCGTTAATAACGAAAACACTCGTGGCTAGCCTAACATTTATGCCGGGTGCTAATGCTCCGAGTTTTGTTGTCAATTTTCAAACTATTGGAAAAAATAACAGTAAGACAGAACTGGAAAAAGTAGGTCAAGAATGGCAGGATTTTCGCCAGGATTCACGAACCAATAATTCATTCTTTTCAGTAACATATCCTTTTTCAATGGGAAGAATTAAACATAATTTGAATGTGAATGTAAATAAAATTGTTAATGAAGACCAACTTGCAGGAGATCGCAAAACGGATTATTTTTTCCAAAAGTCTGATTCCAAAACAATGTCTTTGGCGCTTTCATCTCATTTCTCAATACCATTACGAACGATTGCCAATTTCAGCAGGACATCCATTCAGGTTCCTGTACAGGATATAGATGGAAATATAAGTGCAAATGAATTGGTCTGGACATCCATAAGCGGAAATGGACATTATTCATTTTTTAATAATAAACTTAAAGTAAACGCAGGTTTAACATATTTAACAAATAAAGGGACAACGCCCATTTCATTATATGGTTTTAAAAGTGGCGCAGATTACACTATTATAAATGGAATGACTGCTTCATTATCAGGGCATGTACATATACGAGATGATAATAGTGGATTTTCTCTAAATACATCAGGTTTTTTATTTTCATTTAGATATAATTTCTAATTGTTATGGATGGTTTTCTTAAATATTTCAAAACTAGGTGGATTGGTTTTGTTTTAACATTATTTTCTATACTTTTGGTTTCGTTATTACACTGGGTGGGCGTTTTTGATATAATTGAAATGAAAACGTATGATTGGCGTTTTCATAAAGTTCGGGGTCCACTAACCGGTTGGACAGCAAGAGATTCTTCATTTGCGAAAATTGGGACGGACATTGTATTGTTGGAAGTGGATGATGAAGCGTGGCGGCTCGTGCCGGAACAATGGCCTTATCCTCGTGGAACAGTCTGGGCTAGGGTAATACGAAATCTTTATCAGGCCGGTGCAAAAGTAATTGCCTTCGATATTCAATTTGACTCTCAGGAAACTAAATCGGGACAGCTTCATGATTTTGTTAAAGATTTAGATCAAGAAAAGATTCTAAATATGATTCCCCAATATGGCGATACTCTTTTAGCCGGTGAAATTGCGAAAGCTTTGCCTTCATTAGTCCCTCGTCACGGGGATCAATTATTAGCTGAAGCCATTGCAGAAGCAAAAGCCCATGGAACAGAAGTGGTCATCAATGTAAAAATGGTTACGGAACCCAATAGACAGCCCCCGCAATATATTTCATATCCCATTGATAGAATTATGGCTGTAAATCCGGAAACAGGATTAATCAATGACCAGATGGATGATGATGGATTTTCTCGACGTTATGCCATTGCCGGATATATGGCTCATGAACCGGAAAAAGCATATTTAACCTTGGGTATGAAAGCAGTAAAAGCATTTGCAGACCTACCGGATACAACGGTGCCCAGGTATGATCCCGATGATCGAACATGGACATACGGTCCCTACACAATAAATGCCTATGGACGGAGTAACACGTTTTTGGTTAATTATTATGGACCGGCATCTGGGTATAGATTGCAAGCGGAAGAAAATATTCCGCCTTGGGGAACATTTCCGCGATTTTCAGTTGCTCATGTTATTGATACTGAAGATATTGATTTGCAAAATCCTCTAGAAGATGTAGACTGGATGACACAATTCCTACCCGGAGAAATTCCTGAATGGATTAATGCCATTGAAGATCCGGTTGACAGGGCAGCAACGATGGAAGCCTTGGGTGTTGGAGCAAATTTTGATGTAACTAAAACGCCTTTTTATAATAAGATCGTCGTCATCGGCGTAGCCGTGGAAGTTATTCATGATGTAAAATCAACTCCTTACTACAATTATTTAGGTGTCCAACAGTTGACTCCCGGGATGGAGACCCACGCCAACGCCATCCAGACTGTACTCCATAAAAACTTTATTAGTACGTTTGGTGGTGTCGTAACAGATTTATCTCGCCATGGTTTTCCTATTGCGCATTTTTTACTCATAACCTTATTGGCGCTTATTGCGTTTTTTCTTCTGGATTATGTGAACCCAATCATTGCAGCTGTATCGGTATTTATCGAGGGTATTTTATACTTTGGATTTGTGTGCGGTGCTTTTATGAATGATTATTTTTGGATGGTTAAAATCTTTTTCAGCAGGGATAGTATTGCCCTGCCCGGCATTGGGGAAAGCTATGTTTTACCTATGGTGGCACCCATAGTTGGGATTGGTATTACCTATGTCAGCAATATTTTATATCGTGTTTTGAATGAACAGAAAGATAAAAAATTCCTTAAGGATACGTTTGGGGCTTATATATCTCCAGAATTAATTGATCAGATGTATGAAGAAAAACAAGAACCCAAATTAGGTGGAAATACCGGCTATCATACAGCATTCTTTTCTGATATTCAGAGTTTTTCAGCTTTTTCAGAAGTGATGGAACCAGAAGCCATGGTAAAACTGATGAATGAATACTTGACAGAAATGACCAACATTCTTTTGGATCATCAAGGAACATTAGATAAATATATTGGCGATTCCATCGTGGCGTTTTATGGAGCGCCGGTAACTGTGGAAGAGCATGAATTGTTGGCGTGCAAAACTGCTCTTGCTATGGAAAAGAAAATTGTCGAATTACGTGAAAAATGGAGCCATGAAGATGATAAACCTGATCTGGTGCATCATCTGCGCCATCGAGTTGGGTTGAATTCCGGACCTATGGTTACGGGAAATATGGGGTCAGAAATGCGCATGAACTATACCATGATGGGCGATACGGTGAATGTGGCTGCACGTCTCGAATCCTCGGCAAAACTATATGGCGTATATATCCAAGTTGCGGAAAATACATATAAAAAAGTGAAAGATGAGTTTGAGTGGCGGACTCTGGATTACGTACGCGTAAAAGGGAAAAAAGTCCCGGTGCATGTATACGAACTATTATCTGAAAAAGGACAATTAGATGATGAAACGTCTAAAATGATTGGTGTTTTTCATGAAGGTCTTGAATTGTATAATGATCAAAAGTGGAATGATGCATTGAAAAAGTTTGAAGAATCTGCAACATTAGAAGATGAATTTCCCACACGTCTCACGACACCCAGCAAAGTGTATATTTTCCGCTGTAATCATTTTATAGAAAATTTGCCGGAAAAGGATTGGGATGGCGTTTGGACCCTGACAACTAAATAGAATGATTGAACACGATAAAAGTCACCACCGTTTCGTATGGCAATGCGGAAAATATGAAGCAGCATTAATGTATGCCGTAAAAGGTGATATTTTAGACTTTTACCATATCTATACTCCAGATCCATTTAGGGGAGGTGATATTTCCACTTCAATCTTAAAACACGCATTTGATTACGCCCGAGATAACGGTTATCATGTAGTTCCTTCCTGTCCCTATATCGCCGGAACCTTTTTGGAGCGATTCCCGGAATACAAGGATTTGGTGGATGAGGGTGTTTTTCCCTTTACAGAAAAGGAGTGAGCAGCAGGATTATTAAGACAGTATGTTCTTTCCGGCAGGGTCTTAAGTATCAAAATACTGATTAATCATACATGGGTCGTTCACCATCTTCATAAAACCAAAATCGAAGTTCATCTTCCATCCAATAATATATTACCCCAATTACCATTTCGTCATTGAATGTAAATAATTCAGTTATAAATTTATCATCCATTTTGACGATAATTTGATGATCACCTCTATCTAATTCAACATATAAAATATGCGCCAAACTCAATACGGGCTCTGAAGTAACAGCTCCATTAAAGAGTTTTTTATCATCAATTTTAATAGTTATGGTATCATCCTGAAAAAAATATTGAATATGAATTTCAAAATCTTCAATTGTGGAGGGAAAATCTTGAACAGTATTAATAGGTATTGATTTAAGCAATAGAGGTAGTTTATCGTTTTCGCTATTATCGCAACTGAGACCTATTAATAAAACCAATATAACATTGTCTTATTTGATACAATCTTTGGTTTAGAACCATTAATGGGAGAATAGTAAAGATTATAAAAATATATGCCAGAAGGTAATAGATTTCCATCTGATCTACGACCTTCCCATTTATATGAATGAACACCTTTTTCTAACGTTTCAAATTTATCAGGAATTTGATCGGCAATAATTTTTGATGGATTCTCATAAATAAATATCACTTGATTCGATGGCGATGATTCATTACTAAAAGTTGTAACATCTGTTACCTGGTATGTCGCATTCTCAGCTTCTCTTGGATATATAATAAAACTATTATCAATATAGGAGGTGGATGGTTGTGTTGCCCGAAGTGTAAACGCCCCTCCATTTTACTCCGTTGCGGGAAGGGATACAAGGAAAGAGCCAAGCAGTCGCTTGACACATTTAACAGAACGTTTCGAATTTGATAGAGTTTTTTTACATTTTGAAAGGTGATATGTTATTACCATCTATTTATGTATGCTATCAATTTTGGAAGAATATAGTTATCAATCTAATTGAACAATTACCTCCATGAGCAATTCTATAATCCGTAATTTCTTTTTCTATTATGACTAAAAATCGCGGAAATATCCTTTGGGTCGATGACGAAGTTGACCATTTAAAGCCCCATATTATTTTCTTGGAAGATAAAGGGTTTAACATGTCCAAAACCACCAATGGTCAGGATGCTGTTACTATGGTGAGTCGGGATGCCTATGATCTTGTATTATTGGATCAATATATGCCCGGAAAAGACGGTATGACCACCCTCCGTGAAATCAAAGAGATCAAACCGGGACTCCCCGTAATTTTGATTACCAAGAGTGAGGAAGAAGATCTCATGGATGAAGCTATTTCCGAAAATGTGGCTCAATTCCTCATTAAACCGGTGAATCCAACCCAGATATTCATGGCCTGCAAACAGGTGTTAGAGCAGTCAAAGATTCGGGAAGAAAGTGCTACCAGAGGTTATTTGCAGGAATTTCAAAAAATCCAATTTCAACTGCAGGAAGAAATGTCAGCGGATGATTGGTGGGATATATATTCACGATTGGTGAAATGGCAATTAGAATTTGATAATCACCCAGATATTAGTTTGGGAGATATTCTTGCTGAACAAATACAGTCTGCTAATAGCCAATTTGTAAAATTTATAACAACACATTATAAGAATTGGTTGTTTAAGGAGGATCGTCCAGTTTTATCCAATGATGTCTTTAAAACATTTGTAAAGCCGGAAATTGAACAACAGCGTAAAACGTGTTTAGTCGTTATCGATGCATTGCGTTATGATCAATTCAAGGTTATCCAGGATTTTCTGAACCCCTATTATGACATAAAGTTTGATTACCAATTTTCATTGTTACCTACAGCAACACCTTTTAGCCGCAATGCCATTTTTTCCGGTTTATTTCCTGATGAATTTATTAAACGGTTTCCGGAACAATTGAATGATATGGTCACCCACGCCAAAAGCTTAAATCAGCATGAGAAAAAAATGATGCGGTTTGCCATGGATAAAGCCGGGTTCAAAGAAAAAACCTTACGTTATGAGAAAATTAATACTGCTGAACAGGGTAAAAGATTCCAATCGCATTATTCAGAAATAAAGAATATAGATGTGTTGGGATTGGTCGTCAATTTTGTAGATATGCTGGCCCATAAACGAGCTGAATCGGATGTGTTGAAAGAAATGGTTCCGGATGTATCGGGCTATCGATCGGCGATTCGAACGTGGTTTGAGCATTCCTGGCTATTTACATTATTAAGAGATTTAAGCCGAGATGGTTTTACGGTTATTATGACCAGTGACCATGGCAGCGCTCAAGTTTCAAAGGGAGTTTTGGTCGGAGCCGATAAAGAAACATCTAAAGGTGTTCGCTATAAGATTGGCCGAAATTTGAGCACCAATGAAAAACATGCTTTAATCATTCGTCATCCGGCAGATTACCGTTTAATCAATTTAATGCACCAAACCACGTATCTCATCGCTAAAGAAGATGTATTTTTTCTCTATCCAAACCAACAGCATAAATATGAAAGTCGCTTGAAAGATAGTTTCCAGCATGGTGGAATTTCATTGGAAGAAATGATGGTTCCGGTGGTAACAATGCGCAGTAAATCCTGAAATAGTTTCCATGTCTGATCATTTTACGATAAATTTGGATAGTATTTCTGCAACACAAAATTTTGCATCTGAAATGGCTGCAAAAATTCAAAATCCATGTGTCATTGCCATGACAGGAGACCTTGGCAGTGGAAAAACAACTTTTACTCAAGGATTTGCAAGAGGAATGGGCATCAAGGATAATGTGGGTTCACCCACATTTAAATTGGTAAGCGAATACAAAGGCGAACATTTATTGTTGAATCACGTGGATTGTTATCGACTGGAAAATGAAAAAGATTTTTTCAATATTGGCGGTGAAAAGTATTTAGTACCGGATGGAGCAATCACCATAATAGAATGGTCAGAGAAAATTACTAACGTGATTCCCCGGGATGCCATCATCATTGATTTCAAGCGAATTCCGGAAAAACCGGATGTTAGGATTTTGATGATCGAAGGTTGGACACCGTGAATATTCTCGCCATTGAAACAGCGACAGAAGTGTGTGGCATCGCTTATTACGAAAATGATTCGATTAAGGGAATTGAAGAAAAAATCATTCCCCGCCAGCACGCTGCATCTTTGCCTTTGTTTTATAAAGCTCTGCAGGAAAAAACGGGATTATTATTAAATACGCTGGACGGAATTGCAGTGTCCATGGGTCCGGGATCGTTTACTGGTTTGAGAATTGGGTTAAGTTATGCCAAAGGGCTTGCCTTCAGCCATGATTTACCGATTATTCCAGTACCCACTTTGCAAGCGATTGCTTCTGATGTACATTTAGATGATGAATTTCACGTTTTAGTTTTTTCACATCGCGATATGATTTATCATCAAAAATTTTCAGCAGACCTTCAACAAAAGTCCAATGCAGCAGTCAGCAAATGGTCAGACTTAAAACCGTTAATTGAAAATAGTGCCTGTTTCCATATTAAGTGTGATACATTTCTGGAAGATCATGACAGAGCACATAAAGTGCAGCCATCTGCAAAAAATATTGGTTCACTGGCATTAACTTATTATGCTGATTGGGTTGAAGAAAAACCGTATGCATTGGTTCCAAACTATATTGCTCCATTTGAAATAAAAATACCAAATGATTAGACGAGCAAATATAAATGATGTCGACGTTATTACAGAAATTGAGATCAGGGTTTTTCGACATCCATGGAACAAAAAACAAATTCTACAGGAATTAAAACAAGAAAATGGAAAAGTAGTTTATGTTGAGATTGAGGAAGTCATTATTGGATATATCATGATTCAAACTGTGAAAAATGAATCCCAAATTTTGAATATTGCAATAGATTTACCTTTCCAACACCGTGGATTTGGCAAAAAACTATTGCAGCATACTTTGGGTGAACTTGGTGCTGAAACAGATGTATTTTTAGAAGTGCGCGAATCCAATTTGCCGGCTATTAAGTTATACTCTGAATTTAACTTCGAAGAAATTGGTGTTCGTGAACAGTATTACTCTGATGGCGAAGACGCCATAGTTATGTTTAAAAAAGCTGAATCGTATGTCCTGGTATAAACGTAAAGACGACAAAATTAAAGAACGGGATAAAAAGTCCATCCCGGACGGACTGTGGGAAAAATGTCCTTCATGCAGCGAAATTCTTTATCGTCCGGAATTAGAAAAAAACCATTCAGTCTGCAGACATTGTAACCACCATTTTCGTGTTTCATCCGTTCTTTATTTAGATATTCTTCTCGATAGCGGTTCAATGACAGAATTGTTTGCTGATATTGAATCGACTGATCCGTTAAATTTCAAAGCAAAAAAGAAATACAAAGATCAGATAAAAACCGCTCAAGAAAAAACGAATCACAAAGATGCCATTAATTGTTATTCAGGATCCATAAATGATAATGGCGTTGTATTGGCCATCATGAATTTCGGATTTATCGGTGGCAGTATGGGTTCGGTGGTGGGCGAAAAAGTGTCCCGCTCCATCGAGTATGCCCGGGAACATAAATTGCCTTTAATTATCGTGTGTGCTTCCGGTGGCGCCCGCATGCAGGAAGGGGCTCTTTCATTGATGCAATTGGCAAAAACCAGTACCAAGCTAGCCCGATTTTCTGATGAGGGAGGTTTATACATTCCTATTCTAACGGACCCAACCACAGGTGGTGTAACGGCTAGTTACGGCATGCTGGGCGATATCATTCTTGCCGAGCCGGGTGCATTAATTGGATTTGCCGGCCCCCGAGTCATCAAACAAACTATTGGTCAGGATTTACCCGAAGGATTTCAGCGAGCTGAATTCTTGTTGAAAAAAGGATTTGTTGACCATATTGTTTCCAGGGATGAAATGAAATCAATACTGACAGATTTGATACGCATGCTGACATGAATAAAACACGCATCCTGATAACGAACGATGATGGTATTTATGCACCGGGAATCAAGGCGTTATGGAGTGCAATGTCCGATCTTGGAGATGTTACAGTTGTTGCGCCAAACAGAGAACAATCGGCTGTAGGCCATGCCATAACAATCAGCGATCCTCTTCGAGTCGATGAAATAAAGCGTAGTAATGGTTTCAAAGGTTTTTCTGTGGATGGAACACCTTCCGATTGTGTAAAAATTGCCACCCAGGCTTTATTAACAGACAAACCGGATATTATTGTTTCGGGAATAAATCATGGATCAAATACCGGAATGAATATTATTTATTCCGGAACAGTATCTGCCGCCACTGAAGGTACGATGCTGAATATCCCTTCAGTTGCAATCAGTTTGAATTCATTTGATGAAAGCAACTTTGATGGAGCTAAAGCAGCCGCAAAAGCAGTGGTAGCCCATGTACTGGAAAAGGGATTACCCGAAAAAACGTTTTTAAATGTAAATGTACCGGCAATACCGGAAGATGAAATTAAAGGATTCAAAATAACGCAACAGGGTAATGCTGCTTTTAAGGATCGTTTTGAAAAGCGAGAAGATCCTAGAGGAAAAGTGTATTATTGGATGACAGGACATATGATAGATCCGGATACAGAAACACATATGGATCATTATGCAGTTTTAGATGGCTATATCAGTATTACGCCCATTCATTACAGGCTTACAAACCATGAGTTTCTTGATGAATTGAGCAGCTGGGATTTTACATGAATAATATTCATCACGGGGGAGTCGTCATTCTGGATTTTGGCTCACAATATACCCAATTGATTACTAGACGAATCCGTGAACAAAATGTGTATTCAGAAATTTTATCGCCGGAAACATCTGTGGCTGAAATCGAATCCAGGAAACCGAAAGCAGTCATTCTTTCCGGTGGCCCGGCAAGTGTATTTGCGGATGATTCTCCACAGTTTGATCCAAATATTTTTCAAATGGACATTCCCATTCTGGGTATTTGCTATGGCCTACAATTACTGGCCCATCATTATAATGGAAAAGTAGAACCGGGCACGAAAGGTGAATATGGTTTTGCCAAAATCCATCACAATAATTCCAATGCTTTGTTTGATCAAGTGGAGGATGGTTCCCAAGTGTGGTTAAGCCATATGGATAAGGTAACAGACGTTCCGGAAGGTTGGTCTGTATTAGCAGAATCCTCCAACGGAGTCGTGGCTGCTATGAGTTCACCAGATGGAAAACGATACGCAACGCAATTTCATCCTGAAGTAGCTCATACGACCTTTGGGGAAACAATCATCAATAACTTCCTCTTTAAAATATCCAAATGTGATCCAAGTTGGACAGCTGGGAATTTTATCCAAGACCAGGTTCAAAAAATCCAAGAACAAGTAGGTGAAGGACATGTATTATGCGGAGTCAGCGGAGGCGTGGATTCATCCGTTGTAGGAGCGCTGTTGCATAAAGCTATTGGAGATAGAAGCACAGCTGTTTTGATTGATCACGGTTTATTGCGTAAAAATGAAGCTGTACAATGTGTAGAAGATTTGAAGGATGGATTAGGTGTCAATATTCAATCATTTGATGAATCTGAAAAATTTCTTGAAAAACTATCTGGCGTTGAAGATCCGGAACGAAAGCGCAAAATTATTGGCGAACAGTTCATCCGCTCCTTTGAACATATTGCAAGCGGAATAGGGAAAATGGGTTATTTAGCTCAAGGAACACTTTATCCAGATGTTATTGAAAGCGGCGTAAGTCATAGTAAAATTGCCCATGTGATTAAAAGTCACCACAATGTTGGCGGTCTTCCGGAAGATATGGAATTTGAGCTTGTGGAACCATTGCGGGAATTATTTAAGGATGAAGTACGCAAGGTGGGTCGGGAACTGGGATTGCCTGAAGATTTAGTCAATCGCCATCCATTTCCAGGACCTGGATTAGCGGTGCGAATTATTGGTGAAATAACCAAAGAACGTATTGCTATTCTTCAGGAAGCGGACGATATTTACATGAATTGTCTTCATGAAGCCGGTATTTACGATGATATTTGGCAAGCCTTTTCAGTCCTGATTCCGGTAAAAACGGTTGGTGTAATGGGCGATCAGCGAACCTATGAAAATTTGCTTGGATTGCGAGCTGTCACCAGCAGCGATGGGATGACTGCGGACTGGTACCGTATGCCGGACGATGTTTTATCAACAATTTCAAACCGTATAGTTAATTCAGTAAAAGGGGTTAACAGGGTAGTGTATGATGTCACATCGAAGCCCCCCGGAACAATTGAGTGGGAATGATTAGTTAATGGTTATCAGTTAATAGTTAGTAGTGATCTAATGGGTAGCGATACAGTCAGAGAATTAAGTTACAAATTTGCTCTTCGTATCATTATATTAGTAAAAATACTACAAGAAGAAAAGAAAGAGTATATTTTATCCAAGCAGTTAATGAGGAGTGGAACTGCTATTGGGGCATTAGTTCGAGAGGCTCAATTTTCTGCATCAAGTGCAGACTTTATTCATAAATTATCTATCGCATTAAAAGAAGCAAATGAAACGGAATATTGGCTTTCACTATTAACGGAGTTGAAGTATTTTCCCAAAGATAGAATGGAACCTATTATCGAAGATAATGTTCCAATTATAAAAAATATTGGTATCAATTATTAAAACTAAAAAAGAATACGAAAAGCGAATGCAAAATAGTTTAACCATTAATCATCAACCATTAACCATTAACTAATGTTTTTATGTGTGGAATAGTCGGATATTTCGGTAATAAAGATTCTGTCCCCATTTTAATCAATGGGCTGAAACGCCTTGAATACAGGGGTTACGATTCAGCTGGTTTAGCCGTTATGGGCGATGATCAAATACATTTTCTGAAAAAAGCGGGTAAAGTGTCTGTTTTGGAAAGAGAAGTGGATGATCATGTACTCCATGGTTCAATCGGGATGGCTCACACACGCTGGGCAACACATGGCGAACCCAATGATATCAATGCTCATCCTCATTTGGACCAGGAAGGCAATATTGCTCTTGTCCATAATGGTATTATTGAGAATTACAATGCACTCAAACAGGTATTGGAAAAAGAGGGTGTTACATTTCAGAGTGAAACGGATTCTGAAGTCCTGGTCCAGTTAATTTCAAAAATTTATTATAAAGATGGTTTATCCTTTCCCGAAGCGGTCCAAGCGGCACTCCAAGAAGTGGTGGGTGCCTATGGAATTGTAGTAATGTGCAAGGATGAACCAGATTTAATGGTGGCTGCACGATACGGCAGTCCATTGGTTTTAGGTGTGGGAGAAGGAGAATATTTTATTGCCAGCGATGCGTCACCTATTATTGAACATACTCGCAGTGTTGTTTATTTGGATGAAGGTGAAATGGTCGTATTGAAAAATGACGGTTATACCATTTCACAGATAAAAGATAAAAAAGTGGTCTACAAGGATATTTCCATTATTGAACACGATTTGGAAGCGATTGAAAAAGGCAATTTCCCCCATTTTATGCTCAAAGAGATTCACGAACAGGTAAATACAATAACAGACACCATGCGCGGCCGGCTGCAAGTCGATGAAGGGACTGCATTCTTGGGTGGGCTATCAGATTTTATGCCCAGAATTGAACATGCCAAGCAGTATTATATCACTGCCTGTGGAACATCATGGCACGCTGGACTTATTGGTAAATATTTGCTGGAAGAATTTGCAGGTATTCCTGTTCATGTAGAATATGCATCTGAATTTCGTTATCGGCGAACCATTATCGATAAGGATACAGTCGTTATTGCCATCAGTCAATCTGGGGAGACAGCTGATACATTAGCCGCAATTAAGAAAGCGAAAAGCCAAGGTGCATTAACTCTCGGAATTTGCAATGTTGTGGGAAGTTCAATTGCTCGAAATACCGATTGCGGTGTCTATACCCATGCCGGACCGGAAATCGGTGTTGCTTCCACCAAAGCATTTACGGCTCAAGTAACAGTTCTTTCCATGCTGGCTCTGCTTTTGGGGCGGAAGAAAGATTTGTCAAAACAACACGGCATTAAACTTGCCACAGCAATGGCGAATATTGGAAAAGATGTAGAAACTATTTTATCCGACACCTATGACATTGAGACCATTGCTGAAGAACATATGCAAGTGGGCAATTTTTTATACTTGGGCAGAGGTGTAAATTTTCCTGTTGCGTTGGAAGGTGCATTAAAACTGAAAGAAATTTCCTATATCCATGCAGAAGGATATCCTGCTGCAGAGATGAAACACGGTCCCATTGCTTTGATTGATGACAATATGCCTGTTGTATTTATTGCGCCCCATGATAAGACATACGATAAAGTATTGTCCAATATTGAGGAAGTTCACGCCCGTAAGGGACGGATAATCATTTTAACGGATAAAAAATCCAAGGATCTGGAAAAGTTGTCGGATTATATTATTAAAATTCCCCAATGCCACCCCCGCGTTTTTCCCATTCTGGCATCCATTCCTTTGCAATTACTTGCGTATCATTTAGCAGTTCTCCGAGGGTGTAATGTGGATATGCCAAGGAATTTAGCAAAGTCAGTTACGGTAGAGTAATGAGACTTTTAATTACACTACTCTTTATGCTCAATGTTGGTGTCAGTCAAAACTGGCTCCAGCAGCGAATCATTTCAGACCAGTTCGATAAAGCATTGCAGCATTTTGATGACGGCCGCTTTGCCACAGCAGATAATATTTTGCAGCGAATTTTATCCAAACCGTCCGGCGAATATGAACTGCCGGTAAATCTATTGGCCATGAAAATCAGTTTAGCCTTGGATAATTTAGAGGCAGCCAAGGTGTATGGAAAAATGATCCTTACTCAATACGGACAACATGGATATATATCTGAAGCGTTCATGATTTTGGGAGATATTTTTATTGCCGAAGGAGATTTGGACGGCGCTTTCAGGATGTATATGCGTTCCCGGCAATTAACGGATCGCACAACAATTGAAAAAATTGATACACGATTAATTTCAGCTATTCAAGTGGGTATTTCTAAACGAACAATTTCAGAACAAAAATTGACTGCAATGGGCGATAATGAAACTGTTTTGAATCTGGCGCTGTCATTTACACATTTGCAAAAAGGTGACCCGGACGAATGTGTCTTTTCTTTAAATAAAATAGACCCGGCACTCATTCCGGAAGCATACTTCGAATTGTATGAAAAACTGCTTTTAGCTTCATATCAACCTGCTACAGAAACGTTTACATTTGGTGTTGTTTTAGCTCTCACCGGAAAAAACGCTCCAGCTGGAAAATCATTTCTAAAAGGTCTCCATCAATCAATGAGTCGCCCTGGTCAGCAGGTTAAGATTGCCTACCAAATTGAAGATAATCAAAGCAATCCTCTAGAAACAGTCAAAGCGGTTCGGCGCCTTGCAAAAAATAGGAAGCTCTTGGGAATTATTGCATCATTGGATGATAATGAATCTCTGGCTGCAGTCAATACGCTGCAAAACAGCGCTATTCCTCTTATCGTTCGCGGGGGCGGATCAATGTCGTTCACAGATGTGAGTGATCACGTATTCCAATTACAATCTGATTGGACAGCCCAAGGACGTATGGCCGCTCGCTGGATCGGTGAATATTTGGATAAAGACAGTATTGCCGTATTAGTCCCCTCAGATGAATTTGGAAATGCTGTTGTAGACGAATTTCTAAAAGTAATGGACGCCTTGGATAAAACGGTTGTCGCTGTGGAAAGATATACAGGAAAGCCGGAAAATGTAAAAAAGCAGTTTCAAGCACTGCGGCAAACAGCCTTTAATCTTATTCCTCCGGACAATCCTTATGATGAATTTTTGGGAATGTCATTCGATAGTCTCGATGCATTATTTGATGTAAATACAGATGATTATTTTTCTTTATCAGATGATGAAAATGAGGAAAAAATAAAAGATTCTTCCAAAGTTGTTTTATCAACAATTCAAGCACTGTTCATACCAATCCATCCTGAACATTTAAAATATATCGGAACACAATTACCCATGTATAATCTCAATACGAGTCTTGTGGGAAATTTCGCATGGAATCAGCCTGAAATTCTTTTCCAGGATAATGTGGGTCCACATTTAGAAGGCATGACCATCATTTCACAAAAAAATGCTATAAATGAGAAGGGTCCCCATAATCAAAATATAGATGACGAATATTTACTTGGGTATGATATGAGTGGATTAATAATAGCCATTTGCAATTCCGGTATAACAAACAGAACTGAATTCATCGCAAAGTTAGAACAAACAGACTTTCATGGAATGGTTTATGACATTGCTTTTTCTCCGGATAAGCACAGTAATTCAACTATGCAAATTCTGAAATGTGAAAATAGGTCTTTCATTCCCTACGGTACTTTCAGTGCAGATACTGTCCAATTCCACATTCAGCAGCGACCCTGATTAATCGCCTGTCCCCATTTGTTTCTTGATTTAAGTTCATATTTTAACCAGGCTAATTTTCGGGCTGGATTTTCCCTCGGTGACTTTTCATATAACAGCAAAAATGATCGAAAACAGCTTGCTGAAAACTTGGAATTAAAAAGTGAAAACTTGGTTATTCCAAAACAGGTGCATAGTCATCACGTTCAAATATGTACAACCCCTGGAGAATTAGCAGATACCGATACAGTCATTTCTCACTCAACTGATATCGTTTTATCCATTCAAGTAGCTGATTGTATTCCATTATTTATTTTAGATAAAAATTCAAAAATGTTTGGACTGATTCACGCTGGTTGGCGCGGAACAGCTAAAGGGATTGTTGGCAAAACTATGAGCGAATTCAAACGCATTAATGAGCAAACTAGAGATATGATTGTTTTAATCGGACCATCTATAAAACAGTGCTGTTTTGAAATTGGCCCGGAAGTGGCAAAAGAATTTTCAAAAGATTTCCTTATTCAGGGAAAGGGGGATCGGTCATTTTTAGATTTGCAAGGTGTAGTAAAAACTCAATTGCTTAATGCTGGAATTAATAGTGAAAATATAATAGATCTTAACGAATGTACCTGTTGTCAGCCGGATAAATATTATTCGTATCGCCGGGATGGAAAACGAGCTGGGAGAATGATTGCAGTCTGTGGTTGGGTGTAGCCTTTTTATTCCAGTTAGTTCCCTCTAAATTCCACGCTTATTATGAATATGATTGATGCATTAATCCTGGGCTCATTGCAAGGGTTGACAGAATTTTTACCTATTAGTAGTTCCGGCCATCTGGTATTGGGACAACGCTTATTAGGCTTATCCCTTCCGGGAAACTTCTTTGTAGTCTTGGTCCATTTAGGCACCCTTTGCAGTATTTTGGTTGTTTTCAGAAAAGATATATTGGACTTAATTCGATCCATAAAATCTGAAGAAACTAAAAAATTGATTTTAGCGCTCATTTTTGGAACGTTGCCGGCAGTCATAATAGGTTTAACAATGAAAATGGAAATTGATCAACTGTTTTCTCACCCTTTTGCTGTTTCCTACAGTTTGATTATGACGGGCATTTGGTTAATAATGATAAAATGGTTTATGAATAATAATGCGGATATAACATTGAAAAATGGGTTTTTAATTGGGTGCGCTCAAGCCATAGCAATCATTCCCGGCATCTCCAGATCCGGTGCTACAATCGGCACTGCTATGCTGTTGGGTATTTCTCCGGAAAAAGCAGCACGATTTTCATTTTTACTTGCGATTCCTGTAATAGCCGGTGCAGGCTTGTTAACAGCGCTTGATATAAATCCAACACATATCGCCAATTTATCAGGCGGATCCATTTTAACGGCGTTTATGAGTTCATTTTTAGTTGGTTGGGTTGCACTTACGTGGTTGATGAAATTGATTTCAAGAGGACAGTTTCATTGGTTTGGGCTGTATTGTATGGCAATCGGAATCTTTTCATTGAGTTTTTAGTATGGACATGATTAGTATTATATTTATTCTTTATCTCTTTTTCCTCATTTTTGTGGGAATCTGGACATTTAAGCTGAATAAAACACAGGAAGACTATCTCCTTGCCGGCCGTAGGCTTGGACCATGGGTGACGGCATTTTCTGAACGGGCATCTGGTGAATCTGCCTGGCTTATATTGGCTCTTCCAGGAGCAGCAATAGCTGTGGGTTTAGGACAAGTATGGACTGTTATTGGAATTACAGTTGGTATTATTGCATCTTGGTTTTTGATCGCTGAAAAGCTTCGTATAGAAACTGAAAAATATCATGCATTAACCATTCCAGAATATCTCCATCGTCGTTATGAAGATAACTCAAATATTATCCGCTTATTTTCTGCATTAATCATCGCTTTCTTTTTTGCT
This sequence comes from Fidelibacterota bacterium, assembly GCA_004124385.1. Lineage (GTDB taxonomy): Bacteria > Fidelibacterota > Marinisomatia > Marinisomatales > TCS55 > UBA2126. Next base: position 129,582 of record SCKN01000003.1, read on the forward strand.
TTTTATGTTTCCGCTCAATTTCATGCTTCGGGAAAAGTATTGAAAACATTATTTGATATTGATGCTGTAACCGGTATTTCTATTGGTGCAGCAGTTATCATTTTATATACACTCATGGGAGGATTTTTTGCTGTGGCTTGGACGGATTTATTACAGGGCATTCTAATGATTGGCACATTGATTATTTTACCCATTGCCGGTTTTATTGAATTGCAAAGTTCCCAAGTCACAATCGCTCAAAGTCTAGCTCAAGCTGGACCAACACATTCCTCATTTACCATGGGTAAAGATGGGTTTGCCGGTTTAGCTGTTATTTTGGGTGGATTAAGCTGGGGATTGGGTTATGTGGGACAGCCGCACTTACTTATTCGTTTTATGGCTATTAAAAATCCGTCTGATATCAAAAAAGCAAGAACGATTGCCATTCTATGGGCACTCCCCGGAATTACAGGTGCCTTTTTGATTGGACTTGTTGCATTAAATTATTTTGGAGCTGAATATTTTACTCAGATAGATGTAGAACAAGCAATGCCTCTGTTGGCGCAAAATTTGCTTCCTGCAATCGTTGCCGGGCTTTTTATTTCTGGGGCAGTTGCAGCAATGATGTCTACTGCAGATTCACAATTGCTCGTATCAACATCTGCTGTAACCGAAGATTTTATTCATCAATATCTTGGCATAGAAATGTCAAATAAAAAATGGGTAACATTGAGCAGAATTACAATTGTCATTCTAGGCCTTTTGGCTTACGCAATCGCCATCATGTCGGAAATTCAGGGGAAAAATATTTTCGGTGTTGTTAGTTATGCCTGGAGTGGTTTGGGTTCAGCGTTTGGTCCAGCCTTGGTACTGACCTTATGGTGGAAGAAAACAACGCGCAACGGAATTATCGCTGGACTTTTAACCGGATTTTTTACAACAGTCATTTGGGCAAACGTTGATGTATTGCAATCAGCCGTAACAGAACGGTTAGTGAGTTTTGTTCTGGCATTTATAGCTGTAATTGTTTTCAGTTTTTTGGAAAAGAAAAAATGACATCGTATACGTTAAAAGACATTTTTCTCAAGCTGAATAAAGGCGAAATGAATCAAGTATATTTTTTGAAAGGGGATGATTATTTCCTTCAGGAATATTTTATTAAAAAAGTAGAAAAATATATATTTGGAGATGATGCCTCTCATCGTGAATTATTGATGCCCGATGATATGAGTTCCCAGGAAATTATAGATAGAATAAGCCAAGCGGATTTATTCAGCAGTCAAAAATATTTTATAATACGTAATCCCCAACAAATAAAGGGAAAAGCACAAGACGAACTGCTGCAATTTTGTTTCAATCCTACTCCGAATCATTTTCTCGTTATCATAATAGATGATTATTACTCCAGTTTGAAAATTGCGAAAGAACTTCAAAAAGTTCTGGGTTCCATTGATGTTCGAAAACCATTTGAAAAGGAATTACGTTCTTGGACAAATCAGCTTTTTGCTGATCAAGGGATTGATCCACCACCGAGCGTAGTGCAGGCTGTATTGGATATGGCTGGGGATTCTGTTTATCATATTGCAAATCAAGTTGATAAAATATGTTTGGGTCTTGGAGAAGAAGATAAACTGACACCAGAATTTGTACAGCAATTCAGCGGCTGGAATAGAGAATATCAAAAGTGGGAATTCTTGAATTCGGTCGGCCAAAAGAATCTTTCCAAAGCGCTATTGACGGGTAATGATTATATCTCCAGGAATGATATGATTTCATTGCTACCCAGCTTGACAGCTCTTTTTCAGGAGATGTTATTTATCCACATGAATAATGGAACTTCCCAACCATTTAGAGGTTATATCCCATTAACAAACGGAGTTAAAAACAAACTTTCTGCTCATGCAAAAAAGTATACTAAAAAAGAAATCGAGACCAATCTTGCCTTATTGGGTGACATTGATAAGAGTATAAAAACGTCAAGTGAAAATGATGAATCTCTCCTCACGCGCTTCCTCTTCAATACCCTCACTTAATATGGTTGAAGACTTTAGTTATACAGACGAAGAACTCATCGCCCGTTTTCAAGAAGGGGATGAACAGGCGTATGTAGAATTGGTTAATCGATACAGAGATCGTTTGATGTCATTTATTTACCGTTTTGTTAATGATATGGAAAAAGCAGAGGATCTCGTTCAAGATACCTTGATGAAACTCTATACTCACCGTAGTTATTATCGTAATATTGCCAAATTTTCTACATGGATTTATACAATTGCAGGAAACTTGGCTAAAACGGAATTGCGCAGAAAAAAACGCCATAAAGTAACAAATTTAAGCCAAATGGGTTTTGAAGAGCAGGAATATCAACTTCCCTCAGTCGAGCCTGAAACGGGTGAAACAGCTCAAAGCCATTATGCGGAAAAGCAGATTCAGAATGCAATACAAGAATTACCTCTTCATTTCAGGACAGTTGTAATACTTCGAGATATTCAGGAACTTTCTTATGAAGAGATTAGTAAAATCGTCGATGTTCCGCTGGGAACAGTAAAATCAAGAATAAATCGTGCACGGCTGCAGTTGCAGCATTCACTGAAAGACTTTAGATAAACAAAAAAGGACAAACATATAGATGGACCGTTATCAATTTGAGGATCTAGTATCCGATTACATAGAAAATAATATATCAATGAGCCAGCGTAAGCAAGTCGAAGCTTATCTGGAAGAAAACCCAGAAGCAAAACAAAAGGTTGAATCTGTTAAGCAGGTAATGGCTTCCATGAAATCAATGCCTGGAGTTTCAACATCAGCTGGTTTTATGAATAATTTAAACAAACGCATTGCAGCAGAGAAAGAAGCATCATCTGTTGTGAAAACAGCCCGATCATTTAAGGGCTATACACCATTAATGGCCAGTCTTTCTGCAGTGGTTGTTGTTGCCGTTGTTATGTTAGGGTTTGAATTCATGCCTGAAGGAAGTAGTCAGGCGACGCTTTCACCCACAATGGCTGAACAGCAGTTAGATGATTTACCGGAAATGCCTGCCCAAACGCAAGACAGTATGCTTGCAGAAAGTGAAGATGACTCAACGGATTATGATGGAGATATTCCGGTTAAAAGCAATTTTAATGATAGAATTCAATTGGTTGGAGATAAGCGGCCGTAACGGTTTATTCAATATTAAAGACCTTCCAAATATCCTCGCTGAAGACGTAGTTTCTTAGCGAGGATTTTATTTACAGATGAATGTAAACAGATTAGCAACAGCAACCATTTTGGCATTAGTGTGTTTCCTGCTTTTTATTTACCCTGATCCACAAGGAATTTTATATACTGTCTTGCGCTATATAACATTCGGATTACTCATCGTTATTTTATATCAATTTTCAACGTCAGATCCTGATACTATTGAACCGATAACTAAAATAAGTAATCCAAACATTACTCCATCCAGTCGTGAGATAGATGTTCAAGAGGATATTCATGACCAATACGAACAGCTGTTAAAAATGGTGTTTAATATGGTTATGGCTATAAATGAAAATTATAAAGCAGCATTCTTTATGCTGGATGGTTCTGGAAATCATTTAACGATTCAATCTTCAACTAAAGATGGATTTAAAGAAACAATTCCCACAGAAAATGAAGTTATACAAACCATATTACTTCAAGAAGAAGCAGTCTTGTTTCAGCAATCGGATGTACGCGATCATTGGAATGGATTGTTTCTTGAGAAATCCTGGCGGGGGAGTGAATGTGTGCTGGGGGCAAGAGTATTGTATAAAAATGCTCCAGTGGGTTGCATATTGGTTCAAGCTGATCATTTTTCTACTATTCAAGAACGAGATCAAAGTTTGATGACTAGTTTGGGTCGGTTTGTATCCCTCAGTATGGTAAAACTGGATAATATAGAAAAATTATCATTGGATAATTTTTTCCATTATCAGATCGCCAATTTATTGAATTCAATGGATATCCAATCTGAAGTCCACGGCCTTTATGAAAAAATTCGTGATTTATGCCGGTCATTTTTTAATTTTGATAAATTAACAATCTCTGCAGTTGAAGATGATGATAAACACTATAAAGTAGTTCTGCAAGATGGCTATCGTGGAGATTGTGAAACTAAAAAAGGATATTTAATTGCAAGCAGCGTTCATGGACGTGGATTTCGCTCAACTGATACAGTAGAATCTTATAATATAACCGAAGATTATTATGAAACAGGCCGTTTTGAAGAAGGTGATTTAGAAGAGCATCCATTTAAATCTATTCTGTCTGTTCCTGTAGTCATAAATGACAAAGTTGAATTCTGTATTACAATTGAGAAACAGAAATCATATAAATTTATAGATTCCGATAAAAATTTGTTAGAACTACTGGCCTTGACATTTGGTTCAATCATTTCCTGGCAAAAGCAATATTGGAAAATGCATGAAAATGCAATGCACGACGGTTTGACTGGACTATTAAACCATAAAGCATTTATGAACCGATTTGCTGAAGAAATAAGTGGTGCAAAACGTTATCAGCACAGCATTGTGCTCGCTATTTTAGATTTGGATAAGTTTAAACGTATTAATGATACATACGGACATTTATGTGGGGATTATGTTATAAGTGAAGTAGCGAATATTATTAAAGATACGGTCAGAAATATTGATGTTGTCGGACGATATGGCGGTGAGGAATATGGAATTTTGCTCATAAATACAGATGTCGAAAAAATCATGTTAGTGGCGCAAAGAATTATAGACGGGATAGCAAATTTTTCTTTTATTTTGAATAATAATAATGTTCGAATGACTATCAGCTGTGGTTTAGCTGAATATCCCAAAGACACAGATAATTTAAAAAAATTAATAGTCAAAGCAGATGAAGCGATGTATACAGCCAAAGGCAAGGGAGGTAATTTGGTATCAATATACAATAATTCTAGTTTTGAGGCTAAAGGACTGGACCCCTCTGTTTAATTCAAATTTAAAACCATGTTTTTAAATAAATATCAATACTACTTTGTCGTCATCTTAATAATCCTGATTGGTGGCTGTTCACAGCACCCAGAACCTGTTTTAGATCAATCTGTTAAACAAATAGTTGAAAATGATCAAGAGCCAAACCCCGAGGCACTAAAACATTTTATGGATGCTCAATTGTATTTGAGTCAAAATAATTATCCCATGGCGATTATTGAGCTACAAGATGCATTGCGCCTGGATCCCACAGTGAGTTCAATCCATGTTTCTTTAGGCGAGGCCCTTTGGAAATTGGGTAAAGTAGATCGGGCTGAAGACCACTTACAATCTGCCTTGTCTTTAGATGTAAATGACATTGATGCAAGAAAAATGCTTGCTGATCAATATATCATACGTCATCTGTATGATAAAGCGGTTGAGCAATTTGATGCACTCCATAAAATTGAACCTGATGTGGCAGAACATATTATTGCTAAAGCGGAATTAGCCTCCGCGCGCTTGCAGTGGGACAGGGCAATCCAACTTTATCGAGAGGCGTATGAAATTGATAAATCAATGATAGTAGCGTTGGAAAAGGCAACCGAATTAGCTTTGCGATCGAACAAGTTACAGACGGCTCGTGAATTATATGGGCAATTAGTAAAAATCGATGGACGTAATGTAGAGTATTTATCTGCTTATGCAGATTTAATTATCATGGAAGAACGATATGATGAAGCAACTGAAATAATCGATAAAATCATGGAAATTGAAGGAAATAATAAAGACAGATTATTTCAATCGGGTATCATTTTTTATCAAAAAGGTCAACTAACTTACGCTTTAGAATTTTTCATAAAAGCTTACAATGCAGATAATCAAGATGTCCACATTTTGCATTTTATTTCCACAGTATATTTTGAACTCGATCAACCTGATTCTGGAAAGGTATTTGCCGTTAAACTAATCGAGCTGGACCCGGAAGATCCACGCGGATTTATAAATAGTGCTTTAGCGGAAATGAATAAAAATCAATTTCAAGAAGCAGTTAATATTTTGTTAGCTGTGGTGGATACTTTTAAAAGTGAATATGCAATACAATATCTGTTGGGTAATGCATTTTATCAACAGAAAAATAATGAAGAAGCACTGATATTTCTAAATCGAGCGTTAAATATTTCTCCTAATTCAAGAAATGTTCTACATACACTGGCAATTATTCACGATGCTATGCTGTTATGGGCAAAATCAGATTCACTATATGAAAACTTGATAAACAGTGACAGTACAGATGCTCAGGCATATAATAATTATGCATACAGCCTTGTAGAAAGGGATGAACGTTTGGAGTTTGCTTTACAAATAGCAATGCAAGCCATAACACTTGCTCCAAAAAATGCAGCTTATTTAGATACGTATGGTTGGATATTATTTAAACTGGGAAAAAATGATGATGCATTAAATTATATTCAACATTCCATCGAATTGGAAAACACAAACGGTGTTGTACTAGAACATTTGGGAGATGTTTTGATGCGTGTGAATCGCAAAAATGATGCATTAGAATATTATCGGAAAGCATTTGAATTTGACAATAATAATGACACTCTCAAGTATAAAGCTTTCCCAGAATAAATTAGTTTACAGTGGATGTATGTTGATGTTCTTTTTAAATAATTGTACATCTACGCAACAATATTATTCACCTAAAATTGATGTAGAACAGTGGGTAGAGGAATACAATGTCTGCAGAGGCAAAGGAAAATTGATTTCTACAGGCCGTGTAAACGGGAGATTATCATTTACATATACATGTGTTGAAAAAGATGTGTTTATTCATTTTAAAGATATTATAGGCCGCAAAACCATGTTAATAATTTTGCGACAAAATTCTGTGGAAGCGTGGGATATGATGCAAAATATTCGATTTTCCACTGAAAGTATTTATTTACGCTTTCCATTTTTTGAAGTTTTAAAACCTATGGATCTTATTTCTATATTTTGGGGAATCGAGCCAGAAGGCTTACACAAATCTCAACCAAATAAATCCATGACTGAATCTGAAATTGATATTAGATTTTCAAGTGATGGGCTGGACTTGCAGACTGTCTTAATCAATATGGATGATAAAAAACAATCGATAGAAATGATATTTGTAGAAAGAGAATTAGGCAGTGCTTATCCTCATTTAATTAAGCAAATACCTGAATCAATCCCACGAGCACAATCATGAAATCTATTACAGTCGTAATACCAATTTATAATGAAGTTGATTCTCTTAAAGAATTACACAGTGAATTAACATCCGTTCTTTCGAGAAATGATCATTATGAACTTTTGTTTATTGATGATGGCAGTTCCGACGGATCTATAGACATTTTGAACGAATTATCGACTTTAGATCCCCATACAAAAGTAGTTGAATTCTACCGTAATTATGGTAAAGCAGCAGCATTGGCGGAAGGCTTTAAGTTAGCCGAAGGTGAGTACATTGTGACAATGGACGCAGATTTACAAGATGACCCTGCAGAAATACCTAATCTCGTAGAAAAATTAGAAGAAGGTTATGACCTTATTTCAGGATGGAAAAAAACGCGTCATGATCCATGGACAAAACGATGGCCATCTAAATTTTTCAACTTTATTACTCGATTAATGACGGGCGTTAAAATTCACGATTTTAATTGTGGATTAAAAATTTATAAGAAATCTGTTATCAAAACGGTAGAAATATATGGCGGGCGCCACCGCTACATTCCTGCTTTGGCGGGACAGAAAAAATTTAAGGTTTCTGAATTAATTGTAAATCATCGAGCACGTAAATTCGGAGAAACAAAATATGGTGGTGGAAGGTTATTTCATGGATTCTTTGATTTATTAACGATTTTATTTTTAGAAAGATATACCGAACGCCCTTTACACTTATTTGGATTTTTTGGTCTCCTCTGTGTGATGAGTTCAATTGTATTAGAAAGTTATGCTTTATATTATAAACTTATTTTAGAACATCCTTTTCAAAAGCATTTCGCCTTAATTGTTTTTGGTGCAATGGTTTTTGTTTTGGGATTATGGTTCTTTTCGATTGGATTGATTGCAGAAATGATAGTTGCAAACCAACAGGGTAAAGAAGACCGGGTAAAAAGCGTTATTAGTAAACATTCAAACTGATTACATAATGCGCATTGCTATCGTAGGGCCTTTTCCTCCTTTTCGGGGAGGGATTTCCGATTTGAATTCAGCTTTGGCTTTCCATTTAGGAAAGCACCATGAAGTACACGCTTTCAATTTTTCCACTCAATATCCAAAAACTCTATTTCCTGGAAAGACGCAATTAAAAAAAGGAAATCCTGCTCAAGATGTTGAAAATATCAGATGTTTAAGTTCAATTAATCCTTTTACATGGAAAAAAACAGCGGATTTAATCATAGATATTGAACCAGATTTAGTCTTGTTCAGATATTGGATGCCGTTTTTTGCTCCAGCATTCTCTGGCGTTGCCAAGCGTATAAAGAAGAAGTCGGATGCAGTTATCATTGCAATGTGTGATAATATTATACCTCATGAAAAAAGAAGGTTAGATAAACAACTCACCAAAAGATTTTTTACTTTTATGGATTCATTTATTGTTCTTTCTAAAAAAGTGGAAGAAGAATTATTGAGCTTTGTACCCGAAGCAAAATATAAATATTGTCCTCATCCTATTTACAGTATTTTTGGTGAAGCTCCATCAAATAATTTGGCTAAATCAGAATTAAAGATATCGACTAAAAAGGTATTAATGTTTTTTGGTTTAATAAGGGAATACAAAGGGCTGGATATTCTAATAAATGCCATGGAAAAGATTAAAGATGAATTTGAAGACTACACCTTGCTAATTGTAGGAGAATGTTATGAAGATGAAAAAAAGTATAGGGAATTGATTAATAATGCAGGGATTAATGATCACGTTCAGAGTCATTTTAAGTTTGTCCCTGATGATGATGTTGGTACATATTTTTCCGCAGCTGATGTGGTTGTATTGCCGTATAGAACGGCTTCACAAAGCGGGATTGTTCAAATAGCTTATCATTTTAATACACCTGTCATAGTAAGCAATGTGGGCGGATTACCCGAGATTGTTGATGAAGGCAAAACCGGATATTGCGTTGATCCAACTGCCGAAGCGTTTGCAAAAGCCATAAAGATATTTTATGAAAAAGATAATATCAGTGAAATGAGTTCGAATGTATCTCATTATAAATCTCGATTTTCTTGGGATGCAATGGTCAAAACAATTGAGGATTTAGCAAATGTCCGTTGAATATTCTGTCACAGTCATTGTATTGAACTGGAATGGCAAAGATCTATTAAAAGACTGTTTAGAATCGTTGGAAAAAGTTGAATATCCGAATTATAATATTTTAGTCGTTGACAATGGCTCAAGCGATGAATCAGTATCGTATGTACAAACTGAATTTCCACATGTAGATTTGCTTATTCTGGACCAAAACTACGGTTATGCGAAAGGGAATAATCGTGGTTTTGAGTATGCGAAAAAGAAGGGTGCAGAATATGTTATTTTCTTAAATAATGATACAATTGTAGAACCGAATTTTATTAAACCACTTTTAGAACCATTTAAAGATAAATCAGTTGGTCAAACAGCCCCTAAAATATATTACGCAGATAATCGAGAAAAAATTTGGTACGCAGGTGGAAAAATAAATTTTTGGTCAGGAAATGTTTTTCATGAAGGAATACGAGATTTTGACAGCGAAAAATATAGAAAAAATAAAGAAACAGATTATGCCACAGGATGCTGTTTTTGCATTCGATCAGAAGATTATTCTAGAATGAATGGATTTGATGAAACATTTAGTATGTATGGTGAAGATGTAGATTTATCGTTACGTATAAACAAACAAAGCCAGTTTATATATTTTATCCCGGAATCGAAAATATATCATAAGGTATCCGCATCTGTGGGGGGTGCTTTCTCTTTGGGTAAGATCAAGCGTAAAATGCTGGCAAATGCAAAACTAATGTTTAAATATGCTCATCCATTGCAGTGGGTAACACAAATAGCGTGTTTACCATTCTTATTTGTTGGAGGATTTATTAAATATTTTAAGTATAAATAAGTTTACCACTCTGCATCTGAATAAAAATGGTCAGCGGTGGATTTTGTTATTATTTTAATTTGGTTTATTTCACTTGCAGTTAAACGATTTTTCCAGTTGCTTATATTTGCACGACTATCACGATTTAATTGATGTACTTTCCCTTTTTTAATAACATCACTCGAATTATTAGTATTTGTTGTGGATCTAATAGCATTTTCAGCATTTTTTGTAAAAGGAAGGTCTAGTTTTTTAAAAAGCATCCTATATTGATTGAAAGGGTCATTAGATAAATCCTCGTGACGAATATAAATCCAATTAGGATACAATTTTTTATACTGAAGAATGATTTCGGTTAAACATGTCCAGACTAACGCAGCTTCATCAATTGGATCAGTAGGCGGGTTTTCAATTTGAGAGCGAAATGGTTCAAGAAATCGTTCCATCAAATCTGATTGTTGAGTAAAATTTTCAAAATTAAATCGCCAATCTAGTCGCTTCAAACTACTGACAAATGCAGCAGGATGCCTGATTAATAGAACATTTTTTGTATGCCAAGTATGGTAAAGCCATTCAGCAGCTGTTAATGCAATGGGGTCTTTGATCAGAGGGATTATTTCATTTTCTGAAATCCCCTTCAATTTTAATTTAATTGAATCTAAATATGCAGTGGCCCGCCATTTAGTGTATTTTAAATCGAATTGCCCATCATAAATCCCCCCGGGATTGCGATAATCAGTATGAGGTAATCTTTTTTTGAAATCAAAGACGGCTGATAATGGATATTTTCCTTTAAATAATTCGTTATGAACTTTTTCAGGTTGTTCATATTTTTGATTAGGATTATAATATTTATACCAAATATCAGTATTCAGTTCTGAACGTGTTATGCTGTTTGGCGTAAGTGGTTCATGGATATAATACACATTAGGGACTTGTTTAAGAATATTGCCTACCCAGGTTGTCCCCGAACGATGGCTGCCGGTAATGAGGATAGGAGTTTGTTTAACTGTATTTAATTGCATGGAGTACAAACCTTGCTATTTTACCCGATTTATGTACATATAATCAATACTATTAAAACTATTTTGAATAATTTAGTTTTTAGTCCATTTACTTATTTTTCTTTTTATTCGAGCTCCAATTTGAAATTTGCCTCCAAACTTGTTTTTTAGTCCAAATTTTTCTAATTAATTGCGTATTATCGGATATTTTTCTATTTGTTCATCAAATAAAACAGACACATAATCATATAACTGAAAATCAATCTGGTTGTATTCAATTATCAAATCTTTGAGTTGTGAATCAATCTGTGTTGTCTTTTTATCTCTTTTGACAGCATTGGCTATTGAATATGTAGGCGGTTTCCAAGATAAAAGATTTTTCAGGAGTAAAAGAGATTCGTTATATCGTTCAGTCAAACCGACTAGTATAAAGTGGTTTTGAATGTTTTTTTGCTTGTTCAAGATGAATTTCGTTGATTTCATTAAATGGAACGTTTAACGAAGCTTCTCTTACAGCCATTAATCGAGTTTACCCATTATTAATAAATAAATTATGACCTCTTTTAATAAATTCCTCAATTGTTAATTTATTTGCTAAATCATAGTCTTTATGACTAGAACGCTTTTTAATATAATTATAAATTGATATGGTGCGCTCAATAGGGTTTCTCATCATTGAGAAATACGTACATTTTTGATTAATATGCTCATGAATTCTAAAATACACATGGCCCTTGACTAATTTAAATTGATCTTTTTCAGGTTTATTATCTACGTTAAAATTCGGATCTGTGTCTAAAAGAGATTTATTTTCTAATGTTACATCGTCCGGATATTGTTTATCTAGAATATCTCGTAAAGTTGTTCCACCCGTGCGTGGCAGATGAAGAAAAATAAGTGTATCATTCATTTAGTTGTATACCTGATTGATTGATAAATTTAAGTAGTTGAGAAAGTAATTATACAGATGTATCACATAAAGATTAATTTATTCAAATATACATGCTAACACATACACAAAGAAGACTAGTCAATTCGTTTTTAGGATCATTTGAAAATGTATTTGTCGAACCATTTATTAATCTTCGGTCAGTTAAAATAAATCCTATATTTTTAGTAGGTCCTCCGAGGTCAGGAACGACAGTGATTTATCGCTGGTTTACATATTACCTCAATCAAAAAACTGCATACATTTCTCGTCTAGCTGATTTGTATCCTGATGGCGCTTATTTTTTAAATTGGTTCGGATTGAAAATGTTCGGCAAAAAACTAGAAATTCAATCTCCACATACGTATGGACAAGTCAAGGGAATGACCGCTTTGGCCGAGGGAAATAGGCTTTGGCCATGGTGTGAAGAAAGTTTAGATGGGATAGAAAAATATAATGCCCGTCATTTATTTGATAGAACGGATTATCAAAAACACAAATGCATTACAGCAGATGTTTATTATTTTTTGCATAAAGTGATAAGAAAACAATGTTTATTAATGAACAGCGATCTTTTAATAAATAAGTCTGTGCATAACACAATCCGTATTTTGGAATTAAAACAATTATTCCCAACGGCAAAATTTATTGGAATTATAAGAGATGGTCGAGCTGTTACAAAATCATTAATAAATGCTCGCATTGATATTCAGGGGAATTCACAAAACTGGTGGAGTGTAAAACCATCAAACTGGGAAAAATGTCAATTATTACCGCCACATCTTTCATGTGGAAAGCAATGGGAAGGATTATTGAACGACATGGAGAAACAATTTGCACAATTATCAAAAAATGATTTTTTATATGTACGTTACGAAGATTTTTTATCTAATCCGTATGAAGAACTAGAAAGGGTATACTGTCATTTTAATTTGAAATTTGAATTTTCATCAATTCAAAAGGATAGTTTAAAAAAACCAAAGGATTATAAACAATTTTTCACAGAACAAGAATTAATTGAATTAAATGAAAGTATTTCAAATAAATTAATTCAATGGGGATACAATTGATTATCCAAACGTTAGTTTTTTGGAAACAATGAAAACAATTAAAACTATAATAATTTCTATAATAATGTTCTTTGTGTACTGGTTTTCACAATTGGTTCCTAAAAAGAAAAAATTGTGGATTTTTGGTGCATGGAATGGAGAAAAATATGGAGATAATTCTAAATATCTATTTGAGTATATAAACGAAAATAAACCAGAAATTAGACCTGTTTGGTTAACCCGGAATCAAGAAGCATATGATTTAATTCGATCCAAAGGATTTGAAGTAATTTGGACGTACAGTTTTAAAGGCTTCTTAATCTCAATGATTGCTGAAAAAATATTCATTTCTGTTGGAATAAAAGATGTAAATAGGTATGCAATAAATAGAAAAGATATTATTATGATGTGGCACGGGAGCACTCCAATAAAGAAAATTGTGTTTGATGATACTATTACTCGAAATAAACAACTGTCATTAGAAAAATCACTATTTTCTTTATTCCCTTTTCTTGGCTCAACCAGATTAAAAGGCTTGGCAATTTCAGGTTCTGCAGAAGCCTCTAAAATTTTTCAAAGTGCATTCAATGCAAAAGAAGAACAAATTATATTAACGGGTTTTCCAAGGAATGATACGTTTTTTAATATGAATCAAATTGCTCCAATTTTTACTATTCTTGAATCAGCAAAAAAAACAAATTTGACTACGGTTATATATATGCCTACCCATAGAAAAGAAGGGGAGGGCGAATTATCAGAGTTGATAAGTTTAGATTTTAATAAGTTTAATCATTCATTGAAATCTCTTAATACTAAACTATTTATAAAGCTTCATTATTTTCATCTAAAAACGCACACATTCGAAAATTTAAGTCATATTTATTTTATTTCAGATGAAGATATTGACCAAGATATATACACAGTTTTAAATAAGTTTGATATTATGATAACCGATTATTCAAGTGTACATTTTGATTTCCTTCTTACACAGAATCCAATTATTTTTGCACCGTTTGATAAAGGAAAATATTTAAAGAATGACCGGGACTTTTATTTTAACTACAATGAAGTAACACCCGGACCCCATGCTAATAATTGGGAAGAAATATTGGAGTATATTGAAAAATTTATTCATAATCCAAAATTATATGAAGAGGAAAGGCTTAAAGTCATGAATAGGTTTAATATATTTACTGACTCTAAAAATTGTCAGAGAGTAGTTTCTGCCATCTGTAACGAAGATACGAGTATATAATTTGCTTAATAAAGTTCGTAGTCAATCAGGGAAAATTGCCAAAGAAGCCACTATTTCATTTGTTGGAATGGGTATTGGAGATGGTGCACGGTATTTATTTACAGTAATTTTAGCAAGGTTTGCAGGTGTTGAAATTTTAGGAATTTATTCATTGGCGAGCTCTATAACGCGTATTGGAGAACTGTTTGGCATAGCAGGGCTGCACAGCGGAGTTATGCGCTTTGTCAGTCGTTTGGATAAAGAAACAGAAGTCGAGGAAGTAAAACAACGTATTCTTTCTGGATTAAAGCTTGGTATGCTGTTTGGTATATGTATAATGATTCTGCAAATAGCATTTGCAGATTATTTGGCATTCGAACTTTTTAATGGTTCGCTTCTTCTTAAAACTGTAATAATCATCAGTGCAGTTTCGTTACCATTTGCGACAATTATGGCCATTTCAGCTTTTGCAACACAAGGATATAAACTTCTTAAATATAAAATAATAGTATTAAATATCATTCGTCCAGTCATTATGCTTTTCTGTGTTCTAATCAGCATTAGTTTTTTTACTAAAGAAGCTGCAATCAAATTTCCATTATTAATTTCTGCAGTGTTCAGTTCGTTTGCAGCAGTTATATTTTTAGGCAAATTAACTAATATAAAAATGAGTCAGATATTTTCAGGTGTTTTTGATAAAGAATTACTGCGCTTTTCATATCCACTAATGTTTGTAACCGTTCTCGGTACACTTATGCATTGGATGGATATAATGATGTTAGGCTATTTCACAGATACAACAACAGTTGGATTATATCATCCTGCTGCTAGAACAGCTGGGTTATTACGTACTGTTTTGCTGGCGTTCATGGGCATATTTGCACCCATGATGTCTGAACTTCATCGTCGGGGTGATATTGGAGAAATGGGCAAACTGTATAAATTGATTGTAAGGTGGATTTTAAGTGTATCATTACCGCTAGCCATTATTTTAATACTTTATTCAAAAAAGATTATGCTGTTATTTGGCGTAAATTATTTAAGTGCGTCCAATGTATTGATTGTATTAACTGCCGCCGCATTTTTGCAAACAATTTTTGGAAGTGGCGGACACACTTTGACTATGACGGGTTTCACCAAAGTTAATCTGGTTAATTCAATTGTTGTTATTATAATCAATATCACTTTAAATATTTTATGGATACCTCACTATGGAATTATTGGAGCTGCGTACGCTACTTTTGTTTCTATGGCATTATTGGGGATTTTGAGGATTATAGAGGTTAATCATTATGTTAAAATTTCACCATTTAGTATAAAATTACTGAAACCTGTTATTGCCGGTGGTATTATGATTATAGTATTGATTTTGCTTAAACCAATTGTTATGCCAATGCATACACTAATTTCATTAATCATTGTTTCACTTGTTGGATTATTTATATTTTTTGCAATATTATGGCTGTTGAAATTTGATCAAGATGATAAAGAAATATGGTCAGGCATTACTATGATTACAAATAAGAAATAATGATGAAAATTGACTGGAAACATCCTTTATTAATCATTACAGCATTATTGCTGGGTTTGATATGTGCTCTTTTCTATCATATCATTTTCCAAGGACAAGTATTTGGTTCGCCCGATACAATGAACCCTAAATCTGCAGCCATTGCACTTAAATCTGTTTATGCAAAATCAGGTGAATTTCCCTTATGGCAACCGTGGATATTTTCTGGAATGCCAACAGCAGAATCTTTTACATTTATCAGTCAATTATACTTTCCGGCAATCATTTTAAATGTATTATTTATAAAAGGTTTATTTGCACAATTAATTCATCTACTATTTTCAGGAATAGGTGGATATGTTTTACTGCGCTCTTTAAATCGGTCACACTATTCTGCTTTTCTTGGCGGTACAGCATTCATGCTTACTCCATATATGTTAACCATGGTTGTTTTTGGGCATGGCAGTCAAATGATGACAGCAGCATATTTGCCCTGGATAATGTGGATGACGATTAAAGTCATGAAAAAACCGAAAATATGCCATATGGGAATATTAGCTATATTGATGGGATTTCAACTTCAACGGGCACATGCTCAAATTGCCTATTATACGTGGATGTTGGTTGGAGCGTATGTTTTATATATGTTAATAATAAATATTAAACATGTAGAAAAACGTAATAATACATTTTTAGGATTAGGTGGATTTGCAAGTGCAGCAATTTTGGGTATTGGTATTGCATTATTAATATATTTGCCTTCAATTGAATATACACCTTTTTCTGTTCGGGGAGGAGGCGTTGGCGGTGGTGCCGATTATAATTATGCAACTGGCTGGTCATTTCATCCTAAGGAAATGTTGACATTTTTTCTTCCTTCTGCTTTTGGTTTTGGCGGACAGACGTATTGGGGATTTATGCCTTTCACGGATTATCCCAATTATATGGGTATTATTATTCTACTTTTAGCAACATATGGTTTTATTTCTCATCGTAAAGAGCCCTTATCTTGGTTTCTTGCGGGGACAGCATTTTTAGCGTTACTTATATCATTTGGAAAACATTTCAGCATTGTTTACGATTTTTTTTACGATATTTTCCCATTTTTCAATAAATTTCGAGTCCCAGCAATGATTCTGATATTAGTTCAGTTTAATACAGCAATTTTAGCTGCTTTCGGTTTGGATGCTCTTTCCGATTTGAAAGAAAAGACAGTCCCCCAATGGTTTTGGATCACTTCTGGAATTTTCGGAGTATGGTTATTGGCTTTAGTTTTTAGTTCCGGTGCAATTGAATCTGTTCTCCAAAGTAGTTTTACTCAACCACGTACTCGCGATCCAAATGCTATTCGTGCAATCAATAATTTGAGACTGGATATTTGGACAAAAGATGCTTGGATGATAATCGTTTGGACTTCCCTTGGATTAGGTGCAATTTGGATATGGCTCCAGCGAAAAATAACAAAAAATATTTTTATGACTTTTTTAGTAGTGATTGCTATTGCAGATATTTCCCGAGTGGGAAAACAAATTATACATCCTGCAAAATCGTCTGGCCGATCGGCTGCAACTATGTCTTCTCAATCAGTGGATCGCTACTTTGAAACGGATCCAGTTATTAAATACCTTTTACAGCAGGAAGGTGATTTTAGAATTTATCCAGCTGGATTTCTTTTTGGCGAATCACGCTTTCGAGCATTTGGGTTAGAGTCAGTTGGCGGCTACCATCCGGCAAAACTCAAATTAACCAATGATTTTATACAACAGACAAAAAACATTAGCTCCTTTTCTTTAATGAAAATGATGAATGTACATTATTTAATAAGCCCCCAAGAGATTATGATTCCTACACTAACGGATGCTTTTGCAGGTAAAATGCGTTCCGGCAGGGGAGTGATTCAAGTGTACGTTTATAAGTTAAAAGATACACTTCCCAGGGCATGGTTTGTTGGAAGAGTCGAATCAAAATTAGATGAACAATTATGGCGGATGATTAAAGAAGTAAACTTCAATCCGGAAAAAATTGCTTATATAAAATCGGATGTAAATGGTGCAGGTGATTATTCTGTGGGTATTGTTAACAGTATTGAACGATCACTACACCAGCTGAACATTGATGTAACTTGTAAAGAACCTGGTTTTCTTGTAGTGAGTGAAGTCCATTACCCTTTGCGTTGGAAATGTACTATTGATAGCAATCCTGCAAAAGTGATCGAAACAAATCAACTGATTAGAGGATTAATGATTCCTTCAGGAGATCATACTATCGAATTCATTTATGATCGATCATCATTTAATAAAGGGAAAATAATTTCCGGCGTTTCATTTATTATTGCACTAGGGCTTGTAGGTGCAGGTGTATATGGAAAACGTAAAAGAACATGAAGATTTATAATCATTCATTAAACATTAAAGGTGGATTACTTTTATTAGGATATTGCTGATTGTTTCATTGCTGATTTATTCACAATCAATTGTCAATAAGCTTCGAAATGATAATAAAGAAATTGTTCAGCTATATGCTGAAATAATTGCTGCAACAGTGAAAGACGAATCGGATGCGAATTTGAGTTTTGTATTTGATGAAATAATCAAAAAAGTACGATTCCCACTTATTTATTCTGACCGAAACCATCAACCAATTTATTCAAAAAATTTTCCGGAAGATTTAAATCAAAATCAATTGTTACAATATCAGCGAACAATGGCGGAACAGAATAGTCCAATACCCTTGGAGTATATTGATAGTAAAACAAATATTCATTTTAATATTGGATATTTATATTTCGGAGATTCGATTCTTATAAAACGTTTACAGTGGCTTCCTTTTCTAGAAATCGGTGCTGTTGCCATATTTATTATTCTGGGTTTTGCCGGTTTCACATTGATAAGAAATAGTGAAAAACGACATATTTGGGTGGGAATGGCCAGAGAAACTGCCCATCAATTAGGGACACCTGTGTCGGCTCTTATGGGTTGGATTGACATTATGAAAAGTAATCCTGAAAAAATAGATGATATGCTGGATGAAATGTCAATAGATTTAAAAAGATTAGAACAGATTGTTGATCGCTTTAGCAAAATGGGTTCTGAAGCAAAAATGGATTCTTTTGATTTGTCAACAGTTATCGAGGATGTGTTAGTATATCTTGATCGACGTTTGCCGTCTATTGGAAAAAATGTTCAATTAAATAATAATGTTGAAAAAAGTGTGTCTATAAATGGTAATAAAATATTAGTTTCATGGGCAATTGAAAATATTATTAAAAACGCAATTGACGCCATTGATTCTAATCAAGGTAAGATTGAAATTGAGAGCAAAAGAGAAAACAAGTATGTTTTTATCAGTATTTCTGATAATGGCAAAGGAATACCACGCAAAGATTGGAAAAATATTTTTCGACCCGGTTTTAGCAGTAAAGCTAAAGGGTGGGGAATGGGACTTTCACTGGTAAAAAGGATTATTGAAGAAATACATTCTGGTAAGATAGAAGTCATTGATTCTGCTGAGGGCAAAGGAACTTCAATTCAAATTTTATTACCTCTATAATGCTTTTTGAACCAGTATCAATTTTTCGGTAATTTTTAAACTAATATAAAGGAGTTATAATTGGATTTTCTATATGCATTAACAGCACCAGAAGGACAAAGCGGAGGCGGATTCGTTGCATTTCTACCGTTTGTCCTGATTATGGCAGTCATTTATTTTTTAATGATCCGCCCGCAATCAAAACGTCAAAAAGAAAAACGACAGATGCTGGAGAATATTAAAAAAGGGGACCGCGTTATTACTATCGGAGGAATCCATGGAAGCGTCGCCAGAATTAAAAACAATGGCAAGGTTGTCGTGTTGAAAGTAGACAAAAATATGAATATCACTGTCAATAAATCAGCTGTTGCAGGTCTTGCAGGTAACGTAACTGAAGAAGATACACAAATAAAAGCCTAGGCCGGATGGCATTAATGGTAGTCATAAAGTATGGAGATCCGATGCTCCGCAAGAAATGTGCAAAGGTCACTGATTTTTCGAATCTGCCGATACTTGTTGATGATATGTTTGACACAATGTATGAAGAAGAAGGTATCGGACTGGCGGCCAACCAGGTCGGGGTTGATTTGAATTTAATGGTAATTGATGTGTCTCATACAGTAGAAACTGATGATACACATACCTTCGTGAACGGTGAAATTACAGACAGCTGGGGAGATTCAGTCTTTGAAGAAGGATGCCTTTCAATCCCTGAAGTACGCTTGGAAGTAAAACGCCCTGAATTCATTAAATTTAAATATCAAACCATTGATGGAAATGAAAAAGAAGAAGAATTCACAGGATTACTAGGTCGTGCAATCCAGCATGAGATTGATCATTTAAACGGTATTTTAATTATCGATAGAGTTAGTCCGATAGTACGCATGCAGGTGAAAAAACAATTGAAAGAGATTGAGAAAGAATCTAAACAAAAGAAAACACCAAAAGATCGTAAGGAATCTTTCGTTTTATAATTCAATCTTTTATCCAGTCTTTTATGCAAACCTTTCGGGGGTTCCTGGAAGGTTTATTTTTATAGGTATATAAATGAAAATAGTCTTCATGGGTAATCCGGAATTTGCCGTGCCGAGTTTGAAAAAACTTGCTGCAAGCAATCATGAAATTTTATCCGTGGTTACTAATCCTCCCAAACTGGTTGGTCGAGGAAGAAAGCTTATGCAATCACCTGTAGCAAAATGCGCTGAAGATTTAAACCTTAATGTGATGGAAATCGATAACCTCAATTCTGAAGATACAATGCAGAATCTACAAAAATTGAATGCTGATGTTTTTACGGTTGTCGCTTATCGAATACTACCAAAAGAAATAATCGCTATTCCCGCAAAGGGATCCATTAACTTACATGGATCCCTCTTACCAAAATACCGTGGCGCTGCCCCAATTCAATGGTCATTAATTAATGGTGACAGCGAAACAGGATTAACGACATTCATCCTTCAGCCCAAAGTGGATACTGGAAATGTTCTACTGCAGAAAAAGATCGCTATCGATCAAGATGACAATTATGGATCTCTTGCAAAAAAAATGAGTAATGCTGGAGCTGAATTATTGGTCGAAACGATGGACGAGTTTGAAAAAGGAAATTTAGATTCATATGCTCAAGATGATTTTAAAGCTACTACAGCTCGAAAAATTTCAGCTGAAATGACTGTAATCAATTGGCAAAAATCAGCGCAGGAAATTCATAATCTCATTCGTGGATTAACTCCGTCACCAGGTGTCCGTACTTTATTATCAGGAAAAGGCCTGAAAATATTTGAAACAGAATTCATTAAAGAAAATTCTGCTCTAAATAAAGGAGAAATTTCAAAAATTGAAAAGGAGCACTTTTCTATCCAAACAGGCGCTGGTCAATTAATCGTGTTACAAGTGCAATTGGAAGGAAAACGGCGTATGAGTGCTGGTGATTTTCTGCGTGGTGTTCATTTACTAACTGGGACTAGATTACGTTAAAATGGATCCGCTGCGCAGACAGGCTGTGGATGTACTAACTCTTTTTGATAAAGAGTCTGATCAATTAAAAAAAATCCGCGATGAATATTGTAAAAAACACAGTATTGGCGGAAAAAATCGTCAGAGATTAACCGCATTAACAAATAGCGTAGTGCGATGGAGAGGCCGTTTGGATTTTTGGATAAAGGGAACGTTAAAGAAACCAAATAGGAAAATCCAACCAGAATTGAAAAATATCCTTCGTCTGGGAATTTATGAAGTTGTAATGGATAATAAAATTCCGGCCTATGCCGCAGTGGATGCGTACGTTGAAATTGCTAAAAAAACCTTGGGTAAAGGTCAGAGTAAGCTGACGAATGCAATTTTAAGGAAAGCGGCGGGATTTAAAAATTTTAGTGAATCAGATAAAAGCATATTAAATAAATGGCATTCATTTCCTGGATGGCTTTGGGGAAAATGGACGAAGCAATTTGGACTCGAGAAAACAATAACATTAGTTGATTATTTTAACGAAACGCCCAAAACAGATATTCGAAGAAATAATAATCTATTGAGCCATAATGATTTAATAACATTTTGCAAAGAAAATAATATTGAAATTGAACTATGGGACAATTCAGAAACATTTTATAAAATATTTTATAACTTATCCGGATTAAGAAATTTAATTGTAACAGGCCTTATTAGAGTTCAAGATAGAGCCGCTGGAATGGTTGTGGAATATCTCGAGCCTAAACCCGGAGAAACGATACTGGATGTCTGTGCAGCTCCTGGAACAAAATCATCCTACATTGCAGAATTATTAAATGGAAAAGGGGATTTTTATATTTCAGATAATAATTCCACAAGAATGGAAAAATTTGAATCCGAATACAAGAATGTAGTCATTGATATAAAAGATGCTGCAGATGATGAATTTCCCAAAGCTGATGCAATCTTGATTGATGCACCATGTTCAGGAACAGGTGTGATTGGTAAGAAACCAGATATTCGCTGGCGTCGATCAATGGACGAAATTTATGATTTTGTAATACTACAGAATAAAATATTAAATCATATGAGCCAGTTTCTTAAGCCGGGGGGTAGAATCATCTATTCAACTTGTTCAATTGAACAAGAAGAAAATTGGGGAGTGGTGGATGCTTTTCTTAAATTAAATGAACATTTTTATATGGATATGGAAACAAAGAACATTCCTGACAGTTGGTTGGATGACAGAGGTGCTTTAGCACCATTTCCTCCAATAAGTAAAACAGATGGTATGTTCGCTGTCAAATTGGTAAATGGATCTTAAAAATAAACTCATACAATATATTTTAGCTTTTGGGGCTATCACATTTTTGATTGCGGGTGTATTCGATTATATACTTATGCCCATGTATACGCGGCATAATACTGGTCATTTTCTCGTTGATGTTCAGGGTAAACAGCTGGAAGAAGCTATTGCTATGATTGAAGCTGAAGATTTTCGTGCTGTGGTAAATGATACCATGTATACGAATAAGTATAATGAAGGAACAGTTATTGACCAATATCCCAAACCCCGTCTGAAAGTAAAATCAGGACGGACAGTTAGATTAAAAATCGCTCATCCAGAAAAATTAGTTTCAATTCCAAATCTCATTGGCCAATCTTTACGTAGTGCAGAAATTACATTGCAGCAGCTAGGGTTGCGGATTGACACAGTGTATTCTGAATTCAATCCTGAATATCCAAATGGAACAATAGCATGGCAGTATCCAAAAGCAAATGATACAATGAAAAAAGGATTGGGGATTCAAATCACACTCAGCAAAGGTTTACCACCAGATTTTTACCAAGTACCAAATGTGATTGGTTTGAGCTTAAATAAAGCAAAAGAATACTTGGCTAAAGCTAGGTTGAAAGTAGGAAAAATTTCATATCATGAAGACCAGGATTTAGTTCCATTTACTGTGTTAGATCAATCTATCAGTGAAGGGACAGTCTTGGACAGAGCTATGAAAATAAATCTGGTGGTCAGTGTTTTGGATCTTCAGGATATTTTCAATCAACTTACCAATGATCCTTAGATGATTACTCCAGCAGAACTTAAACGTAAGCTAATTCACCTTTTAAACTTGGTTATTCCTTTTAGCTATGTGTTCATATTTCCAAACAAAAATCAAATGGCAATAATTATGCTCATTTTCGCTCTTATTTTTGTGATAGTTGATTTGACCAGGATGCGTTTGGCGTTTGTAAAAAAGATTTTCGATCATTTTTTTAATTCAATGATGCGTCAACATGAAATCAGCGGTCGCTTTACGGGCGCAACGTGGGTTTTGATAATTTCAGTACCTGTCATTTATC
Organism: Fidelibacterota bacterium; assembly: GCA_004124385.1. GTDB lineage: Bacteria > Fidelibacterota > Marinisomatia > Marinisomatales > TCS55 > UBA2126. Next base: position 153,170 of record SCKN01000003.1, read on the forward strand.
TTTTACCAAAAGAAATTGCAATATTGAGTCTCGTATTTATGTCATTAGGAGATATTGCTGCCGCAATAATTGGTTTATCATTTGGCAAAACTAAAATAGGCAAAAAATCACTTGAGGGTTCCATCGGCTGTTTATTCGTTTGTATTATTGCTGCCCTTATGTTAGATCTCGTCCCATTGATTGTTTCAATAAGCGGTGCAGTAATGGCAACAGTATTTGAGGCGTTACCGATTGATATCGATGATAATATACTGATCCCAATTGGCGCTGGTTCAACGATGGTATTAGCGAGTTCCTTTTTCGTATGACATTTTTGTCACCATTACTATTGTGGGGTTTATTGGCTGCTACAATTCCCATAATCATCCATTTAATTAGCTTAAGTAAAACCAAGGAAATGGAATTCAGTTCTATCCGTTTTCTAGAAGAAATGAAACACGAATCCATTCGTAAACTGAAGATAAAACAATGGCTATTAGTATTATTAAGAACATTGATGATCATTTTATTAGTTCTTATGATCGCTAGACCTACAACTAAAGGTTTTATTTCCAGTTGGTTAAGCGGTGATGTTGATTCCAGGGCAGTGGTCATAATTGATAATTCAGCCAGTATGTCGTTGATGGGTGACAATGGTTCATTACTGGAAAATATAAAACTACAATCTAAATCTCTTATACGAAAACTAGATGAAAAGTCGTTTGTTGAAATATATCAATCAAATCCGATGAAATTAATATATAGCGGCAAGCAAGATCGTGCTCAACGAATTAGTAATGCCATAAATTCAATTTCCCAAACTGCAACGATGGATCAACTTTGGTCTGTTATTATTACAGCAATAAAATCTGCTGAACAACATGAAATAAATAAAGAATGTTTTATTTTTAGTGATCTCCAATCATTACCGGATACTTCAACAGTAAACCAGTTTCAAAATGAACTTAATGAATGGAAGCTATATTTTATTGGACAAGAGACTGTTCAAGATAATATTGGAATTTATGAAGTGCTGCCTGTGAGCCAAGTGAAACTACCTGATCATTTGATGAAATTAAATACACGAGTGAAAAATGAAGGCAAAATTGAGAAAAGAAATATTTCTATTGAACTATACTTGAATGATGAAAGAGTAGGACAGGTTGTAACTGCATTTAATCCAACAAAAGCAAAAGAATTTATATTTCAAGCTTACCCAGGTAAAAGTGGCATCATTCGTGGTAAAATAACAATTCCGGATGATGATTTTGATTATGATAATTACCAATCATTTGAATTGTCCATCCCCAAACAAATATCCTGTATGCTGATTGGCGAATCAGTGGAAGATGTATTCTTACTTGAAGAAGCACTTAAATCCATCAGCGGTGAAAATGAATATGTCTACCTGCATAGAAAGATCATGCCAGCCATTGACAAACTTTTCCTCCATCACACCGATGTATTGATTTTACATAGACCCGATAAGATTTCAATGAAAGCTTTGGATGATATTCAGCGTTTTATAGCAAGGGGTGGAGGGTTGATTTGGATCTCTAATACGGATGATATTCAAATTTCCTCCTCAATCGAATCGGCGTTAAAATTACCTTATTACGTCCAGTCTATACATGCCGGTACCGAAGCATTTTATGAGGTTGAGAGAACCCAAACCCAGCATGCACTTTTTGATGAATTGACTGTGCGAAAATTATCTGCAGAACTTCCTGAAGTATATAGTTATACCAGAGTAAGACCCCGATTAAATCAAAATGTTATATTAGCCATGCATAATGGTGATCCATTTTTGATAGAGTACAGATTAATGGGTGGTCATGTATATTATTTTTCGTCACCTTTTGGATTAGATTGGAACGATCTTGCTTTACGAGGGCTTTTTGTTCCATTACTCCATCGCATGTTAATTCTTTTAGCAACGGATGAAAGTAATACGATGCCGGTTTATGCTGGAGAATCAAAAAAGATAATAATGACCAAAGAATTTTTAAATGCCAAATGGGAATTGTATTCTCCTTCGGGTAGGCATATACTTTTGATTCCGGATTATAATAAAGAAGTTTTAATTGTTGAAAATACAGATGAATTAGGCTCCTATGAAATCTACGCAAATGGTGAATTTTATACTGCATTTTCCACCCGGCTTGCTCATCATGAGCGCCCCATAAACAGAGTGCCAGGTCAGCTAATTGCCAATACAATTGGGTCGACTCAAGCACAATATATTTCTCCCGGTCAAAGTACATCTACCGTGTTGCAGGATTTAAGATATGGAAAGGCATTATGGCGGAATTTTTTAATCCTGGCTATTATTATATTTTTGATTGAAACAATAATGGGTAGGCCGCACTCTCACGCAATGAAATCTGAAGACTAATGCGAGATATTGATATAAAAAAGGAAAAAGCACTCATGGTGGGTGTAATTCATGGTAATGTGGATGAAGCAACAACGTATGAACATTTAGAAGAATTAGAATTATTAGCAGACACTGCCGGGGCAGAAGTTGTAGGCCAAGTGACTCAACGGTTGAATAAATTAAATCCACAATTTTTAGTCGGAAAGGGTAAAGCAGATGAAATAGTTGGTCAGGCGGAAGCATTGGGAGCACAACTTATCATTTTTGATAATGATTTAACGCCTGCCCAAGCAAAAAATTTCATGAATTTAGCTGATAATTTAAAGGTGATTGATCGCAGAGCTCTCATACTTGATATTTTTCGTCAACATGCCAGATCCCGAGAAGCAAAAACCCAGGTTGAATTGGCCCATTTGGAATATTTATTACCTCGATTAACTCGACAATGGACCCACTTGGAAAGGCAGATGGGTGGAATTGGAGCAAGAGCCGGGATGGGTGAAACTCAAATCGAAGTTGATCGCCGATTGATTCGTACACGGATTTCAAAATTAAAGAAAGAGCTGGAAAAGATCGATCAAGAAAGGATTGTACAAAGCAGGGGCCGAAAGAAATTTTTCCGTGTTGCGTTGGTGGGATATACCAATGCTGGCAAATCAACTTTAATGAATGTCCTGTCTGCAGCCGATGTGTATGTGCAGGACCAATTATTTGCCACATTGGATACAACCATTCGCCAAGTGGATATAAATGATACTCATCAAATACTCTTAAGTGATACGGTGGGTTTCGTGCGCAAATTGCCTCATGGTTTGGTGGCGAGTTTCAGAAGTACATTAAAAGAAGTGATAGATGCAGATCTATTATTACTTGTTTTGGATGCATCATCCCCCCACGTTATAGACCACTTAAAAACAATCAATAATGTTCTCGAAGAAATTACTGCTGGTGATAAACGTAGTTTGATTGTTCTAAATAAGATCGATTTAGTTGAGGATATAAATGCATTGAATCAATTGAAACAATCTTTTACTGAAGCAGTTATGATTTCTGCGCTGGATCAACTGCGGATGGATGATCTTCTAAATTCAATCCAATCCATCATGGATGAGAATTTTCAAACTATAGAAGTAGATATTCCATTTTCGAATGGTAAAATAATTTCTGAAATACAAGCTGATACAGAAGTGCTGGATCGCGAATATTATGATGAAGGTGTGCGAATGACCATTAAAGGACCCAGCAGTAAAATTCAAAAGATCCTTTCCCAGTTAGTATAAAAAAATCCCGACACTTTCGTGTCGGGATTTTAACTTCCCGCATTGAGTGTTTTTCAGGATCATGATTATCATAAGTGGCGGCCTCCCGCCAACAGCAAACTTCCTTTACTCCGGCGAACCAGAGAAGGCCTGTTTTTTGCCGACAGAGTTAGCCTCCAAGGGCAGTTATTGAAGATCCTGAATAACGTATCTCAAGCGGGAATTGTAAAAAAGCTAATATAAATTTATCCGATCAAACGACCGGGGACAAGACTTAATCGAACTCTTTTTTGGGTGGGGAGATTTGATTTTCTGTTGAAGCAATAAAAACGGCCACACTGGCATCACCTGTTACATTCGTTGTTGTCCTCATCATATCCAATATTCTATCTACACCAAGAATAAGAGCAATACCCTGACTGGGAACTCCAATTGCCTCAAGAATAATCACGAGCATGATTAGTCCGGCACCGGGAACAGCTGCCGTTCCAATCGAGGCAAGTACAGCTGTTAGTACAATGGTCAATTGTGCGCCTAATGTCAGATCCATTCCCAGCGTTTGAGCGATGAATACTGCAGCCACCGCTTGGTATAAGGCTGTTCCATCCATGTTTATCGTTGCGCCTAGCGGGAGGACGAAAGAAGACACTTCTTCAGAAACGCCTAATTTGTCTTCACAGCATTCCATGGTTACAGGCAAGGTTGCACTGCTTGAACTCGTAGAAAATGCCAGTAATTGCGCCGGGGCAATTCCCTTATAAAAATCTTTCAAGGACATATTAGTAAAAATTTTAAGTATAGCGGAATAGGTTACAGACATATGAATAAGCAGGCCCAAGATAACTGTAATCATGTAATAGCCTAATGAACCTAGTAATTCAAGAATATTAGTTAAATCATCTCCTGCCACAGTATTGATTGTATCTGCAATAAGAGCAAATACCCCAATGGGAGCCATGAGCATAATGATATTAACCAATTTGATTACAACAGCATTCAGCCCTTCAAAAAAGTCTAAAAAAGGCTTCGACTTGTTTTTGGGAATTTGAATTAAACCTATCCCAATAAATATGGCTACAAAAACTACCTGGAGCATATTTCGATTACTAGAAGCTGCGTTAAAAAAATTACTGGGTACTATATCAACGATAGGTTGGAGAGGCCCTCTGTCTTTTACATTTGCAGCCGCACTAGCTTTAGTATCTGCCGCTGATTGATATGTTTCCTGAAGTTTTATTTTCATTTCATCCGGAACTCTGTCTCCGGGTTGGAGCATGTTTACGATAACAAGTCCGATAGTTACAGAAATGGCTGTTGTTAAAATATATATTGTAATTGTTTTCCCACCGATGCGAGACAGTTTTTTAAGATTGGATAAAGAAGCGACGCCAGTGATAAGCGACGAGAGTATAAGAGGAACGGCTATCAGTTTTAATAGACTGATAAAAATCGTTCCAAAGGGAGCAATCCAATTAGATGTAAAACCGCCTAATCCTTGCGTGGCAGCAAAAATCCCGTAGAGCAGACCTAACGCTAGGCCTATAATAATCTTCCAATGTAGCTTCATAAGGCGCTGAATTTAACAGGAAGTATTCGGATCACAAATGATCAATCTTCTGTTTTTCGTTTTGCTTCTTCATAGGATTTATAATACGAATCGCCCATTTCAGAAAAGAAATCTGTTCCAGGTTTGCTCTTTAATCGTTTAAAAAAGACTTTTGCAATTGTATCAAAGAGGTCTTGGATATTGGCTAATGCAGAACCCAAGTGATGAGCGAGTGGTTTATTCTTCAAGCTGTTCTAAAGCCAATTTTAATTCATTTGTAGGAAGATTACAGGCGAAGTTTTTGCAGACATAAGCTGTGGGTTTTCCATCTATCATCGTTTGTGAATCTGTCCAAGGAGCTATTTTAGTTAAATTTTGTCCATTTTTATAAAGCAGCACTCTATTCGGATTATAAGATTGGCTGATGGATTGGATGAATGAGCGTGTCTCCTCATTTTCATTGCCCACTACGACAACTTCTTTGGCCTCCAAATTGAACATGAATCCGGTTAGCATATTGGTATGTCCCGTTGGCATGCGTTTTATATCCGGTTGGAATGTGCGGATGGTCTTCTCTGCTTTGTCCAGCCAATCCATATTACTGGTAATGCGAGCGAGTTTATACAATACAATCACAGCAACAGAATTACCTGAAGGAATTGCACCATCGTAAGCAGTAATAGCTCGCACAATCAATTCTTCAGTATTATCACTGCCCAGGAAAAATCCGCCGGCATCATCATTCCAAAAATCTTCTACCATAATATTAGCAAGTTCAATAGCAGCAATTAAATTATCTGTATTAAAATTGGCTTCATACAATCCCAATAATCCCCAAATCATAAATGCATAATCGTCCAAGTGTGCATCCAGAGATGACGTACCATTGCGATGGCGTTTAAGTAATCGACCATCATTTCTTCTTAATTTATTGAGAACAAAATCAGCAGATTTTTGAGCCGCAGTTGAATACATTGGATCATTTAAAGCAATACTGGCTTTGGCCATGGCTGTAATCATCAGTCCATTCCAATCTGTAAGAATCTTATCATCTTTTAATGGATGGATTCGTTTTTCTCGGACAATAAAAAGCTTTTGTCGCCAGTGTGCAATTTTTTCATGCAGATTATCAGGAGAGATATCCATGGATTCGGCTATGTACTTTACTCGCTTTTGCAAGTGCAGAATATTTTGTCCGGTTTGCTGACTTGTTGCTTCATCATGAAAATTTCCGCCAGGATGGACATTGAAAATTGTATTGAATATTATGCCATCTTCTTCACCCAGAATATCGATTATTTCTGTATCGGTCCAAACATAAAATTTTCCTTCTTCACCTTCGCTGTCGGCATCTTCAGCTGAATAAAACCCACCTTCTTCGCTGGTCATATCTCTTAAAACATAGGTGAAGATTTCCCGGGCAGTCTGACCATAAAACTCATTATGTGTAATTTGATATGCTTCCAAGTAAGCCATGGATAGCATGGCCTGATCGTAAAGCATTTTTTCAAAATGGGGGACCAGCCATTTTTTATCTGTTGAATAGCGATGGAAACCAAATCCAACATGATCATAAATTCCGCCCAGACGCATATTTTTTAATGTTGATTCAACCATGAGTAGTGCTTGGTTATTTTTTGTACGATGATAGTATCGAAGTAAATAAATCAAATTATGGGGTGAAGGGAATTTGGGAGCTCGTCCAAAGCCACCCATATCTCTATCGTAACGCTGAACAAAATCACTGTAAGCAAGATCTAGAGTATTTACTTCAAGGGTCGTACCCAATGTCCGAGTATTTGCTCGAACAAGATACGATTTTACTTGATCGACTGATTTCATTATTTCATCGCGTTTATTTATCCAGGCATCATGAAAAATGGGTAAGAGCTGGAGCATGCCGGGCCGTTGGCCGCCGCCATCTTTAGGAAAGTATGTTCCGGCAAAAAAGGGCTCTTTATCCGGAGTCATTACAATCGTTAACGGCCAGCCGCCTCTACCGGTCATTGCCTGGCAAACGGACATATACACATGGTCAATTTCCGGAAGTTCTTCCCGATCTACTTTAATACTTACGAACCAATCGTTCATGAGTTTGGCCACGCTATCATCTTCAAATGATTCGTGCTCCATTACGTGACACCAGTGGCAGGTGGAATAGCCAATGGACAGAAAAATGGGTTTATCTTCTGCTTTTGCCTTGGCAAAAGCTTCTTCGCCCCAAGGGTACCAATCAACTGGATTATTGGCGTGCTGAAGAAGATAGGGGCTTTGTTCATTTGCTAAACGATTCAAATTCTCCTCGTTTCCTTTTCCCGAACATGCTGAAATAAATAACATGCAAAAAATGATATATGTTGTCTTGACTTCATACATAGTACAGTTGGAATTTGCAGACTATAAAATTAATTTCACAGGCACAAGATGAATAAGTTATCTCTAAAATATATAATTTTCAATATTGTTACTTTAATGATGATCTTTTCTATTGGATCATGCAATAAAAAGGCTTCGCTCAAGTTTGAAGTCAAGGGTGTCAATGAGAATAAGAGTTCTGTGCGGCCGAAAATTCCCGGTCCCCGTACATGTTTTTGGTCAAGAGGACCTGCAAGTAAAGATCCGTATGTTAATGTGGCATATCCAGATGCTGGCGTATTTTATTGGTATGCCATGTTTTCTGTACCAGAGGGTGCACAATTACATTTAGAAGGCGAATTCCCACACTCTCGATATATGTCCCTAATCAGTTATGATGAACGAGGTGCACCGGTTGAATCTTTATCTGATTATTTAATTATTCCAAATGATGGCGATGGTGCACTAGATGAAGATGTAACTGTTGTGTAAATTCGAAATATGTTAGCTTCATCAAATTTTCCACATGCAATCCAAAATGTATCTGAAATTGGAAAAGAGAAAGAAATAATGGGTCCCTATTTACCAAAATCCAATTATATGATGACTAATATGTTTGAAGTTTAATTTCCATGTATAGAATAAAAAAAGTTAATTAAAAAAAGAATTGCGATGAATCAAACACCATTAAAATATGTTATCATTATCACTGCTCTTGTGGCACTAACCATGTATTTTATTATGATGAATGCAGCAACCTTTCAATTCCATTCTGTCCGAGATGATTTCATGGACTGGCATTTTGCCAATAATCCTACATCAGCTACGTGGATCGGCATCCACGATTACGATGGTGAATTGCCGGACATCAGCACCAAAGGCCGTAAAAAAGAACGCGCTCATTTCCTTGAAGTCAAAGGAAAGCTGGAAGCCATCGATTCTGAAACGCTAAATGACAATGATCGTATCGACCGCCAGATTTTATTGGATATGATTGAATCGAGTTTTTTCAACATGGATGAGCTGCAGAGTTTTTCCTGGAATCCAATGCAATACATGTCGGGATTAGGTTACGCCTACGAGAGCCTGCTGGCCTACGATTTTGCCCCAGTGGAAGAACGGGCAGATAATTTATCTCGTAGGTTTTTGGCCACATCAGAATACTTGGCTCAAGCACAGGAGAATTTGATTGAATTTTCTAAACCCCATTTGGAAACGGCTGTCAAGCAGGCAAAGGGATTAGCCGGAATGTTTGATGCTACCGTCCCGGAAATGGCTGAACAATTGCAGGATGATTACCGCAAGAATTTTGAACATAATGCCAGTCTGGCAAAACAGGCCTTGGAAGAATTCATTACATTCCTGGAAAGCAATCTGAACAACGATTCATTTCGGGATTTCCGTATCGGCCGGCAACTTTATAATAGAAAATTATTTTACACCCTGAAGGAAGGAATAACCGCTCCGGAGGTCATGGAACGTGCTGAACGTCATATACGCGTCGTCCAAAATGAAATGTTTGTTTTGGCTGAACCGCTATATTCTGAATGGTTCGGGGAAGAACCAGCTACGGATACCCATGAAGATAAATTGAAAATGACACGAAAGGTATTGGACCGTATAGCCGAAGACCATGCACCCCGGGACAAGGTAGTGGAAGCGGCGCGGGAAACCATCGCGGAACTGGAGCAGTTTATCCGGGACAATGACCTTTTAACTTTAGACGATTCCAAGCCATTGGAAATTCGGGAAACACCGGAATATCAGCGGGGCGTGAGTGGAGCTTCTTTGCAGTCCCCGGGACCGTTAGAAAGCAACTTGCCTACTTTTTATAATGTGTCTCCCATTCCGGAAGACTGGACCGACGAACAGGCGGAATCCTTTTTGGAGGAGTACAATACTATTTCCATGAAGATCCTGTCCATCCACGAAGCACTGCCGGGGCACTACGTGCAGCTCTATTATGCCAACCGCCATCCGTCATTGGTGCGGGCATCTTTCGGCAGTGGAGTGATGATCGAAGGCTGGGCCCATTATACGGAAGGTATGATGGTGAATTCCGGACTGGGCGGCGGAGACCCGCGCTACAGCTTGGTGGAAAAAAAATGGAAGCTGCGGGGTATTGCTAATGCCATCATTGACCAGAAGATTCACGCCGAGCGGATGACGGAACAGGAAGCCCTGGACCTGATGATCAACGAAACTTTCCAGGAAGAATCAGAAGCGAATGGCAAGTGGCGCCGGGCGCAATTGACATCGGCGCAACTATCCACCTATTTCACCGGATATATCCTTTTTCTTGAATTGCTTGAGGATTATAAGATTCAAGAAGGAGAGGACTTTGCTTTGAAGAAATTTCACGAGGAATTGCTGTCCTTCGGATCCATTCCCATCCGCTATATCCGCGAAATGATGATAGATGATTAATGTCATCCTAATCGAACGTAGTGAAGGATTACAAGCGCTTGTTCAACAACATACCCTTGAGATTCTTCCCTCCAAAGGCGGACAGGCACTTCGTTCTGAATGACTGTATAAAATGACTTATTTAGTAATAATTCTGCTCTATCTCTTCACGCTGATCGGTGTGGGGATCTATAAATCCAAAAAGATCAAGACCCAGGCTGACTTTGCCGTGGCGGGGCGGAGCCTTTCACCATGGGTCCTAGTAGGTACCATGCTGGCGACGTGGATCGGTACCGGCTCTATTTTGGGAAACGCCGGTAAGACCTACGAAACGGGCATGGCGGCGCTGATCTTGCCCATCGGCGGAACATTGGGCATTATTTTACTGACACGAATTGCCGGAAAAGTCCGCAGTTTTGAAAAATTCACCGTGCCGGAAATTATCGGCGATCGCTACGGCCCGGCGGCACGATTATTGAGCGTTATTGCTTTGGTCATGGCCTATATGGTCATCGTGAGCTATCAATACAACGCCGGGGGCGCCGTCATTTCAACCATCCTCACGGATGAAAGCGGCGTCTCTCTGATCTCCATCGAAATGGCCACCATTATTGCCGTGGTGTTCATCATCGCTTACACCATGCTGGCGGGGCTGGTGAGTGTGGCCTATACGGACGTGGGCAATGGTATTATCATGACCGTTACACTATTGATTGCATTTCCTATTTTATGGATAAAGGCCGGAGGCTGGAGCGGCATGGAAGTTGCCTTTACAAGCATGGGCAAGAGTCAGCATATGCAGTTTTTTGGCGTGTATTCAGGGCTGGACATTATCAATTTTTGCCTGCCGCCGTTTTTACTGGTTCTTGGCGATGCCAATATGTACCAGCGCTTCTTTGCCAGTAAGGATGCTGCAGGCGCCAAATTTGCCACCACTATTTTGGTTGGAGCAGTACTGGTGATTGAACTGCTCATCATTGCTTCCGCCTGGGTCAGCGCCTCCATGATCCCCGATGCAGAATTGGGCAAGCATGTGTTGATTTACGCCGCCCACCAATTATTACCAACGTTTTTAGGTGCCATCATGATGACCACTATTGTAGGGATCATTATTTCCACAGCGGACTCTTTTCTGCTGGTGCCGGCCACCACGCTCATGCGGGATGTGTATTTGAATTATATTAATCCCAAGGCATCAGAAAAAAAGATAGTCCTCTTGAGCCGGCTTTTGGTTTTGGCCCTGGGGATTGTGGCCTTCATCATGTCCAAGGGCTTTGCGGAATCGGAAGGCTTTTTTGAGCGCGCGCTTTATGCCTACACAATTTACGGCGCGGCCATTACGCCTGTTTTAGTCGCGGCGTTATTTTGGAAAGATGCCACTAAAGAAGGCGCCGTTGCATCTATCATTTCTGGAACGGTTATGACGTTACTATGGAAAGAAGTCCCTGCTTTGTGGACGTGGCTGCCAGCGGGCATTTATGGCTCTGTGGATGAGGTGTTGCCGGCCATTTGCTGTTCGGTCATGGCTTTGGTGGGTGTGAGCCTGGCAACGAAAAAATAAAATTGTTTTTTTTAAGGAAGGTTGTGTAATTACCTGCATGAAACGATTCTGATTCAATTAAGCCCCGCAAGAGCGGGGGTATTTTTTTTACCTATTAATGATAAACCACTAAATGTTTACTTCATTGCGGGCGTCGTATAATAGATATTACCCGAGCTTCCCAATATAAATCCCAGCTCCTCTGAAACTTGCTTTATCACCGAGGAACTACTGGTTCACACTGCCTCATTTAGTATCTATTAATGTCAAAATGGGTACGTAAAAATGGGTACGTAATCAAACACCAAGCAAGCGTGAACCTGTTATGGTAACCGCCTCTTAAAATTTTTCTCCTAATCTCATATCTTGATGTAATAGTCCTTACATTCCACTGTGAGTATTCGATTTATACTTGTAGTTACACTTTTACTTATAACCAACTTTATGAGTTGGGCATTAGACGAACGCTCGAAAATTCAACCCTTAAGTTTAAAAATGTTTAACCAGGGAGGCTAAAATGAAAAGACATTTTATGACATTATTTTCAACTGCACTGACTATCGTACTTGTTCTTACCCCACTTTTTGGTCAGGGATGGACACAAACCTTTGGGGGAAGTAGTTATGAATTAGGCTCTTCCGTACAACAAACAACTGATGGTGGATATATCATTACAGGTTACACACAATATGATGTCTGGTTAATCAAGACAGATTCACAGGGACAAGAAGAATGGAATCAGACCTTTGGTGGTAGTGAATGATGATGGTGGTTCCGTTGAACAGACCACAGACGGTGGATATATCATTACAGGTTTAACATGGTCTTTCGGGAATGGTGATTATGATGTCTGGTTAATCAAGACTGATTCACAAGGAAATGAAGAATGGAATCAGACCTTTGGTGGAAGTGATGATGATTTGGGTTTTTCCGTTCAACAAACCACAGATGGTGGATATATCATTACAGGGAGTACACGGTCTTTCGGAAATGGTGAAGATGATGTGTGGTTAATCAAGACAGATTCAAATGGAAATCTGGAGACATCAACTATAGTTGGTTTACCAACAAATTACACCTTATCCCAGCCTTATCCCAATCCGTTCAACCCAACGACAACAATAGAGTTCTCAATTCCGCAAACAGAGTTTGTTACGGTTAAGGTGTATAATATTGTCGGTAATGAAATCACAACACTTATAAATGAGGAATTATCTACAGGAAATCACAGCATCCAATGGGATGGCAGTCATCAGCCAAGTGGTGTTTATTTTGTTAAAATTGAAAGCAACAGTTTTGTACAGACCAGGAAGATGGTGCTGTTGAAATAACCACCACCCAAAGGATTTAAGCAAGAGCCCCGCAAAGTAGCATGGTGTTTATATGTGGGATAGATAGTATCTTGGAGCATGAAAAGATATTTCTATTTACTTTTTTTCCCAATCGCACTGATTGCGCAAACTGCAACCGCACCGTCGTCTGGAGATGGATCTTCGGGCGATCCCTACCAAATAGCCACCTTGAACAATCTCTACTGGATCACACAGAATTCAGGTGAATGGGACGCATACTATATCCAAACCGCCAATATCGATGCTTCTTCCTCAAGCAGTTGGGACAGTAATGCCGGCTTTACACCCATTGGCAACTCCAGCACCAGGTTCACTGGTTCGTATGACGGTGACGGGTATACCATTGACAGTTTATTTATCAATCGCTCGACACAGTATATTGGTATGTTTGGGCACATCGGCGTCGACGCCAACAGCGCTACCACCATACAGAACCTGGGCTTGACAAATGTGAGTATTACGGGTACAGATAATGTCGGCGCCTTGGTGGGATATAAAAGGGTTGGAATGCTCACCGTGAGTAATTGCTACAGTACTGGCAGTGTGACAGGAACGAAGCATTGCCGGCGGGCTGGTTGGACAGTTAAGAGATGGGGGTGCCATAAGTAATTGCTACAGCACTTGCACAGTGAATGGTGATAATGGTGTAGGCGGCCTGGTTGGAATTTTAAGAAGTAAGTCCAATGTAGTTAATTGCTACAGCACCGGCAGTGTGAACGGTAATAATGATGTCGGCGGCCTGGTCGGATTTTTAAGCAACTCCTCCGTGAGCAATTCCTTCTGGGATACACAAACATCAGGCACAAGCACAGGAATTGGAGCGGGAAACTCAACCGGTGCAACAGGCAAAACCACGGCGGAGATGAAAACCGCAACCACATTTACCAATTCAGGCTGGGATTTTGAAGAAGACGGGAACGGCAACGACAATGGAACCAGCGGTGGCGCTAGCGGAAACGGCACTGACAATTACTGGGATATGATTCAGGATGGCAATAACTATCCTGTTTTAAGCTGGCAGGATGGTGCTACTATATTAGTAACAGATTTAACCGCTCCCATCATGACCATCACCGCTGCGGAAGGTGCGGATGGATTCGCATCCGGTGATACCACGCTTACGCTTACCTTCTCCTCCGGTGAGGCGACCTCTGATTTTGGAGTAGGAGATATCACGGTAACCAATGGCTCCTTGAGTGATTTTGGGGCAACATCCAGTACAGTATACTCCGCTATATTCACCCCTACTGCACAAGGAGCAGCAACCATTGATGTAGCAGCGAGCACATTCACCGATGCTGCCGGCAACAATAACACTGCCGCCACCCAGTTCAACTGGACTCACGACGCTGTACCCATTATTTCCTCTGTATCACTGGCTTCAGACAACAGCACCATTGCGGTGACTTTCAGCGAAGCAGTTTATAATACAGACAGTGGCAGCGGTTCTTTAGAAGCCATTGATTTTACCTTATCCGTCTCTGGCGGTACAGATACTGTAATAACCAGTTCCACTCCCATCAGTATCTCTGCCAGCGGTAATACGTATACATTAGGTATTGGTCTGACTGGTTGGTCGGATGGCGGTGAAATCTTGACCGTTAATCCTGTTGATAACGGAATCTATGATGCGGTGGGCTATGAAGCATCTACCTCACAGAGTAATAATACCGCCATCATTACGGATATGAATGAATGTTTAACGGATAATGGCGGCTGTGGTAATCCCATATATTTTGATTGTATAAATAATCCTGGTGCTCCTCCAACCTGCTATGATATAGTTGCAAGTGGTGGCGATCTCATTGTAGATCAAAACTCAATCAATCAATATGAACGAGACAACTATGTATTGTTTGATGCTTTTGATTTTCATGGAAGTTATCAAGGGAATATAGGTAATGCATATCCAGACCCTTCAGATAGAATTTATTTACCCGATAGTTTCCCTATTCTTGGAAATCAATTTACTATTGAAGCTTGGGTATTTTCAGAAGGACAAGATAATAACAGTTTAAACAACAGAACAATTATTGGAAATGATGTAAATCCATCACATAATGATCCAAACAGACCCCCAACGATTACGTTCCAGTATGAGGATCAAATTAGATACGGATTTGGAACAGGTTCTAGCGGTATAAGATTTGATGTTAGTTATGTAAGAACTGATAATGAATGGGTTCATGTAGCTTTTACATTTGATAGTGATACCTGCAAATTATATGTTAATGGAGAATTAGTTCATAGTTCAGATGATGCAGCTGGAATGACTCCGATTCAAGTTCCAATCTCACTTATTGGACGGAAATTTCTTGGAAAAATTGATGAAGTCAGAATGTGGGATATAGCTAGAACCCAAACAGAGATACAAGCAGTGATGAATGATACTTTGAGTGGTGATGAGGCTGGTTTAGTTGCCTATTATCCCATGGATACAAATGAAAATTGGGAACTTATTGACCATAGCCCCAACGAAAATCATGCAACCATAACTGACGCTGAAATTTTGCAAAAATACTATTCTAATAATTGTCCAGCTCCTGATGGTAGCTATGATTGTCCATATCCGACTATCAGGGGAGCATTAGAGGATGTTGGAGCTGGTGATTATATTACTATAAAAGAAGGAAGATATTCTGAAGTGTTATTCAGGCAACTGCTAAATGCATCATATGAAACTGAAGGACCTAAAATAACAATTGAAGGAGAAAATGATAATGTGATTCTTGACGGCACAATTGCTATTAATGCTAACTGGGAATTTTCGAATGGTATTTATACAGCAGTATTAGATATGCATGATATATTCAAAAAAGCGGGAGCCAAGGTAGAAGATATATATGGCCTTTGGGTGGACGATAGGTACATGATTCCTGCAATGCCGGTAAACTTTACAAATCCTACAGATCCAACAACTGGGAATCAAAATAATCCTGAAGAAGGTACTGTTTGGGATTTATGGTTAACTACTCCATATGAATACAATGATATGGTTCAAGATGCGTATGAAGTAGGCGAGATAGATAATTTAGATGGACTGGAAGAATGGTCATTTGATAAAGAGAATAATACCTTACATCTAATTGCAGGAGAAAATATTCCTGATTCAACAAATGTCAGAATAGGAATTCGAAAAAGAATTTTAAGTTTTGTTTCTTCAGATAATTTGGAGTTTAAAAATCTACATTTTTTCGCAGGAGCCTTCAATTTTCATAATAGTAGTTTTATTCTCATAGAAGATTCAAAATTTTCACATAGCTGGGAAGCAGGAATGAGCTATCTGATACCTGGAATGGATCCTGGCTGGGATAGAGGAAATTTTATTAAAGGTGGAACAAATAACACTATCAGGAATTCTATCTTTCAATATATAAATGATGCATTTGCGCTTGGTTTCAGGGCCTCAATGAATCCATTAGCAGAGAATGTTTTATTCCAATACAACGATTGGTTTAAAAATACAGTATGGGCTCCAGGTGTGAATGATAATTTCAGAGGAGGGAATAAATGGTATAGTCCAGGTAGTTATTTTGGCCCCGCTATATGGAGATACTTAACAATGGACCATGGTCATACAGGTGGTATTTCACCTGGACTTCGTTCTTTAACAGAATATTTTAGAATCCAAAATCAATATGTATTCCTTGATGGAGCTGGTATTCAAAGGACTACGGGCAATACTGCAGAATCTACCACCCGTTATTCCTGGCTTTTAAATACTACACGAAATGGTATGCGATGGGACAGTAATTGTGCAGGTACCGAGGCTGTTGTACATCATGTTGTTTCTGCGGGTAATAAAAGAGGTTTCAGGTTAAAGGGTGACATACATGAAGCTTATCATCTTTTAGCATTTGATAATAATTCGATAGATATTAGTCTTCCTAAGAGTAAATATTGTGGTGGGACGGCTGGTTGGAATATGATGGGAAATTTAAATTCTCAACTCCATAATGCAATTGCTCAAAGGCGTTTGGATTGCTATTCTCCAGATTGTGGTGATCCAGGTATAACAGAGGGAAATTGGCAAGCAATTGCTGATTATATTAGCCCTGAATTTTTACTAAATGAATCTGGTATTTGGTATGGCAGGTCATTAAGTATTCCTCAGCAACTACCTATGCATATCCACATTTAGAATTACAAGATCCATGGAGTGAAAATCGAACTAGACCCATTGAATCACTTGAATCTCAATTTGGCGAAAATCCATTTGAGAATAGTATTCAAAATTATGATTTTCGCCCCAAAAAAGGTTCTGTTCTAATCGATGGCGGAGTGGTAGTTCCCGGTATTAATGATGGACAGGATATGGATTTTAATCATCCGCCTTTATACGCTGGCCAAAATAGAGCCTTTGTTGGCGATGCGCCTGATATAGGTGCATATGAGTATGGAGATTCAGTTTATTGGATACCAGGATATAGATATAGTTATCCTAGCGTTCCCATCCCCAGTGATGGAGCCGTAGGCGTATCAATGGAATATGGTTTAGCTTTCAATTACCCATGGAAAACTGATTATTCAGGCACGGCAGCGACTGTAACGGTCAGCGGTCCCGGTATCAACCGAACTGAATCATTTCAATATCCCAATAATGTACTTTTTGAAACGTTTCTGCCCGGTGAAACTTATAATTGGTCTGTGATTGTGGATGGTGTCAGTAGTGATATCTGGACTTTTACTACATCGGATAAAGAATATCCTTTAAACGATCGATCGTTAGATACGACGATTGTTGACAGTATGCTCATTCCATACCAGATAAAGAACTTGCAAGTATCAAATAACAATCTTGCATTTTTAAAATTTGATGTACCCTCATCGATCAATAACTCATGTATCATTCATTTAAATTTAGTTCCAGAAGAAGTCGAGACACTTGCAGGTGGCATTGTTGTTTACAAGTACAATTACACAGGCTGGGGTGAAAAACTGGATGAGAATAATATTGGACTTGTTGATCATAGTTTACTGACACCAATCGATACGCTCTATACGATAGAAGCTGGCGTTCCAATAGCTGTGAATATATCGGATATCATTAGTTCAAATGGAGTGCACTCATTTGCACTGGGAGTTTTGGATTCTGTAGATCATGTAACATTCTATAGTAAAGAAAAACTGATTACGGATGGACAAATAATAGGATTTGATGAAGAAGGCTACCTAGGTGATCAAGGAGGTGGAAGTGGCTATGCTCCTCAAACAAGTGTCTGGCCCAGCCTTACCTTCCAACCGGTAGATGCACCTGTACTGGCAACAATTGAAGATCAAACAACGAATGAGGATACGGCCACGTCTGTCATCCTATCAGCGACAGATATAGATGGAGATAGTCTAATATTTTCTGCATCTTCAGCGGATACCAACGTCACAGCAATTGTGAGTATTGACACTCTCACCTTAACCCCGGCAGCAGACTGGAATGGTCCAGCAGCGATTACTGTGATAGTTACTGATAACGGACTGGGTACTCTTTCAGACACAATATCGTTTACATTTACAGTGAATGCCATCAATGATACTCCGGTACTACAGCAGCATTACCGGATGTGACCATAGATGAAGATGATTTTGGCGCGGTCATTATACCTGCCCTGGAGGTCTATTTTGTTGATATAGATGAAGGGGATATACTTTCTTACACAGGAAGTGCTTTAGGTGAGGGACTTGATTCCTTGTCATTCAGCACGGATGACAACTTTAGCGCCATGGGTCGCATGTCCAATTATCATGGAACTAAAATCATGACCATCAAGCGCTCTGATCTGAAGCAGCGTTCCAGCAGCAAGGTTTTTGCCCCACAGCGGTAGATAAAAGATAAATCAGGAAGGCAGTTCACAATTTCTTTCAATGAAGATAGTGGTATAATTGATACCCGCAAGAACCGTTCCACCAGCAAGGGTGCCCTACAACAGACGGATAAAGATTTATTTGATAAGCAGTTTGTCATTATTGACAGTGACATCATAGATACTCGCGAGAACCGTTCATTATCCAGGACAGATTCCACGGCCCTGATTGTCTATCCCACGGAGAACTTTGTAGGTGACATTGAGATTAGGATTATCGCCAGTGATACAACTGGTGAGTATGCAGTAGATACGTTAACGCTCACTATTGAGAATATCAATGATGCGCCATTTGTGGCAAATGCCATAGCTGACATTGAGGTGGATGAAGACAGTGAGCCGATAACATTGAATATCAATGGTGTTTTCGATGATGCTGACATTGTCGTTGGTGACAGTCTGACCATCACTGCTGTATCATTGGCTGATACGCTGGTTACAGTGGATTATGATTCAAATAGTGTGCCCATGCTTGTGTTTGCAGAAAATGGCAATGGCGAGACGGATATAATTGTTACAGCTGCAGACCTGGGTGGATTGACTGTCAGTGATACAGTTCATGTATCCATCCTGTCTGTTAATGACGCACCATCATCATTTGCCTTAAACGAACAGGATTCTGTATATATTACTATGGATAATTTTGATTCAGACAGTATTGTTTTTACCTGGGATGAATCTGCAGATGTGGATGAGGATGAGCTCACCTATCATTTTACTGCAGAACTCATCATCAATGGCCAGCTAACGACAGAATATGACACAACATTAACAGCCAATGAGATGAAAATAGATTATCAATCTGTATTTGATGAAATCTATGCCGCCCAGGCGATGCTGGCCGGAATAGAGTGGGATGTAAGCGTTTCAGATGGAATTGAAGAAGTGCTGGCTGAAAATGGACCGTTTACTGTTGGCATTAATGCATCTGATGCTGTACTGTCTATAGATGAGGAGTTACTGCCTGATGTATACGCCCTCCACCAAAACTATCCCAACCCGTTCAACCCAATCACAACCTTACGTTATGATTTGCCTGAAAATAGTATTGTAAGAATCACTATTTATAATGTTCAGGGCAGAGAAATTAAAGTATTGGTGAATCAATATCAGGAAGCTGGATATAAATCAGTGCGATGGAATGCAACAAATAATTATGGTAAGCCAATTAGTGCAGGGATGTATTTTTATAAGATTAGAGCTGGAGAGTTTGTCCAAACTAGGAAGATGGTGCTGTTGAAATAACTAGAACGTTTTTACCAGTGGCGGGTTTTGGGTCTGGTCCGGTTTGGACCCCAGGTCCCGGCGGTAGTATTCAAAGGTCATGCCCGTGCCTTGCCAGTTATCCACCCGGTTGATGATCTTGATGTCCCCGGTGAACTTGGTTGACACTCCCAGTTTCACGTGGCCGGTGACAAAGCGAATGCCGTCGCGTTTTTTGGCCCAACTTAAATAAACCCGCTTCAAGATCTTTGCGTAGCCGTTGCCCTTGTATTTATCCATAATGACAAAAGCATAAGAGTAAAGGGTATTGCCTTCGCCGAAATTCTCATCCAACCGCGCCCAAGGTTCGGAAGCGAGGTCTTCAATGGCCACGCCGATGATAAAACCGATGATCTCTCCGCGGTAACGGGCCATGAAAGGCAGAGACGTGGGTTTGTTGAAATACTTATGGATGGTTGTTTTTGAGAGGACGGCCTTTTCGCCATAGTCATCCGCCAGGTGCTCGGAGATCTTGATGAGTTGGGGATAATCATCCTCACCTACGTGCTCCATGAGTTCCACCTGGAAGACACCGGAGGAGGCGATGATCCGGGAATTGGAGCGGTGTTCAATATCCAGTGAAAGCTGTTTCATTTACGTTAAATATCCCCCAATACAAATGTAAGCATATATTGATAAATCAGATCATTTTGATGTTGAGTTAATACATAACCGGCTTTTTCCAATTCTTTAATAACATCTTCCGGAGGAATTTTATGTTTGTCGGGTGGTCCCACAGGTAAATCACCTTTCTTGAAATCCACAATAACCAATTTTCCATTTGGCTTAAAATCGCTTTTAATATTCTTAAAGTATTCCACCCGATCTTCAATATGATGGTACGTATCACAGATAAATATAAAGTCAGCCGGTTCAGGAATTTTTGGGTCATGAAATTCACCCAGGATGCTGTAAAGGTTTTTTATACCTTCATTTTGTGAGCGATTATTCAAGTAATCAACCATATCTTTTTCCACATCGATACCGATGACTTTTCCATTGGGGACAACTTTTGCGAATCGAACCGGAAAATATCCCGTAGCTGATCCTATATCCACAATAACAGCGTTTGGTTGAATTCCCATGGATTGAATAACAAAGTTAGGTTGCTGCCATTCATCTCTTTCCGGGTTTTCAAATATTTTGGCCCAACGTTTCGCATCATTGAAACTGTGTTTTATGGTTTGATGCTTTTTATCAGGAGTTTGAGCAGGAAGGAGAATAATAAATAAAAGAAATAATAAAAATCTGATAAATATTTTCATAGCTGAAATCCTTTAAAATTTTAACAAATAGTGCTCTATAATTTAGCGATGGATTAATGTTATAAAACTACATTGTCATACGGCTACATTATAATTTTTGTACTACATAAACAAAATTATTCATGTTCGTACTTCGAATTATGGGGATGTGAGCAGTAAATTTGCCGCCGATGGAATCTTTCAATTCCCGACTTTCACAACAGATCACAGCAAAACAGTCCTGGCTCTGCGTGGGATTGGATATAAATCCTGAAAATCTTGCGATAGAAAATCCAACATTGGATGATTTAAAAACGCATACGAAAAAAGTTATCGATGCTACACGGGAATTCGCAACTGCTTATAAACCTAATTTGGCATTTTTCGAACGCTGGGGTAGTGCCGGCTTTGTCTGGCTAGAAGAAACAATGGAATACATTGGTAATGAACCTATTACCATCGGCGATGCCAAGCGAGGAGATATCGGTCACACTGCGACTCAATATGCTCGCAGTCTATTCGATCATTTCGGTTTTGATGCTGTTACGCTGAATCCGTATATGGGTCGGGATGCTATCGATCCCTTTATCCAAAACCCTGAAAAGGGCGTATTTATATTGTGCAAAACGTCGAATAAATCCGGCGGGGACCTTCAAAACTTGAATGTGAATGGAAAACGCTTATTTGAAACGGTCGCCGAATTTTGTGCAGGACTTAATGAACACGATAATGTTGGTTTAGTTGTTGGAGCCACCGTACCGGAAGAAATTGATGTAATTCGTAACAATGCTCCAGAATTACCACTGCTTATCCCCGGTGTAGGCGCCCAAGGCGGAGATCTGGAAACAAGTTTAACAGCAGGTAATATAAATGGAGTAGCGTTGATTAATATATCCCGTGGAATCAGTTTTGCAGGAGATCAAAGCCCAGAAGCGATTCATGCTACAGCTAAAGATTATGTTGAAAAAATGAGAAAAATAATAAACGAATGATTATTGATTTAAAATATAAATGGAAAAAAGGATGATAGAAAAATTATCCATTATAAAACCCCTTTGTGTTTCCCCTATAACAGGGGAAATATTTGTTTTTGTAACCCTATATTCTCTCTCCCCTTTAGTAGGGGAGAATTGAAGAGGGGTATTTATTAAGGATTATTTCTTATGACAGATAAAAATATAAATATATTTAAAGAAACGGGTGCTCTTTTGGATGGGCATTTTGTGCTGACGTCCGGCCGCCACAGCGCTACGTATTTTCAATGTGCCAAGGTACTTCAGCATCCTCATCATTTATCACACTTTGCTGAAATAATCATGAACTTTTTTAAGAAAACAGAAATCGACGCTGTCATTTCTCCGGCTCTTGGCGGAATTGTTATCGGCACGGAAGTAGGGCGACAATTGGGTGTAAAAACCATATTTGCTGAACGTCAGAATGGAATTATGACTCTCCGTCGAGGATTCGAAATTAATGAAGGTGAAAAGATATTAGTTGTGGAGGATGTCATCACCACCGGCGGTTCGGTGAAAGAAGTGATGAACGTAGTTGAAAATCATGGTGGAAACATTATCGGTGTTGGTGTCGTTGTAGATCGCAGCAACGGAAAAGCAAAACTACACGAAAATCAATTTGCAGTCACAGCTCAAGAAGCTGTTAGTTTTGCACCGAATGAGGTGCCGAAAGAATTGGAACAAATACCAATGGAAAAACCAGGAAGTAGGAGTTTAAAGTGAAACAATTAACGATCGTATTAATAGGGCTATTTATTATGAATGCATGTACAAAAGAAGAAGATGTAGCAGTAATATCAACCCGGTTCGGTGAAATGGTAGTCACCTTCTATCCGGATGTTGCGCCAAAACATGTGGAAAGTTTCAAGATCCATGCTGAAAATGGATATTTTGAAGGTACCGCATTTCACCGAGTTATGCCCGGATTTATGATCCAAGGTGGTGATCCAAATTCAAAAGATGGAGATAAATCAAATGACGGCCAAGGCGGTTACGCTGCCAAATTTTATGGTTTGGGTGATGAAGAAATGGATACGTCATGGATGATTCCGGCTGAATTTAATGACCGACCTCACGTTACCGGTGCATTATCTATGGCACGCACGTCGGACCCCAACAGTGCCGGCAGTCAATTTTTTATTTGCGATGCTCCAGTACCGCGTTTAAATAACAAATATACAGTTTTTGGACAGGTGATTTCCGGACTAGAAGTTATTAAAAAAATTGCGAATACACCTCGTGATCGTCGAGATAATCCAAATGAAAAAGTTGCAATGAATATATCTATTATGCCAAGGAGCAAAGCTCTAGGAGAATGAGTATATCGATTGGTTTAGCTTTGGGCGGCGGCGGTGCTCGCGGCGCTGCTCACATTGGTGTATTACAAATTCTCCATGAAAATGGAATTCAGTTTGACAGCATTGCCGGGACAAGTGCCGGAGCGGTTATTGGTGCCATGTATGCTTATAAAAAAGATCCCCAATGGATCGAAAAGCGTTTTCATGAATTTTTAAAATCAGACGATTTTCAGGGCTTGGGTACGAACAGAATCCGAGAAAAATTAAACCCGGATTCTGCCATAGGGCAAATGGCTAAATTTGTACGTAATAAAATTGTGTTAATTATGTCACAGCAAAAATCGTTTTTAGTGAAACGAGAAAAGCTGGAAAAGGCTATTAATTTTTTAATGCCCGTGAAGCGGTTTGAAGAATTGTCCATACCGCTTTATGTAACCAGCAGTGATTTACATAGCGGGGAACAAGTAATTTATGATCAAGGAAACTTGGTTGACGCCGTTGTACAAAGTTGTACGATACCTGGTTTTGTTCAACCCACTGAAAGGGGTGAACAGGTTTTGGTGGATGGGGGTGTCATAGATCCAATTCCGGTCGAAATTATAAAATCACATACGGATTATGTTTTGGCAATCAGCATTACTAAAAATAGTTTACCAAAAATGAATCAGAAAAATATATATGAGATTTTGACCCGGTCTGATCAAATTACATCCAAATTTCTTGCCAAGTCCAAAATGGAAAAAGCAGATTTTGTGATTCATCCCAGTGTGGGAGGATTGCATTGGTCACGTTTTGACGAATTTGGCACCCTCATGACAAATGGGCGCGATGCGGCGATTGTATCTTTAAATGAATTAAAAGCTGACCTAAAACGAAAAAACAGTAAAATATATCGATGGAAACAAAAATTGGGGATAATGAATTAAAAACACTATTTTCTCCGCCTAATATGAAACATAATAAACTCATTTTAATCTTTTTAACCTTTGCGACGGTTATCTGGGGTCAGATGAACCCCGTCACTGTTTCGGCATCGGTCGGCTCTGTCGCCCGAGCCGGTGAAGTCGTCCATGTGGAAATGATCGCCGAGATGGAGCACGAATGGCATATTTATGCATTGCATGATGCCGGCGAAGGTCCCATTGCCACTGTCATTACAATAAATGGCGATTACGTTTCCAGGCAGGGAAAGATAGATGAACCGCAACCCATCGAAAAATATGACGAGGGGTTTGATACAATAACGCGTTATCATGAGGGTACAACTCGTTATACGATTCCGGTTCAATTAGACGGCAATATTGCACCAGGCAATATTAGTTTAACAGCAACTATTCTTTACCAAGTGTGTAATGCTGCATTATGTTATCCACCCAAAGAAGTGACGATAGATGTGCCTATTGTGATTGAAGCAGGCGAGCCTCGGAAAGATCATATTCAATTTGTTGCCGCTTCTTTTACCGATGCCAGCGGAAATATTGATCTTGAAGCTGCTATTAGTCAGGGTTTTTGGCCTTTTATTATTTTGGCTTTTTCAATGGGGTTTTTGGCTCTTTTAACTCCATGTGTTTTTCCAATGATTCCCATTACAGTTTCTTACTTTACACACCAAGGTGAATTGGCAAACCAAAGTCCCGTAAAACAAGCATCGGTTTATGGCATAGGAATTATAAGTACATTTACTATTTTAGGATTGTTTTTAGCTGTAACTCTTGGCGCATCAGGTGCGAATCAATTGGCAGCTAATCCATGGGTAAACTTGTTCATCGGAGCATTATTTACATATTTTGCATTATCGTTATTTGGTATGTATGAAATTCAATTGCCATCCAGCCTACGCCAATTGGCACATAAACAAGAAGGTCGTGGCGGTTATATGGGTACGTTATTTATGGCAGTTACATTTACGTTAACGTCGTTTACGTGTACTGTTCAATTTGTTGGTCTACTGCTTGTAGCCGCAAGTCGGGGTCAGTGGTTTTGGCCGGCTCTGGGAATGATCATTTTTAGTGCTGCATTTGCATTACCCTTTTTCTTTTTAGCACTTTTTCCCCAATATCTGGCACGGATGCCCAAATCCGGAGGATGGCTAAATTCAGTAAAAGTAGTCATGGGCTTTTTAGAATTAGCTGCTGCATTTAAATTTTACAGCAATACAGATCTGGTCTGGAATTGGCAGATATTCACGAATACAACTGTTTTGGCTGTTTGGACCATTCTTATGTTATTCACCGGTTTGTATTTGATGGGAAAAATTCAATTACCTCATGATACCAAGTTGGACGTATTAAGTGTGCCGCGAATGATGTTAAGCATATTCTTTTTGACATTTGCTCTTTATTTAAGTTCAGGGCTTTTTGGCAGGCCTATTCACGGACTAATAAATTCGTATCTGCCCCCGAACCTTTCTGAAGAAGTCGGTATGATATCGGAAGCGAATGGAGGAAAAGAATTTAAATGGTTTACTGAATTGGATGATGCATTTGTTAAAGCAAATACAAGTGGAAAAAATATTTTTGTGGATTTTACAGGCTATACTTGCACGAATTGCCGTTGGATGGAATCGAATATTTTTCCGAAGGAAGAAGTTAAAGAACGATTTAAAGATTTTGTACTGGTTCGTTTATATACGGATGGGGGAAATAACTATCGAGAGAAGCAGCAATATGAAATTGATCGATTTGGTACAGCTGCATTGCCATATTATGTAATCTTAAGTCCGGAAGATGATGTGATTAATACATTTCCGGGAATGACTCGTAATTTAGATGAATTTTTAAAATTTTTAGATAAAGGATTAACGAATTAAAATGAAAAATATAATAACATTTATCACATTAATTGGATTGCTCCTTGTGGGGTGTGGTTCAAGTGAAAAGCCAACGACTAATCAAACAACAAAAAAGACATCGACCGAAACAGCAAATATAGATCAACCGCCTTTACCGAGTAATGCTGTTAAAGCGCCTGAGTTCACATTAGCTAGAACAAATGGTGATTTGGTATCAATGAGTGATTTAAAAGGTAAAGTAATATTACTGAATTTTTGGGGAACGTGGTGCGGTCCTTGCCTTGTAGAAATTCCAGATTTTAATACATTGCACGAAAAGTATTATAATAGCGGTCTTGAAATTGTGGGCATAACACTTACATCCGGATCAGCTTCTCAAATTCAATCATTTGCTGATAAGTGGAAAATGAATTATACTTTATTGACTGATATTAAAGGGAATGAAACTCAAGATATGATGACTGTCTATGGCCAGGCAACTGGTGGACCCATTACGGGTATTCCCACAACATTTCTAATCGATCGCAATGGCTATATTGTAAAACGATATTTGGGACCCCGTTCTGAAGAAATTTTTTACAACGATTTAAAACCCTATCTTTAAACTTTAGGCGGTTAAGATGACATTTTGCCAAATTCTTCGGGCAGTATTGCTGCTCATATTTACGACTGTGTCCTTTGCTACAGAAGGTTATTTTCAGCAGTATGTACACTATACCATGGATGTAAAACTAGACATCAAAGAACACACAATTGGTGGACACTCTATCATTGTATACACCAATAATTCTCCTGATGAACTTAACAATATGTATTTACATTTATTGCCAAATGCTTTTAACGAAGGAACGGTAAAACATCGCGAATATTTGCAAAAACTTGGACGTTTGAGCCGTGCAGCAAAATTTATTTCAAGTGAAGAGGAATACTTTAGTCATGTGGACGTATCAGACTTCAGTATAAAAAAAGATGGGAAAACATTAGCTGACACATTCCAAGTGGATGATACAATTCTATCTGCTAATCTAACAAGTTCACTGCCGCCGGGCGAAACGCTTACCATAGAACTCGATTGGGTGCATCATGTGGGTAAACAATTTGAAAGAGCTGGACGAGTTGACGCACAATATAATTTTGCACAATGGTATCCAAAAATGGTGGTGTATGATGAAAATGGATGGCATAATATTCCGTTTCATGCTGAAGGAGAGTTCTATGGTGAATTTGGTACATTTGATGTAACAATGGATGTACCCGGATGGTACACTGTGGGAGCAACAGGTGTTGTGACGGATGGCGACCCCGGTTGGGAAAGTGTCACGGTTGATACATCTCAAGATTTCAAGGAATGGCTGGAGGAATACAAGGAAAACAAGGCTGAAATTGATTCCAATTCTCGCCGCATAGTTTCTTTCCATGCCGAACAAGTCCATGATTATGCTTGGATTACTTCACCCACATTATTGTATGAACATGGTTCCTGGAATGGAATTGATGTTCATGTATTATTTAATGAAAAAAATGGGGAAAAATGGACCAAAAAAGTTGTGGCTCGTTCTGAACGGGCATTGGCATGGTTAAGTACAAAATTTGGTATGTATCCCTATCCCCAAGTAACCACAACAGATCGCGATAAAGGCGGCGGCATGGAATATCCCATGCTGGTCATGAACGGCAGTGAAAGTGAAGGACTTATCGTCCATGAAATTGGACATATTTGGTTTTATGGAATTATGGGTAATGATGAAATTGATGAAGCTTGGCTCGATGAAGGATTTACAACATTTCAAACCGGGCAGTATATGATCGATCGTTACGGTCCCCATGGATTTGATTTGGAGGAATCGAAACGATATAAACCTTTTGAGAAAAAGTACGGCAAATTCAATAAAATGCTGGATCGCTTTCAGTGGTCCACAATCCGTTTCCAAACAAGCGGTAAAGACGAGCCAATCAGTCGTAAATCCTATATGTATAATAATGGCGGTTCATATCGTTACAATGCCTATACAAAACCAGGATTAATGTTAAATGAATTAAAATATGTTTTAGGCGATTCTGTTTTTTACGCCGGAATGCAAGAATATTTTGATCGCTGGAATTTAAAACACGTAAATGAAGAACGATTTGTGACAGCTATGGAAGATGTAAGTGGGGAAAAACTAGATTGGTTTTTTAATCCGTGGTTACACAATACGAGAATCTTGGACTACGGAATCAAAAAGTGGAAGAAAGAAAAGCAAGATGATGGTACGTGGCAAGTTGATGTGGAAATAGTAAAACTTGGTAACAGGGAAATGCCCCAATTACTGGAAGTGACCATGGCAGACGGTAGCAAAGAACGCATTTGGTGGAAAAATTTTCAATGGAGGAAGGAAGATACATTTACGTTTAATGTTAATTTAGAACCGAAGTCGATTGTATTAGATCCGGATGTGCAGACAATTGATATTGATCGACGAAATAATTTCAGCGGACGTATGGAAAAAATAATACAATTCAATTGGATTAATACCAATTATAATCCCCGCGACAGCTATTACATTCGCTGGTTACCTTCTCTCAATTATCATGATCTGGACGGTTACACTCCCGGTATTAGTATTAATAAAAAATATGGATATTGGGAAAATCTGAACTTGGAAGTCAATTATGCACTTGAATCACAAAACGTGTATTGGTCCTATATTGGCAATCGCAAACCAGTGCACAGCTTTAAAGGATTTTCACGATCTGTTCATGCCTTTGATTTAGGCGGTGTGAATGGTTATGGAATGGAAATCAAAAACCATTTAAATGAAGCATTCGCTGATTTTATGACTAATTATGCGTCTATTGGATTTTATGTGACCTATGCCAAAGATACATCCTTAACCAATTTATATGATCCCGGCCAGGTTGCAGTTATTTACAGCAATTACAGTTTTTCTGTGCAGAATAAGGTTGATGTCAATCTGGACGTTGCCACAACCCATGGGTCTGTATCTGACTGGTCATTTACGCGCTTTAATGTAACAGTTGCCTTTGATTTGAACATCAAAAAGTTTGGACTGCGCAATCGATTGATTATGGGTCATATGATGAGTGATACAGGAGTGCCATCTCAAGAACGTTATACGATTGAAGGTGCCGGTTCAGGTGATCTCTATGCAAAACCGTTCTTGCGTGATGAATCGTCCTTTTATGGTGAAACTGACATGCGCAACCATTATCATTTACCCGGTGATGCAAATTTGAGAGGTTATTATGGAGAAGGATTAGCCGGAGCTGAATCTGTAATTGCTAATTCTTTCGAAATATTTTATAAACCATCATTCAAGCCTATGGATATTGAATTAGCTGCTTTTGTTGATGACGGCTGGGTTTGGGGCAGCAAGTTTGACCAGGGAGATGAAGGGTTTAATGGCGATTATCTTATTGATGCAGGGTTTGGATTACGATTAAGTAAAAAAATATTAGGTAAAAAATTCTATATAAGAGTGGATGTGCCTTTGTTTGTAAAAGATGTGAGTGATGCGAATGAAGGAATCCGTTTTAATACTAACAAATGGCTATTCAGTTTTTCAAAAGGGATCTAGTAAAACGATCAGTTTTTCTTCTTGGAATTATCATTGCATTTTCGTGTGATGACCGCATACCTCAAGATTTTCAAAAAGCATATATAACCTTCAATTATGTATAAATATATTTCCTTAAAATCCAATCAAATAAACAATCACAAAATCCAAATATAGTCTTACTAAAATAATGTGTGCTCTTGCTCACAATTTATTGACGATAAAGTTTATTGAATTGAATATCAATTCTCTATGAGTAAATTCTTGAGTATTTTCGTTTCCAATATAATGGCATTTAATTACCATCTTATTTTTCACCTTATGAGGAGGCATGCATGTCTTTTGCTAAAAGATTGAGACGCTTCACACTATTGATTTTTTGTATTTCTCTCGTGACAGCTCAAAGTCGAGATGAAGTTATAGAATTAACCCATCCCGTTACGGGGTCAATGGTCGACACAAATTTTGTTGATGTTGAAGTAGCTGTCGCTGATTATTTTACTGTCGGAAATCCAGGCTGCGCAGATTGTGATGGTTATATCCAAATTACTATGGATGGTACAGCAGTTGGTCAAATGACTTCAGATGCTGCCGTCACTGTATTTGGACTATCTGAAGGTTCTCATTTTATAGAAATTGAAGCCCTGGATCCCTCCGGGGCCAGTTTTTCTACGGTTGTTTATGATTCCGCTACGTTTACAGTGGATATGGTCTCCGTACCCAATATTTGTCCTGCTCGGAATCTAGATGTCGTTGCTGGTGATGCTCGTAATTTTCTCTATTGGTCTGCACCTATTGCCATGTCCAATTTGAATCCCTTTCCGGCAGTTCCCCAATCAGATCCCTATCATACCGGTACAACCAATGGTTCAGCGTTCATTGAAAACAGTTTAATAAAAGCCTGGGGCGGTCCTGCGGCTAGCAAAGAAGCAGGCTGGGCTATTTTTAACATTTCCGGCATGAATCCTAACATTGAAGTGGATACCATCATTTTCAATTATTATGTAAATGCTACTAACTGGCCCTACTGGAGCGCCACAGCAGTGGAAGTTGATCCGCTCACTGCATCAGCGGCAGATGTCCATACAGAAATTCTTGCCGGTGCGGATGCTGCAACAGCATATTTATATCAAAACGAACCAGGGACCTTTGCCCCCGGATGGTACTCCAATGTCCTGTTGAATGGTGCCAATGATGATCTGGAAGATGATATACCGCAGGGTTATTTCGTTATCGGTGTAGTAGATCGCGATGGTTCAACAACTTATTTTTTGGATATCGATGGCTGGAATGAAGCCAATCCGCCCAGCATTGATATTCACTGGAGTGCTCCCGGCGGCAGACAGGGTGTGTATCATGCTCCGGCCATAGCAGACATACCTTTTAGTGAAGATGAAATCATGGCCTATAAAAATGCGGTCAGCGAAGGTTTAACGCCACCCACAGCTTTGGCAGGTATTGGTGCTTATGAAACAGAAAGTTATCCTAATGCATCTCCACGTGAAGTCATTGAAGGCTGCGGTGATTTTCAAAACTATTCTATTTATACATTTGATGGTACAGAAGTCGCAACTTCCGATACGAATTATTATTTGCATGAGAACCTTACCAACGGAACAGAATATTGCTACAATATCGTGGCAAATTATACTGAAGGAGTTTCATTTGCCACAGCCACTGTCTGTGCGACTCCGGAAACATTTATACCCGATGGTATCACGAATCTCAATGCTGTTGGACTGGATGAAGAAATTGCCTTGTCATGGACAGACCCATCTGTACCCCAATATACATTCTATGAGAATTTCAACAGTGGTATCCCGGCAACATGGACAGTCACAGACAATAATAGTTCTGGTATTGTTTGGGAGGCTTCGGATATTGGACCAACTGGATATAATCTGGATGATTATGATGGGCTTTTTGCTATTATAACTTCATATAGCAATACTTTTCCAAATAGTGATCTCATTTCACCCAGTATTGATTTAAGTAATTATTCATCAGCAACTTTATATTACAATTTTAATTATCAGGACTTTGCTTTGAATCCTACAGATAGCGGGTTGGTGTATATTTCAGGAGATGGCGGGTCAACATGGACACTGATGAATGCATATGGTGCTGCTGATACACCTCCAGGAGGTACTAATGCTATATTACCAGATTCAGCTTCTTTGAATAGCGTCGTTGGCAGTTCTGACGTAAAAATAAAATTTCATTATGAAGTTGTATCCGGTGAATCCTGGTTCTTTTCCGTGGATGATATTATTGTTATCGGTACGGATACGTCCGGTTCGCGGGATATGACAGGTTCTACGGTCGCCACCTTTGATACATATATCCCTGGGAATACGCATACGATGGAATTTTCATTGAATATCCAGGCACCTGATTTTGCATATAGTGACTCTGTTGCTATAACATTTCCAACGGGTGTAACCATCTTGGATGCCGGCCCGGATGAATTGGGTTTTGGTGGAGAGCCTTATGGCCCCGAACCATATAATGGCATCGATGGCCAGACCATTTCCTGGGGTACGAATGCCAATGATGGTGCGGGTGGTATATTTGGTTCTCTTACCGTATGGGCTACGTTATCCTTCGACAGTACTTTATCCGGACCGTTGTCAGCCAGCTACCATGTATCTGATGACTGGTATAATACACCGGTTGATGTTGATGGTAATTTTAATATCAATCAGCGCAACCTGACAGATGGTGACTTGTTGGGTTATAATGTATATGTTGATGGAAGTTCAACACCGCATAATGCTTCAATAATAGAGGATAACACTTATTTAGCTGACGGTTTGACCAACGGCCAGTCATATACACTGGGTGTCACCGCTGTATATTATCCGGATTACGAAAGTTCTCAATTGGAATCAACAGCTACTCCCACATGGCTTTATGGTGATATTACCGGAATTATTTCAGACCCAAATGGCAATTTGCTTGACAGTGCCATTGTCCGCACTGGTACCTTTATTGATACTACTGGCAGCGACGGTGTGTATCTATTAAATAATCTCGAGCCGGGTGAATATACAGTTACAGTTATGCGTTCTGATTTTGAAGGCGATGCTGAAAATGTTACAGTTCTGGCGCAAGCAACAGCTGTCTCTCAAGATTTTGTATTAACTCCAACATTGGCTAGAGCCAATGGATTGGAAGCATCTGCAGGTGATCATCAAATAAATCTTATTTGGAATAAACCTGGAGCCGGTGGTGCGTATGATCTTTTATATTACGATGATAATCTTGAAGCACAAATTGGCTGTGGCGGCGTATGTGAGTTTGGTGTACGCTTTACACCTTTAGGTTATCCTGCAGCTTTAACGACATTACTTATCACTGTTCAGGGAGATGCTGCTGTCATTAACGGAAATATAATCGCATTTGTTGATGATGCAGGTAGCGCTGCCGGACCGGGTGGATTAACACAGGTGACATTAGCGTCTGGAGTAGATTTTTCAGCAGTTGGTGGAGCCATTACTCAATTCGAAGTGGATGTAAGTGCTGCTGGTCTAGTTGTAAATAGTGGTGATGTCTATATTATGCTCCAGGAAAACAATTCCGGATTTATGGGTATTGCCAATGATATTCAACCCCAAAGTCCAGAATATTACGATCGTAACTGGGTTGGACTTGGTGACGGTTTGTATATAACAATTTTTGATGCTGTTGACGGCGATCCTGCATTGACGGGAGATTTCGGAATTATGGCTACATTTGATGGTCCATCTCTGGCGACTGTTACTTTGAATAACAATAATGAAATATTGGAATATACTCCCAATGGTTCTTATATAGGAATTTTTACAACAGAAGTGGATGCTGATTATGATTATGAAGCATTTGGTTATCAACGTTCCCCAAATCCCGAGTGTGTAGTTCGACTTACAGATTTTTGTTTTCCGGAATCACGAGCACGTTCTATGGAAGACAGCTTGATTGGCTACAATGTATATCAAGTATTAGATACGGGTGACACGTTAGTAACAACAACAAGTGGAGCAGATGATACAACGGCAACAATTATTGTCCCGGCAAACTATGTGGAATATTGCTATAACGTTCGTGCCAGATGGAATACAGATAATTATGGTGTATTAGAAGCGAAACCAACAGATGATGCGTGCGCTGTACCGTATACTTACGGCGATGTTGATTTTAACAACAGCGTTGACTTGAGCGACTTATTAACGGTGGTTGATTTTGTTCTTGACGTAACATCACCATCTGATGATCAATTTCGAGGTGCGGATGTAAACATGGATATGGTTATAACAATTAATGACATTGTTATGATAGTGGACATTATTTATGGTCAAAATGCCCGCACGATGGCCTCGACAGATTCTCCTGTATTGGTCGATTTGTTAAGTTCTAATCAGCAGTTGCAGATTAAATTGGATTACGAAGGTTTAACCAGAGGACTACAGTTTACCTTGTTAGCAGATGCATTAGTAGAGATTGGAACGCCGCTATTGTCCGTAAGTGACGGTGGGACGTTGGTTGCATCTAATCGAGCAGAAGACGGAACAGTGACAATAGTCGTTGTCAATACAGCAGGCGGATCAGTGGATCGAGCTGAAGATGTATTGGTAAGTATACCGTATACATTCAAGGGCGACCGCAGGGATAAAGCAGTGGTAGAGTTAACGGATTTTAAAGCAGCGGGAATGGCAGGAGAATCATTGCCGGTAACGATACGTGAGAAGCGAATAGATATCAGTGTTGTTCCATCGGTATTTGCCTTGCATCAGAATTATCCAAACCCGTTTAACCCGGTAACGGAGATCCAGTTTGATGTACCGCAAGAGAGCCAAGTCCAGTTGACCATATATAATATAATGGGTCAGGAAGTAACCACCTTAAACAACAGCACGTTGCAGGCCGGATTTCATAGTATACGCTGGGATGGAACGAATGGCTTGGGAGAGCAGGTAAGTACAGGGGTGTATTTCTACCGTTTATCCTCCCCGGCATTTACATCCACCAAAAAAATGATTATGGTTAAATAACAGAGATTTAAACAGGAGTATTCCATGCGATGGAAATCACTAAAAATTATTTTAATGAACTTAACCTTGAGCGGAGCATTATGGGCTCAGGCAGAGGTCATCAACATTACATCTCCGGCATCCGGAGCTATCATTGATACTAATTTTGTTAGAGTGTCATTTGATGTTGCAACCTATTTTTCTGTTGGAGATTCAGGGTGTGCAGATTGTGATGGTTTTTTAAAGTCATTTTTAAATGATAACCATGTACAAAGTTCATTTACAACAAATGATATTGCACTTGTGGACTTAATTGATGGTAATTATACTTTTAGATTAGAAGCAGTAGATCCCTATGGTTATAGTTTTGATCCTGCTATTGAAGATACTGTTTCATTTTCTGTCATAGGCAATCCTTCTTTATGTGCTCCCTCTGATTTGATGGTTTACGAGGGTGATAGCCGTAACACTCTTGAGTGGAGTGAACCGGTAGCAGGAGGCTCTGGCGGAATTGGCTGTGGCGACTATCTGATCACAGCTCTGCCGTTCAGTGATCAAAATACAAATGTAGGTATGGTTGATGACTGGGACGTGACCGCCAGCGATGGTGAAGATGTTGCCTATACCTTGAATCTTTCTAGTGAAACAACCATTGATATTACCGTTTGTTTTGGGTATACGAGCTACGATACGAAACTGGAAATTTTTACATTTGATGGAACGGACTGCAGTTTAACGTACACTGATGCTGTGACGACGGGTAATTATAATGATGATTTCACATGTGCTTTTAATGGCTTATACTCTTCGTTGTTGAATGTAACATTGGCTGCAGGCCAATATTATATTGTCGTAGATGGCTATGCTGGCTCAACCGGGAATTATGAATTAAGCATAGTTGAATCCACTGGTCGTACCGTTGCACATGACACTCAAGCTGATTTCGATCTGGAATTGCTCAAATCAGGTTTGAACCCTGATGATCTATTTGCGGATTTTCAAGAATTACAGAATGCAAGGAATGATTCAAGAGAAATCGATATCCTTTGCGGGACATTTGTTCAGTATAACATTTATAATTCAGCTGATAGTTCTCTGGTGGGATCTGCGGATACTACCTATTACCTCCATGAAAATTTGACCAATGATACGGAATACTGTTATTATGTTAGAGCTGAATATGCTGAAGGTGAATCTGCAAATTCAGATACAGCCTGCGCGACACCGGCAGCTTTCATTGCAACACCGATCACGAATCTCATGGCCACACCTTTAGATGAAGAAGTAGCCCTGTCCTGGACAGAACCGTCCACATCCACCTATGTGGTGTTTACAAGCTTTGAAGGATCCGATGGCGGTTTTACCGGAAGTGGTGGTTTTGAAAGAGGCGTCCCAACTGTAGGGCCGAGTGCAGCCGGCAGCGGCGCCGAATGCTGGGCCACCAACCTAAATGCTAATTACGATAACATGATGTTTGCAACTTTAACGTCACCTGCTTATAATTTGACGGGTATGACCAACCCCATGATGCAGATTAACCACTGGTATAATATTGAATTAAATTGGGATGGCGGAAATGTCAAAATATCTGATGACAATGGTTCCACCTGGACCATTTTAACTCCTACCGTTGCTTATCCCGCAGCTGCTGTTTCTACTGCGAATGTAGGCATTCCCGGTGAACCGGCCTATTCTGGGACTAATAGCAGCAATTTCTGGCATAATGTCCAGTTTGACCTGAGTAGTTATGATTCATCAACAGTTATGTTTCGCTTTGATTTTGGCACTGATGGTTCAGTAACATATGAAGGCTGGTATATTGATGATTTTGCTCTGTTGGAAAATTCAACCGGTCGTGAAAATGACGGTGATTTAACACATTATAATGTGTACCAAGATGGTGTTTTAGTTCAAGATTCTGTAGAAGTTACAGGTTATGTTGTAACAGATTTAACTAACGCAACTACTTATACGTTTAGCGTTTCTGCCGGGTATTATCCCAATTATGAAAGTGATACTGTAAGTGTTTCATCAACACCTACATGGATGTATGGTGATGTTTCGGGTGTTATTACAGATCCTGCCGGTGCATTGCTTGACAGTGCAATTGTTTATACTGGCAGTGTCAAAGATACAACCGGAAGTGATGGAACTTATTTTCTCGGTGACCTTGAACCTGGGGTACACAATGTAAGAGTAACCCGCGATGGTTTTGATTGGTCAGAAGCAAATGTAACTATTATTGCCCAGGAAACTGCCGTAACCCAAGATTTTGAAATGATTCCGGTTGTGGGTGTTCCTTGGGGCTTAACAGCTGATGGCAGTGATCACGCAGTCAACTTGGCTTGGAGAACTCCAGGAGGACAAGCACCATATGACATTTCGTATTATGATGCAGATTTAGAAGGCCAAATAGGCTGCGGAGGCGATTGTGAGTTCGGTGTACGTTTTACACCTTTGGGCTATCCTGCTACATTAACGAGTATTATGGTGAGTGTCCAAGGTGACGCAGGTGCAGTATCCGCTAATATTATAGCATTTCTTGAACCCAATGGAGATTTAAGCGGCCCCGATGGACTGACGCCCATTACACTGGCTAGTGGAGTGGATCTGTCAGCTGTTGATTTTAATTTAACCCAATATGAAGTGGATGTAAGCGAAGCCAATATAGAAGTCACCAGTGGTGATATATATATCATGATTCAGGAAAACAATTCAGGATTTATGGGCATAGCTAATGATATTGCACCGCAGTCCCCGGAATATTATGATCGCAACTGGGTACTGGTTGGTGGAGTATATTCAACCATATTTGATGCTGTTGGCGGTTCTCCAGATCTGACTGGTGATTTTGGTTTGCAAGCGACATTCTTTGGCGTAATGGGACGTTCAACATTGAACAGTGCTAATGAAGTCGTGCAGGGAGCGAGTGCTCCAGTGCAGCCGGTCAGGGAAGGTGCATTTGCCAATGTTTCATCTGGACCTCATATTTACAAAGAACATATTATTGCTGATCAGGTATTGCCGTTCTTGAATGTCGCAAGTGCCAGCAGTCAGCAAAATAGCCGCAGCGTAAGTCTGACTGGATTTAACGTATATGAAGTATTGAGCAGTGGCGATACGCTTGTGGCAACAGGCCCTGAAACTGATACGACTGATATTATATCTGTACCCAGCAATTATACTGAATATTGTTATGCAGTTTCTGCAGTGTGGGATCATTCTGAATATGGTGCCATTGAGTCTAAAAAATCTGGTATTGCCTGTGCCACTCCCTATTTGCCCGGTGATATAGATTTTAATGATGATGTGGATATTTCTGATCTTTTAGCATGCGTTGATTTTATCCTTGAAGTGGATATTCCCACGGAATCAGAGTTCCGTAATGCGGACGTGAATATGGATATGGAAATCAATATTGCTGATGTAGTCATGATTGTTGATATTATCACCGGCGGTCAAAATGCCCGCATGATGGCCTCGACAGATTCTCCTGTATTGGTCGATTTGTTAAGTTCTAATCAGCAGTTGCAGATTAAATTGGATTACGAAGGTTTAACCAGAGGACTACAGTTTACCTTGTTAGCAGATGCATTAGTAGAGATTGGAACGCCGCTATTGTCCGTAAGTGACGGTGGGACGTTGGTTGCATCTAATCGAGCAGAAGACGGAACAGTGACAATAGTCGTTGTCAATACAGCAGGCGGATCAGTGGATCGAGTTGAAGATGTATTGGTAAGTATACCGTATACATTCAAGGGCGACCGCAGGGATAAAGCAGTGGTAGAGTTAACGGATTTTAAAGCAGCGGGAATGGCAGGAGAATCATTGCCGGTAACGATACGTGAGAAGCGAATAGATATCAGTGTTGTTCCATCGGTATTTGCCTTACATCAGAATTATCCTAATCCGTTTAACCCGGTAACAGAGATCCAGTTTGATGTACCGCAAGAGAGCCAAGTCCAGTTGACCATATATAATATAATGGGTCAGGAAGTAACCACCTTAAACAACAGCACGTTGCAGGCAGGTTTTCATAGTATACGATGGGATGGGACGAATGGCTTGGGAGAGCAGGTAAGTACAGGGGTGTATTTCTACCGTTTATCCTCCCCGGCATTTACATCCACCAAAAAAATGATTATGGTTAAATAATAATCACCAGAAAATGTTTAATCAAAACGGCTCCGAAAATCGGGGCCGTTTTTGTTGGGAACCAATGTGTAAATTCTGCATAAGAATTCAACAAAAGAATTCAATCAATATTTAACTAGGAGTACTTATCTTGAAACGAAATTTAATTATTTTCATTCTCATAGTTTCGTGCGGTTGGGCACAAAATTCCATTGCCAGACAGTTCAGTAATGCATTCGCTGATGTAGCTGAAAAAGTTAATCCGTCCGTCGTAACAATTTTAGCGAAAAAAGAAATAAAAGTGGATCGCTACCATCGCAACAATCCATATAATAACTTATTTCCTCAAAAATTCTTTGATCAGGAATTGTATACCCGAGCACTGGGATCCGGTGTCATAGTTGATAGTCAAGAAGGATATATTCTTACCAATAACCATGTAGTTGAAAATATGGACGAAATTACCGTTAGGCTTATCGATAAACGGGAATACGAAGCGGTTATTGTTGGTAATGACCCCAGATCAGATTTGGCTATAATCCGGATTGAAGCACATGAATTGACGGCAGTTGATTTTGGAGATTCTGACAAGCTGCGTGTTGGCGAGTGGGTGTTAGCAATCGGGAGCCCCTTTAGTGATAATTTGAGTCATACTGTCACGGCCGGTATCATCAGCGCATTGGGCCGCAGTAGTATTATATCCAATGATAATTATGAAGATTTTATTCAGACTGATACTGCAATCAATCCC
Organism: Fidelibacterota bacterium; assembly: GCA_004124385.1. GTDB lineage: Bacteria > Fidelibacterota > Marinisomatia > Marinisomatales > TCS55 > UBA2126. The sequence continues at coordinate 192,902 of SCKN01000003.1, forward strand.
GGTAACAGTGGTGGAGCACTGGTGAATTTGGATGGTGCTTTAATTGGTATAAATACAGCTATTGCCACGGGTGGATTACAGAGATCCAGTAGTGGCGTGGGATTTGCAATTCCGGTGAACATGGCCAAAAAAGTGATGGATGACCTTATCAATGAAGGACGTGTTATTCGCGCATGGTTGGGTGTGTATATTCAGGATTTGGATGATGGCGCCGCACGTGCGTTGGGGTTGGATACCAGGGATGGAGCACTCATTGGCGATGTGGTAAAAAACAGTCCAGCTGAAAAGGGTGGAATTGAAATCGGGGATATTATTACAACATTTGATGGGCAGGGAATTTCCGGATCGTCCAATCTGAAAAACATTGTATCCAGTTCTAAACCGGATAAACGCTATACTGTTGAATTATTGCGTGATGGTAAAAAGAAAAAATATTTTATTACCCTTGAAGAATTACCGGAAAATCCCCGTACGTTGGCTCGTGTGGAGTCAGACATTGAAAGTGAATTGGGTTTTCGCATTGAAAATGTTACAATCCAGTTATTGCGAAAATATGAAATTTATGATAATGTTGAAGGTGTAGTTGTTACGGACATTGATCGAAGAAGTGAAGCGTTTACTGCTGGTTTGCGTCCGGGAGATGTTATTACAAGAGTCGGCCGCCGTAATGTGAACTCAATTAAGAATTTCTATGAACTTCTCGATACAGAATCCCGAGGAAACACTGTTTTATTGCTCGTAAAACGAAAAGATGTATCGCGGTTTTTAACTCTGGAGATGTAAACAAGTTTCTCTGTCAAATATTTTTATTAAAGAAATACTAAAATAATTGATTAATTTTTAAATATAAACATTACCAAGACTCATAACCTTTGATAGGTATTTTTGTTTTCTCCTTCTTTGTTTCCATCTGATTAAAACACTAATTTCCGCCCTCTATTTAGAGTCATCATGATTAAAAAAGTAAACCCTAAAATTGATTTCGTAAAACTCGAACATTCTATTCTCGAGTTCTGGGAAAAGAACGATATTTTCCAGAAACGTGTTGCGTCCAATAAAGGAAAACCAAAATGGTCCTTTATTGATGGTCCTATCACGGCCAATAATCCTATGGGTGTACACCATGCTTGGGGCCGATCGTTAAAAGATATTTATAATCGCTATAAAGCCATGACCGGTCACGAACTCCGCTACCAAAATGGTTTTGATTGCCAAGGCTTGTGGGTGGAAGTGGAAGTGGAAAAAGAACTGGGTTTTAAAACAAAGCGAGAAGTCGAAGAATACGGTATTGAAAAATTTGTAAACCTCTGCAAAGAACGTGTTCGAAAGTATTCAGCTGTCCAAACAGAACAGTCCAAGCGCTTGGGCATGTGGATGGATTGGGAAAATTCTTATTATACAATGTCCGATGAAAATAATTATACTATTTGGGCCTTTCTGAAAAAACTCTTTAATGAAGGTAAAATATATCGCGGATCTGATTCAGTGCCATGGAGCGGCCGCTCGGGAACATCCTATTCTCAAATGGAAATTGTGGAAGGCAGAAAACTCGTAGCCCACACATCCGTATTTGTACGTTTTCCACTAAAAGAGAGAAAAAATGAATACATATTAGTTTGGACAACGACACCATGGACGCTTTCGTCCAATGTAGTTGCTGCCGTGAATGGGAATCTTGATTATGTAAAACTGCAAGCTGCGGATGGCTCAATTTATTATTTTGCAAAAGACAATCTGAAATTCCAGCGATTGGAAAAACAATTCAAAGATAAGAAGCAATGGATTGAAGGTGTACCCAAATTAAAAACGATTGCTCAAATATTTAAAGAACGTGGCGGATATGAAATACTTGGTTCGGTAAAGGGTGCAGAAATGGTGGGTTGGAAATATGAAGGTCCATATGATGATCTTCCTGCACAGAAAGAGCCAGGCGGTTATCCATTTATTGACGATGAATTGAAAGCAAAAAATGCATCTGCAGCCAATCAGCATTGTGTGATAGATCCCGGGAAAGATAATATCGGAAATGATATTGTTGTTGCAGGGGAAGGAACCGGCATTGTGCATATGGCTCCCGGTTGTGGGGATATTGATCATAAAATTGGAAAAAAGTTGGGGTTAGTGAATTTGGCTCCTTTGGACGATGAATCAAAATTCATCGATAAATATGGTTGGCTGGAGGGCAAAACAGCTACGGATCCGAATACGACAAAAGCGATCATTAACGATTTAAAAGATCGCGGGTTTTTAGTCTATGCGGAAGAATATCCTCACGTTTATCCTCATTGTTGGCGTTCTGGCGATGAATTGGTATTTCGATTGGTGGAAGAATGGTATATTAATATGGATTGGCGAGGTAAGATCAAAAAAATCGTAGATGATATTGAATGGATCCCCGAATGGGGCAAAGAGCGGGAACACGAATGGTTGGATAATATGGGTGATTGGATGATTTCCAAAAAACGTTTTTGGGGATTGGCCTTGCCTATTTGGACATTTGAAGATGATTCATTTTATGTTGTGGGTTCAAAAGAAGAATTGAAGGAATTAGCTGTTGAAGGCTGGGATGAATTTGAAGGCCATACACCTCATCGTCCCTGGATCGATAATGTTAAGATCAAACACCCGGAAAGCGGATTAATCGGAAAACGCATTCTTGATGTGGGTAACCCCTGGCTAGATGCAGGAATAGTGCCATTTTCAACCTTGGGCTATACCACCGATAAAGAATACTGGAAGGAATGGTTTCCCGGAGATTTTATTACTGAATGTTTTCCGGGTCAATTTCGCAATTGGTTTTATTCGTTGCTGGCTATGTCAGCAGAATTGGAAGAAACGGCACCATTCAAAACATTATTGGGTCATGGATTAGTCAAAGATGAAACAGGTCGAGATATGCATAAGTCCTGGGGCAATGCTATATGGTTTGATGAAGCTGCAGAAAAAATGGGAGTGGACGTTATGCGTTGGATGTATGCGACGCAGAATATTGAACACAATTTACGTTTTGGATACGGTCATGCAGATGATGTGAGGAAAAAGCTCATCCAGCTTTGGAATTCATATTCATTTTATGCCACCTATGCAGCTGTGGATTGTTTTTCACCCAAAGATCGAACACTAAACACAAGCGATTTAACCATTCTGGATAAATGGATTCTTTCAAAAATGCATACACTAATAAAAGAATCTACAGTAGCATTTGATGCATTTCGGGTAGATAAGTTTATGCGTTTATTTGAACGATTTTTAGATGATTTGTCTAATTGGTATATCCGTCGCAATCGCCGACGTTTTTGGAAAGCAGAAGATGATTTAGATAAACAGACTGCATACCAAACGCTGTATGAAGTTTTGTTTACGACCATTCGCCTGCTGGCACCATGTTTACCATTTGTGACGGAAGATATTTACCAAAACCTAGTGCGGAGTTCCATTGATGATACTCCCGAAAGTATCCATTTATGTGATTTCCCCGTAGCGGATGATGCGTATATAGATGAAGCATTAATGCTTCAAGTGGATGCATTGCGCAAAGTGGTTGAGCAAAGTCGTTCCGCCCGAAATAAAGCAAACTTGAAAATTCGCCAACCCTTGGCTAAACTATGTTTTGCTATTAAAGATGATAGCGTAGCAGCATTTATCGAGGAAAACAGCAAAGTTATATTAGACGAATTGAATGTGAAAGTATTGGAACGTGTAGCGGATAGTAAAGAATTGGTTGAATATAATGTTAAACCAAATCTCCCTCTTTTAGGTGAACAATATGGAAAACAACTGCAAGAAATACGAAAAGCCATTGCAGCTATGGATGTAAATGAGATTGTGCACTCATTAAAAAGTGGTTATTGTGTTACGATAAATTTAGATGGAGAAAGCATTGATTTGCATAAAGAAGCCTTTTTGATAGATACGAAATCGGTTGCTGGATTTACTTCAGAATTGGACGGTGAAATCGCTGTGGGTTTAACTACAGAAATGACTCCGGAACTGATCAGTGAGGGTATGGTAAGGGATCTAATTCGACACGTGCAAATAATGAGAAAAAATGCTAATTTCGCGGTCGAAGATCGAATCATAATCAATGGGTTGATTGATGGCCCATTAGGAGATGCCCTGGAAAAGTATACAGAATTCTTTTGCAGTGAGACACTAACAATTGAAATGTCAGGAAAAGTAGAGAAAGGTGAATTTGAATCGACTTTTGAAATTAATGATCAAACACTAACATTAAGTATTGAACGAAAAAATACCCAGAAAGGATAAAGAGTGGCTGTAAAATATTCAAAAGCAAAACTGAAAAAATTTCGTATATCTATTTTAGATAAAATGGATGAAGTGTCCAATGATATGGATGATATTAAAGAAGGTTTAATGGATAGAGGTAACCCAAAAGCGGGTTTGTCTCAGGATTCCGTATATAGTGTACACATGGCTGATGCCGGTACAGATTCATTTGAGCAGGAAAAGAATTTTATGTTAATGAGCCGTGAAAGCGATTATTACAAAAACCTTGCCCTGGCCTTGGAACGCATTGATAAAGAAGAATTTGGTGTATGTGTTTTATGTGGTGAATTGATTGTTGAAGAACGAATGATTGAAGTTCCCAATGCAACCAAATGTGTTGATTGCAAAACCAAGGATAAGCTGAACTTAAAATGAGAATTTTGCTGGTGAGCGCAGTGGTTGTGGTCATCGACCAGGTCACGAAAACGCTTACACGCACCAACCTTGACCTGTATGATTCCATACCGGTGATTCCAAATTTTTTCCATCTGACATACGTTACGAATGATGGTATGGCATTTGGTTTGAATTTTCCGGGAGGTATTTATCTTTTTTCAGCCGTTTCCATTATTCTTACCGGTGTGATTTTTTTTTACTTGTGGAAAGAACAACATAATCATATTCTGATGCGATTGGGATTAGCATTGATTTTAGCTGGTGCTGTGGGCAATTTAATTGATCGAATTCTATTTGGGACAGTTGTGGATTTTTTCGATTTTATGATTGTGGGCCATCATTGGTATATATTCAATATTGCTGATTCATCCGTGACTGTGGGCATTACTATTTTTCTGTATTTCTCTTTTATTGTACAACCAAAGCTTCAAACTACATCCGTCTCTTGAATACTGAAAAACGTGTGTATTCAGATGAGGAAGAAATACGTCTGGATCACTATTTAGTCAAGCAATTTTCTGATTATTCACGTACACAGATTCAAAAAATGATTAAAAATGATCATGTTACAGTGAATGATTGTGTTGAAAAAGTGAGTTATAAACTTCAGGAAGGCGACTCCATACATATTGAGTTCATGGAGTTTAAAACTGGTAATCAAAATATTATTCCTGAACCCATTCCTCTGGATATTCTTTTTGAAGATGATGAAATTTTAGTTATCAATAAACAAGCTGGGCTGGTCGTCCATCCCGGAAAGGGTAATTACACTGGAACTCTCGTCCACGGACTAAAATATCACTGTACGGACCTTTCATCTGTAAATGATGCGTCCCGCCCCGGAATTGTCCATCGTCTCGATCAATATACGTCAGGAGTAATGGTTGTTGCCAAGACGAATAATGCCCATCGTAAAATTGCTGCACAGTTTCAAGATCGCCTCGTAACTAAAACCTATCTCGGAATAACATGGGGTGTTTGGAAGGAGCAGAAGGGTAGTATTAATGCTTCATTAAAACGCAGTCGAAAAGACCCAACATCATTTCGCGTGGATGAAACGGGTCGAAGCGCTGTGACGGATTATTCAGTTTTGAAAGAATTTCGATATATGAGTGTTGTTGAGTTTTCTCCCAAAACCGGACGGACACATCAACTTCGCGTTCATGCTGCGCATATGAATCATTCTGTAATCAATGATGAGAAATACAACGGTGGTTTAAATCGTACTAAAGGGTTTTTACCGGAAGTTCAGCGGGATATTAAATTATTATTGAAGAAATTGGGGCGCCACGCACTTCATGCCCAACGTTTATCTTTTACTCATCCCCAATCGGGAGAGATGGTAAATTTTACTGTAGAATTACCCCAAGATATGCAGTCCTTAATCGATTATATGCAAGCCCACTATGGCTGATTTGAATAAACAGATGACGGATTTTATTGAATACGCCGGGAAGGAAAAAGGATATTCTATTCATACAATAAAATCCTACTCCAATGATTTGAACCGTTTCAATCAATTCATGAAATCGTACACAAATAATCTTAATTGGACAGTGAATATGGTTGATCGGCAAACAATTCGCCATTTTCTCGGTAAGGAATTTGAGGATGGTTTTAGTAGCAGGACAGTTGCCCGCCGGTTAGCAACTATAAAATCGCTCTGCAAATATTTGCATAAAAATGGTGAATTGAACATAAACCCAGCCGCAGAAATCAAAACGCCTAAAACACCCAAGACTCTGCCAGTCTATATAAGAGAAAAAAGCATTGAAGAATTAATGAATTGTCCGTCTGATTCAACGTTAACCGGTATTCGGGATCGAGCATTATTGGAATTGTTTTATAGTACAGGAATGCGCTTAAGTGAATTAGTTAATTTGAACTTGGGAGATTTTAATACCGCTCAGCAATGTGTACGTGTTTTTGGAAAAGGACAGAAAGATAGATTGATTCCATATGGTAATCTTGCCAAAATTTCCCTTGAGAATTATATGGTAAAACGAGGTATTCATTTTATAAAAGGTGACCCCACAGAACCGTGTTTTGCAAACTCTCGAGGCAAACGGATTTCAACTCGAACAATCCAACGGCGGGTCAACATGTATTTACGTCAAATTTCGGAAGGATCTTCTTTGGGTCCACACACTTTGCGACATTCATTTGCCACACATATGCTAGAACGAGGTGCAGATATCAGGGCATTGAAGGATTTACTGGGACATAGTAGTTTGTCTTCCACGCAAGTATATACACACATACAACCGGAAAAAATGAAAGAAATTTATAAACAATCCCATCCCCATGGTGAATGAAGGAAAATGACACATGCTTGAACATCTGAATTTTGGTGATATTGGAGAAATAAAACATAACTTGCCTGTAGAACAATTGGTGGAAGATGCTGTAAATAATGGTGAGGGCGAGATTGGAATGCGCGGTGTTCTTATGGTTGATACGGGTAAATATACCGGTCGCAGCCCCAATGATAAATTTTTCGTGGAAGAAGATTTTTCTAAAGATAATCTCTGGATCGGCCCGGTGAATCGCTATGTGGATGAAGCTGTTTACGATGAATTATACGAAAAAGTTAAAAGTCACTACGAAGCAAATGAAGACGGTAGCGGTGCCTATGTATTTGATGGTTTTTGCGGAGCAGACACAGATTATCGTTTGAATGTACGTATGATTGCCCGCAAAGCGTGGCAGTCCATTTTTGTTAATAATATGTTCATTCGCCCCGAAGAAAATGAGTTGGAGAACTTTGAACCTGATTTTACGATTATTAATGCATCCAGTGTCTTTGATGAAAAGTGGGAAGAGCACGGACTGAATTCTGAAACATTTATCATATTTAATCTGGAAAAGCGCATAGCTATTATCGGCGGTACTGAATACGGCGGTGAAATGAAAAAGGGAATTTTTTCCATCATGCATTATTACCTACCGTTGAAAGGTGTTCTTTCCATGCATTGTTCAGCCAATGTGGATCCCGATGGCAGTAATACGGCTTTGTTTTTTGGACTATCCGGTACAGGAAAAACAACGTTAAGTACCGATTCCAAACGACCTTTAATCGGTGATGACGAACACGGTTGGTCAGATAATGGCATTTTCAATTTTGAAGGAGGATGCTATGCCAAGGCAATTGATTTAAATCCAGAACATGAGCCGGAGATTTATAATGCTATTCGTGCCGGTGCATTAGCAGAAAATGTAGTGTATGATGCTAATACCAAGGAGATTGATTTTACGGATCGCTCCAAAACTGAAAACACTCGCATTTGTTATCCCATCGATTTTATCGATAATTCACTTGCTGCAATGGGTAAAACAAGCATGGGTGGTCATCCCAAAACCATTATTTTTCTAACCTGCGATGCCTATGGTATATTACCTCCGGTTTCAAAACTATCACCGGAACAGGCCATGTATCATTTTATTAGTGGTTATACGGCTAAAGTGGCTGGTACAGAAAGAGGAGTGACAGAACCCACTGCAACCTTTTCGCCCTGTTACGGAGGACCGTTTTTAACATTGCTTCCCTTGCGCTACGCAGAATTGCTCAGAGAAAAAATGAATAAATATAACGTCCCCTGTTATCTAGTGAATACAGGTTGGGTCGGAGCGAGCGCCAGTTCCGGTGCAAAACGAATCAGCCTGCCAGTTACCCGTAAAATTATTCATACGATTCTTGACGGCAGTATAGAACAATCAGATTTTATAGTAGACAACTATTTTGGTGTCCAAATTCCCACAGCACTCGATGGAATTAGCGAAGATATATTGCTGCCGACTCACGCCTGGAAAAATAGTGAGGATTATCATAAAACAGCTAAACTGTTAGTTGAAAAATTTCATTATAATTTTGAACATTATAATATCGATGATCCTGCTGTACAGAATGCAGGGCCTGTATTAGATTAATATTATTCTAAAATTATAACCAAACGGAGGAAAACTATGCTCATTGAATTCACCGCTCGTCATTTTCATGCTCCTGATAATATTCGTTCCTATGCAAAAAATGAAGTCCAACGGATAAAAGCAAAATTTGACCGAATTACCCATTGTAAGATTATATTATTCCATGAAAATAATCTATATACAACGGAGATTAATGTGTCATTGCCATCACATAGGTTGAATGTAAAAGAAACTACACATAATATGACAAAATCTATAGATAAGGCAGTGGATAAAATGATCATCCGGGTTAAAAAAGTAAAAGAAAAAATGATCACCCATTAACCATCTTACAAGCATTCAGACTCTACAGTTTGGATAATAATAATTTAATTCACCATTATTGGAGAATGTTAAAAAAGAAGGGTAGATTTCCGCCCATTTAACAGGAAAAAATAAACATATATGGATAATTATTTATTTACATCAGAATCAGTTACCGAGGGACATCCGGACAAAGTATGTGATGCTATTTCCGATGCGATTTTAGATAATCTAATCGCCCAAGATCCCAATTCTAGAGTCGCCTGTGAAACATTAGCTACTACAGGTTTGGTGGTCGTTTCCGGCGAAGTTACAACAAACGGTTTTGTTGAGGTTGAACGAATAGTTAAAGAAACGCTCTTGGAAATTGGATATAATAATGAAGCGTACGGTATGAATGGTGAACAGGTAAAAGTCATATCCAGTCTGGATGCTCAAAGCCGGGAAATATCACAAGGTGTTGATGAAGGAGCTGGCCTCCACGATGAACAAGGTGCCGGAGATCAGGGACTGATGTTTGGTTTTGCGTGTAATGATACACAAGAATTAATGCCTCTACCCATTCACCTATCTCACCGGTTAACAGAACGGCTTGCAAAGTTACGTAAAGATGGAACCATGCCTTGGATTCGACCCGACGGTAAATCACAAGTGACGGTGGAATATAATAGTTCAGGACCAATTAGAGTCACCCAAACGGTTATTGCTACACAGCATGATGATATGCTAGCCGAAAAAGGTTCAGAAGCTCAAGAGCATGATTTTGTAGAAACGGAAGTTATTCGTCAAGTCATCAAACCCATACTGGAAGAAGATGGAATTGCCTTTGATAATTCATTTATTGTGAATGGTACAGGCCGCTTTGTTTTTGGCGGACCAGCAGCAGACACAGGCTTAACTGGCCGAAAAATTATTGTAGATACTTATGGCGGTTTTGCACCCCATGGCGGTGGTTCATTTTCCGGTAAAGATCCTTCAAAAGTGGATCGTTCCGCTGCGTATATGGCTCGCTATATTGCAAAAAATATTGTTGCTGCTGAACTAGCAGAAAAATGTGAAATACAGTTTTCCTACAGTATCGGTGTGGCAGAACCGATATCATTTTATGTAAAAACATTTGGTACTGGAAAACTGGATGATGCAGCCCTGACCCGAGCGGCTAGGGAATTATTTCCACTTAAACCCGCTGGGATCATTCAACTTCTTGATTTGAAAAAACCCCGCTATCGTGCAACATCTGCTTATGGGCATTTTGGTCGAACCGGTGAAAATTTCACATGGGAAAAAACAGATAAAGTAGACGATTTACATAACCTTATATAATTATTGGAGCAAACATGACACCTATTATTGAAAATATCCCTTTTAAAGTTGCCGATATAAATCTGGCAGAATCCGGACGAAAAGCCATTCGTGTTTCTGAAAAAGAAATGCCCGGATTAATGGCAGTACGAAATAAATATGGAACGGATAAACCGTTGCAAGGAATCCAGTTAACCGGTTCTCTCCATATGACAATAGAGACGGCCATTCTTCTTGAATCGTTGAAAGAGCTCGGTGCAGATGTTCGCTGGGCGTCCTGTAATATTTTTTCTACACAAGATCATGCAGCAGCAGCTATCGCTGAAACAGGCGTTCCTGTGTTTGCCTGGAAAGGTGAATCTTTAGAAGAATACTGGTGGTGTACACTGCAAGCGTTGACCTTCCCAGATGGCAGCGGACCGGATTTGATAGTGGATGATGGTGGTGATGCAACATTACTGATTCATAAGGGGTATGAACTTGAAAATATTTTTGCAGAAACCGGAGAAGTTCCTCAAATTGAAACAGATGTTGAAGAAATTGTCATTGAAAATTTGTTAAGAGATGTGCTGGAAAAAGATGATCAGCATTGGCATAAAGTATCTCAAAAAATCATAGGCGTTTCTGAAGAAACAACAACAGGTGTCCATCGACTTGAACAAATGGAAAAGGAAGGTACCTTGCTGTTTCCTGCTTACAATGTGAATGATTCAGTAACAAAATCAAAGTTTGATAATGTTTATGGCTGTCGTGAATCCTTGGCAGATGGTATCAAACGCGCCACAGATGTAATGATTGCTGGAAAAGTAGTCATGGTGTGTGGTTATGGCGATGTGGGCAAAGGCTGTGCTCAGTCCATGCGCGGATTTGGTGCCCGAGTAATCGTTTCGGAAATAGATCCGATTTGTGCTCTCCAAGCAGCCATGGAAGGATATGAAATAAAAACGGTGGAACAAACGCTGCAGGAAGCAGATATTTATGTTACAGCAACAGGAAATAAAGATATAATTACAATTGAACACATGAAAGAAATGAAAGATCAGGCAATTGTCTGCAATATTGGTCACTTTGATAATGAAATTCAAATGAGCACTTTAAATAATGATTCATCTGTTGAGCGTGAAAATATTAAACCACAAGTGGATAAATACACATTTTCAGACGGACATCAAATTTATATTTTAGCTGAAGGCCGTCTCGTGAATTTGGGTTGCGCCACAGGTCACCCTAGTTTTGTTATGTCGAATTCATTTACAAATCAGGTTTTAGCACAATTAGCGTTGGCCAAAGAAAAACCGGAAATAGGTGTATATGTTCTTCCCAAAATTCTTGATGAAGAAGTGGCGAGATTGCACTTGGATAAATTGGGTGTGACACTTACTGTCATGACTTCAGATCAAGCTGAATATGTGGGCCTTGATAAAAATGGTCCATATAAAAAGGATGAATATCGCTATTAATGGAAATTTCAATATTGTTTCTCATCAAAAAATCCACATGAAAATTGTGGATTTTTTGATAGTATGAATGCTCAAAAAGAATGAATTTCCAATTCTCCTATGAATAACGTTAACAGTCCGAGGTCGACGATTTTCCGTCTAAAGAGATTTTTCTCCATTTTGGGGATAAGTGCATCTTTGTTGTTTATAGCCGCTTGCGATTTTGAAAGCCCTTCTGATTTTAAAACTCCCACCTGGTTTATTGATCTGAAATTTCCCCTCGTATCTGAAAAGTATACACTGGATGGAATTATCGATAATAAACAAATATTTCCAACTGCAGATTCTGTGGGGATGCAGCTCATTTTTGAAGATACACTACCTAAAATATCCATTAATGCATCCTACTTGGAAGTACCCGTGGGTGCCGAAGTTGTATTTGCAGGAACTCCCGCCATGTCTCCAAACTTTACTGTGATTGTGGATACAATTATAAATGTGACGATTCCATTTACTCCGGGAACTCTTACAGATATTTTTGGTGTCCCATTTACAATCCCACCTACAGGAAATCAGCAAATTTTTGCATCTACATGGAATGATATTGTTGCTGCTTTCGATACAACATTTCCACCCATCCAAATTGATCTCCCGGCGATTGATGCAAGCGAACTCCCGGTATTTATTACGGAAGTATCCGGTGTAATTATTCAAAATGATAGCAACAGTGACAGCAGTTATTTTTCTTCATCCATTAAGAATAATGGAATGTTAACGGATGTGACGGATGCTCGATTTTCAATGTTAACGGGCTCCAGCATAGCTCCTGATACATTGGCAGATCATCAGCAAAATGCTGTGGTAAAAGATGAAACGTTTGAAAGAAGAACATTAATCGGAAATCAGCAGTTAAAAGAATCCATCAGAATGTTATTTGATTTTGATGTAGCTGCTTATCCAAATATTGCAGATACGTTAACCATTTGGGAGGGTGATTCAGTCCAAGTCAATTTTGCAATTCGCATCCGCATTGCCGGAGTGGATCAAGCAGTAGTTGAAATTGCTGAATACGATATGCCCACGGAACTTGATCCGGTGACATTTCCATCAACGTTGAGATATTTTCAGGTGTTTTTAAAACAGGTACATCTTTTGGGATTAATGAAATAGTGATTTCCAACCTCAAGAGTACCTATCCATTTGATGTGGACTTCATTATGAATTTCAGGAATTTTGTTCCGCCTGCGGGTAGTACAGATTCCGTAAAAGTGGATACTGCTTTATCCAGGATCATCCAACGTACAATAAAACATTTGCTATTGACGGTTATACATTTTCTAATCCGGCTGGAGCGGACAGCGCTTTATCAGAGTTAGTCATTGATCTTACAGCCCGCTTAAGAGCTCAAACGGCATACATTCCATTGGATGGAAGTGAATTAGGAAATTTAACAATCAATGTAGAAGTAGAGGAACTGCATTTTGCATCGCTGGAAGCCACTATAATTGAATCATTTCCAACGTCTACTCAAAATATTGCCGGTATGCCAACAGGGTTTTCAGGGATGGCGTTCACCGGTGTGTCATTTGAATTTGATATGATTAACTCCATTGATCTGCCGGTCCAGTTGGATGTGGATATGGTGGGTTATAATACTCTCGGTGATTCATCTGTTGTTGAAGTGCGAGCGACTATTGCCAAACCCAGTACTTACGGATCTGACAGTACTCGCACGATTATTCGTATGAGTAAAATCGGTACAACCGTGTTGAGTTACGCAACTACAGACGCTACTACATGGACAGATAGTATTACAACACCACCTTCAGAAGGTACATCAACAATAGTTGATGTACTGTCGTTTAATCCGTCAGTAATGATTGTTCGCTCGTCAGCACGGATTGATGGCCGGGGCACCATTGTCGGCGGTGCTACAATCGGCGGACAGTATCGCATGGTTGCTCCATTCGAAGTCATGATGGAGCCCATGACATTTATCTCGGTTAACGAAACGCCCATTGCAGAAATGGCTCATGATGTCCGTAGTCGTATTCGATCTTCTTTGGTATATGCTGAATTAACGTCGACAGTGACGAACAGCATTCCCATTAGTGGCGAAATTTCAATTCTGCTGTCAAATAAAAATTTATTTCCCTTGGATACGACTCAAGAAATGTTGAGTATTTTTCGGGATAGTCTGGCAGTCCAGGAACCGGGTTGGAGCATCACAGATAGTTTATATGTCATAAATAAGTGTTCTCGATTGAATCCCGATTCATCTGCGGCGGATGTTTATATTTTTTCTGTGATGAATGATTTCAGCGAATGTATCGATGGTGTCGTGTACTTGGTAAAATATAATTCAACCGGTAAAGATACAGTTATTTCTTATGTGGATACGTTGCTGAAAGTTATTTTACCTGAACCGGCTGCATATTATAGCGATACATCAACTGTGGGGCATCCTGGTCAAGTTGCAACTCCCGGTGTTGTTTCTTATACGAGCGTAATGGATACGAATCGGTTATTTTTGTTGACGGATTATGGTGATCATTATATAGCACCCCGTTTTCATTTGAATGGCAGTAACGGGAAATCTGTTTACCTTACATCAGAAGATTATATTGATATTCGCACTTTTATGATTTTCCGTTTAAGCAGTACCGGTATGATTGAACCGGCCCCTGATGAAATTATAATGCTGTACCCCAATGGCGGTGAAACGCTCACATCCGGAAATGAATACACAATTAAATGGAAAACGTATGGAACAGTATCCACAATAGATGTGGATTATGTTATCGGTAGTAATCCGTCAGAATCTGATTGGGAAGTAATTACCAGTAAAGAAAATAATATAGATTCATTATCCTGGACTCCCACTGAAGAATCAGATAGTGTTAGAATCCGTATTCGGGATCCGAATTCATTAAATGAAAAGACGGGTAAATATAAAACAGAGGATATCAGTGGTTGGTATTTTTCCGTTACCGGCGGACGGGCTGCAAAAATTGCCGGTGCAAAGTCTGATACTCGTTATAGTGGTAAGGGGTTTAACAAATGAGTGCACGCCGTACATTTCTCCTTATGATTTTGGTCATGGGCTTTGCGTCTGGTCAATCCAAACGAGATCCACGCTCCGTGGCCATGGCCGGTGCCTACACAACAATTGCCGATGGAATATTTTCTGTGGGTTACAATCCTGCCATGTTAGCCTATCAGCAGGATAAGCCATTTATGCTGCAACTTTTCGGCCTGGATTTTGGAATCGTCGGTAATTATTTATCTTTGGCAAACTTAAACGCCATTAGCGGAGACACTCTCTATTCAAAAGGTGAAAAACCCGGGCATCCCAATTTTGACAACAAATCAGCATTACTTCAAGAGTTGAAAGAAGGAGGTGGGCTTAATTTTTTTCAAGATCTCCATATTCCTCTGCCAATTTTAAACTTTTCTTCAGGGAATATGGCCCTGACAACCAATACGCTCATTTTACAGAATTATCGTTTACCATATGGATTATTGCAATTGATATTAGATGGTAATGCAGACAATCCGGAAATAGACATGACCATGCACTTTGAAGTGATGGGTGTGACAGAATATGCCTTTAGTTTTGCTATCCCATTCGAACACGTGTCATTTGGTCTAACGGTAAAATACCTCCAGGGCCTTTTTTATTTTGGAATCGATCCTGATTCCAGTTATGCCAATTTAGTTACAACAGATGATGCTCTCTATGGCCAGGGCGTTTATTATATACGACAGGGTATCGGCGGATCAGGAGTTGGTGTAGATTTGGGAATGGTGTCCAGAGATATCAACGGCTGGCGTTTTGGCGCATCCATCATAAATGCATTGGGATCTATAACCTGGAATAAGCAAAATATGATCAAAGGACTTTTAGATGGTCCAGATAATATTTATGGTAACGATGATGATCTTTTTCATTTTACTTGGGCCGGTCAAGCTTTGAATGACAGTATGGCTATCCGTTATGTGTATACAATTGACTCTGTAAACGCAAGTACACTTTCCAACGCAAATTTATTTACCAATAATAGTCCAGAAGACCAGATTGTATCCGCATTGGATAAAGACGGAAAACTTCCTGAATTCACCATGGATTATCCAGCAATATTTAGATTGGGGATGTCCTACAATATGGAAGATATTTTAATAAGTTCTGACTTATGGACAGGATTTTCAAATTCCATGTTTGCTCACAAAGGTTGGCGTTGGTCTATGGGTCTAGAAATGACAAAATTTGAAGCATTTCCGTTACGGATTGGATATGCTTGGGGCGGCAGTGATTTTCAGGAATTGGGTCTGGGTTTTGGTTTCCACAAAGGACCAGTCATTTTTGATTTTGGTTTTGCGTTTAGAAATGGTATTTGGATTCATTCTATGAAGGGACTCAATTTATCTTTACAGTTAACAGTGACTAGCTTGAAAAGCAGAAAAGCAAAACCAAAAAAATCTACTTATGGCCCAGCACCAAAACCGGATGAAGAAGGGACTGCAGTAAAAGCCCCAGTTGATGAAGGGGGTGTAGAATCAGATTCTGGAGAAGAAGAAACAACAAAATATTCACTTCCTGACGCTGAAAAGCAGTAGTAAGCCACCCGAAATAAATACAATATTTCCCAACCATGCAGACAGCATGGGATCCATAACGCCATTAATTCCTAGAGATTGTCCAAACTTTATAAACGCGTAATAGGAGAACATCACCAGAAAACTTGTGCCAACACTAAACCCCATACCACTTTTCGGCTTCATGACTACCAAAGGAATACCAAATAAAACAACAATCAGATTGGTAAAAGCAAAGGCCACTTTAAAATGTCGCTGAACCACCCAGCGCGTCGCATCCACACCATTATTCTGCAAATATTCAATACGTGCTTTTAATTCCTTAAAGTTTAATTCTTCTGGGTGTTTAATCCCTTTGGTAATATCATTCGGCGCAAATTTCAAATTTAATAATGTATCATTTTTAGAAATTTGAACATGTTGTTCAATTCCATTCTCGTCAAAATTTCGGAACGAATAATCATAAATTGCCCAAGATTGGAGGGTGTCGATCCATGTCATTCTTTTGGCGTCCATCCGTTGCTGAATAAGGTTTTCAGCAAATGTAATCATAGTTATTCCTTCGGCTTTTCTACTTTGGGAATGATAAGTCCTAATGGCAATATGCTGGGTTTCTTCCTGTTGCATAAAAAAGTTTTTTATTGTTTTCTTACTTCTACGCCTTGGTTTTTTCTTCATGTATTCTTTTTCAATCTCTCCACGCATGGACATCCCCCAACTTACATATGTACTGTCAAATTGAAATGAGACCAAGCTGACAAGAATACTGAAAATAAGTAAAGGTGCTGACAAACGGTACAAACTGATTCCGCTGGCTTTCATGGCTGTCCATTCATTGCGCTTGACCATCATGCCAATACTGAAAACAGATGCTATCATCATGGACATAGGTAAAGCGATATTGATAAAATACGGTAGGCTGTAGCCATAATATTGAAGGACAACTCCCCAAGGCATTTTGTTATCAATATATCGATCGAGGTTTTCGATGAGATCCACAATAATGAATACACACAGGAAACCAAGAAGAGACATGCCCAGAATGGAAATAAAATGTCGCAGTAGATAGAGATCGAGTTTTTTCATATTAAACGGTTGGAATTTCCCGATATATTTAGGTGAAAACAAGAGTGTGGTAAATAAAGATGAGATATTGCAAACATGAAGTTTGACGGCTAATTTCCGTGTCTTATGAAACGTAAAATACTTTTTATTCTATTCATGCTAGCAGCAGGAACGCTCTTATTTGCTAATAGTAACAGCGAAACTGTGGTATCCATTGAACCGTCTTGGATCAGTCTGTTGCCCCCGTTAACGGCCATTACTCTGGCCATGATCACGAAACAAGCTCATCTATCCTTGTTTTTGGGAATAGTTATTGGCGCATGTTTTATTACGGGTGGAGTTTGGTCTGGGATTACATCATCTCTCGATCATTATTTGGTTAAATCCCTTGCCGGAAGTGAAAGTCATACGGCAATATTAATGTTTACAATGGCTTTTGGTGGTTTGATTGGAGTTATGTCTGCTAATGGAAGTTTAAAAGGCGTACTTAAAGTTGCGTCAAAATATGCGACCAATAATTTTCGGGGTCAACTTTTAACAGGGATTATGGGGCTTGTTATCTTTTTTGATGATTATTCAAATTCGTTATTAGTGGGAAATATGATGCGGCCGTTTACGGACAAAGTCAGAGTGTCTAGGGAAAAACTGTCCTATTTGGTTGACTCAACTGCTGCACCTGT
Source organism: Fidelibacterota bacterium (assembly GCA_004124385.1). Classification (GTDB taxonomy): domain Bacteria; phylum Fidelibacterota; class Marinisomatia; order Marinisomatales; family TCS55; genus UBA2126. The sequence goes on from SCKN01000003.1 coordinate 210,897, forward strand.
GGCCAGTTTAGCTGCTGTAAGTACTTGGTCTATTTTTCAAATGAGTTTACTCGAGGCTCCATTTGCTACGTATGGTATTACTCAAAGTACATACGTGACGTTTTTGCAGAGTATACCCTATTCATTTTATTGTATTTTAGCGATTATTTTCCTTTTTCTTACTGTTATTATGCGGAAAGAATTTGGACCCATGCTCAAAGCGGAAACACGGTCCCAAACCACCGGAGAAGTATTAGCAAAAAATGCCAAGCCCATGATGGATAAAGCATTAGTTGCGTCTTTGGATGCCAGTAAAACATCCCATTGGAGCAACGCAGCAATTCCCATTGCATTGGTTTTGGGAATTACGATTGGTGGTTTATTTATAACTGGTTTAAATGGGTTGGCACCGGGAGATGAAAAATCATTTATCAATATTATTAGTACATCTAATCCAAATACTGCATTGATATGGGGTTCATTTTTTGCCGGTTTTACGGCCATCGCTATATCCATATTCCGAGGATTACTTAACTTAACGGATGCAATGGATGCCTGGATTAACGGCGCTCGGTCCATGGTTATGGCCTGTGTCATTTTGGTATTAGCTTGGGTCATCGGCGATATCTGCGCAGAAATAAAAACGGCTGAATATATTGTTGAATTGACGAAAGATTTTCTAACGCCGGCCTTGCTTCCGCCTATCACATTTATTACAGCAGCCTTGATCAGTTTTTCCACGGGGTCTTCATGGGCAACCATGTCCATTCTCGTCCCTGTGACAGTCCCCATGGTGATCCAATTGATGGGTGGAGATTATAATGTTGCTGTGCAGTCACCGATTTTCATCAGCACATTTGCCGCTGTTTTATCGGGTTCTGTGTTCGGTGATCATTCATCGCCTATTGCCGATACAACTGTTCTTTCGTCCACCGCATGCGGTGCCGATCATATTGACCATGTCCGTACACAGCTTCCTTACGCGCTTGTATGTGCTGCCATTGCACTTTTTGCTGGATATTTTCTCACCGGTATTGGTGTGAATGTTTTTGTCTGTATACTTGCGGGAATTGGGCTGTCTGTTGCTGTACTGAAAATTTTTGGAAAAACAGTTCCTACCACTGTTGGATCATTTTCTGAATAATATCAATTCCTTTATAGCATCATTTGCTAATTTTATGTGGGGTCCGGTATTACTAGTCCTCCTAGTTTTTGGCGGTCTCTTTTTTACGATCTATAGCCGTTTTACTCCATTTTTCTATTTTAAACATGGGCTAGATATACTCCGCGGGAAATTTGACCATGAAGATGATCCGGGCGATATCAATCATTTTCAAGCATTATCAAGCGCACTTGCGAGTACAGTTGGGATGGGAAATATCAGTGGAGTAGCCATTGCTATTAGTATGGGTGGTCCCGGCGCACTATTTTGGATGTGGATAAGTGCAATAGTGGGTATGTCTACTAAATTTTTTACCTGTACATTATCAATATTATACAGGGGGAAAGATGATCAAGGGAAAGTGCAGGGCGGTCCTATGTATGTTATTGAAACAGCCTTGAACTCAAAATTTAAACCTCTAGCTATTATTTTTTCTGTTGCGGGGCTTGTGGGCTGTTTACCCATTTTTCAAGCGAATCAACTTACACAAACAATCCGAGAAGAAATTTTTAAGCCTGGTGGACTTTTTACAACAAACGTTGTGATGGGAAATACAATTGTGGGTATAGTGATTGCTTGTATTGTGGCTATCGTAATTTTTGGTGGTATTAAGCGCATTGGATTGGTGGCCAGCCGTCTCGTACCGCTAATGGTTGTATTATATTTATTCGCCGGAGTGATGGTTATCATTAAAAACATAACGGAAATTCCCGGTGTATTCAGTTTAATCTTTCATGATGCGTTTACAGGACAGGCGGTTGTGGGTGGAGCAGTAGGGCAGGTTATTCGAACGGGTGTCCGCAGAGCCGCATTTTCAAATGAAGCAGGCTTGGGTACTGAAGCTATGGCCCATGGAGCAGCAAAAACAACTGAACCTGTACGCGAAGGTTTGGTCGCTATGATCGGGCCTTTTATTGATACAATTATTGTGTGTTCAATAACCGCATTTGTGATTTTACTTTCCGGCGTATGGGAAACGGAAGGCTTGAGTGGAGTAACCATGACGACCATGGCTTTTAGTCATGAACTAGGCGCATTAGGAAAAGGAATATTATTGGTATGTATTCTCATTTTCAGTGTAACTACCATGTTTAGCCAATCATATTACGGTACTAAATGCACCAGTTATCTTTTTGGTACAAAATGGAAAAATTCGTATAAGACTTTTTATATTTTATCAACGATTCTAGGTGCAACGGTTTCATTGGGAATGGTTATTAATTTAATTGACGGTATGTATGCTATTATGGCATTCCCCACTATGATATCCACGTTGATTTTGGCCCCAAAGGTCATGGCTGAAGCCCGTCGTTATTTTTCTACAATTTAATTATTGTTAACCCATACGCAATTTCATTATATATCTTTTTATGGAGGAAGGTTGTGTGAGGATATATGTCTGAATATTTTAAAAGAATTAACTATGAAGATTCTTCACTCTGTTCGGAATTACATGAGTTTTGATTAAATTCCCCCATGACAAAAAATAAAAATTCCCGAGGTAATCTGCTTACTGAGCAGCAAAATACAAGCTCAACACATATTGATGATAAGTCCATTACCGAAATATTGGAGATAATAAATAGGGAAGACCAAACCATTGCAGCAAACACAGCTGTAACCATTCCGGAGATTGCTAACGCAGTCGAACTAACGACAACAGCCATCATGAGCGGTAACAGAATCATTTATATCGGTGCCGGAACCTCCGGCCGCCTAGGCGTCTTGGACGCCGCGGAAATGCCTCCGACATTTTCTGCGTCGCCGAACTGGTTCAACTCCATTATCGCCGGAGGCGACGATGCCTTACGCCGATCAATCGAAGGAGCAGAGGATAAACCAGAGGAGGCTGTAAAAGATTTAAACGCATTCGGTCTAACAAAAGGCGATGTATTGATTGGCATCAGTACTAGCGGCGCGGCAGCCTATGTCCGGCAAGCTTTATCATACGCAAGTGAAATCGGCTGTGGAACGGTGTATCTCATTTGTACACCCAAACCCTATTTCGAGACAAACGCAGATGTGGTTATAAAAGTAGAAACAGGTCCCGAAGTAATTACGGGATCCACGCGCATGAAAGCCGGGACGGCAACGAAACTAGTTTTAAACATGATATCCACTACCACAATGATTAGATTGGGAAAAGTCTACGGAAATCTCATGGTGGACCTTATGGCTGTGAATGATAAACTGGTGGATCGAGGCACCCGTATTATTTGCCAATTAACAGGTTTAGATCATGAGGCTGCCCAAAAAGCACTTTACTCAGCGGATAAATCAGTAAAGATAGCAGTCGTTATGATTGTGAAAAACTGCTCGATGAATGATGCTGAAAAATATTTGGTTGACGTTAAGGGCTTTTTGAGGGAAGTGATTTAATAAAAGAAACAGAATTAATAATTCGAATGCTTTTTTTATGTTCAGCATTATTGTTATGATATTTATCCAAAGATAAGGTGTAATTTATCGAAATGAAAATCACCTTATCACTTAACTAGGAAAAAATAAAATGAAAATAAACTCTATCATAAAATGGACCCTTTCTCTTGTGCTCGTTGCCTTGTTTTCTTTGAATCTAACCGGCTGTTGTAAAACATGTAAAAAGACAGAAAGCGCCCCACAAGAAAATACTTCTGAAGAAACGTCAAAAAACGAAAATCCTTCTAGCGAACACCCAACCAGCGAGCATCCATCTGGGGACTAGTTTTATCAAAACAATCATCTCTTCCTCCATTAATTTAGATGGAAGGCGTAAATTAATTGGTGTCTTGAGTGTCCTTATTGTCTTATTCATGGCTTGCAGTGAAAAAGTACATTCTAGCGAAGAAAGTCCGGATGTAGTTACAGCGGATATTCAAGCCGGCATTGAGAAACATATTGAAGCACAGACCAAGCTGGGCGAGGGTTATTTTATTATGCTCTACGAAGAAAGGGAGCTTAAGCTAAAACTAGTCCGAGTTCATACGGAATATCTGGCTCATCTTGCACCCGGTCGTCACTTTGCCTGCGTTGATCTTGCCAGTACAGATGGACATGTGTACGATGTAGATTTTTTTCTCTCTGGTAATGTAGGCGAAATGGAGGTTACCGAAACAACCGTTCATAAAACAAATGGACAGCCTCTCTACGTATGGAAGCAAAAGGAAGATAAAACGTGGTTTCGCTTGCCTACCGATGATGCCACACCTGATTTGCTCGGAGTCTTGAAAGAAGAAGATGAGTTTGAATTTTTCTATCAAGTGACACTCCCGGAGATGAAGGATGAGGGTCGCATGTGGATACCTTACCCCACAACAGATTCTTTTCAGACTGTAGAATTAAAAAACATTCAATCTCCCGTAAATCACAAAATATTGGTAGATGACATCAATGGGAATAAAGCATTTTATATGGTTTTTAATCCAGAGCATAGTGGAAAAATGATAGAAATATCATATCGAGTCAAACATCTTGAAAGAGGCGTTTATGAAGACAAGAGTCGAGATCCACACGAATTTCTACGTCCGAATCGTCTCGTCCCTGAATTAGAGTCCTTCAAAGAAATTGCGACTGGAGTGATTCACGGTAAGTTGGGCACACTTGCTCAAGCACGTGCTTTATATGATCATACCATAGATCGTATGAGCTACATAAAATATGGCGAAGGTTGGGGTAAGGGAGATGCAGTTTATGCTTGTGATTCACGAACGGGTAACTGCACAGATTTCCACTCCTATTTTATTGCTTTAGCAAGATCCGTAGAAATTCCCGCACGTTTTGCGATTGGTGCTTCTATTCCTTCATCCAGAAATGAAGGTGGAATTGATGGCTATCATTGTTGGGCAGAATTTTATACAGATGGAAATTGGTGGCCTATTGATATTAGTGAAGGAGACAAGTGTTCTGCTTTATCCAATTATTATTTTGGTCATCATCCGGCTAATCGGATCGAATTTAGCCGTGGACGCGATTTGGTATTTGAACCAGGCCCAATTTCGGGTGCTATAAATTTTCTCGCATATCCTGTATTCGAACTTGCAGGTAAAATTACCAAAACGAACGTTACATTTTCTTTCCAGAGAATTTTCGATTCCCTTTAATCAAAAGGGAATTATGCCGGGTTTGGCCTAGGTGCATTTCTTTTCAGATCATTACTGAAGTAAACTGTCATTAAAAAGGATGAAATGAAATAGAAAACAACTCCACTGGAAAACACATTATTAAAACCAAACTAGCTATAATTTTGAATATAAAACAGTGTAAACCCGATCATTAACTTTACCGATTCAGTCACCTATGCAATGCAGCTTTATTAAAACTTTATTTAATACAGCTTCCTTAAAATCTATATTCACATGCTCCATAAAATATTCACTCGATGATTAAGCCGATGCACCCAATACCCAGAAAAATCTTCGATAATAAAAGCGATAATAACCGGCAAGCCAGACGGGCTCCAGTTTATAGATTGTAATGGTGTTTTACGAGCCAAGAATAACTGATGAGTGCAATGCCAATTTTAACGCCGTCACGTAATGTATTAGTAGAGCCGGGACTTAAGCTTGATATCACATCGCTTGCCCGATTGATGGTAAGTCCTTTTCGCCGAGCAACAATCGCTTCCAGTAGGATAAGTGTCATAAAAATCGGAACAGCTATAAATAAAGATTTTATATAGAAACTCATGGAGAAAATTTAAACTATCTTATAATAGACTAAGGGAGTATTAAAACATTTACAGATTATAATCCACTCATTTGTCCTTACATTTCATTGTGTAGATTTTAAGAATTATAAAATCTTATTTAAGAGAACCTTTAATAAGAATAGTTTTATTAATTTTACTGAAATATGAATAACAAAACAAAACAGAGTACTATCAGTTTATGGTTGAGTCGAGCTCCAACCTGGCAGTTTAGCTTATACGCCATGGGTTTTGCATTTTTGACATATTTCTGCATGTATGCATTCAGAAAGCCGTTCGGAGCGGCAACCTATGCGGGTCTGGAATTCATGGGCACGGGGATCAAACTCAAGACAGCCTTTGTTATCGGGCAAATTATCGGCTACACTATTTCTAAATATTACGGATGCAAATTTTGCTCGGAAATCGGACGAAACCAGCAGGCAAAAGCACTAGTCATGATGATCATCATAGCCGAGTCAGCATTGCTTGGATTCGCAATTCTTCCGGAAAACCTCAAGGTATTAGCCATCTTTATTAACGGCTTACCTCTGGGCATGGTTTGGGGTCTCGTTTCACGATATCTGGAGGGTAGAAAAACGGCAGAACTCTTGTTCGCCGGATTGAGCTGTTCCTATATCGTCGCCAGCAGCTCGGTTAAAACAGTGGGCGGATGGATCATGGAAGCGGGCATTACTGAATTTTGGATGCCTGTGACCGTCGGAGCCATTTTCTTTATACCCTTTATTATTTCAGTCTTTTTACTAAATCAATTACCTGACCCCAGCGCCGACGATATTTCCAGCAGGTGTGAGCGAACTGTTATGGACGGTCAAAGTCGGTCCATATTTTTTAAACAATTTATGGGTGGCATGATAATGCTGCTCATTCTCTATTTCTTTTTGACGGCTTACCGGGATGTCCGGGATATGTACATGCCGGAAGTGTTTGCGGCCATGGGCTACGGAACCGAACCGACGTTATTTTCAAAAGCAGATTTGCCCATCGCATTGGGCATTATGGTCGTTATGGCTTTACTCAATTTGGCGAAAGATCATCGGAAGGGATTGTTAGCTGTTTTTTCCGTTATGTTGGGCGGTATGATTCTTATGGGAGTGGCAACTGTTCTCAAAGATTTAAATATTATTAGCGGACTATGGTGGATGATTCTGATTGGCTTCGGCGCATATTTGGCGTACGTACCTTTTGGTGCCGTATTATTTGAAAGAATCATGGCGTCAACTCGTGCAGCTGGAACAGCTGTTTTTGCTATTTACCTGAGTGATGCTATCGGTTACACCGGATCGATTGGAATCCAACTTTATAAAGATTGGGGACAAGCAGATCTTAATTATTACCAGTTTATGCGGTACTTTACCTACAGTATGGCTACCCTTGGAACTGTTCTATTTATTTTGAGCGGTATATACTTTTTGGCAAAAGCAAAGACCGCATCTATTACCAATGATGGATTACAGAATACCGCTTGATTCAAGTTAAATTCAGTTCACCTATTTATAACTAAAAGAGATTATTTCATGCTTGATTACAATTCATTAGACGAAATGGCTAAACGCGATTTTAAAAAACACCTTGAAGAGTGTGCCAAAGCGATTGGTGGTAAAAATTATTTTCTGCAACTTGTAGAATCAATTCGGGATACACGTCCCCATCCCTTAATGGCAAAAAATGCTAGATTCCAATTTTCTCAAGGAAATGTAAAATGGCAAAAAGTTATATATAAAGATAAAGTTCATTTATTAATAAAACTTCTTGGTGAAAATCAAACGAATGGAAATTTAATGCCCAAAAAAGGGGATAAGGGTTTTAAAACAGTTATGAACCTTTTACGAACATTAGGACCTATGAAATTTGAAGTGAATCCCAAAAATAAAGTAAATGGAGATGGATTTATTTTACATCCATTTGATCGAATTGATAACAAAACAACGCAGCTCAATTATATATTTGATGCTGTATTCTTTATGCCGATGTATGTAGTTAAAAAAGCGTTAACTGGTTCCGGGAAAAAGAAGAAACGCTCATAAGTAATTTTTATATTAAATCCCTTACACAAAATTTAAGACCAATTATACCGTTTAATTCAACTACCCACATTTGTGAGAGCAGTTGAATTATTAAACATAATACCACTGATTATACCATAGAATACTCAAAATGAGTATTTACAAATAACCACAATAAGTTTATATTATATGAAACAAACCAAGGAGTCTAGAATGATTATTAAGCGGATAGCGTGTTTGTGCATTTGTATATCGGTTACAGGCATTTTACAAGCACAGTACAATCCAGATAACCACGTTGTAACCATCTCCAAGTATTACCTAAAAGCTATGAAAGATATTGAAGATGGGTCACGTGAAGAACGAAAAGAGTCATTTGAAGAAGAAGCAAAGAAGATGAACCCTCTAAAAGAAAAATTGATCAGTTCAATGGTATTAGGTCATTACTGGTCAGGTGCATCTAATGAAGTTGTGGAACTCAATGAATGGGCATCCATTGCTGACGCAGATGAAACGATACGGACCACAGCAGACACCAGGAAAAAAGCATGGCGAAAGGATGAAGACCGGGAAGAATTCATGAAAAAATTCAACAAATATTGGGTCGGAAAGCATACAGATGTTGCGATTCTAGAATTAAATATGGATTATTTGAAGCGGTCATCACGCAAGCACAAAGAAGATACATTTGTTACGATCGTTCAATATACTCTTGTACCTCTTTCAACAGTGGAAGATGGATCTGCTGAAGAAAGAAAAGAATTGCAGCAAACATTTTTTGATAACATCGTTAAAAAAGATGACACCATTATCAGCTATATGTATTTACAGCATTATTGGTCCGGTTCAGCTGGCGGTCCGGAAGGATGGCCAATCATCGTCATTACTGAATATGCTTCTATTGAAGATGCGTTGAATGAAGATAATAGCGCTCTTTGGGAAGCTGCTTGGCCGGATGAAGAAGAACGAAAAGCATACAGAAAAAAACTATTTGCTTACTGGGGTGGGCATAAAGACCTAGGTTTACATACCAAAAAGGTCAACTTAAGTAAATAAATAAAACATGTTAAAGATCATCAACAAACCCCGCATAAGCGGGGTTTGTTATTTTTATTAATTATGATGAAATATTATTAATAATTATTCACCGGCGTATTTTTCTTTTTTCTTTGCTGCCGCACGTTTTCCTGAGTTCAATTCCATTTTACGGAGGCGAATGCTAACAGGCGTAACTTCTACCAATTCATCTTCAGCAATAAATTCAATGGATTGGTCTAAAGATAAAATGCGATGAGGACGAAGTGTTACGGTTATATCCGACGTGGAACTGCGCATATTTGTCAACTTCTTTTCCCGAGTAATATTCACATCTAAATCACCCATTTTATTTCGCTCACCAATAATCATACCCGTATACACTTCCGTGGTAACTGGAATGAATAATTCTCCGCGATCTGACATTCCCAAACTTGCATACGTGGTCACTTTTCCTTGTCGATCAGCTACGATAGCTCCGCTCATGCGCTGGGGGATAGGGCCAAACCATGGTTCAAAACCGTTAAATAATTTATTCATAATACCAGCGCCACGCGTATCAGTAAGAAACTGACTGCGAAAGCCAATTAGCCCACGGGATGGAATCACAAATTCTAAATTGACCCGTCCGTGTCCGTGATTTTGCAGGTTGGTCATCTTGCCTTTGCGGATGGACAATTTTTCTGTAACAATCCCCACTTTATCTTCAGGTATATCCAGAAAAACTTTTTCCATGGGCTCCATAGTTTTTCCATTTTCCTCATGGGTGATGACTTGGGGCTTGGATACCATAAATTCGAACCCTTCCCTGCGCATCGTTTCGATAAGGACAGCCATTTGCAGTTCGCCTCGACCACATATTTCAAAAACTTCAGGACGATCTGTATCGATTATTTCAAGAGACACATTGCCCAATATTTCTTTTTGCAATCGTTCACCAATTCTCCTTGAAGTTATATATTTTCCTTCTTTACCCGCGAAAGGACCATTATTGACATAAAAAAACATGGAAACAGTCGGTTTATCAATTTGGATTCGAGGTAATGGCACAGGATCAGTATGTGAAGAAATGGTATCTCCAATGGCAATATTATCAATACCTGCCACAGCTATAATATCCCCGGCTTCCAAGATATCGACAGACTCTTTATGCAGTCCCTTAAATGTATAGCAGGCAGAAAATTTCAAACCACTTTTGATGCCGTCTTCTCCGCATAAACTATATTGCTTGTTCATTTCAAGAATACCATTATTGAGGCGTCCTACGGCAATTTGACCAACGTAAGGATCGTATTCCAAATTGGTGACTAAAAATTGGGGCACATGATCATCACTTACATCCGGTCCAGGAATTTTGGAAAGAATGCAATCGAACAATGGATTCAAATTTTCAGAGCCATCATCTAAATTTTTGTGACTGATCCCAGCTTTTGCATTTGTATACAGAATGGGAAAATCAATTTGCTCATCATCCGCATCCAGATCGATAAATAAGTCATACACTTCATTAATCACTTCACTTATACGGGCATCACTGCGATCGATCTTATTAATAACCAATATGATGGGTAAATGCTTATCAAATGCTTTTTTCAGAACAAATCGTGTTTGAGGAAGGGGTCCTTCACTGGCATCTACCAGAAGTAATGCACCATCAACAAGATTTAAACTGCGCTCAACTTCACCACCAAAATCGGCATGGCCGGGAGTATCGATTATATTGATTTTTACATTATTGTAAATAATGGCTGTGTTTTTCGCTGTAATTGTGATACCTCGTTCCTTTTCCAGATCCATGGAATCCATCACACGATCTTCTACCTTTTGACGTTCATGAAAGGTGCCGCTTTGTTTTAAAAGACCATCCACCAATGTTGTTTTACCATGATCAACATGGGCAATAATGGCTATATTTCTAAAATTTTCTTTTCTCATATTCTTCTATTTAATTAAGGGGTAAAAAATGCCCGGGAATTTCTGACATATTCTGATCATTAGGAATGTAAACATTTATTATTGGATATATATTTTCTTTATAATTCAGACTATGTATTTTCAGTAATTTCTTCTTCTAAAAATTGAAAGTGCAAAATAAAATGACTAAAATAATATTAATTCTGCTATGTTTCTTACAAGTGACTTTAGCCGATGATGGTGAGCGTATCACTTTTACCAGTGCTAATCCCTTTTCCTTTTATCATATTATTACTGATCTGGAAAATCAAGATCCTCAAGAGGTTTTTGGTATATTGCGAATGCCAACAGGAGTGGAGCATAAAAATATACCGTTGGTCATAGGTGTCGCCGGTAGTTTAGGCTGGGGAGAACATAATTTTGAATATATGCAAATGTATCGAAATATGGGTATTGCAACATTTGAATTACAAAGCTTTAAAAGCAGGGGTGTGACATCCACTGTAGGAGAGCAAGTATCTGTTACAACTGCAATGATGATTTTAGACGCTTACCGTGCTTTGGAAAAATTGGGAAAAGATCCCCGAATAGATAGTGATCGTGTAGCCATTACAGGTTGGAGTCTCGGAGGGGGAGTAACTCTTTTCACTGCCTGGAATCCTCTAAAACGTGCCATTACGACTGATATATCTTTTGCTGCGCATTTGGCATTTTATCCGCCTTGTTTCATCATGCCGGAGATATTGGACTTTACGGATGCGCCACTCCATATTTTGATAGGTGAACTGGATAATTGGACACCCGCTGCAGCGTGTGAGGAATTGGTTCCACTAATGCAGGAGAATGGTATTGATATAGATATAACTGTTTATGAAGATTCTCATCACTCCTTCGATCGTGCCGCTCAACCTGTCGTAGATGAACATGGCTATTCGTTTACGGATTGCCGATTTAAAATGCGGGAAGATGGTGCTGTGCTGATGAATTTTATGGATATTCCCATGACAAAACCTCTATTACAAAAGATCAGTTTTGCATTTTGTGCAGAACGCGGTCCAACTTATGGTGGTAATCCGACTTCAAGAAAATCAGCATTTGAATTTTCTGAAGGATTTATGAATAAACATTTGTTGAAATAGTAAAAAAATTCATATGAAAAAATGGTCTAGTTACGCATCCGATGTTTTACATGAATCCTTTGATGCAATTATTATTGGTTCAGGAATAGGAGGACTGACGACTGCAGCACTTTTAGCACTGAATGGTAAGCGTGTATTGGTTCTTGAAAAACACTTTAAGATTGGTGGTTGGACTCATACATTCCGTCGAGATGATTACGAATGGGATGTAGGACTACATTATATTGGCGAAGTACATAATAAGTGGTCCGCAGCCCGCAAGCTGTTCGATCTTATTTCTGACTGTCAGCTACAATGGTCTAAAATGGATGATAATTATGACCGCATTATTTTCCCAGATAGAACCTTTAATTATGTAGCTCCTCGAGAACAATTTATAGATGATATGATTAACTATTTCCCTAAAGAAGAAAAAGCTATACACACCTATGTTCAATATCTGGATGAAGCGGTCCGTAGTGCCCGGCCATATTTTGCGAATAAAGCTCTGCCTGGAATGCTTGCAAATATCACGTACCCGTTCATGACTGGAAAATTCTTTAAATATGCTAACCGTACAACCTTTGATGTTATCAGTAGTTTATCTGATAATCCAAAACTTATGGGTGTTTTAACCGGACAATGGGGTGATTATGGATTGCCACCGAAAAAGAGTAGTTTCGCCATGCATGCATTTGTAGCTCGCCATTATCTTGATGGCGGAAATTATCCGGTAGGTTCTTCAAGGCGTATTGCTGAAACGGTAGTGGACGTAATTGAATCTAGAGGCGGTCGATTGGTTGTCAATGCAGGTGTAAAGAAAATTGTTGTCCATAAGGAAAAAGCCATCGGAGTGGAATTGGAAAATGGAGATGTACTGGAAGCACCGATTATAATTAGCAATGCCGGTGTTGTGAATACATTTGATCGACTTCTGAAAAATGAGAGCGTGAGCAGCTCCCCCCTTGCGGACTTGGAGACTATTGATCAAACGGAAAGCTACGTTTGTCTGCATTTGGGATTGAACAAATCAGCAAAGGAATTGAAGTTAAATTCTACAAATTTATGGGTATATCCCGGGTATAATCATGATAGAAATGTGCAGGAATTTATGCAGGATACAAAAAATAATTTTCCAGTCGTATATATTTCTTTTCCATCAACAAAGGATGCTGAATGGGATAAAGAACATGCTGGTTTTGCAACGATTGAAGCCATTACTCTCGCCCGTTGGGATGAATATTCAAAATGGCAAGATTTACCCTGGAAAAAGAGGGGGGAGGTATATGAAAAAGAAAAGGAAAAACTTTCCCAACGCATTTTAGACATTGTTTATCAACATGTTCATCAAGCTAAGGATGCTTTGGCATATGCAGAACTATCAACACCCTTAACGGTGTCGTCATTGACAAATTATTCAAAAGGGGAAATGTATGGTATCAGCCATACACCCAAACGCTTTCGCCAGAAATGGCTAAAGCCACAGACAAAAATAAAAAATTTATTTCTAACTGGGCAGGATATAACAACTGTGGGTGTCACTAGCGCATTATTTTCAGGATTATTAACTGCATCTGCTGTTTTGGGAAAAAACCTTACTACAATGTTGAAATAAAAAATAGTTGTATAAGAATCTTATTACATTGGTTTTAGATAGTGTAATTTCTATGGACAGAAATCAATTTTCCACTTAACCAAATACCAAAAGAGACACTTATTTTATGTTAAATAAATATATTTTTAGAGAATACGATATTCGCGGCAGGGTTGCAGATGATTTTCCACCAGATGTGGTGGAAAACCTGGGTAAGAGTTTCGGCACATTTGTAAAACGTGCCGGTGGAACGGAAATTAGTTTAAGCGGTGATGTTCGTTTAACAACTCCCGCCCTTATTGAACAATGTAAAAAAGGAATTCTATCTACGGGAGTGGATGTAATAAATATTGGAATTTTACCCACTCCTGTAAATTATTACAGTATGTTTGAATTGGGTGTCTCCGGGGCAATGCAGATTACTGGTTCCCATAATCCACCGGAATTCAATGGTTTTAAAATGTCTTTAGAACGAAAAGCTGTATTTGGTGAAAAGATACAGGATATTCGCAAAATTATTGAAAATAGTGATTATGAAGTTGGGGAAGGAAGTGAGGTTATGTTTAACCTCAAGGATAAATATTCAAAAATGATCTTGGAAAAGATTAATATTGAACGCCCAATCAAAGTAGTCATGGATTGTGGAAATGCCGCCGGAGCCATTCTTGCACCGCAAATATTTAGACAGATGAATGTGGAATTGACTGAGCTCTACTGTGAAATTGACGGAACATTCCCCAATCACCATCCCGATCCCACAGTGAAGGAAAATTTAGAAGATCTTATTGCTCTCATGAAAACAGGTGACTACGATATTGGTGTCGCTTTTGATGGTGATGCTGATCGAGTGGGTGTTGTAGATGAAACGGGAGAGATTATTTGGGCAGATCAGCTCATGGCTTTATTTCTTCCTGAAGTAATTCAAAATAAGGGTGATGAAATTTTGTACGATGTAAAATGTTCTCAAGCGTTGGAAGAAATGATTGAGAAATATGGTGGCACTCCCATCATGTGGAAAACAGGCCATTCGCTTATAAAACAAAGAATGTTCGAATTGAAATGCAGATTTGGTGGTGAAATGAGTGGACATATCTTTTTTGCTGACGATTATTATGGATATGATGATGCCATTTATGTGGCCGCAAGAGCAGTGCAGATGTTGAGCAGAAGTGATAAAACATTATCAGAAATGCTCGCAGAACTTCCAAAATATTACTCGACTCCCGAATTAAGGTTTGAAGTTGAAAATGATGAAGAGAAATTTAGAATCGCCAATGAAGCAATAGAATATTTTAAAGCTAATTATGACTGTAGTACCGTTGATGGTGTGCGCATTCGATTTGGCGATGGTTGGGGATTAGTACGTTCGTCTAATACACAACCGGTTATTGTTTGCAGATTTGAAGCGAATTCTCAAGAACGTATGGAGGAAATCCAAGCACTAGTTATGGGTAAACTTCAGGAAATTGGGAAATTAAAACTAGATGCCGGACACTAAACGTTTTATTGATCTGCTGAACTTTATCCGTTCAGAAACAGACCGCCACTTACAAAAGCTGGACTTTCCTGAAGAACCAGCTTTTCTTTACGACCCAATTCGATATGTTTTAAAAGGGAAAGGGAAACGGCTGCGGCCGCTGCTAGTGCATTTGTCTGGGCGAGGGTTTGATGCAGATCCGGAAGATCTCATGCACGCCGGTTTAGCCGTGGAACTTCTTCATAATTTTACACTCGTTCATGATGATATCATGGATAAGGATGATATTCGCCACGGCAAGCCGACAGTCCATATGAAATATGGTCAAGCAGCGGCAATACTTGTGGGCGATAGTATTTTTACATTGGGTCAACTAAATATTGATCAAATTCAAACAAGTACTGTCCAAGCTATGAATGCATATAATAAAGCATCTTTATCTGTGTGTGAAGGCCAAGCCTATGATCTCCAGTTTGAAGGTGATACTACAGTTTCGCTAGATCAATATTTGGATATGATTAGTAGAAAAACAGGCGCTTTGTTAAGCCTATGTGCTGAATTGGGAGGCATTCTTGGGAATCAGTCACATGAAGTATGTCATAAGCTACATACTTTTGGTCTGAATCTTGGTAGGGCATTTCAGGTTCAAGATGATATTTTGGAAATATTCAGTGATGAAGAAAATCTGGGAAAAAGTTTGGAAAGCGATGTGGCTGCGGATAAGCAAACTGTGTTAACAATTTTGGCCAGAAAACATGATGGTTGGGATGAAATAAAAAACTTAACTGGAGATATTTCCGCAAAACGGGAACGAATGCAGACATTTTTCATTGAAACTGGAGTGGAAGCTAGAGCGAGACAAATGAGCAGTAATTATATTACCAAAGCAATGGATTCTTTATCTGTGTTTTCTGGTGAACATAAACGTGCAATGGAACAATTCACACACTTTGTTTTAAACAGGACACATTAATGAATACACATCAAATTGATACCCAAAATATGAAAAAAGCTATTTATGACTTTCCGGATCATTTAGAGAAAGCATTGAACATTGGCAAACAGTTTCAACCAAAAAACGTGTTTAATAATATTCAAAACATTGTAGTAACCGGGATGGGTGGTTCTGCAATTGGTGGTGATATTTGTCATACATTGCTGTCTGATGAGTTAAAAGTACCGTTAATTGTTAATCGTAATTATTCGTTGCCACATTGGGTGAATGAACATACACTTGTTATCTGTTCATCGTATTCAGGGAATACTGAAGAAACATTAACTGCTTATGAAGATGCGAAAGCTAAAGGTGCACAAATATGCGGTATTTCTACCGGTGGTGAACTCACAGAAAAATTGCGTACGGATCAATATGATTTCATCACAACTCCCGCAGGTCTTCAACCACGAGCTGCTTTGGCATTTTCTGTAGTACCTATGCTGTATTTGCTCAATAGCCAGGGATTAATCGGAGATTCCATATTTGATGATATTTCAGATACAATTGATTTACTTAGTGTTCTGCGTGATGATTACGCAGAAGATAATGATTTAAATCCAACCCATTCCTTGGCAATGTCTGTATATCAATCGCTACCTATCATCTATGGAACATCAGGCTCTACAAGTGTTGTTGCGTTGCGCTGGAAAGGACAATTCAGTGAGAATGCGGAAATGATGGCTTATTATAACGAACTCCCTGAAATGAACCATAATGAAATAGTCGGTTGGGAAAATAATACTGAAATTATAGAAAAAATGAGCGTCTTATGGCTTAAGGATTTAGATGAAAATGAGCGTATTCAATTACGGCAAAAAATCACTAGGGGAATTATTGCTGATAAAAATGTGAATCAACATATTATTTCAGTTTCAGGTTCATCTGCCCGAATTCGATTACTCCATCTAATTCATTTTGGCGATTGGGTAAGTTACTGGTGCGCTATTCATCATAATACAGATCCAACTCCGGTGAAGCCCATTATGCAATTAAAAGAAGAATTATCATCATAGTTGAATAAAGGTATTGAATTAGGCTGATTACGAAGTCTATATTATAACAAGGGTATTCAACATATGATCGCAGTTAAAGTCCATAAAATTTCATTCCATCCACCGAGTCGCAGTTATGCTGTCATTCTAAAAGAAATTGATGGTGAACGCCGGTTACCTGTTATTGTGGGAGCCTTCGAAGCACAATCAATTGCCTTGGCATTAGAATATATGGAAACACCCCGCCCGCTGACACACGATTTAATAGGCAATATCATCAAGGGTGTCGATAGTAATTTGAAAAACGTAAAAATTACCCGATTGAAAGAAGGCGTATTTTATGCATGTTTGGAAATAGACGGAAAAAATATTGGTGAACGGTCTATTGACTCACGTCCAAGTGATGCATTAGCAGTTGCCCTTCGCTTGAAGTCACCTATTCTAGTTGCAGAAGACGTAATGTCCGAAGCAGCCTTGATGCCTGATATTGGTTCAGAAGAAGATGAAGGACTTGACTCTGCTGATTGGACACCTTCGTTGAATTCTCTTGAAAAGAAATTGCAGGAAGCTATTGATGGAGAAGAATATGAACGAGCAGCAGAAATTCGCGATCAAATCAAAGAGATAAACACTTAATCTTGGAGAATTTCCAAAGCATTTTTTGCTGCTGATTGTTCAGCGGACTTTTTTTCCATTCCAATTCCGGATGGATAAATATCTTCACCAATTTTAACATGGATTTCGAATAATTTTTGATGATCCGGCCCTGACACATCTGAAATAAGAAATTTAGGGTTGACAAAATTTTTGGCGTGGCAGTACTCAATTAGTAAACCTTTGAAATTGACAATTTTCCATGCTTCCTTACGATGTTGCCATATTGTATTGACAATAAGATTTTTGGCAGGATTCATTCCACCGTCTAGATAAATTGCTCCGATTAATGATTCGTACAGGTTAGCTAATTGTTTGAAGGCCACTTTTTCATTATTTAGGTTTACGGTGGGTTCTACATTAAAATGATCCAGTAAATTCATCTTGGAACCCATGGAAGCCAGGAAGGAGCGCTGTACCAGAGCAGATCGCTTTTGTGTTAAAAGTCCTTCATCGCCATCAGGGAATTCCTCCATTAATTCTGCACTGATTATAATATCGATGACCGCATCGCCCAGAAATTCCAAGCGCTCGTAATTATATTTGGGGTTGGTGCTTTTTGATCGGTGAGTAAATGCTTGGTAGAGATATGTATAATCTCTGAAGTTATAATCTATCTGTTGTTCTAGTTGGGTGTATGTGGAGGAATTAGTTTTGAATAGCTTTTTGAGCGTTTTCAGCAACGTCACGCTATGTGCTCCATGCTCGAAGGACTAAAACAGCATTATGTCCGCCGAAACCAAAGGCATTCATCATAACGGTATTACACTCCAAATCCTGCGATTTATTCGGAACATAATTCAGATTGCATTCAGGATCGGGAGTTGTATAATTTATAGTTGGCGGTACTTTATTTTCCTGAAGAGCTTTAACACATGCAACAGCAGCAATGGCTCCGCTTGCGCCTAAAAGATGTCCAGTCATTGATTTTGTTGAACTTACTTTAAGCGTATCCGCATGTTCACCAAAAATTGTTCGAATGGCAGCTGATTCGGATTTATCATTAAAGGGCGTTGAGGTACCGTGAGCATTGATATAATCAATTTCTTGCGGTTGAGTATCTGCATCTTTTAATGCCAGGGCGATGGCTTTAACTGCACCTACTCCGCCTTCAGCCGGTTGTGTAATATGAAATGCATCATTCGTAGCGCCATAGCCTAACACTTCAGCTAAAATATTTGCCCCACGAGCTTGTGCATGATCCAATGATTCCAATACAATCATTCCGGCACCTTCTCCCAGAACAAATCCATCTCTGTTTTTGTCAAATGGTTTGCTGGCTTTTTCCGGTTCATCATTATGAGTTGCTGTAAGCGCTCTCATGTTCCCAAATCCGGCGATTGTCAGGGGTGTTATTGATGCTTCACTTCCCCCCGTGATCATAATATCTGTGTCACCATATTGTATTTTACGGAAGGCTTGTCCAATAGCGTCAGATCCCGATGAACAGGCAGAAACAACTGTATAATTTGGACCGCGGAACCCAAATTTAATTGCGATCTGTCCCGCAGCAATATTGGCAATCATTTTGGGTACAAAGAAAGGGGATACCCGTCGGGCACCCCGATCTTGTAATACTGTGTGCTGTTCTTCCAAAGTTTGAATGCCGCCTACACCACTGCCGATAATGACTCCGGTGCGATCACTGTCAATGGATTCAAGATCCAATCCGGAATGGGTAACCGCTTCTGTTGCTGTTACCAATCCATAAATTGAAAATGGATCCAGTTTGCGAATGTCTTTTCTGTCAAAATAGTCTTCTGGATTAAAATCCGATAATTCACCCGCAATTTTGACGTTAAAATTTTCAACATCAAAATACGATATTTTTTGGATTCCACTTTTACCGGCTAAAAGGCCGGACCAGAAATCGGCAACGGAGTTGCCGTTGGGAGACAATGCACCCAACCCAGTTATGACTACTCGACGTTTAGACATGTTTTTATTTACTGTCTATATAATCTACAGCTTTGCCAACTGTTGTGATGTTTTCAGCATCTTCATCAGGAATTTCAATTCCAAACTCTTCTTCGAGCTGCATGATGAGTTCAACAGTGTCAAGTGAATCAGCACCGAGATCATCCATGAAATGGGCACCTTCGGTGATTTTACTTTCTTCGACGCCAAGTTTATCCATGACGATTTCTTTTACTTTATCCAGTGTTGTTGACATGTGTGTCTCCTTATTATACCATGACTATACCGCCGTCAACGGCGATTGTTTGACCGGTGATATATCCTGCCTCATCTGACGCAAGGTAAAGCGCCATGTGGGCTATATCATCCGGACTTCCAATTCGACCCAGCGGTATTTGTTTATTTAAATTTTCTTTAACAGCATCGCTTAATTTATCAGTCATATCCGTAGCAATATAGCCCGGCGCGATGCAATTGACTGTTATCCCTCGTGAGGATAATTCTTTGGCTGTCGATTTTGTAAGACCTATTAATCCAGCTTTTGAAGCGGCATAGTTAGCCTGGCCGGCATTACCGGTCAAACCAACCACAGATGAAATATTAATTATTCGCCCTGATTTCTGTTTCATCATAGAACGCATGACAGCTTTAATTCCGTTAAACGCACCTTTTAAATTAATATCCATGACTAGATCCCAGTCATCTTCTTTCATTCTCAAAATGAGGCCATCTCTGGTAATGCCGGCATTGTTTACAAGTATATCCATACGGCCTTTATCTTCTACAATGTTTTTCACTAATTCTGTAAAGCTTTCTGAAGAGGAAACATCACATGCTGCAGAGGATGCATTGGAGAGTGAATCTGCAACTGCTTGAACATCTTTTGCTGTGCGGCTTAT
Source organism: Fidelibacterota bacterium (assembly GCA_004124385.1). GTDB lineage: Bacteria > Fidelibacterota > Marinisomatia > Marinisomatales > TCS55 > UBA2126. The sequence goes on from SCKN01000003.1 coordinate 231,325, forward strand.
ACAGACAACGTGAGCCCCAGCATTTTCTAAAGCAATGGCAATAGCTTTACCAATTCCTCGGGATGCACCTGTAACCAGTGCAACTTTTCTCTCTAAATTAAGCATTAACAACCTGCTCCCAGTTTTCCACACCGCTAGTGGCGAGTGTGCGGTCGATCCGTTTACATAATCCCTGCAAAACTCGACCTGTACCTACTTCCATATAATGATCAATTCCATTTTGAGACATATTCGTAATTGTCTGGCTCCATAAAACAGGGTTTTCTAATTGATTTAACATTGCAGATCGAATATCATCTGCCAGAGTAATGGGATTTGCAGAAACATTGCTATAAACAGGCATAATGGAATCGCGAATTTCGATTGAATCTATCATTTCTGCAAGATTTCCCCGTGCATTTCTCATCAGTGGAGAATGGAAGGCTCCGCTCACATTTAAAGGTATCACCATTCTGGCACCATTTTCTTTGGCAGTTGTCATAGCCGAATTTACAGCATCTAGCGTACCAGAAATAACAACTTGACCGGGCGCATTGTAATTTGCCGCTACAACAGTCCCGGAAACATTTTTTGCAATGTTTTCTACCATTTCATTATCTAAACCAATGATGGCTGCCATTGTACCCGGATGTTCTGTCCCGGCGTTTTGCATACTTTTGGCTCTGACGTTCACCAGTTGAAGCCCTGTCTCAAAATCAAAAGCTCCTGTAAGAGCGTAGGCAGAATATTCACCTAAACTATGTCCGGCTGCGCAATCGGGTTTTATGCCTTTTTCTATGAGCAGTAATCCGATAGTAACTGCTACAATATATAATGCTGGTTGTGTGTATTGTGTTTGTTTTAGCGTTTCATCTGGGCCATTGAACATTATATCTTGAATATCTACACCTAAAATATCATTTGCTGTTTCAAAATGAGATTTAGCTAAATCTGAATTCTCAAAAATGTCTTGGCCCATGCCTATTTTTTGAGATCCTTGTCCCGGGCATAAAAAGGCTAAACTCATGAAATTGCGCCCCAGCGAATAAGCATACTGCCCCAGGTGAATCCGCCGCCAAAAGCTGCTAATAATAATAAATCGCCTTCAGCCAAGCGATTCAATTCAACTGCTTCATCTATGGCTATGGGAATGGTTCCGGCTGTTGTATTTCCGTAACGATTTATGTTGACAAATACTTGATCTTTATGCAATCCGCAACGCTTTGCAGTAGCATCAATAATCCGTCTATTTGCTTGGTGAGGAATGAATAATGAGACATCGTCGCCATGTAATCCGTTTTTATCCAAAATTGCTTTACTGACTTCAGCCATTCGCTTTACAGCAAACTTGAATACTTTTTTTCCATCCTGGTAAATATAATGCATCTTTTTTTCCAGAGTATCTTTCGAAGCAGGATGGAGGCTTCCGCCAGCCTGTACTGTTAAATATTGACTTCCGCTGCCATCCGTGTGCAGGATCGAATCTAAAATACCTTCGTCATTGTCGCTGGGTTCTAATAAGACGCCGCCGCCGCCGTCACCGAAAATAATACAGGTATTGCGATCGGTATAATCAATAATTGAACTCATGGTATCAGCACCAATGACAACCACATTTTTATATTTTCCGGATTCGATCATTTTAGCGCCTGTTTCCATAGCGTAGACAAAACCTGTGCATGCAGCAACAATATCAAATCCCCAGGCATTTTCAGCTTTTATTTTATCCTGAATAAGAGCTGCCGTCGATACGACTGGGTAATCCGGCGTACTTGTCGCCACTAAAATAAGATCAATTTCAGACGCTTTTTTACCAGACCGTTCCAAAAGTTGTCTAACGATATGAGTTCCCATATCGGAAGTCGCTTCACCTTCGGAAACAAGGTGCCTTGTTTCGATACCTGTTCGTGAACGTATCCAATCATCGGTGGTATCGACCATTTTTTCCAGATCAAAATTGGTAAGAATGCGTTCAGGTAAATAACGGGCTGTGGCGGTTATTTTAGCTTTCATTGATCGTTGTTTTCCATATGTTCTGCCAAGCCAATTCGTATATCGGCAATAAGCCGCCCCTTGAAACATTTTTTAGCCAGAAAAATAGAATTTTTGATTGCCTTAACATTGGAACTCCCATGAGCGACAATACATACACCATTCACACCTAAAAGGGGAGATCCACCGTGTTCTTCATAATCATACTGGCTGCTAATGGATTGCAAGACAGGATAGAGCATTTTAGCTCCAAGTTTATATAAAAACTTTTCTTTTATTTTAAGTTTAACCAAATCACTGAACATTTTAACCCAGCCTTCTGCAAATTTGATTAGTGTATTTCCAACAAAACCATCGCAAATGAGAACATCTGCTTCGGATGTTAGTATATCTCGACTTTCAACATTACCAATGAAAGAAGGGAATTCCTGTTTCAATAATTCATACGCTTCACGATATAATTCGCTCCCTTTTCCCGGTTCTTTACCAATATTAATTAAACCAATTTTTGGATTTTTTATATTTTCCACGTGATCCAGATAAATAGAAGCCATGACGGCAAATTGCAATAGTTGTCTAGGGTTCGCGTCGGGATTTGCTCCAACGTCACATAACATTTTCCCACCTGTATCCGTAGGAATATACGCCCCCAACGCTGGTCGCTTTGCACCTTTAATTCTTCTCAATAATAATGTAGCTGATGTCAGGACAGCTCCCGTATGCCCGGCGCTGACAAAGGCATCGACTACTCCATCTCTCAAAAGTTCTATGCCTCGAACCAAAGAAGAATCGGGTTTATCTTTCAACACCCGCGATCCTTTATCCTGCATGGATACGACTTGTGTAGTCGGTATCAGATGAACGTGTTCAGGATGGGCAGCGGGTAGAAATTCTTTAATTAGACTTTCATTTCCAACAAGGTACAATTCAAGAGAATTGTCTGCCTTCAATGCTTCTAGGGCACCATGTACTGTTGCCTCGGGAGCGAAATCTCCTCCCATGGCATCTAAAGCTATTTTCATGAAGGGAATTTACTCCGAAGCTGGAAAAATAGGACGTCCGCGATAGTACCCGCAATTGGGACAGGCGCGATGAGGCATTTTTGCTTGACTGCATTGTGGGCAGTTAGCTGTTTGCACATGACCTGCTTTATAATGGGTGCGACGTTTTCTGCCTCGAGCTTTTGATATTCGTGTTTTAGGTAAAGCCATACGTACTCCAAATCTCCTAGATTAACTTCATTTAAATTTTCAAATCTTTCCAGATGAAATCATGTGCTTTTCTTGCAACTACAATTTTGTTTATTCTTATTGCAGCCGCATGAAGAACACAATCCTTTACAATCGTCAAAGCACAATTTCTTAAACGGTTGATTCAACGATATATTCTCTGCCAGAACAGGACCGATATCTACTGATTCTTCCTGATTTGTAAAGAAAATAACATTATGTTCATCATTATTGACAAGATCGGTTTTGTTTGTTAATAAAATCGAAAATTTGATTTTATTTTTAAAGTCAAAATCGATCAAGCAGCGATCACAAACATTTTGTGTCGATACTGCCATGAATCCTTTCAAGTAATATCCGTGAGATACACTTTCAGAATGGATGGCAACAGTTATCGTATCCTCGGAAAACTGAACATTATCCAATCCCAAGGATGTGCTGGAAATTTCAAAAAGCTTTTTATTCAGACCGATATGTAGATCGGTACGAAAAATCTTCATTTTTTAGCGCGGGAAGATACTTCTTTTCGAAGAATGTTCATAAACTTAATTCTGTTTATAAACTGTCTTATTCTGTCGAATTTTCTTCATTTGTCGCAGAATCTGAATCATTTTCTTCATCTGTTGAATCATCGTCCGTTAAAGAAAGATCTTTAATCTCTTCGTCTTCATCGATATCATCTTCATCTTTCCGTTCTAATATATTATCATCGTCGGAATTTTTCTTGAAAATGATAAACATGAGTGTTTCACCCACCGATAATATGGATAGTATATATCCAACTGCAGTTAACATAAGCAGAAACAGGAATACAGCTAAAATAACGCCTGCGGCAGTTTCAGTTCCGGATATGGATGCTAAATCAACATTAGGTGCATACACACAGCCTGAAAGACCAGAACAGCAACTACCAGCACAACTAATAAAACAAGCTGTTACACTATTGCAAATACTTGATGGGCACACAATATTCGAAGCATATGCAACAATATTGGCTAATTTGCTTCCCATAAACCAATCACAACCAAAAAAGCTATTAATGAGGTGATAACCGGTAATCCAGAATTTTATAAAAATATAACTCGCTAACGCACCGATGGGAATAAGAACACAATGGTAAAGGATTATTCTCCAAGGTTGAGACCACGTAATGGTGTAAGAATTGAATACGGTTCCCATGGTATCTTCTTCATATGCAGCAATAATTGCCGGCGCGTAAAGAAAGGAGACTCCAAAAACGATGGCAGTATAAATGGTAAATATTGCACCGAAAAAATATAAGAGATACGGAATAACAAATAAGAAATCTCCTACATATGGGATTTTACCCACCAAAGCAAACACGGCTGCCATGCCAAAGAAAAATATCAAAATAAAGGCAAATGAAACAGAAGTAAAAACGATTGGATGCCAATGTTTCTTAACATATTTCCACGCATCACCCGATGAATAAAATTCATCCCCTTTTAATTGTTTAAAGGTAATACGAGAGACAGCAGTACATCCGAAATTGATTGCCAATAATAAACAAACAACTCCAATTCCGTAAACGACACATGCATACCATGGAGCGGGATTACCTGACAAACAGGGATAAAGGCCATACTGGCTCCACGTTTCAGAAAAAGTATATCCTGCAAGGGCAAATGAAAGATATGTCAATATAAGGTAATCAGCATATCCGACAAAAAGCGCCTGTACAAATACAAGAATTTTTTTGCCGCTCAATGCTAATCGTGGTGCACGAAAAATATCACGCACATCAAAATGTAATTTCATTGGATCCATTTTATTCTCCTAGTAGTTAAAAAGTATTATTCTTCATAGCGGACATAATCCACCCACGTGGTTGTACCCCGCGATTCTGAAATTATTTTTGCAAAAGACAGTGCTGTGGTACGGCTGTCATAACTACCAACCCGAACCCGAAACCAGACTTCATCTGTCTCTTTAAAATATGCCTTTTGGATATAGGCATCAAACCCGTCATTGATCAATTTTGCCGCGATAACTTCTGCATCAGCTAATAACTTTTTCGAAACAATCTGTATCGTAAATCTACCTTCGTTTTTAGGAATATTTAATCCTCGGGGAATTGGTTTTGATTTAATAACCGGTGGAGCAGAAGGTTTTTTAACTTCGTCATAAATTTTTTCAATGTGTTCAATGACAGGTGCTATTTCTGTTATGTCCGGTACTTCTACAATTGTATCCTCTGTAATCGATTCTTCTCCAAACCATTCTCGATCGTTTTCATTTTCATACCAATCAGGTTCTGTAGGTTCAGTTGGATTAACAGGAACAGCTTCGCCTTGTTCAACAACAAGTTTAAACGATTGATTTGACAATTCATCGCCATAGTGTGAAACACTCACCTCCAACGTGTATTCACCTGCAGCATCAGGAACAAATGAGACAATTGAACGGTCAGTCGAAAAATTGAAATGGTTGATATCCAGCATTGAGGCATCTGGTTGGTCCAAAAGTACCCAGTCATAAACAAGGTCATCACTATCTTCGACGATCTCGGCTTGCAAAGTTATTGCTTCACCGGTTCGTCCAGTCAATCCTTTATTCGAACAAGCTGTTACAAACAGAATTGTAAAGAGCGTAATAACGCTAAATCGATAAATATGTGAGTTAAACAGAATATGTGTCCTTATTAGTAATCTAGAATTTCATTTGAAGTATAGAAATATGCAATTTCTTTTTGAGCATTTTTATCGGAGTCAGATCCATGGACAGCATTGTTCTGAATATTCTCCGCAAAGTCTTTGCGAATAGTGCCTGCTTCTGCATCAGCCGGGTTAGTTGCGCCAATTAAACTGCGGAATGAATTCACTGCATCTTCTTTTTCTAATGCCATAGGCATACAGGGGCCGGATGTCATAAAATCGACCAGATCATTATAAAACGGACGTTCTTTATGAACAGCGTAAAATCCTTCTGCTTTTTCTCGACTCAAGTGTATTAATCGTGCAGCTTGGACTTTAAACCCTGCTTCAATTATTCTATCTATGATTTTACCTGTAAAACCATTTCCGACAGCATCGGGCTTTATGATTGCTAATGTTTTATTGCTCACTCAAATCTCCTTGAATATTATTTAGTATTAATTGCTTCTGCCATGGTTTTTCCGATATCAGCTGGACTGCTTACTACAGTTATACCCGCAGCTTTCAGTGCGGCAACTTTTTCTGATGCAGTTCCTTTTCCTCCGGCTATAATGGCGCCTGCGTGACCCATGCGCCGTCCCGGGGGAGCTGTTTGACCGGCGATGAAAGCGACGACCGGTTTTTGTAAGTTATTGTCTATCACCCATTGGGCTGCTTCTTCTTCAGCAGTACCGCCGATTTCACCAATCAAGACGATTCCTTCCGTTTCATCGTCTTCAGAAAATAACGACAACATATCGATAAATGTTGTTCCTATAATCGGATCACCGCCAATGCCAACCGATGTGGATTGACCTAATCCGGCTGCGACCAGTTGATGAACTGCTTCATATGTTAATGTTCCGGATCGGGAAACAACTCCGATGGATCCTTCTTGGTGTATAAAGCCGGGCATAATACCCACTTTGGCTTTTCCGGGAGAAATGACACCGGGGCAATTGGGCCCAACAAGTCGAGTGGATAGATTTTTAATAGTGTGATTCACTTTTACCATATCCGCCGCCGGGATGCCTTCGGTAATACAAATGATCAAATCCATTCCAGCTTCTGCAGCTTCAATGATAGCATTTGCAGCAAAAGCAGGGGGGACGAAAATGACGGATGTGTTGCAATCGGTGGCAGTTTTTGCATCGGTCACTGAATTAAATACAGGGACACCTAATGCTTCCTGACCGCCTTTTCCGGGAGTGACACCTCCCACAAGATTCGTACCGTATTCCTGAATCTGGCTGCCATGAAAAGATCCTTCTGTACCGGTGATGCCCTGGATGATGAGTCGTGTATCGTTGCCTACTAAAACACTCATTGTGCACCTCCCGTCACGGCTGCAACCGCTTTTTCAGCTGCATCAGCCAGACTAGTTGCAACAAGAAATTCCAAGGATGATTTTTCCAGCAATTCAGCGGCTTCTTTTGCATTGGTTCCTTCCAGCCGGACAACAACCGGAATGGAAACATTCACAGTATCCATGGCATCAATAACGCCTTGAGCTACACGATCACAGCGGACAATACCTCCAAAAATATTAATTAAAATAGATTTTACATTTGGATCTGAAAGGATGATTTTGAAACCGTTTGCCACTGTTTCTGCATTAGCGACTCCACCTACATCCAAGAAATTTGCAGGCTCACCGCCGTAGAGTTTAATGATATCCATTGTACCCATTGCCAGGCCGGCTCCATTAACCATGCAACCAACATTTCCATCTAGTTTGATATAATTCAATTGAAACTTACTCGCTTCCAGTTCTGCAGGATCTTCTTCACTTTCATCTTTGTAATCCAGAAGTTCTTTATGACGGAATAAACCATTGTCATCAAAATTCATTTTTGCATCCAACGCCATTACTCTATTATCAGCAGTTACAACAAGAGGATTAATTTCCATCAGAGTACAATCATATTGAATAAAGACCGTCCAGACAGCTAAAAATATGTCCACAGCAGAATCGATTTGCGTTCCGGTCATTTCCAGTGCAATAGCAAGATTACGAGCTTGGTCTGCAGTAAGACCTTTTTCCGGGTCTATCCATTCCTTAATGATTTTTTCGGGTGTTTCTGCAGCGACTTTTTCAATTTCCACGCCACCTTCGCTCGAAACCATAAAAACAAATTTTCGTTCGGCTCTGTCTAAGACAATACCGGCATATAATTCTCGGGAGATATCCACTCCGGATTCAATTAAAATGCGTTGGACTTCTTTGCCTTCTGGGCCCGTTTGATGTGTAACAAGGGTCATACCCAATATTTGTTTAGCCACATTTTTGACTTCATCCCGAGAGTGGACTAATTTTACGCCGCCGCCTTTTCCTCGTCCACCGGCATGAATCTGCGCTTTTACAACGGCTGTTTTTACATTTAGTTTATCATAAGCCGCTAATGCTTCAGCTAATGAAAAAGCAATAATCCCATCGGGAACACTCACATTGTTCTTACGGAGAAGTTCTTTGGCTTGATATTCGTGTATTTTCAATATTTTCCAGTATTATTTAATTAAAACCAAATGAGTATTCTTTTAGAGAGAAAACAACGTGGTTTATAACAGCCTCAAATTTAATCTTTTCATTATACATCATTTTACTTAAATCAAGATTTAAACACCACTTCTATAGTTTTTTACTTCCCCAGGCTTTGTTTACGGCGGGCAGGCAAGACCGACCCCACGAGACCCCGGGGATGAGGAGGGGATTTAGGGGAGGTGGGAAATATTGTTTTTTTGTTCAAATTTTGATTTCACGCTTTCACTATTGTTGTTCCCGCTTCACCATTCATCGCTTTTCGGATGTTTTCTATATTTGTAATAATTGTTTTTTCGCCATGGTGCTTTAAAAAATATATGGCAGATCTGATCTTCGGCCACATACTTCCTTTTTGAAATTGCCCCTCTTTCTGGTACTGTTTAGCCTCTATATCAGTCATTTGATTAATCGGGCTCTGTTTTGACGTATTGAAATTTAAATATACTTGATCCACATCTGTAATAATATAGTATTCCTGTGCGCGGATAACTCGTCCAAGTTTGGCTGCTGTCAGGTCTTTATCAATGACTGCATCCAATCCTTCCAGTTTATTATCTGCATCATTGTAAACGGGAATTCCGCCGCCGCCGGCAGCTAGAACAATTGTCCCGGCATCCACCAAGGTACGGATAGAAATCCCATGCATGACAAAATCAGGATCCGGGGACGGGACCACGCGACGCCATTGGCCGGGTTCCTGTTCTTTGATTGTCCATCCGAATTTTTCTGCCAGAGCTTGCGCTTTTGTTTCTTCGTAGCGCTTACCCACATATTTTGTTGGATCGGCAATGGACGGATCATCCGCACGAACCATGACTTGTGTTACTAACGTAACAACCTCACGATCAACATTTTCTTCCCGAAGCGCATTTTGAAATGTCTGCTGAATCATATAACCGATCGTACCTTGTGTTCCGGCTACACATACACCCAAGGGCAATGGCGGAACAATGTTATGGGTGAGGTCCATGCGTAAAAGTTCATCGCCTACTTGAGGACCGTTGCCATGGGTCAAGCACAGGTTATAATCACGGCGGACAAATTCCATTATTTCATTAAGTGAATCCCGGGTATTTGCAAATTGTTCATAAATCGTTCCGGTCTGGCCTTTTTGAGACAATGCATTCCCGCCTAAGGCAATAATTGCTGTTTTGTTCACTATGCGCGATCCAGCGGCATAGTTAAGCATCTGGGGCCGCCCCGTCCACGGGGTAACTCTGCACTATCAATTGTGATAACCATTTTACCTTCGTGTTTTATATATTTTTCAGTATCTAATCTAAAATCAACTTCAGCCACAACATCATATCCGGCTTTTTTCAATTCCTTGATAGTTTTGCGGTTTCGTGAATAGCTGATAATTTTTCCCGGTTCCAGTGTGAATGCATTGGCGCCATCTGACCATTGTTCCCGCTCTTGAAAAACAGATTCATTTCCACCACAATGAATCGGTGTCATATTAAAACCACACTTTTTCAAACAATCTGAAAGAGATTCATTTTTGGACTCAACATCAAAGATGGATTGACCTTTTTCAATCAGGTAAGTGGAAATGGGGTGCCCTTTCATTTCTTTTTGGTGGAAAAGCGGGGGATAGACAAGTACTTCATTTTCGCTTATGCGGCTGAAGATAGTATCCAAGTGCATAATAGATCGCACTTTGGGTAGGTCTACCACCACCACTTTGTTAAACCCTTCATCAAAACAAATGGGCAGAATTGCATCAATGGCTTCTTTGGAGTTGCGTTCACTCTTGCCGATAAAAACTGTATTTTCATCAAAAATAATCACATCGCCGCCTTCTATGGATAGATCCGGATGTAAACTGTGAAAATCGTACGTAGATATATTGCAGAAAACAGGATGGTGGTCAGCGATAAATTTGGTAAGAAGCATTTCTCTTTTACGGGCTTCACGTTTACCCCACGTTAATAACAGTTTTTCTCCAATCATAGCGGCAATATCTCGTGTAAAAATAAGATTCGGCAGGGGCCATTTGAACACAGATTGAATGGAATCATTTAAATACCGACCGGATAAGATAACATCAACAAAAGCCGAAGGATTCAAATCGATCAGTTTAGCAAAATCTCCTTTTTGTCTTTCGCCATAAATGTCTTCATCCAATGCCAGGCAGCTTTCCAAGAGTTCTTCTCTTTTACTCTGCTCTTGAACAACATCCTGCAATAATTCCACAAAATGCAGCGTATCGCTTTTACTTGTAAAAGCGCTTAAAATATCCGCAAGCTGAAGATGTTCACCGGCCATGCGGCTGGGAGAAATGAGATCATCGAATAGAAGGTAATCGGGATTGTGGACCATTCCGCCGTGAGTATCTTCAATCCATTCGTAGGTATTCTCCGGGAGGGTGTAGTGGTGCTCGATACCGGGATTATGAATCACTACTTTTTTAAGGTGCGAGATTTCAGAACGTATGTTCATTTATTAATTAATAGTTTATGCTAATAGTTGATGATGAACAGAAATAACGGAACTTCGTGTACGGCATTAGTCTAGCCCAAAATGTTTTAGTAAACTTGCTAATTCTTCTTGATAACTCTTTTTTCTGTGATGATCTTCTTGATTCAATATATAGTTTCTTACTTTATTAACTTGAGATTCAGAAACAGAAAATACTCCGTATCCTTTTTGCCAAGAAAATTTTCCTTTGATAAAATTATTTTTATTGACCCAATTAGATGATTCCCCCTTTAAAAGATTTGCACAATCTGCTGGGTTTTGAGTAGGCGTTAACCGTACCAATAGGTGAATGTGATCTAAAACTCCATTAATTGAATCAATATAATATCCCTTTTCTTTACCGTTTTCTATTATATGTTTGGAGAGAGATTGCATAATTATTTACAAAGTGTATCTGACGTAGATAATCATATTAACGCCGTAAACGGCGTCCGGGTGATTATGTTTTTTACACCCAGACGTAAACGTCTGGGTTAGTTGAGATTCATCTTTGTTATAATTCATGCTCGTAGAGGATTTTTTAATTTCTTGTTACTATTTACAATTAGAATTTTCTTCTTTCCCAATATAAGTGTTAGAATTAGTTGCTTTTCAATTTTGATAAAATTCATAACTTTTTAATAGAATTTAATTACCCAGTCGTTTACGGCTGGGTAATTAGAACTAAATAACAATTAGACGCTGTTTACGGCGTTTAAACCAATAACCAATCATTCTTCACCTAAAAACGGATATCGATAATCCGTAGGCGGATCGACGTTTTCTTTAATCGTTCTTTGTGAGACCCAACGCACTAAATTAAACATGGAACCGGCTTTGTCATTCGTTCCTGATGCGCGGCTGCCCCCAAAAGGCTGCTGCCCCACGACCGCTCCTGTCGGTTTATCATTGATATAAAAATTTCCTGCAGAGTGTGTCAATGCTTCTTTGGCTTGTGCAACTGCATCCATATCTTCTCCCATTACACAGCCCGTCAGAGCGTATTCCGAAGTGGAATCCACGAGTTTAAGCGTTGCTTCCCAGTCTTTTGGATCATAGAGGTAAATAGTCAATACCGGGCCGAATATTTCCTCGCACATGGTTCGAAACTTCGGGTTGTCTGTTACGATAGTAGTGGGTTCGATGAAATATCCTTTTGCATCATCGCAACGACCTCCGGTGATAATCTCCGCATCGTCAGCTGCTTCAGCATAATCGATGAATTCAGAAATAGAATCAAAAGCAGATTGATCGATAACCGCATTCATGAAATTCGAAAAATCTTCCGGATTGCCCATTTTGATGGTATTGACTTCTGCCGCATATTTATCTTTGATCTCTTCCCAGATAGGAGTGGGAATATAGGCCCGTGACATGGCCGAACATTTTTGCCCCTGATACTCAAAAGCACCCCGGACCATGGCTGTCACTAAGGCATCTTTATTGACAGATTCGTGGGCGACGCAAAAGTCTTTTCCGCCTGTTTCACCTACAATTCGGGGATACGTTTTATACGTTTGAATATTTTCACCGATTTGCTTCCACATCCCTTGGAACACGCGTGTAGATCCGGTGAAATGCACGCCGGCTAAAAGGGGGCTGTTCATGACAGTCGGCCCGACAAGTGAGCCGCGGCCGGGAATGAAATTGATAACACCGTCGGGTAATCCGGCTTCTTTAAGCATTTGCATAATAAAATAGGCCGGATATACTGCACTGGATGCCGGTTTCCAGAGAGCGACATTGCCCATTAACGCCGGGGCGGAAGGGAGGTTGCCGCCGATGGATGTAAAATTAAATGGGGACACTGCAAAAACAAATCCTTCCAAAGGACGTAATTCCACCGAATTTTTGGTAGGTTCCGGTGAATACATGGGCTGGTGATTGGCTAATTCTTGGGCATACCAGGGATTGAAGCGAAAGAAGTCAATCATTTCACAGGCGGAATCAATTTCGGCCTGGTAGGCATTTTTACTCATATTCAGCATAGTGGCGGCATTGATGGTATCTCGCCAAGGTCCAGCTAAAAGATCTGCCGCTTTTAGAAATATGTTCGCCCGTTCTTCCAATGACGTTTTGGACCAGGATTTCCAGGCGTCTTGGGACGCATCGATGGCCAGCTGTACTTCCTTTTCACCCGCCTGGTGGAAGGCAGCTAATACATGACTGTGATCGTGGGGCATAACGCAATTGGCCGTGTTGCCGGTGCGGATCTCTTCGCCGCCGATAATGAGAGGAATATCAATAATTTCAGTACTCATTTCATTGAGTTTGGTTAATAATGTTTCTTTTTCCGGGGAGCCGGGAGCATAATCCTTGATGGGCTCATTCACCGGTTTTGGAATGGTAAATTGATTCATAATTTTATCTTAACATTTTAGAATTTTGGATTAAAAACAGCCCGGGAATATACCAAGCTAACAAAGAGTGAAACAAGGGAGTGAGAACATGATTTCTTTCCGAGTAAGAAAAACATGTATTAATTGGGTTCAGTAAAAACATGTACAAATAAAGTTGGTGGTGCTTTATCTTTTAGGTATGGTAAATGAATGTATAATTAAATTTTACTGAAAGAAATGATTGATTTAGAGATAAGAATTGCTGCTTTTACATGGCTAGAAGATCAAGTAAAGATATATGGCGGTATTTTGCCAAGAAATATTCTACAAACAGGTTTTATTTATAAAAATGACAGAGTTCCATTAGTGGCTCCAAATGGAATATTTACGCCAAAAATAATGGAATTACCGCTCACTATTACTTCAATTTCAGATGGACCATATGATGATAGAGTCGAGAGTGATTATATACTTTATAAATACAGAGGAAAGGATCCTAATCATAGAGATAATGTTGGTTTGAGAAAAGCTATGGAAAATAATATTCCACTTATTTATATAAAGTCAATTATGCGAAACAAATATTTATTGGAATGGCCTGCATATATTATAAATGATCTAAAAAATGAATTGACATTTAAAGTTGCTTTCGATGATATGATGTATATTAATAATGAATCATACAATATTTCCGAAGATCCAAATCCCAGAAGAGCTTACATAACATCCTCTGTTAGAAAAAGGCTTCATCAAAAGAGTTTTAGAGAGAGAGTTTTGCATGCATATAAAACACAATGTTCACTTTGTAGATTAAAACATAAGGAACTACTTGACGCTGCACATATAATACCGGATAGTGAACCAGATAGTCAACCTACAGTAGATAATGGAATTTCATTATGTAAAATACATCATTCAGCTTATGATAATTTTTTTATAGGAATTTCCCCGGATTACAAAATCATTGTAAGAAAAGACATTTTAGAAGAAATTGATGGACCTATGCTTCAGCATGGTTTTAAAGATTTACATAATATATCAATCCAATTACCAGATATAGAAAAAAATAAACCCAATAAAAACTTTTTAGACATTAAATATCAAAAATTTATGAAAGCATAAATTAAAATATGAGTACAGATTTAACATTTTTTACAAACGAGCCAAATGCAGCATTAGTTGACCGATTTAAAAGCACACTTCACGCCGTTCAATATTTTGATGTTTTAGTCAGTTATTTCAGAACAAGCGGGTTTCATCAATTAGCCGATAGTTTAGAAAGTGTTGAAAAAATCAGAATCCTTGTAGGTCTAAATGTTGATCGAAAAACATTTGAGAATAATCATTGATATATAACTAGGATCAGAATAACTTTAACCAACGTTATGGCCGTGCTTTAACCCAACTTGCAGGCGGCTCAAAAGAAACTGCTAAACCGGGAAGGAAATGACTCCTGCCCCGGAGTCATTTTTGTTTTCGGGTGTTCATTGAAAAACAACGTGGAGATTTGCGAGGATTGCAGCCACGAAAAATATGTGCTAAACCCTTACGGCCGGACATAACGCCGGCTCTGAATTAGATCCCCGCAGGTCTCCCAAAAAAAGGAGACTCAACATGTCTAGAAAATATCAACAAGGTGACGTACTGCTTGTGGCAGTAACAAAACGTACAGAGTCAGATATTAGATCTGAATGCAAGATAGAAAAAGGCGGGGATAAAGAAGGTAAGGTCATTCTTGCCTTAGGTGAAGCCACGGGCCACCATCATCGTTTCGAATTGAATAAACTGGATCCCGGCGTTATGGTGTCTACGGTACATGAAAGATATGGAGGATACGGGGGAAGTGGATACAGACGTGATGCATCATATTATTTAATAGAAGGTGGCCCTGCAACGCTGTACCACGAAGAGCACAACCCCTTAACTGTTCCGCCGGGGTTATACAGGCGGTCCATCATCCGGGAGTATGATCATATAAGTGATACATTCCGGGAGGTGTTGGACTGATGTGCACATTCAAGCAACATTACAACGAGCTGACTCGCAAAAAGAAATATGCAGCTAAAGAAACCATATTTAGTACACTGTCTTTGATCTTTGTAAAAATAACGCCTTCCAAGGTGAATGGGTATGAAATGATATATTCGCGATTGAAAAATGACCCAGTGGTTTCTTTATATGAAAACCATTTGAAGCTCCACTATTGGCCTACCGCGGGTTACTACGCGATTACGCGTCATTTATCGTCCATTGCGAAATTTTCATTAAACTGCATTCAGGATCGTCGTCTGGTTACCTTCTCTGATGGGTCAAAGTCTGTCTTCTTTAAAGGAATGAAAATAACATACACAGGCAGACCCAAAAGACCCTATCCAAAGAAACAGGTGCAGGAGTCAAAAACTGCCCTAAACGAATTGCGAGAAAGGAAGAATGCATTTCAGCGCTTGTACTATCATCGGGCAATGGCAGGAAAACGATTCGAAGCTGCAGCGGTATTTGAAGATGAAAATAAACGGTGGCGAACACCGAAATATGTAGATGTAAGCCAATTGCCCATAGATGACGTGTTTAAGCTGCAGAATGTATCCCACCGGAAATATATCATTGATCATTACGGGATGGATACGATACTGGCGGGTCTTGAATCCACGGTGATTGATTCGGATGTTAGCAACGATAATCCATATGATTTGATCGAAATGGTTATTCCCTTTACAAACAGAGGCGATGGTGATGGGGAACAAAAAGGAACCTATTTACGAATGGTTAATCCGTCCACAGGCGAGATCCATTTTGAAGGTGTCCCGAATTACAATAAATACTTTGCATCGGATAGTGATCGACAATGGGCGAGAGATAATACCATTTTATCTCCCACGGTTCGTGCCGCCCTCGCCTGGCGGGATAATGAAACAAGATATACAATACCCATAAAACTAACTTAGCATTTGTTTTTGGGAGTATACATTTCGAATAAAAAATAAACTTAAGACTTATACTTGTCTACAATCGTTATCTCCTCGACTCTGCCTAAAAACGGGCCTTCATAAACACTTTCTTTCAGCCATTCTATTTCAGAGTCGGTCTCTTCCAAATCGATCTGTTTCCACCAGTATTTATCTATTCCGTTCCAGTAGTAATTACGGGATTTTAGCATATCCTTTGTTTCGTACGGACTGTGCAACGCAGAAATCTTATAATATGGTTTATAAGCATTGTCTATTAATTCCAATACGGGTTTATTATCAGAATATTCTTCGTGAGTTACTAAATGAATCAGCGCATCAACATCTGTCATGGCTCTGTGTGAGTCATAATAAAATCCATGCCAAATACATAAAAGTTCCTGTTTGCTATTGCTAAAACCCCGTTCCATCCAATTGATATTATTTATGGTACATGCCCAAATTTTGTCTTGTGACAATGGCAGGACCCTGTCCATAAATGCTCGGTCAAAACTTGCATTATGCGAAACAATCAAATCTGATGATTCTATTATGTTGCTTACTGTTTCCCAGTCGATGCATTTACCGGAAATCATATTATCGGTAATTCCGTTGATAAGTGATGCTTCTTCTGTGATAGGAATACCGGGATCATTCATCGATTCATAGGCATTGCTAACTTCTACGATTTCACCCGTTTCTTTATGAATGGACACAACTTTCATTGCCAACTCAATGATACCGTCTTCCTGTTTATTTTTACCCGTGGTTTCAACATCCAGAAAACATATTCTGCAGACTTCTTCATTATGCTGTACCTGATTTGGTTCTAAGTCATCACCATTGTATTTGACGATACTTACAGTTTCATTTTCCTGGATGATAGATTTAATAAAAGACATAAATCCTCCGTTAGTTTAATGCAGCTATAGTCGCTGAAATATGTTTGTTGTAATAGGGAGTGATGAAGCTGGTACACGTTTCATCCTGTAGATGGGCAATCATTTGGCTGCGCACTGTTATATTATAATACTTTTCCAATAAATATCTATAAAATGACAACTGCATGGCATAATGATTATGATTGCAGTCCATTAAGTCAGCTGTAATAGGATGTATTCCCATTTTTCCTCCATAAGATTGCATTTTGATTTTTTTACTGGTTTTCCAATCAATGATTTCATAAACGTCTTCTTTTTTATCATAAGCAAGTATATCCACAGTGCCGGCAATTTGTAGATCAGTGCTGTAAATAATAATTTCTGGTATAATTTCAATATCTGATTTCATGCAGTATTTCTTCAGCCATTGTAAGGCAGTTATTGCTTTTTGTTCTGAGGGTTCGATGCCTTCTTTAAGACATAATTCTATTTCATCATGTACTTTGCTTCCGTGGTCTCTGGCGGCATGCCATTTCGAAATCAGATCAGCCGGATCCATGCCAATATATTTATGATGTGTGCTGCATAAGTTTGTGGCTATGGCCACCTCATCAAAAGGCTCGAAGTATTTTTCAATCACTGTTGTCACACTGCTGAATATTAATTCAGGCTGATCTTCCAGCACATACTGGTGAGTTTCTTTGATCAAAGAGATACGGTTATCAATGATTGGTCTCATTTTTTATCCTTGGCGTGTTTTTTAGTGTACTTATCCAAAAGTACCTTATTCTGGTTACACCACATCAATGGTAAATCAGCGCCGATAATGAGAGGAATATCAATAATTTCAGTGCTCATTTCATTGAGTTTGGTTAATAATGTTTCTTTTTCCGGTAAACCGGGAGCATAATCCTTGATGGGCATGCTTTGGTTAATCGTTGGGGTATATCCAACAAACAAGAGATAGAAGATGAAAGACAACATTTAATGATGGAAAAAGAGAAGAATTAATAAATGACTTTGAATCTTTTTTTAGCATAATAATCAGCAATCTCATTCATTTCAATTCCGCTATGAGCATCCGCTTTATTTATGACAACATCAAGATTATTTGTTCTGTTAATCTCAAGGAATCTTTTACGGAGATCAGCATAAATTTTACATTCTGATGGCAGCCGCTTGTTTGCTAATATTTTCTTTGCTGTAAGGCTGTCTGTATAAATAACCATTTTTTGTTTACTGACCCCTGTCAAATGTTGAAAAATATCTACTGCTGCTAAAATTGCCATTATTTCTGCAGCATCGACACTATAGTTTAATATTTCTCCGGTTAAAATACACATTTCTTCTGATGATTCTGGCTCAAAACGAATATTGTATTTAGTTAGTGTTTTTAAAGGTACATCGAAACTGAATGGCACATTCATGGCTATGATAGAAAATGCATGCTTATAAAGATGCTATTCGAAGAACTGCAGGTGCTTATGTACTTTACCCTGGAACAGAAAAATCCCATCCATTTAAAGGATTTCAACAAACTGGCTGTACTACTAATGAATGTATTGTTGAGGTGGGAAAACTAATTGGTGTAGAGAAAATAATTGGTGGTAGTATCAGTCAGGTTGGAAATATCTTTTCCATATCTTCAAGAATAGTAAATGTTGAAACAGGTGAAATTGAAAACACAGGCGTATTTGACCATATAGGAAATATCGGCCAATTACTCACGGAGGGTATGAGAATAGTTGCAGTTGATTTAATTGAGTGAATATTGTAAATCCCCAAGGAATAGGATTTAAGCAAGAGCCCCGCAGTAGCGGGTTTTTTTGTTTGTGGGATTATGGGTAGATTTAGTTTCCAAAAGACACTGGCTTTTTAAATGAAACCTAAATTGCAAAATATTGACCATATTCACGTTTTTGTACCAGATAGACAAAAGGCCCTTGATTGGTACAGTGCTATTTTGGGATTTAAACCTGTAAATAGATTACTTTTTTGGGCAAAAACTGGTCCACTTACAATTGGAAATGAAGAGGGTAGTATTCAAATCGCCCTTTTTGAAGGTGAACCGGATAATAACCGGTCTGTTATCGCATTTAATGCGACTGGAGAAGAATTTATTAATTGGCATAAAAGAATCAATAATGCACTAAGTAAATTTATTGAAGTTGAAGACCATAGTGTTTCATTTTCGATTTATTTTGAAGACCCATATGGAAATCCTTATGAAATCACATCCTATGACTATGAGATTTTATCAAATCACTATAATGAAAAATGATTTTTGTTAGAACTATGGTCCCCGCACAGCAGCGGGGTTTTTTGTTTGCGAGGTTGGTGGTAGATTTAAAGTATGATTAATCACATCACACGTTTTCTGTTACTTTTTTTATTGGCTATTACTTTCTTGCAGCAAAATAAAGTATATGCTTGGGGTTGGGAAACACACCGCTATATTAATAAAAATGCGGTAGACTACCTGCCGTCTGAAATGGATTTTTTTCAAGATCACAGAGATTACCTCCGTGAGCATTCAACTGATCCAGACGTAGATAATTTACCCGGATATTATCATTACATAGACATTGATTATTATCCCGAGTTTTTTGAAGGAACATTTCCTCATGATTGGGATCAAGCTGTAGAGCAGTTTGGATACAGTGTAATTATTGATAATGGTACCATACCCTGGGTTATTGAATCATGGACAGATAGTTTAACTATTCTCATGGCCAGTGGACAATGGGAGACAGTTTGGCAGTTAGCTGCAGAGCTTGGCCATTATGTTGCAGATTCCCACCAGCCTTTACATCTCACATTGAATTATAATGGGCAATTAACTGGTAATTATGGTATTCATTCGAGATATGAAACCCATATGATCAATCCCCATTTATCAGAATTACCATTGCCTGACTCATCAAGTATCTATTGGAGTTCTGTAATTGACTCAGTTTTTCGATATATTGATGAAATATATCCTTATGTTAGTGAAATTATTGCTGCAGATGATTTAGCAGTAGGTCAAGATCCAAATTACAATTCAACTTATTATAACATACTTTGGGAAGAACTTGATTCATTGACAATTAGTGTGATTCATGGTGCTATTGTTGATTTAGCGTCTATTTGGCAAACAGCATGGATAAATGCGGGAAGTCCCACCCTGTCATTTATTAATGAACAATCAATACCAAATATTTATTTATTTGATCAAAACTACCCCAACCCGTTCAATCCAATAACAAAACTTCAATATGAACTACCAGAGAATAGTTTTGTGAACATAACGGTCTACGATTTACTGGGGAAAAAAGTGAAGACACTCGTTAATACAACCCAAGATGCTGGTTTTAAATCAGTTTTTTGGGATGCTACCAACAATCAAGGTGATCCAGTGAGTGCAGGTGTGTATCTATATCAGATAAAGGCAGGAGATTTCATGCAGACCAAGAAGATGGTGTTGTTGAAATAACCCCCACACAAATGATTTAAGCAAGAAGAAGATTGTTAGAAAATGAAGGGAACCAATTTGTCTCTCTTATGAAAAGTGTGATGATCATAATCTCAATAATTACAACTGAACTTTTTCCTCAAATTTGTGAAACAGAAATTCCAGAAATTTATATTGACGATAAAGCTCGGTTGATCTATGAAAACAAGTTAACCGAAGCCAAACTTAATTTTTCTAAAGACGCCAGCCCTGATAATTTGATATGGCTTGGTCGACGATTAGCTTATCTTGGCAAATATGATGAGGCAATTGAGATCTACTCAAAGGGTATATTAAAATATCCAAAAGATGCCCGTTTCTATCGCCATAGAGGTCATCGTTATATTTCATCCCGCTGTTTTGAATTTGCCATCAAGGACTTTAAAAAAGCGGCTAGCATCACCAGGAATAAACCTAATAAAGTAGAACCGGATGGTCTTCCCAACTCTTTAAATATCCCAACTAGCACATTACAGGGTAATATCTATTACCATCTTGGACTCACTTATTATATCCAAGGAAACTATAATCAAGCGCTTAGAGCTTATGAAAAATCTTTGACCCTGGCAGAAAACCCTGACAGCTATGTGGCAGCAGCTAACTGGCTTTATATAATCAATCGACATTTAGGTCGTAATGTTAAAGCGGAAGATTTATTGGAAACAATTACTGATGATATGGCTATTATTGAAAATCATACCTACTTTGAAATATTAAAATTATATAAAGGCCAAAATGATCCGACTGAAATAAAAAAACAAATCATGACTGGCCAATCACTGGTTAATGCAACCATGGCTTTTGGATTGGGAAATTATTATTTTTTGCAGGGAAGAGAAAAAGAGGCAACGGAAATGTTTAGATTTGTTGTAGATGGAAACCAGTGGTCTTCTTTTGGTTATATTTGCGCGGAAGCCCGTTTAAACAAATAATTATTTGTAATTTATAGTATGAAACGCCTCTGGCTCAAATAGTTTGTTATTAAGTGAAATTCAAGGATTAGCATTACTGTTTATATTGGGTATGGGGTTAGGTTAGGTGCAATTGAACAATGAATAATATAATCTTAATGAAAACAATAATCTTAGGTATTCTAATTACTTTAAGTACCAACTTATTTGCGCAGACAAACGATAGTTTAAAGAATTACTTTTTAGATATTGAGTTAAGTATAATTCATCCCTTACTGGGAGGCTTTGGCGGTACAATCGGAATAGAAAGAAATCATTCCAGCTTCGGGGTAATGGGTTTTGGGACAAAACTCAATCACATGATGAAACATTACTTTATAGAGGATGCTGAAGAACTGGCAGTATATAACTGGGGAGTTGAATTATATTCAGATTATTACATCAAACAAAATCATAGAGGATTATTCATCGGCTCATTAGTAAGTATTAATGGCTTTTTATTTACTGATATTCCAAATCCCCAGACAATACTTGTATTATATGCAGTCCCGAGAGTTGGGTATAGAATATGTCTTCCAAAAAAGCTTAACGCATTTTATTTTCAGCCTTCACTTACAGCGCATATCAAGTTTTGGGATAACCAGGAACAGTTCTTATATCGAGAAATAGATACAAAGAGTATCTTTCTTCTATCTCAACTAACATTAGGAATGAAAATATAATCTTTGTACCAGAAGCAATTTATTTAATGAAAATAGAAGAGTTGATTTTAAAATAATACAAATAAATGCACCTAACAAAAAATAAACGCCATTAAAACGAGCGTTTATTCAAACGATTCCTTAAATTATTAAAAAGAGGGAAAAATGACTGAACAAAAAATATCTTATGAAGAAATCGCCTACTCAAATATGATGAGTATTGAGGCATTAGTTAGCCTACTGACTCGTAAAGGGTTGATTACAGAGCAAGAGATATTGGATGAGCTGAAGGCGATTAAAATTAGGGATGAGAAAGGACAAGAATTAATTAAGTTCAGCTATTATCAGAGGCATATATGTATCAGTTAATCAATCTAATTTTTCAAATATTAAACATGTGCTTGATTGCACGTGTAGTACTATCATGGATAGACCACAATCCAAACAACGAAATAATTCAATGGGTTTATAAAATAACAGACCCGATAATCAGACCAATTCAGCGCATCCTGCCTTCTATGAGCATCGGGATTGATATTTCGCCCGTTATTGCTATTATTGCCTTGGGGTTTGTTAAAAGGTTAATTATTGGAGTGATGTTTTAGGGTATATTAAAATTGAAAAAGAAAAAAGATTTATAGGATTTAACCGAGGAGAATAAAATGAAAAAGCCACTCGTCATACTGCTTGTTTTTTCCCTGCTTAGCCCGTATTTGGTGTCTGCTCAGCCCGACTCCTGCCAAGACAAGGAGTTCATCCGATTAAAGGATGTGAACATCAGCGATATGACGGACAGAGAGTATCAATACTTTATGATGATGTCGAAGGAGTGTGCTGATGATAAGGGCGAAAAAAAGTTAATGCTGAAACTCAAACCCAAACTATTATGGTTCATAACTGGTATTGCAATTATTTACTTTTTGTATGATGAAGTGATTGATGATAAAGACGAAGATAATGACGATTAAATTTTATTTTAATTGGTGTTTACTAACCCCCACCCAGAGGGATAGGAACTAAACAACATTTAAAAGGTTTATTTATTGAACCAAGGGAATGCCGCAGGGTATTCCCTTTTTTTTAAAAAATAATAAAAGGACAATCAATGAATAAACAGTTAATAGTTGTTACATCACTCTTATGCGTTTTGAATGGGCAGATTACTTATAATGAATGGAAAGAAATACAAGAAACCTCTCCCGCTTATGCTACAGTTTATTTATGTAGTCAAATCAGTGGACAGGATATAGCTTTGCGATATGCAAAGAAAATAACATCTCAAATGTTAGTGGAATCAGATTCAACAAAAAGAAAGCTTGATGATATATATGCAATGCCTGATAATGGCATAATGGTAGGTGAATTATTATTAAATATTATCGATTGGATAACTGAGCGACCACAACTGTGGAATCTTGATATACTTGATTTAACTCTATATGCTCGTCTTGATATCTATGGTGATGATGAAACGAAAAAATATGTTAAGGAAAAAATAGTTAGGGCTTTGTCAATAAAGATTTAAGCAAGAGCCCTGCATTAGCGGGGTTTTTTTGCGGGAGTGGTGGTGAGAGATATCGGTCATGGCACTCAAGGAGATTTAGAATTATTACAAGAGGATTTGAGTGATGAAGGATTTAAGGTTATTACATTCAGCTAGTCAATTCAAAACATTTGAGAATAATCATTGATATAAAATCAAGAATAGTATACATTCAACCAACGTTATGGCCGTGCTTTAACCCAACTTGCAGGCGGCTCAAAAGAAACTGCTAAACCGGGAAGGAAATGACTCCTGCCCCGGAGTCATTTTTGTTTTCGGGTGTTAATTGAAATAACCGTGGAAACATGACAAAATTCCTCTTGATTTATACATACGATTAACAGTACACTAAACAGTACTATTAATAAACTATTGAAGGTCATCTATGAGTAAACTCACAGCCAATGAATTAAAAACAAGGGGAGTATCCGTCTTGGATGAAGCGCTTCATGGGGATGATGAAGCAACCATTTCCGTAAGGGGCAAGGATAAATATGTCGTTATGGATCTGGAGCGCTATAACTATTTACGCGTGTGCGAACTGGAAGCGGCCTACCGGGAAACCATGGCTGATATAGAAAGCGGACATTATATAAAAGAGAGTGTTGCAGATCATATAAAGCGCCTGGATGAAGACATATAAAATTTGGTATTCCGCTGCGTACATAAAGCGGGCCAAACGATTTAATAAACGACATCCGGAATTAAGAAAGCAGTATGAAAAAACACTGCAAATTTTGGAAGTGAACCCGGCACATCCGTCCCTGCGGCTCCATCGCTTGAAGGGAAAACTGGAAAATCTTCATTCCGTCTCCATCAATCGCCAATACCGGATTTCACTCTATTTTATTATCAGGGATGATGTGATTATTCCAGTGGATGTGGGCAGTCATGATGAGGTGTATTGATGCAGTGAAATAACACCACGCTTTCCGGTGAATACCCGCCTATGCTTTCTCCTGCGTTCCGTCTGCGTTGGGCTCGCGTCAGACAAAGTATGTCGTTCAATTAAAATAATACTGTCATATTGATTGTAATTTTGCGTTTTCTTCACTAGTTTGATTAAATATTGAAACAACCAAAAGGAGACACGAATGTGTATAATACGAATACTAGTTACTATTGGAATTGTCGTTTCTTTTTCAACCCAGGCAACGGCACAAACCACCGCCCTAACCAGAGCCGCCGTTGATGAGCGTGTATGGGTGGTCTTAAACCACATCAAGTATGATAAAAAAGAG
This sequence comes from Fidelibacterota bacterium, assembly GCA_004124385.1. Classification (GTDB taxonomy): domain Bacteria; phylum Fidelibacterota; class Marinisomatia; order Marinisomatales; family TCS55; genus UBA2126. The sequence continues at coordinate 256,235 of SCKN01000003.1, forward strand.
CAGTTTGATGACGTTTTGTCCAATGAGGTCATGACAGCAGTAAAAGAATATCGCGATCCGGACGATGAAAAGCATGCCCTGAATCTGCAAGCCTTTAAAGAATTTAGAGTGCTCCGCCCCACAGCAATGAATGAAGATTCTACATGGACATTTATTTTTATTGCTGATCCCTACATTGAAGGGGCGAATTATTATATCGACAGACCATTGAGGCAAAAGTATGGTGAAGACGGCGCTGAAGAGGTCTTTGGTAGATGGAGCGAATGTTTTAACAGTGGACAGCTGATTTATATGGTCAACCAGACCGATTTATAACGAAGCATAGGTTATGCCAATATGCTCACCGCGGGATTCCAGCAATAGATCCAAATGCCGTTGGCGCATGGCAATGCGATCGTGAGTGCTTGAGTTCTGGTTGGATTATTTATAATTAATCCAGGTTCGGCGCGGTTTTTTGTTTATCAAAATTTTAAAAATATTAGATAAAAATAATTAGTCACTTGCCGCACCATTCAAAACCCCGTTTTGCACGGGGTATTTGTTTGTAGATTAAAATATGAAAAATTGGTTTAAAAATAATTCAGAATCATTGAACTGGAAATTGATCGGCTGGCTGGGTGCCGGCCTGGTTATTTTTGGATATTACCTCAATGCTAATGAATATATATTATCCTGGCTTGTCTGGATGGCAGGAAACACTATGGTAGGCATCTATTCCATATATAAAAAAGCCTACGCTATTGCAGCAATGTCATTTATTATTACGATCATGAATATTTATGGTTACATACGCTGGCTTTCATGAAACCGATCGTTTCTGAAAAAGACTTCCCCACAGCAGCTAAGTTTGTTTATCTCAATGCAGCCAATGTGGCGCTCATGTATCGCGGCGCGGAGCAGGTTATTAAAGAATGGGTTACAGACGTGGCCCAATATGGCAGCAATAATTTTGATGAACATGCCGAAGAAAATGTCTTCAAAGACCTGCACCGGGCAGCTGCGCACTTGATCAACGCTGCAGCGGATGATATTGCTGCCGGTTCAAGCGCCACAGAACTGCTTTGTTCACTGGCCTGGGCCGTGTCGCCAGGAAAGGACCAAAATGTTGTCAGCACTGAAATAGTTTTCCCCAGTACGGTGTATCCCTGGCAGCGAGTGGCCAACTCTACGGGGTGTGAGATCAGGCTGGCCAAAGAAAAAAATAATTTCATGTACACCGATGATATCATTGCCTTGATTGATCAGCATACAGCGGTTGTCTGTATTTCACACGTAGAATACGGAAATGGCCAAACCTTTGATCTACAGCTGTTAGCTGAGGCGGCTCATGAGCATGATGCACTCTTGGTTGTGGATGCGACTCAATCTGCGGGAGCCATACCTATTGACGTCCAGGCAAGTCCGGTGGATGCCTTAATCAGCGGGGCCTATAAATGGCTGTGTGGTCCATTTGGCGCAGCATTCATGTATGTTGCGCCCCATCTTTCGGAAAAACTGGAACCAGGCCTGGTTGGCTTTCGCAGTCATAAGAATATGTGGGATCTGGATGCCAGCCGGATCGACTATCCGCAAGGGACCCAAAAGTTTGAATTCAGTACCATGGCCTTCGGCTGTGCTGTAGGACTGACCAGAGCGATCGATTTTCTTAATGAGGTTGGGGTTGAGAACATTTTTCAATACAATCGCCAGTTGGCGGATAGATTGATCACGGGTCTGCGTTCTCGTGATGCGGTGATCACATCACCTTTGGATGATCAGGACCGGTCATCCATTATAACCGCCTATTTTGAAAACATTGACTCAAAGGAAATTATTAAAGGTCTCAAGGCCGCCCAGGTTTTTGTTTCCAGCCGGGCCGGTGCAATACGATTTTCGCCCCATCTTTATAATACCGCTGAAGATACGGACAGCGCCCTGGCGGAGATCGATAACTGTATTGCGCAACTATGAAAAACATCCACCTAAAGGGATAGGATTTAAACAAAATCATCACAAAGCAATGTATTTTTTATACATGAGTGGTGAGAAGATTCGAGAGTGATTAAATATTTTTTTACCAATAACTCTGATTGCGCAAACTGCAACTGCGCCCTCGCCTGGCGGGATGGCGAAACGCGGTATACGGTGCCAAAAATACGCACTTGATTTTTATTCATTTACAGGGTAAATAATCTATAGGATTTAATATGCACAGACTGTTCTGCTCCAAATGTTCAAGCGTTAAAGACGTAATCCCTATCGCATACGGCTTACCCGGTGTAGAAATGATGGAAGAGGGACGGTCTGGAAAAATCCGCCTAGTGCGGGGTTTTTTGTTTTCCCATATTTATCCTTACATTCCAGCGTGAGTATTAGTTATGCAACAATAAGGCTTTACTCCCCATTTTTTTCTCCTAACTAGTAATCATATTAACCCAACTTACTTTGACGATGTCCATTAGAAAAATATTTACCTCTATTAGATATTCAAGACTAAACCTGGTCTTTTTCGGGATACTCTTTTTTTATTGTTGTCAAAAAACAGAAGAGGCATCAGTGAGAATAATTGGCGAAGATTCAGCAGTTTTGTTACCCATGTACTTACTAAAAACAAAAGGACGAAGGGATGGATACTATGCCTATATTTATGCAAAGTTTGTTTCTGATAATCATTTTATCTCAAGTGAAGAACTAATTGCACCTGACAGTATCATCATGGAGATTTCCATTAAAATTGGAGTGCCGTCTCAGCTTTCTTCTGGCAATTACCGATTGCACAAAAATAGACAATTGTTTAAAGGATCTGTGAGCTCATCTTATATATACTTTACAGGTGGCCAAGGTGGACTGCCAGGTTTTGGAGGTGTCTTTCTCTTTAAAACATCAGGCGGAGCTTCATACAAAATCAATCTGCCTCCAGCAGAGTTAAAAAGAAGGTGATATGAAAAGATGCGAATAGAATGGATTGGTTGTCACATGTTTGCAAAGGTTTGCACTAAGTTGACTTGAGATGCAATAAGAATGATACCTGCAGAAGAATTTGAAACTATTTATGATTATAAAATTGATTAAGGAGAAATAAAATGACCTACATTATAGCAGAACCTTGTGTTGGAATTTGTGATACTGCTTGTGTAGAAGTTTGTCCAGTGGATTGTATTCATTTTACAAAGGATAAAGATATTGGTGTGGAAGCCAAAGCAGAAGGATTTGACCCAGAGGGAAAACAACTATACATAGACCCAGAGGAATGTATAGATTGTGGAGCCTGTGAACCAGAATGTCCAGTTGAGGCAATTTTTGAAGAAACAGAAGTACCAGAAGAATGGGATAAATATATTAAAATTAACTATGAATTTTTTGGACAAGAGGCCCCGTAATGAAAACATTAAATGTATATGACAAAGACCCGAATGAAATAAGTTCTTTGGTTGAACAGTTTATTGATACTGGTGAAAGACCAATTCAGATAATTACTGATAATGCATTTTACTCTAAGCGAAAGAAAGTTGTTGGCGAGATTTTAAATAGAAAAAGAAAAGAGGAAGGAATAAAATTTTATTGTCTGTTTAATACACCCTATATTACTTGGAGGATTTCTGACTAAGTTTAAACCAGGACAAATTATGTGTCACAAATTGTTTCATTATAGAGGTGTAATACTAAAAGTTGATGAAACTTTCAAATCGACAAATGAATGGTATGATCTTATGGCAAAATCAAAACCTCCCAAAGATAAGCCATGGTATCATATTATAGTAGACAATAAATCTCATATGACATATGTTGCCGAAAGAAATTTACAGCCGGATCATTCAAGTAAAAATATTACACATCCTTTAATGACAATTTATTTTACAGAAATTATAGATGGTATTTATCAAAGGAATCTGAATTGGGAAGGAGATGTCCCAGTGCCGGTAGGAAATATTGGGTCTGCATAATATATTTAAAATAATTGTGAATATTTCGGACAAGCATCCTCAGCGGAAAGTATAACATTAGCTGGATTAGAAATATCAGAAAATTGGTGTTCTGATATATGATGGGTCTGAGTCTGGTGTTGATGGGGCTGATGTTTTATTAAAGGATGGAGCTGCTATTCAAGTTGGATAATTTGATATTAAAACTATCCATACTCCTGGTCATACTGCAGGTTGTGTATGTTATTAGACATGCGGAATGTTATTTACTGGGGATACGTTGTTTATAGGTGGGGCTGGCAGAACTGATTTCCAAGGGGGATCTGCTGGTCTATTGTATGACAATGTAGTAAAGAAATTGTTCTGCTATCCGGATAATACAATTGTATATCCGGCCCATGATTATTCCGGGAAGTCACTATCGGCAATTGGTGAGGAAAAGAAGTGGTATCCAAATGTTGGAGTAAAAATTACTAAAAGTGAATTTATTGAAAATGAAAGAAATAAAAGCAGGCCATACCCTAAAAAAATTGATACCGCAGTACCCGCCAACATCAAGTGTGGACAAACTTCGACATTCTAGGCAAAAATTTATATGAATCATTTATTAAATTGTATGTAATAAAAGGTTCACTTTATTATGAATAATGAAATGCAAAGCTATAAGTGTATTGATGTAAATGAGGCGAAAGAATTAATAAAAAACAATAAGGTCACTATTGCCGATATTAGGGATACTGGTTCTTATCAAGAAGGAAATATACCGGACTCGATCAATCTGACCGATCAAAATATTAAAGAATTTATAGAGACTGCGGATCGCAGCGCACCTTTACTAGTTTATTGTTATCATGGTAATAACAGTCTGGGCGCAGCACAACATTTTGCCAATAATGGTTTTACGTCAGTTTTCAGCCTTGATGGCGGTTATGTTGGATATACTCAGCATGATTCAAGATAGAAAAAATATAGTTTATAATGTATGATCGCGAAGAACGTTCACAACGGGTCAATGATGGAAAGTATGATTTAATATGAAAGGTCAATCAATGCGGCTTGCGCACACAATGATTCGTGTTAGAGATCTTGATGCGTCTCTTGAATTCTACTGTGATTTTTTAGGGTTACAAGAAATTCGTCGCAAAGATCTTGGTGATGAGGCTACTTTAGTATTTTTGACTGACGATAGTCAAAATTATCACATTGAACTGACATTTAATAAAGATGGGCGTGATTATACAATTGGTAATCAGTTTGGGCACCTCGCATTCCATGTGGATGATTTAGATACGGTAATTTCTGATGTTAAAAATCGTGGTTGGTGGTTTCGGCAATCAAAACCAACATCTTCATCTCAATATATTTTTATCCATGATCCAGATGGTTATGATGTAGAAATACTTCAAGCTCCATCCACTTAAAATTATTTGCCTTAAAATATTTAGAACCCCCCGCAAAGTAGCAAGGTGTTTTAATGCGGGATAGAGAGTATATTTGAGCATGAAAAGATATTTCTATTTAATTTTTTTCCCAATCGCACTAATTGCGCAAACTGCAACCGCACCGTCGTCTGGTGATGGATCTTCGGGCGATCCCTATCAAATAGCCACCTTGAACAATCTCTGCTGAAGAGTTTACACAGACGCGAAAGATGTTACTTCTGAAGTAGAGAGAGTTTGATTTAGCAGAGTAGTCATTTCATCTCTATTCTTTGCCGTAACTAACGACTGCCGGAGGATCGCTGCCCCGGAAAAACCTTTAATATACCAGCCAAAATGCTTGCGCATAAGATTGGTGCCAATATGCTCACCGCGGGATTCCAGCAATAGATCCAAATGTCGTCGGCACATGGTAATGCGATCGTGAGTGCTTGGTTCAGGCGGGAGGGAAGAGCCATTCAATAATGCAGATGCTTCTTTAAAGAACCAGGGGTTTCCTAATGCGGCACGTGCCACCATAACCGCATCACAACCTGTTTCTTCGAACATACGAATAATATCTTCCGGTTTCTTGATATCGCCATTCCCAATGACAGGAATGGACACAACCTCTTTTAATTCCTTGATCCATTCCCATTTCGCATCACCTTTATAACTCTGTTTAGTAGTGCGCGGGTGGAGTGCGATAGCCTTTACACCGATTTTTTCCAGTCGCGGTCCGGCCTCAATGGCTACAATATTTGATATATCCCAGCCGGCGCGCATTTTTACGGTTACCGGCAGTTCCGGCACAGATTCAACCACAGCTGCAGTAATATCATCCATGAGACAAAGGTCTTTCAATGCTGCAGAACCGGCCCCTTTTTTCGTTATCTTGGGCACGGGACAACCATAATTAATATCGATAATATCCGGATTGAATTTGTCAGCTACCACACGGGCTGCCTGCGCCATGACTTCAGGTGCATCGCCAAATATCTGGATGCCGATTGGTCGCTCCATTTTTGTAAAACGAATCATATCCAACGTTTTTTCATTTTCTCGAATGATCCCGTGGGCCGAGACGAATTCAGAATAAACCACACCGGCCCCCATCTCTTTACACAAGATGCGAAATGAGTAATCCGTTACTCCTGCCATGGGCGCCAGGAGGATGGGTGTGTTTATCTTAACATTACCAATCTGCATGATAGAATTTACACATTTAAGGTCATCCCGATTGCCGAAGGTAAGCAGGATTTATATGATGGGTTGTTGTCAAAAAATTTGGACGTTAATTTAAAAAGCAAAATCCTCTCCGCCAGCCGGCGGATAAGAATGACAATTTATTTTCTCCCCAGATAGCGGGGGAGCTTACAGTACCGAATTTTATGTCGGGGCTGCCGTTAGGCGGAGGAGGATTTCAAATACGTTTTAAAAGGGGTGGTGGACAATAGTTTTCAATCAACCAACCAAGAATAGAATAAACCTAGATGTGCTCCCCCTGATAATATGTATTTGCTGTGGAAAGCTTCCCAATCCTAATCTAAATCTTAATCTTTATCCCAATACAATAATTCTTTGGACACGGAAGGTTAATTTAATTAAATTCGCGGGCAATTTTAAGACCTAATAGGAATAATATTATGAGTAGAATGTGTGACGTAACCGGCAAAAAACCCATGTTTGGGAATAATGTGAGCCATGCTCACAATAAAACACGTCGTCGGTTCAATATAAATCTCCAGAAGAAACGTTTCTGGCTACCGGATGAAAAGCGCTATGTAACGCTGAATGTATCCACCCAGGGAATGCGCCTGATTGATAAAAAAGGTATTACCAAAGTATTAAAGGAAATGCGCTCCCGCGGTGTAAAAGTTTAATAGACTTTATTACCCTCCCTAAAAAGAAAAGCCCTCTTGCTTTAAGCAGAGGGTTTTTCTTTTATTACCTGATCTCCTTCGATTAGGTCAACCCAAAATGACCAAACTTACTATATGCCATTGCGAATGTTAATAACGATGTAAACTCCTGGTTACGAATAATGTAAGGAGATCGCTTCGCTACGCTCGCGATGACAAAATTTTACTCCTGTTGACGCCGGATGAATGCCGGTATGTCCAAGTCATCTCCATAAATCACTGGATTGGTATCATCGAAGTGAAATTTGGAAGTCGGGACGTGTAACTGACCGGAATTGTCTGTCGTCTGATCATCAACAATTTTTTGATTAAACAGTGGCACATTTTCTTGTTCTGCCAGAATTCGAGCCTGTTTTTGCTTGGGTCGGATAATAATCTCTTGTTCTTCATTTTCGACTTCTTTAGGCGCTTTTCGACTGAAACCGGTAGCAATAACTGTTACCCGAATCTCTTCAGTCATTCTCGGATCGATAACTGCACCAAAAATGATATTGGCATCATTTCCCGCTTCCTCAAAAATGATGGACGTTGCTTCATCGACTTCCATGAGAGTTAAGTCAGGACCACCGGTAATATTAACCAACACACCTTGGGCGCCACTGATGGATGCATTATCCAATAAAGGACTGGAAATTGCCTGCTGGGCTGCTAAAACGGCCCGTTCTTCACCACTGGCTGATCCAGTTCCCATGATCGCTTCACCCATATTTTTCATGATGGTTTCCACATCAGCAAAATCAAGGTTTATTAATCCATGAACATTGATCAGGTCAGAAATCCCTTTTGCAGCTTGATGGAGTATGGAATCAGCAAGCTTAAAAGCATCTACGACTGTCGTATTTTTATCCACAATGGACATGAGTTTCTGGTTGGGAATAGAAATGACTGTATCACAGGCTTTTCGCAGATCAGACAGTCCGCCCATTCCGCGATTCATACGTTTAGGGCCTTCAAAATTGAAGGGTAAAGTCACAATCCCTACGGTTAGTATTTCCATCTCACGAGCCATCTGCGCAATACTGGCTGCAGCTCCTGTTCCGGTTCCGCCGCCCATTCCTCCGGTGATGAATACCATATCAGCCCCTTCAAGTATGGCTGCAATAGCTTCACGATCAGCAGCGACGGCTTCTCGACCGACATCTGCTTTAGCGCCGGCTCCGAGGCCTTTGGTCAGGTTTTTTCCAATTTGGATTTTATATTTAGCTGCGTTGTTCTCAAGATCCTGGGCATCGGTATTTATGGCGACAAAATCTACGCCTTGCATCCCTGCCTGAATCATTCGGTTAATAGCATTTCCGCCGGCTCCGCCAACGCCTATGACTTTCAGCTTCGCTTTTTGCTCAGCTATACTGTTGAATTCAAATAACATAGGTCAACTCCTCTGGTTTGGTTTTTTTTGGGTATGTTTTGCATTCTTAATAGAATCCTTTTATCCACGTTTTCAGCCAATTTACAGCTCGTTCAACCGTGGGTTTAGTGGGTGAGTCAGCAGGTGCTAATTCCGCCTTAACATCGTTCCAGTGCAATAGGCCAATAACGGCTGTATGTTCTGGATTCGAAGCAATGTCTACTGCACCGCTTAAATTTTTTGGTATACCAAGGCGTACACGCATTTTTAAAATTTCCTGGGCGAGAGGAACTATATTCCGCAACTGTGCGCCACCGCCGGTCAGGACGACGCCATACGTCAATCGTTCTCTAATATCCGCACGTTGGATTTCTCTGGCGATTAATTGCAAAATTTCCTGGGCTCGCGCTTCCACATAACGGGACAGTTCATGTTCTGATACTTTACGTGCCAGACCGCCGTTTTTTACCGGGAGGTCAAATTCAAGTTCAGTTGAAGACATGGATGCTTTTGCAGACGCATATTTTTTTTTGATGTCTTCTGCCTCGCTCATACCGATTTGAAGCATTACGGCAATATCATTTGTGATACTTTTGGATCCGATACCCAATACTGCAGAGTGACGAATTCCGTCATTATGATAGACGACAACTTCGGTTGTATCACCGCCGATATTGATTAATGCGACGCCCAGTTCTTTTTCATCACTATCCAGTGAAGTGAGTCCGGAAGCCAATCCTTGAAAAACAAGTCCTTCTACTTGAATGCCCCATTCTTCCGCACAATTCACGAGGTTTTTTGTAGCTGTGCTGGGAACGGTTATCAAGTGAACTTTTGCTTCCAGACGTCGACCGGACATGCCAACAGGATCCTTGATATTATCCATGGTATCAATTACATATTCCTGGGGCAAGACGTGCATAATATCTCTATCGGGCGGAAGGGAAAGAGCACGGGCCATTTCCATAACACGAAACACATCATTTTCTGTAATCTCATTTTCAACAAACATAGAAGAATGCTGGCTCTTTTGAATGGCAATAGCACCTTGTGTATTGATACTGCGAATATTCACGCCGGAAATACTTAATACAGCTTTATCCACTTTATGACCGGACATTAATTCAGCATCTTTCACTGCAGTTTCGATAGCATCCATGAGTTTATCCCGATGAACAACCGATCCGTTTTTTAAACCTGCGGAAGGTGCACGGCCGATGCCCATGAGCTTCATTTCATCTGTTTCATTTGATTTTTCAGCGATGGCGCACGATATAAAAGATGAACCAATATCCAAGCCGACTCTGAGTGTGGTTGAGGTATTCATATTGATACCCTTCATACACGTACCTTGGCAATAATCTGGCGGTTGTAACGCAAGTCCAGCTTGGAATAATGATGAAGCCCTGTATCCTTCGGCAATGCATGCTCAAATGAAATTAATATTTCGATTTTTTCATTAAATCTCTCTGATCCTAAAATCACTTTGGTGGGATAATTTGCCAGAATCAACACAAATTCATCGTTGCTGTTCAATGTGACTTCAGAAAGATTTTCATACAATAATGGATAATGGTCAATGATATAATCGATGAGCTGGATCGATTCCAATACTTTTTGTGAAATGGTTTGATCTCCGATAGGATACAGTTCCCGAGCAGAATTAAAACCGGACATGATAGGAACAATCCTATCGTTTACGTTTCCAAGGTCAGGAAGAATAACACCTTCTTGATCAATGAAAAGTATTGGATTCATATTCAGCAGTGCTACGGGTTTACGTTCTATGATTTCCACTATAATCTTATTTGGGAATTTTTTACTAATGCGCGCAACGTGAACAAAGGGGTGACTTTCCAGCAGTAAACTCATATTGCGAGTATCAAGATCATGTATGGATGTTCCCAAAACTGGAATAAGTGATTCACGGTAATCCTCTGCGGGGATAATTACGGCACCTTTAATTTCAATTTCATCCAAGAGATTCATTTTGGTAAACGTTGACCAGTTAAAAGCCAAAATGGTAACCACAATCCACACGGTGACGAGGGAAGACCCGATTAATACTCTCATGTTTAATTGCTGCTTTTTCTTGCGTGTACTCATGGGGTAAAAATATCCTCTGTGAAGCCCAGTGTTTTTATTTCCAGTTCCAACATAATATCAAATTTTTCCTGAACTGCTTTGCGGGCGATGCGTATCAGTTTTGCTATGTCGCTGGCGTTGGCATTGCCGTGATTAATGAAAAAATTGGCGTGCTTTTCAGAAATTTCTGCATTACCGCTACGGGTTCCTTTTAAACCGGCTTGATCAATTAAATATCCCGCTGCTACGTCTGGTTTTGGATTTTTGAATACACTTCCTGCAGAACGAAATTTCAGCGGTTGATTATCTTTTCTGCCTTGGCTGGCTTTGCTGCGATTTTCTTGTATGACTGCTGTGCTGGTTTCCAGCATTTCGAAGTCAGCACTAATAATTATTTCATCATCCTTAAAGGTAGAGTGGCGGTAACTGAAATCAATCTCATCTACGGCATATTCTTTTAATTCACCTGATAATGTCATGACATCTACTTTTTGCAGACAATTTGAAATTTCACCGCCAAATGCTCCGGCATTCATAATCAATGCACCGCCTACTGTTCCGGGAACGCCAATCATACTTTCTAATCCGCTTAAATTCCGTTTAACACATTCTTTCACCATGCGCCCCAGCATAACACCTGTTTCTGCATACACATGGTTCCCTTGTATTTCTAATTGTGTAAATGATTTACCCAACGTCAACACAATACCGTCAATGCCTTCATCCGCAACTAATAGGTTAGACCCCGAACCTACGAAATGAACCTGAATATCCGCTGCGGTTGCAAAATGTAAAATATTGCCAAGGTCTACACTGTCTTTAGGAGTGATGTATGCCCAAGCCGGTCCGCCGATACCATAGGAGGTGTGTCTTGACATAGGCTCATTTTCCATTAATATTCCCTGGACTGTTGCTTTTAATTCTGCCATCCGATCCACCTTACGCAGCCTCCTCCAGAGTTTTTAAATGATTAAAATATGCATCTGAATAACGCCAGATTGTACCGGCACCGATCGTTAAAACCATATCGCCGGGTTGCACGACTCTATCCAAATAATTAACAATATCATCAAGGTTGGGAACGTAATGAACATGTTCAACTCCGGCTTTGCGAGCTTCATTTGATACCATTGCACCACTGACACCTGAAATGGGTTTTTCACGCGCCGGGTAAACATCCGTAACAAATAGTATATCACAGTCTTTAAATGCGACGGCAAATTCTTTATAAAATTCTTGCGTACGAGTAAATAAATGGGGTTGAAATACAACTACAATCCTCCGGTCCCAACCTTCCCTTGCTGCTTGCAATGTTGCCGTAACTTCGGTAGGATGATGGGCATAATCATCCACGACCATTATATCATTGGAAATACCTTTTATTTCAAATCGTCGTCGAACACCACTGTACGCTTCCAACCCTGCTGCGATTGCATCAATTTTCAATCCTAATTCTATGCCCAAGGCAATAGCCGCTAATGAATTCACCACATTGTGCTCACCGGGAACATTAAGCTTAATCGTTCCATTCTCATGTTGATTTTCCCACAGTGTATACACTGTTTGCGATTCATTGTAACAAATATTCGTTGCTCTTATTTCAGCATCAACACTCAATCCATACGTAATGACAGGGCGTTTAATTTCCGGAATGATTTCCAATAGAGCTGGTGAGTCTGCGCAGGCAATAACGGCGCCATAAAACGGAGCCGCATTAGCAAATTGAATGAATGCCTGCTGCAAATCTTCAAGATCATCATAACAATCTGTATGTTCAAGTTCAATATTGGTAATAATACTAATAGTCGGTCGTAAAGCCAGAAAACTGCGGTCAAACTCATCCGCTTCCACCACGATAATATTTCCGGCACCCAGTTTTGCATTGGAATCGATTGTTTTAACCAAACCACCCACAACCAAGGTGGGATCCAAATGCCCTGCGGATAAAACCGTTCCGATCATGGAAGTCGTCGTCGTTTTACCGTGAGTGCCACCGACACCGACACTGGTTTCTTTCACAGCAATTAATTCGCCCAACATTTCCGCTCTCCGTATGACAGGAATATTTTGTTTATACGCTGCCTGAATTTCAGGGTTATCTTTTTGGACAGCGCTGGAATACACTAAAACATCTGCATCAGTAAGATTAATGGCACTATGGCCCAAATGAATATCTGCCCCAAGACGAATCAGTTTTTCGATTATTGAGGATTTATTAATGTCCGAACCGCTAATATCAAAACCGAGGTTTAATAATAGTTCTGCAATTCCACTCATACCGATTCCGCCAATCCCGACAAAATGGACTTTTTTCACACGACGGAACATCAGGCGCGTACCTGTTCTAATATTTTATTAACGATCACCTTTGCAGCATCAGGCTTACCCAATCGTTTAGATTTAACAGCCATTTCATTGAGCGCATTTTCATTATGGATTAAAGTGGATATTTTTCCAGACATAATATCAGTGTCTAATTCGGATTCCGGTACCATTTCAGCAGCGCCGGCATCAGCCAGCGAACGGGCATTATGGGTTTGATGATCAGCTGCAGCTGAAGGAAACGGTACAAGAATACTCGGCAAACCGCAGGCAGTTAATTCTGCAATGGTGAGGGCACCGCTCCGGGAAAAGACTAAATCAGATAATGCGTATGCAGATTTCATATCATCAATAAAGGGCAGAACGCGCACCGTCTTTGATTCGTATTGTTTATATTTTTCAACATTATGTTTTCCTGTTTGCCATAAAACAGAGATTGTATCAAAATGTCCGATCATCCCGGCAACACATTGATTCAAGGCTTCAGACCCTTGACTTCCACCAAAAACAAATAATGTTTTATTATGTCCATCTAGATCAAACGTGTTTGCTGCAGTCATGCGATTCCCATTAGTAATGTCTCCCCGAATCGGGTTGCCTGCCAAAAAACAGTTTTTTTTTTAAGATAAATATCAACGCCTGGGAATGCTGTAAAAACAGTTTTTGCATTTTCAGCAAAATGCCGAGTAGTGATTCCCGGATAGGAATTTTGTTCCTGGATAAAAAATGGTATTTCACTTTTTGATGCAATATAAAGGGGCAGGGCAGACCCATAGCCTCCAGTTCCAATTACTGCATCCGGTTTCAAGTCATTAAATAATTTATTGGTCTTTCGCTTGGATGATAAGAGTCTTCCGGGCAGCAAGGCATTGCGACCCAATGATTGCAGTGAAAAGGAGCGTTGCAATCCACGTATGGGAAGTAGAGTATGATTAACATTCATAGCCGGTAATTTTTCCGCCTCAATTCCAAACGTTGAGCCAACATAATGTATATTAACATCCTCTTGATTGTTTAATTCCGCACCGATAGCCAACGCCGGATATAAATGCCCACCCGTTCCGCCGCCAGCGATAATGAATGTCAGTTTACCCATAAATGCGTTTCCTCCAATCTGAATCAGTTTGAACGGATCGTTTGGATTGGCTAATATTTAATAGGATGCCCAAACTGGCTAAATGGACTACAACTCCTGATCCGCCATAACTGACAAGGGGCATAGCCAGCCCGGTTGTGGGTACAAGATTTGTCACCACTGCCACATTGATAAATGCATACAGAATAAAACTGCAGGAAATTCCCAGAGCCAGCAAAACACCAAATATGTCCGGGCTTTCTTTGGCAATATGAATGCCTCTTTGGAAAATGAACATAAATAATGTTAATATAAATATTGTTCCAATAAGTCCTGTTTCTTCACCCACAATTGCAAAAATAAAATCAGTATGGGGTGTAGGTAGAAAATGGTTTTTACCGTAACTATTGCCTAATCCTAAACCAAAAAATCCGCCGTTTGCCAGACTAATCATCGATTGTTTAATTTGAAGCAAACTATCTGGGTTGACTGTATCAGGATTAATAAATGAGTCTATCCTGCGTCGCATATAGTCCCAATTCATAATAACTATAGACAGGAATGTAAATGAAACTCCAGCCGTTGCCATCATATGCTGCAGTCTGGCTCCTCCTAGAAACAGCATCACGAAAGAAATAATCAATATCATGGCTGTGGTACTTAAATCAGGCTGCAAAAGAATGAGCGTTGTTACCGAGCCTATGGCCAAGATACATGTTAGATAACCATTATAAAAATCTTTTATATTTCCCCTTTTTCCATGTATAAATGCAGCCAGAAATATGATAAGTGAAACCCGTGCTATATCACTTGTTTGAATAGAGAAAGATCCTATATATAACCAGCGCGTTGGCCCAGATGAACTTTGAAATAAACTCATAACCAATGTCAAAACCAATAATCCGACAGCGCCACCTAAAATATGCAATGACCATTCTTTCAGCTTGCGATAGTCAAGCATCATAAAAAAGAACATGAATATGACTCCGACCAGTAATCGTTTTAAATGAGCTTGCAGATACAATGTGTCCGTTCGACTGTTGGTAATTTCCAATGAGCGAATAGAACTGGCGCTGAAAAGCATGACGGTTCCGAATACGCAAAGGACAATAATTGCACCCAGAAGAACTTTATCATATTTTTTGACGATAACGTTCAGATAATTCACGAATACTCCTTTAATCCCTGTACGAGTTCGCGGAAAACATCGCCGCGATGTTCATAATTATCGAATTGATCAAAGCTGGCACAGCCCGGAGACAACAAAACGACGTCCCCGGGTTGTGCATTAGAATGAGCGACCTCAACGGCGGACATAAGACTTCCGCAAGAACGCAGTCTCACCGCATCCCCTAAAACCGTTGCGATCGCTTCTTCTGACTCACCAATGGTGAGCACTTCTTTCACTAAGTGGGTATGTGGGTAAAGTGAAAGAAAATTTCCGCCTTTATCCCGACCGCCTAATATCAGCAGGATTGGGCTATTGAAACTCTCCAAAGCAACCTTTACCGCATCGATATTTGTTGCTTTGGAATCGTTTATATATGTGACACCTTTAACTGTGCCGACATTTTCAAGTCGATGCGGGACTCCGCAAAATGTTTTCATGACTTGAGATATTCTGGATGGCGCAATGCCCAATAGGCTAGCCGAGGTAGCTGATCCGAGGTAGTTGGATAGATTGTGCTTACCGGGCAATGCGATTTCATCCAGTTTAATAAGAGTGGCGTGCTCTTTATCATAAATTTTGGTATCGTTAAGCTTAAATAAAACATGAGAATCTGATTTCAAGCTAAAGGGAATTTTTGTTGCTTGGGCAGGAGCGATTCGTTCAGATAACATTTCATCATCTGCATTGAAAACTAAAAAATCATTATGAGTTTGATTTGACCACATATTCATCTTGGCTGATACATAATCATCCATATCATCATAACGGTTTAAATGGTCAGGTGTGAGGTTGAGAAATAATGATATGTATGGCTTAAAATGCTGAATAAATTCCATTTGAAAACTGGAAATTTCTAAAATATGAACTCTTTTTTCGTCAGGTATGGTTAAATCGTTTCTGACAACATTAGCAAATGCATTTCCTACATTTCCAGATAGAACAGGATGAATATCTTTCGTTTTGCACATCTCATACAGCATATGTGCAGTTGTCGTTTTACCATTCGAACCGGTTATCGCCAATATGGGCGCTAAAGTAAACCAACTGGCAAATTCTATTTCACTGACAATGGGAATATCTTTTGATTGAGCATTTTGAATGATTTCAGCATTTTTAGGTACGCCAGGTGAAATAACCCAGAGGTCCGCATCATATATTTTATCCGTATGTCCATTTATTTCACCATCAATTCCGTATTTTTGTAATTCGTTGAATGCTTTTTTTACGATAGTCGAATCAGATGCGTCACTGAAAAAGACATGGGCGCCAACTTCTTGAGCCAATTTCGCTACCGCAACTCCACTTCGGGCTAAACCGATCACAGTAACATGCTTAAAATTCATATCGATTGAATCTTTTTTGGAAATATCCATTTAGAAAGCAGTCAGTGTTATTTTAATGATTGTAAATACCATCACTAAGCACAAGCCATATAAAATAATTTGTAGCCAAGGATAATGTCTTTCATCTTCGTAACTAACCATGCTAACGAATCTTGAATGTAGTGAGTGAAAATAACGCAAGTAATAAACCGATAATCCAAAACCGCACAACTACACGCGATTCCGGCCAGCCCTTCAATTCAAAATGATGATGTATAGGTGCCATGAGAAAAAGACGCTTTCCTTCTCCCAGCCTCTTTTTTGTATAACGAAAATATGTTACCTGAAGGATGACGGAGACTGCTTCCCAGACAAATACACCGCCGATTATGAATAGCAATAATTCTTTTTTAAGCAGTACAGCAAGTGTGCCTAACGCTGCACCAGTGGAAAGGGAACCCACATCGCCCATAAAGACTTCAGCCGGTGTTGCATTAAACCATAAATAGCCAATGCAGGCACCTGTTATTGCGGCAGCAAAAATGGTTAACTCTCCCGCACCTGGAAGGTAGAGAATATTCAAATAACTTGAAAAGTCTACACGCCCGCTCATATAAGCAATTGCAGCAAAAACTGTAAAACATATAGCTAGCAATCCCGCAGCTAATCCGTCCAGACCATCTGTCAGGTTGACGGCATTTGATGTTCCTGTTATAACCAAAATGATGGCTAGGGGATACAGATATCCAAAATCTAATTCCAGGTTTTTGAAAAAAGGCACGCTGGTTACACTTTTAAATTCTGCAAAAACAGGATTGTTAAAAATCCAAATACTGATTACAACGCCCAACAAAATTTGGCCGATGAGTTTATAACGTGCCACCAACCCTTTCTTCATTTTTTTAACTACTTTCAGGTAATCATCTAAAAATCCAATGAATCCCATCCAAACCATTGCTAACATTACTATCTGGATATAGACATTGGTCAAATCAGCAAAGAGAAGGGTAGGAATGAGGACTGAACAGATTATAATCAGACCGCCCATTGTGGGTGTGCCGCGTTTTTTCTGGTGACTTTCCGGTCCGTCATGGCGAATTTCTTCACCAATTTGATGTTTATGAAGTAGGCGAATAACCCATGGTCCGATTATAAAGGTAAATAACAAAGCAATGATCGCGGCAGCTGCAGAACGGAACGTGATATATTGAATAACATTGAAAGGTGAGAATATATCACGTAAGGGATTGAGTAAATGATACAGCATCAGTTTTTTGATAACCCTTTAATGATGGTTTCCATAGCCATTCCGCGAGAACCTTTTACGAGAAGTTTGTCACCGGCTGTTATCCATTTTTGCAATGCTGCTAATAAATCATTTTTTGAATCAAAATGCTGATGATAAACTGAATCATTTAATGCCCTGTCCGTTGCAGTCGTTTCGGTCCCTGTGGAAAAGACAGCGTCTAATTCCATATCAAGGCAATGTTCTCCGATTTGACGATGGTGAGCCATGGATCCTTCACCAAGTTCAAACATATCACCAAACACCAGCACCCTGCGGCCGTTACCGCTAAAGGCTTTCAAATAATCAATAGATGCTAATGTAGAATTGAGGTTGGCGTTATACGTATCATCAATAATGGTTATATCGTTCATCTGTTTGACTTCGCAACGTCCTTTTGGCGCCTTAAATGATTTTACCTTTTCGCGAAATGTATCCCAACCGATACCCAAATGAATGGCGATGGAAGAGGCTGCAATCACATTTTTAATAAATGACAGATTATGTGAACCGGTGACAATCTCCTCCGCATTGATTGTCACGGTAATTGTACCATCTTCTTCGTGGTGGATGTCAGCAGGAAAATTGCAATCAGGCGTTATTCCATACGTTATTGCGTCACCGTTAATTTCCAGTTCACGAATGTGGTCATCAGCCATATTTATAAATGCCGTTCCATTTTCCAGAGAATTAAATAAGGCACCTTTTGTTCGTGCAACTTCTTCGATTGAACCAAACCCTTCAAGATGGGCAGGGGCAATATTTGTGATCAAACCATGGGTGGGTTCAGCGATTGCACATAAGTATGCAATATCACCGGGCTGATTTGCACCCATTTCAATAATGGAAATTGTATGCTTGACCGTTAGCTGCAACAGAGTTAACGGTAGTCCAATGGATGTATTAAAATTTCCGGTTGTTGCAAGAACATTTTCTTTATCTTCAAAGATATGCTTCAACAGCTCTTTTGTGGATGTTTTACCATTAGAACCGGTAATTCCAATAACCGGTATATTAAATTGTTTCCGCCAAGCGTGTGCTAGGTTGCCCATCGTTTCTAACACATCATCTACAATAAAATAGTCCATCTCGTTCGAAACGGATTCAGTATACTCAACAAGGCTTGCCACAGCTCCATTTTTTTCTGCTTGTTTGATAAATTGGTGTCCATCGACTTTTTCACCCTTCAATGCAATATATAAATCACCGGTAATACACTCGCGGCTGTCTGTGGCAATGCCGGTTATAGGCGACGTGGGTTCCTGGCCTCTAAGTTGAGTTAATAAAGTACTGAATGCTTCAGGTTCAGTTAGCGTTATGCGCACAAAACTCCTCAATAATTTCTATATCTGAATAAGGATGACGGACACCCTCAATTTCTTGGTATGTTTCCCGGCCTTTACCCAGAATCACCAAAACATCATTACTATTTAAATCATTCAATGCGTTTAAAATGGCAGCGCCCCGATCATCATAAATGTCGTAATGATCAGAAGACAAACCGCCCAGAATTTCTTGTATAATATCTTCCTGTTTTTCAAAACGAGGATTATCCGGCGTAATATAAAAATAGTCAGAATATTGCTCTACCAAACGGCCCATAATAGGACGATTGGAGGCGTCGCGGTTGCCGCCGCAACCGAAAATTGTAATCAGACGCCCATTCTCCGGAACGAGGTTATAGATGGTGTTTAATGCTTTTTCATAGGCATCCGGCGTGTGCGCGTAATCCACAATGATGGGCGCACCATTTGGAGCTGTGATTGTTTCCATACGTCCGGTAACAACTTTACAGTCATTTATTCCTTCTGCGATTGTACCAAGCGGTATCCCCATGGCAAGTGCTGATCCAACTGCACATAGAATATTCTCCTGATTGAAGTCACCTATAAGTTCTGAATTAAAATTGATTTCATGCTCCCCGGCAACAATGATACCGGAAATGCCTCTTAATGAAGAATGAATTTCTTTAAAGTGCACATCACTGTTATTTGTCACAGACACTTTTATAACCGGCGCTGTACTTTCGGTTATCAATCGTTTGCCATATTCATCATTGGAATTGATGATAGCAGTAGCTGATAATGGTAAAGATTTAAACAATTTCGCTTTCGCGTTATAATAATCTTCCATCGTCCCGTGATAGTCAAGGTGTTCTGGAGTCAAATTGGTAAAAACAGTTGTATCAAATTCAACATCTGCAACTCTGTATTGATGGATAGCATGTGACGACACTTCCATGACTACATGGGAAAAATCGTCATCTGCAAGATCACGAAGAAGCTTCTGGAGATTAATGGCGTCCATAGTTGTAAGCGTTTTACCCTGTTCATGCTGCTTGGCGATGACGCCTAACGTTCCAAGCTGCGCTGTTTTACAACCTGCTTTATTTAAAATCGATGTAATGATCGTTGCCGTACTCGTTTTGCCATTTGTTCCGGTAATCCCAACAATGTGGAGCTCTTTGGAAGGATGCCCATAATATTCAGCGGCAACAAAGGATGCAGCTTTACGAGGATTCGACACTTTAACCTGTGGGACAGGAAGGCTGCCAACATCACGTCCATTCGTGATGATTGCTGATGCACCATTTTCCAATGCTTCCGGAATAAAATCATGACCATCAGCTTGCGTTCCATAAACTGCAATGTAGAGGTCTCCAGGCTTAACATTACCTGAATGGAGTTGTATATTTTTAATGGGAGTCGCCGGAACATCACCATTTGCGGATATAATTCCTTTGACGAGGTTGTTTAATGTTGGCTTCATTTCAATCCTATAGTGCATATAGAACCATTGGCCACAATAGTTCCCGGTCTAGGGCTTTGCCAAATCACTTTACCAGACCCTTTAAAAAATGTTCTTAACCCAATCTGCCTCAAAACGGTTCGAGCCTTCCGCAAACTCATACCCCGCACATCGGGAAGATATGAATCTCCGTTCTCTTTTTGAACGACGGGAATGATTGTCATTACATTGGATAAAACCACTGGTTTAGCCACTGTGTAATCCGAGGTATGCGGGAGGGGTAGACGCTCTTGGGCCAATAATGAGCCATTTTTGATCGTCTGTGGTTTGAGTAGGCGAATGGAATCATCCATATTAATGATGCGTTCCATTACCCTTTTGAAGACAGGAGCAGCACCATGGCCACCCCAGTGGTATCCAATTTTTGGTTCATCTAAAATTATAACGCCAACAAGTTGGGGATTATCAGCAGGTAAAAAGCCAACAAAGTTGGAAATAAATTTTTTCTTCGAATAGCGTCCATCAATATATTTTTGAGCCGTTCCTGTTTTCCCCGCAACAGACCAGCCATTTATTGCTGCTTTTGTTCCTGTACCGGTATCCACAACCCGACAAAGCATGTCCGTCATTATGTCCATCACATTTTTTGAAGCAACTTTTCTAATAACTTCAGGTTGTTCAGCGTAGACTGTTTTTCCAGATGACGATATTATTTGTTTTATCAATCTCGGTTTCATTAGAAAACCACCGTTAGCGATTGCTGCATAAGCCATCCCGAGCTGCAATGCTGTTACGCCTACTTCATGTCCAAGGGATATTTGTGCCAACGAAATATGACTCCATTCAGTTACTTGTCGCAGCGTCCCCGGATGTTCTCCTGCCAAGCTAATATTAGTGGCCATTCCGAACCCAAGATTTCTGCTATAGCGATAAAGATTATTTCGCCCTAATGTTTCTGCAATTTTTATTACACCTACATTACTTGAGTTTTCCATTATTTGCGGCACGGTCAATAGACCGAAATCATCCCAATCCTTAATGGTTTGCCCGGCAAACGTATAACTTCCATTTTCACAATTAAATTCCTGCCATAATGAAACTGTGTTTTGATCCAAAGCTCCAGTAATGGGAACTATTTTAAATGTTGAGCCCGGTTCAAACTGATCTGTTATGACTTTATTTCGCTGCCAACCGATTTCGCCTCTGCCAGGATAATTCGGATCAAAATCAGGAACAGTTGCCATGGCTAAAATATCCCCTGTTTGCGGATTAAGTATCAGTCCCATGGCAGAAGACGCACTGGTTTTTTCAACTTGCATCGTTAGCTCTTCCTGCAAGATTGCTTGATATTCAAGGTCAATTGTTAATTGAATACTTGCCCCATCTACCGGTGGTTTTTGGGGTAGATTTGTTTTATACCTGGTATTTCCTCGTCCGCTCATTTGACGAACAACCCAGCCGGGTACGCCGGTTAAATAACTATTATATTTTTGTTCAATTCCGGATATACCTTTATCATCCAGATCAACAAATCCGATTGCTTGAGCTGCAAGATTACCGTGGGGATAATAGCGCCGTGAATCGCGTTCTACTATCAATCCATTCGGTTTATTGACAAGCAATTTCTCACAGTGTTTGCGTTGTAGATTCCGTTCTAGATATTCGAAACTCCTTGAAGAATTCAATTTTTTTAAGTATTTACTTTTATCTTCACCTGTGGCATCGCTAATCCATTCTGCAAATTCATCTTTATTCTCTATCTGCGACGGATGGACTCCAAATGAATAGTGAATTATATTGCGGGTGAACGCAACATTATCGCGGTCATAAATATTCCCCCGGACTGCATTTAACGGTTTTTGAACCATACTCTGACTTTGCCCCTTTAACCGTAACTCTTCGCCATCAATAATTTGGATTTGAAATAAGCGCACGGATAACCCGACCCAGAAAAAAACAATGAATCCCGATGTAATTATAACTCGAGATCGATACTTGAGATACGTTTTAGTCAATTGAATTATCCACTAAAAGGGGGTCAATATGAATGATGATTGATTCTGGTTGAGCAACTACCATTCCCAAATTTCTTTGGGCGAATGATGTAATTCTATCTACTCTACTCAATCTGGAAACATCACTCTTTAATTCTTTAATTGAATTATCTAATTCTGAAAAGGTCGATTTTTGTATCTCGATAGCCATCAATGTTTCATCAATCTCAGTATACACCCAAAGGTAAAT
Source organism: Fidelibacterota bacterium (assembly GCA_004124385.1). Taxonomy (GTDB): domain Bacteria; phylum Fidelibacterota; class Marinisomatia; order Marinisomatales; family TCS55; genus UBA2126. The sequence goes on from SCKN01000003.1 coordinate 279,077, forward strand.
GATGAGTCCGCCAATAGAGGATACAGTCACAAGGAAGAAAGACAGAGTCTGTAAAAAGTCTCTTTGTCTGGTTATCCGTTTATTTTTACGTCGTTTTGGCATCAGATTCTTTCTGCTGCACGCAATTTTGCACTTCGCGAGCGGCTATTTATGGTTTGTTCTTTTTGGGTAGGTGGAAGGGGTTTTTTTGTTACAATTGATAACATATTTTTCTTTGCTAAATTTTTAAATGCATGTTTTACCATTCTATCTTCCAACGAATGATAACTCAAAATGACAATTCTGCCATTTGGCGCAAGATAATCGATGAATACTTCCAAGAAATTCTGCAATCGTCCCAATTCATCATTTACAGCAATACGTAATGCCTGGAAAATGCGAGCTAAAGATTTATGGCGATGTTTCGGAGGCGTGCTTCTCCGAACCGCTTCTTTCAAATCAGCGATTGATTCCATGACTGCCATATTTTTAACAGATTTTGCAATACGTCTCGAAAGCCTTTCTTCTCCATATGTATAAAAAATATCGGCTAGATCACTTTCGGACGTATAACGAATTAGTTGAGCAGCTGTTTTGCCTTCTGTTGGATTAAAGCGCATATCCAGATTACCGGATTGCTTAAAACTGAATCCCAGGATGGGGGAGTCCAATTGGAACGAAGAAAGTCCCAAATCAAGAAGGAATCCATTCACAGTAGTCAGACCTTCCTGCTTAAGTATGTTTGGAAAAGTGTCGTACGAAGTGTGGTGGCAAGAGAAGGCACCGCTGTTAGACAGCCGTTTATTACATATCTCAAGTGCCTTCTCATCCCGGTCAAGTCCTAAAAGCCTCGCTGAATCTGATAAGGCATTCAGGATATGTGCGGCGTGCCCGCCGAGACCAACTGTCCCGTCGAGATAAATTCCGTTCGGATGTGTAATGAGTAAGTCCATTACTTCGTTGACCATTACAGGAATATGATACGGTGGTTGTTCCTGCGATTGGTTGGATAACATCAGAGAATAATTTTATCTGCCAGTTCATCATATTCAGATGAGTCCATTTTTAAATTTTGCTGGTCCACTTTTGCTAATATGCTCGGATCCCAAATCTCTATTTTGTTCACCATGCCAATAATTAAAGCGTCCTTTTTTAAGTGTGAATATTCTAAGAGGTTCGTTGAAAGCATAATACGCCCTTGTTTATCAAACGTAACGGATGAAGCATAGCGTACTGTATTTCGTATAAAAGACCTGTTGATTCCGGAGATAGCCGATAGATCTTTAAGATCATCTTCAATAATTTGCCAAGCAGTCAGGGGGTAAACCCAAATACACGGATCCATTCCCCGAGTGATCACAAATGTCTGATCATTCTCAGGTGCTAGGCTTTGGCGAAATTTCGCAGGAATATTGACGCGGCCTTTGGCGTCAATCGTAAAGGAAAATTCACCTGTAAATGTGTCTTGGTTTATTGTCATACCCACATAAAGTTGTTAATAGCTTACCCACTATTACCCATAATATATTTCATCTTACCCACTTTTGTCAACTTATTTTATTAATAAAATAAAAATAAATACAGGTTTATAGACGACAAAATGCTTCAACTGATAGTTGAAGTGAGGGGCGGGATTAAAGTAATCCCTTAATTATCTTTGAGGAATGTAGTGCTTTACGGTTATTGTGCTTTGATCAGCGTAGAACTGAACATCAGCAGGGTGGTTGAAGTTTCCAAGTTCTTCTACTTTGATGCCATTGATATACAAGGTTGTACCAGCAGTTTGATTCAGACGAACATGAATTTGGTTTTCAAATGTTAAACTTTTTTCTTCTCCAATAGGAAGAATACCCGCTTGGGCGTCAGATGAGTCTGCAGTCATACTATACCAAATCCTATCAGTGGTTACTATTTTCAATGTAAGAGGAGGATTGACAGCCATGGCAACTGTATGAGACACAGCTTCTACATAATCATTTACTAGTTGAAGATCGGTGACGGCATCCGGATTTTCTGCTAAAACGATTTCACCATTTTGGATAGTAGCAGAACTTTTTTCATCACTGATTTTTTTAATGATAAATATGGCAAATAGAAATACAATGAGTAACACTCCGCCTTTGATCAAATCTTGGCGTACTTTTGTCGGGGGTCGTGATTGAGCAGGTGCTTTTGTTATCTGACCCGATGATGGAATTTTCAGATCATTTTGTTCCGTTTTTTTAGGCGCCTTTTTCCCAACTTTTCTTCCCAGAAAAATATCGAGCTGCTGCAGAGCTTCATCACCATCACCGCCGATTTCAGTTACATATGCTCTCAAAAATAAACGTATATACGGCAACGGTAGAACGTCAAACTGACCGTTTTCTAATGCAAGGAGATATTCCATATTGATCTTCGTTCGTGAATGTATCTCATCCAGATCAATATTCTGGGACTCTCTCAATTCTTTTAATTCGGTATAAAATTCACTCATGATGTAATTATACAGTCAAGAAAATTAATTGACTCAATGACTAGCTAACAATACAATTGTCAAATTATTTTATATATTTTTTATAATGTGAATAAAAAGCGGCGAGCGGGAACCCCATAACATTATAAAAACAACCTTCTATACGATTTACACAAACAGCAAACCAATCCTGTATGCCATAACTCCCAGCTTTATCTAAAGGCTTGTAAGTTTCAATATAATAAGATATATCTTCATCTGTTAATTTATTAAATGTTACATGTGTTTGTTCGAAAAATGTCTCACTTATCCCTTCATCAATTTTGTTTATTGAAACACCAGTATAAACAGAATGGGTTTGCCCGGACAGAGATTTTAGCATATTAAAACTATCATCTATATTTTTGGGTTTACCTAATATTTTTTGGTTATAAACAACGACTGTATCTGCGCCGATGACAAAATGATCGTGATTTTTATTTGCAATGTCCAACGATTTTTCCCGGGCGTAGTGCTGCACAAAATCTTCCGGGCTTAAATCCAAATTAAAATCTTCATAAACGTTGCTTGGTTTCACTTCAAAATCGATATCGATCATTTCCAGAAGTTGTTTTCGGCGTGGAGAATTAGATGCGAGAATAATAGGAAATGGTTGAATCATTGAAACTTCGCAAGTTTTCTGATAACAGAAACACGTTGATTACCGTCATCTGCTTTCAATTTATACACATATACACCATTGGCTAATCGCTCTCCATACGCATCTCGACCATCCCAATTAATATAATTATACCCGCTCGAAAATGATTCTTCCTGTATAGAAACGACACGTCGTCCTCCCAACGTATATATGTCAATTGAAACGGTCGCAGAAGCTGTTAATTCGAAGGCAAATTGTGTAGTAGATGCATAAGGGTTCGGAAAATTCAATACATTCATAACCTGTAGATTTTGCTTGGACAAAATATGGAGTGTTATATTTTTTTCAGAAGGATTATTGGCATTATCCCATGCTTTTATATGCAAGTTTAGGGTTTCTTGATACGGATTAAATGATATGGATAAAATACCTGTTGTTATGCTGTTTTCGTCATAAATAAATCGATTAGATAGATTACTTTTTGAATCATCACTCAAATCTGTAATCATGATTTCATGTCCAACTTCTCCAGTTACATTAATACCCAAGGGGTCTGAAAGTCGCAAGTAGACATCTTCATCACTTTGCAAATGATCATTGTGACGCAGCAGTCTACCGGATTTTGTTTCAAATGAAATAATAGGTCCCTGATCGTCTAATACGGGATCGCCCCCCGCCAAAAATACATTTTCTAACATACCCAATGCTTCTACAGATGGGTCTGTTTCCATTTGTACATACACATTGCAATGTGCTGCAGTTGAAGAATATGATATATCTTTTGGAATACGCAACCGAGCGCTGAAATCAGTCCCCTTAATTGAAAATTGTCCTTTAAAAAGGGTAGGCCCTGGTAGAGTATAAGAAATTTCTTGTGTAGTTGAATTAATATTATACTGTCGAGTGATTTGGCGTTCTGCATCTACGAGCCTTATAATGCCGGTGCCGGATGCAGTTGAAGAAAATGATTGGTTACCAAATACACGAGCTGTATCCAAAGATTTTAATGTATCCGGATTTACATCCGTTAAATTAACAGTCAAATTGGGAATGGGTAAGGGCATGGCAGGATCACCAAACAAATGAAACAACTCACCACTACTGTTTCCATCTTTAACAGACTGAAGTATAATGCCGATCGGTTCATCCGTAATTCCCAAATCAGGAAAGATCGCTTTAAATATTTTAACAATATAGTTTGCATTGGATGTAACACCTATGGCTCGGCTGGTTGTGATTATAGCTGATGCGCCCTCCATGGGTTGCCGTATTAATTCTTCTGCAAATGATTCTACATCCAGGAAATCAAAATGTCCCCATGAACATGTTCCGGCTATCCAGATGGGCAATTTCATATTCGTACTTATTCTTTCAATATCACCCCGATCTTGAACCAAAAGTTTTTCTTGTGCCCATTGATGCTCTGATCCATGTCCAATATAATTGATAATTGCCGTCCCTTCTGAAAGTATTTCCATAAGCGCATTGGTTGCATCTGGTTTTATGACTCCATATGATGATGCATCACTTACTTCCGGGTATTCAAGCATATAGAGTTTATTGACTTCAATATTGGGTGAAACCCATCCAGCCACGATTTGTGAGTTATTTGTATGGCTTTTACCTGTAGAGATTGATCCGCCTGAAGAACCATCTTCAGGGCGTGCTCCGTCATCGGCAACAAGTGTAATACGCTGTCGCCAATAGCCCATGACAGGATTTGTTTCATATTCTATTATTTTATCCACAAAGTTTTCAACTTCACCTATAGATTTTGCTTGAAAGCGACCTATGGCTAAATCAGGTATTCGTCCATTAATTGCCGCCAATCTGTCATCGACAGCCCGATTGTTAAATGAACCAGTTATAATTGTCGGAACTTTACTTGTGGATTCGCCGCTAATATTTCTGTAATCGTAATCGGTGTCTCCCATAAGTAATACACAATATGGTTTTGGGTCTGACCATTCTTCCTGTGTCCATTGTAAAAAAGAACGTATGGCAGTGGGATCAGCATTTCCTCCGGAAAATTCATTATAAATTATTTCAAGAGCGATAAATTTTGAGCTGCCTCGATGGTCAACGAGTACTTGAGAAGCATTCCGAAATTCTTCAGGACCGATTACAAGATGATCTACTCCAGGGTTTTGGTTGCGCAATACATCGAATTCTTGATTAGTCACATGTTCCAATTCGGTGATAGGGAATACATCCTCTTCAATAAAAACAATAAATCGTGCGAGTGTATCAACTGGGAGATTGACTGATAGTGTATATTCATCTCCACTTTCTTCAACAACTGTAATTTTTGGCTCTGTGATATGTGTAATATCCCAGACGGAAGGCAATGAAGATCCTGTTAGTGTAAATGCAACTGAATTGCTATGAATTGGAGCAAAAAACTCAAACGGACTGTTTTCAGCATTCAGTTTTCGACCATATTTAATTGTAGCGTGATCGAAATGGGGTAGTGAATAACTTGATGAAGAATTATTATCTAAATAAACAAGATTAACTCCATCTTGAAGTTCTGATCCACTAACTGTGAAAGTTTTGATTTGTTTGCTTAAACCGGAATAATTGAAATTTGTTTTTAGATCGTCTCTTGAATTCAGATATACATCAATAATATGCCTTGGATTTTGTATGTATTCAATATCCGTTGAACTGCCGCGAATGGCAATTTCAAAATCTGCATTGACTGATGTTTTGACGTCATTTAATGTTGGAATGAGTGTGTAGCTGGCTCCTCGACCAAATGAAGGGCCCGTCCAAGCCAATCCACTTTTAAAAGGATTATAAACATCGTTTTCAATATGAATATATGAAGTTGCATAATCCAATGTAAGGCTGGGTGATGAATGACTATCTAAATATGTAACCCTTTTCCCACGAAGAGATGAGTCTTGGGGAATTAGAAGCCAATACGTATTTTCGGAGAAATAAATATTTTGATGATGGTCTATTTTATCAATATCCAAATCAATTCCGCTTGATCCCCGTCCGTAAAATAGAATTTTATCATTTGCATCCAACACTCCGTTTTCTTCACCGGTAAATTTGATTCCTATTTCCACTAGGTTCTCCGTCATAGCATTATATGCAATTGAATTAATGACCGTCACACTGCGATCTCTTCCCAAAGTAGAACCAGTGAAAACCATAAAACTGCGTGGATCGCTTTGTTGGAATGAACTACTCAAATTAATTAATTCTGAACCGCTGATGGAAACCATATGGTCCGCATCTATTTTAAATTTTATCCAATTTCCATCAGGAAGAACGATACTTTTTTTCAGTTTTCTTTTTTTGGGTTGGAACCAATTTTGAGCGATATTCCAATTCAATATACGCTGATGTAAGAATGATCGAGTTGTTTTATCAGCTCGAATTATTTTTGAGGAATTTGAATTAAACGTTATATCAATGATAAAATTTTGATGATAATAATTATCCTCAGTTTGAGGATGTATTTCCAGTGTGGCCGTTTCTAGTTGACGCACTTTTTGTTGGTTGATCCATTTAACACCGCTATTTTCAAATGGAAAATCAAAATTCAATTTTCGTTTATTGAAAGACCGCACCTGCATACTTGGTAATTCATTTGATGGTAATCCGATAAGTAGAGTGAGAGGTTCCGGTTGTTCATCAGCATTTAAGTCAAAAATAACTTCAATGGTTAATTTGTCTGCAGATGAAAATAATGTATGCCAATCTGTTTTGGCAGATAAAAAAGAAATAGCTAAAAGATATAAAATGGGTATGCGGATCATTTTCATATTGAAATTTACTGATATTGTCCTGTATTGAAATTGAATAATGATGGGTTAAGTGTGTAGGAATCCTTTGTAAAGCTCTGTACATGAAGAAAAATAAAATAATTCTTTTTTGATTGAGGCAGGAAATAAAGTCAATAATGGTATTATGGACAAAATTCCCAACGAAAAGCAGGGGAATTTTAGAAAGATTAATTTGTGTATCAGGTTTTTCAAAGGATTCTGTAAGTTTATCTACTGAAATCGTACGAGAATTAATTAAATCTGTTCCAATTTCTTAAATCAGTTAAAAAAATAGGAAAAAGTGTGTTTGACCTAAATATGATAAAGAGTGTCTATGACACTTTAGAGGCAAGAGTAAATGCTGCTCGAAAAATAGTTAACCGCCCATTAACGCTGTCAGAAAAAATTCTTTATGCTCATTTGTTTAATGAAAACATTGAAAAATATGAACGAGGTAAATCATATGTAGACTTTGCGCCGGATCGCGTGGCAATGCAGGATGCAACCGCACAAATGGCCTTATTGCAATTCATGATGGCAGGGAAAAATAAAACAGCTGTTCCATCTACTGTTCATTGTGATCACTTGATTCAAGCTAAAGTGGATGCCGGTCGGGATTTAGAGACTGCCAAGGATGTCAATGCTGAAGTATATGATTTTTTGGAAACTGTTTCGAATAAATATGGCATTGGTTTTTGGAAACCGGGTGCAGGTATTATCCATCAGGTTGTATTGGAAAATTATGCATTTCCCGGAGGTATGATGATTGGCACTGACAGTCACACCGTCAATGCCGGAGGCTTGGGAATGATTGCCATCGGTGTCGGCGGAGCAGATGCTGTGGATGTAATGGCTGATATGCCTTGGGAATTGAAATTTCCAAAACTGATTGGAATCAAACTTACGGGCGAGTTGGACGGTTGGACATCAGCGAAAGATGTTATTTTAAAAGCAGCCGGCATTTTAACCGTAAAAGGCGGAACGGATGCAATTGTTGAATATTTTGGCCCAGGTGCTGAAAAGATGTCCTGCACGGGTAAAGGTACAATTTGTAATATGGGAGCGGAAATTGGTGCCACCACATCCATTTTTGCCTATGATGATCACATGGCAAAATATTTATCGGCTACCGGACGCACTGAAGTAGCACAATTAGCTAATCAAGTAGCCGAGCACCTTCGGGCTGATGATGCTGTTTTAGAAAATCCTGAAGAATTTTATGATCAGGTTTTTGAGATAAATTTGTCAGAGTTGGAACCTCATTTAAATGGTCCTTTTACACCCGACAGAGCAACACCAATATCTGAAATGGCAAAAGTAGCAGCTGATAATAATTGGCCTACAGATATAGAGGTTGGACTGATTGGTTCATGCACAAATTCATCATACGAGGATATTTCCCGTTCGGCCTCCATCGCCAAACAGGCCGTTGAAAAAAAGTTGAAAGTAAAGAGTGAATTCACAATCACACCGGGAAGCGAACAAGTACGTTTTACAGTTGAACGGGATGGATTTCTTGAAATATTCGTTAAAATGGGCGGTGTTGTACTGGCAAATGCCTGTGGACCGTGCATCGGACAGTGGGCAAGGCATAGTGATGATCCCGAAAGGAAGAATACAATTGTGACTTCCTTCAATCGCAATTTTGCCAAACGAAATGATGGCAACCCGAATACTCATGCATTTGTGGGCTCACCGGAATTGGTGACTGCCCTGGCAATTGCAGGTGACTTGACCTTCGATCCTACCAGAGATATATTGATCAATGAGCAGGGGGAAGAAGTGAAATTGGATCCGCCGGTTGGTGATGATCTGCCTAAAAATGGTTTTGCGGTAGAAGATCTTGGTTACCAGGAAGCTGCTGCTGACGGCAGTGGAATTGAAGTGGTGATTAATCCAGGTTCGGAGCGTTTAGCATTACTATCACCTTTTGAACCATGGGATGGCGAAAATATCACTGGTATGAAATTACTAATTAAAACAAAAGGTAAATGCACAACTGATCATATTTCTATGGCTGGCCCATGGCTGCGATTTCGCGGTCATTTGGACAATATTTCCAACAATATGCTCACCGGTGCAGTCAATTATTACACTGATAAAACGAATAGTGTAAAAAATCAATTGACTGGAGAAAATGACTCTGTACCAGATGTGCAGCGTGCATATAAAGCTGCAGGTGTTTCTACAATCGTTGTGGGTGATGAAAATTATGGGGAGGGATCTTCCCGTGAACATGCTGCCATGGAGCCAAGGCATTTGGGTGTTCGTGTGGTACTCGTACGGTCATTTGCCAGGATTCATGAAACCAATTTGAAGAAACAGGGTATGCTGGCCCTTACGTTTGCTGATAAAGATGACTATGACAAAATTCAGGAAGATGACTCCTTCGATTTTGTTGATTTAGATCAATTTTCTCCCGGAAAGCAATTGACTTTAAACGTAACTCATGATGACGGTTCAACAGCTACGATTATGTGTAACCATACCTGCAATCAAACGCAGATTGATTGGTTCAAAGCAGGTTCAGCCCTTAACTTGATACGCTCTAAAAAAAGCTAAATCCACCATGAAAATTCTCGTTTCTGATCCCATAACCGATGCCGGTATGGCTATCCTGAAAGATGCCAATATGGAAGTCGTTTATCTTCCCGATGCATCTGCAGAAGAAAAAGCGGAAGCCAGTAAAGATATTCGTGGCTGGGTTGTCCGCAGCGGCACAAAAATCACCGCAGATATGATAAATAACGCCAAACATTTACTCGTCATTGGCCGGGCCGGGGTGGGTATTGATAATATTAATCTTGAGGCTGCAACCCGGAAAGGTGTTGTAGTCATGAACACTCCCGATGTGAATACAATTTCTGCTGCTGAACACACCTTAGCAATGATGCTCGCGTTATCTCGTAATATCCCTTTGGGGCATGGGAGCCTTATAAAAGGAGAGTGGAACCGCAATGAATTGGTCGGTTCGGAATTACGAAATAAGACATTGGGTGTAGTTGGATTAGGAAAAATTGGTAAAGAAGTAATCCAGCGTTGCCGATCGTTTAATATGAATATCATGGGTTATGATCCGTATGTGAGTCAGGAAATGTTTGATGAAGATGAAGTCAGTGTTGTTGAACTTGAAACACTTACGGCTGAAGCGGATTATATCACGCTTCATGTTCCCTTAATTGATGCTACAAAAGATTTATTTAATTACGATCGTCTTTGCCGAATGAAAGATACAGCGCGAATCATTAATGTGGCACGAGGTGGTATTATCCATGAATCTGATTTAGCTAAAGCGCTAAACGAAGGCAAGATTGCCGGAGCGGCTATTGATGTATTTACATCAGAACCTTTGAGCGTAGACAGTCCTTTATTGAATGCAAAAAATATTGTTTTGACTCCTCATTTAGGTGCTTCAACTACAGAAGCGAAAGAAGGTGTCAGCTTGGCGATATGTGAACAGGTTCGGGATTATTTACTCCATGAAAAATTGGCAAATGCTGTCAACATGCCTATTTCTGATTTGGCAAAGCTAAAAGAAATACAACCCAGTTTGGAATTATCAGAAATAATGGGAAAACTGCAAAGTCAATTGAAATCAGGGTCCATCAATAAAGTCCAAGTGGAATGCGCCGGTTCTATGGATGAAGCCAAGCCGGCTGCATTGGCATTTTTGAAAGGGTTGTTATCGTCCAGAATACCTGATCGTGTGAATTATATCAATGCAGAAACATTAGCAGTGGATTTGGGTATTAAGATTGAGTATAGTTATTCTTCAGATTGCGGCTCATATATGAATCTGATACGGACAAAAGTAACGGGTTCAAAAAGTACGAATCAGATTGATGGTAGTGTATTTGAAGGCAATCGATTACGTCTGGTAAATATCCTCGGTTATGAGATGGATATTACACCTACAGGAATAATGCTTTTTGTACGCAATAAGGATGTTCCGGGAGTCATTGGTAAAGTAGGTACTACTTTAGGAGCAGCCAAAATTAACATTGGTGCATATTTATTAAGCCGGGATTCTGAAGATGGTGAAGCGTTCGCAGTTATTCGAGTAGATAATGAAGTACCAAAAGACATTCTTTCCATAGTCGCTGATATGTCGGAAATTGTTTCCATCCAGCAAATGCATTGCTGATTGTGAATTCTACTCCGGCAATCCAAACTAATATTCCAATCACAATAGCAGGCGCCGGTATAGCCGGAATGACGGCAGCGATACAACTCAAAAAAGTCGGTCACAATGTTGTTGTTTTTGAGCAACAATCAAATGTTGGGGGCAGCAGGCATGGTGATTATGAAGGACTAGAAAATTGGATATTCGATCAATCTATTCCAGAATTTTTTACAGAACATGGATTTGATTACGAAACGTTGACAACAATCCCTATTCACAAATTCACAGTTCATTCTGAATATAAAAAACCGTTTTTGGTGCAGTCATCACGACCGTTTTTTCAAATGATCAAACGCGGACCAGATGAAGATTGTCTGGATCATCAACTGTATGTGCAATGCAAAAAAGAAGGAATTGACTTTAGATTAGGTGAAAAAGCTCCCAAAAGTATTGATGTGGACAGCACAGGATCCAAAAAAGCAGCTGCATATATTAAAGGGTTAAACTTTGAAACTAGATTAAGTAATCAAGTCCATTTATTATTAGGTAAAAAATTTGCACCAAAAGGTTATACATACTTGATAATTATCAATGGAAGAGCCACTTTAGCAACTGCGTTTAAAAAAGTGAAAAATAATAAAACAGATCCATTTGAAAATTCCATAGAATACTTTCGAAATAGAGGGTTTATTATTCCTGAACGAAATTCGTTTGGGAGTAGGGGTAGTTTTTCAATTTTGGACTTAAAATTATTTCAGCGACCATTTCGAATTGGTGAAGCGGGTGGTTTTCAGGATTTTCTATTTGGTTTTGGGATTAGAATGGCCATGCATTCCGGTCTGGCAGCGGCACACCAATTAAATGATGACGTTTATTTAGCAAGGCGTATTCTACGAAATTTGAACAGGAAAAGAAATGTATCTTTCATTAACCGTATTTTGTATGAACGGCTTTCTGATAAACAATTAGTTAAAATTGCAGTAAAATTATCGCACGTTTCAGAACCGCTTGATATTTTATCACAAGCGTATAAATGGAACTTTAAAAATATATTACGTTGGTTTAGATTTAAGGAAAGATATGAAGTTCGCCCTGCTTAGAAGTGTACAATTATTCGCCATGATAATTACTTTATCAGGTCTTTATATAGGTATTCGTGATAATAATGTAATGTTGGAATTAAATGCATTGATAATAGGTGCTGGCATTTTTTATGTAGCAAATACTGTAATTAAAAACAGCTATTGATTGTATTACTATCAATACTCTAATAAATTCATTTTTGGAATGAGAGGAAAAACATGACAAAACTCTGGGATGACCTGAAAAAAAATATGAAAGATTGGAGTTCCGTCGCTGTTGAAAAAGCGGAGGAAGTCAGTAAAATTGCAGTAGCTAAAACTGAAGAACTAACAAAAATAAGTAAAATTAAAATTGAAATTCATCAATTGCAGCGGGATTTATCCAAAACGTATGAAAATCTTGGAAGGCTTGTTTCACATCATGCCAAAGAAGAAAACATGGTCAATTTTACCGGTAATAAGGAATTTTACAGATCTCTTGAAAAAATAGAAGAAACACAATTAAAAATCACTGATAAAGAAGGTAAAATTCAAAAAGTCAAAGATGAATTTAATACACAAGAAGAAGTATCGTCTGCAACAGAGCTGAATATTGAAGCTGAAAGTGTTGTAGAAGAACCCAGTACTTCAGAAGAGGAATCACACACTGAATCCTCTGATTCCGATATACCAACATCTTGACCAAACCTTCTTCCGTTTCTGAGCGCAGAGCCCTTGATTTATACTTAAAAGAAATAAAATTAATAGAACCTCTTTCTCCCCAAGAGGAAATATCCTTGGCACAGAAAGCCAAAGCAGGCGATACAGTTGCATATCAAAAATTGGTAACGCATAATTTGCGTTTTGTCGTTGCAATGGCCAAAAAATTTCAGGGTCAGGGAGTCCCCTTTGAGGATTTGATTAATGAAGGAAATTTGGGTTTAATCAGAGCTGTAAGAACATTTGATGAAACGCGTGGATTTAAATTTATTTCTTATGCAGTTTGGTGGATTACCCAGAGGATTCGGACAGCCATCCAAAAAACGGGACGAGTTGTAAGGTTACCTTCTCACATTACTGAATCCATAGGCAAGTTATACCGTAAATCATTGGAACTAGAGCAGGAATATGAGCGTGAACCCACCACAGAGGAATTGGCAGAAATTTCCGATACGACCATTAAATGGATTGAAGACTTGGTAAAGGCATATAGTGGTCCGGTATCTCTAGAAGATAGCAGTATAGAAGATCGTCCCTTAATTGAATATTTGACCTCAAGTGATCCCCGGCCGGAAATGCAATTAATGCAAGACTCATTAAAGAATGAGATTAGCAATCTTGTTAAAACATTAAAAATACGCGAATCACAAGTGTTAACTGAATATTATGGATTGGGAGAAGATGATCCTAAAACATTGGAGCAAATTGGTGAAATCCTGAACCTTTCCAGCGAACGTGTTCGGCAGATCAAAGAGCGAGCATTGCAGAGATTACGGAAATCCACGACATCGCAATTGCTAAAATTGTATTTAGGTTAGCATTTGGTTTATATAGTTACAAATCTTAAAATCAGGGCACTAATAAAACATATAAAATCATGTTTGGCCGCAAGAAAACAATACAAAAACATTATATAATTATTTCTCAAGATGACCACGGTGTTCATCAGCGCAACGTATCGCGTCGCCGATTATTCACATTTTTAGCGATGGCTGTCATTGTTTTAGCGGCTGTTTTCTTTGTCAGCGCTGACTCATTGACTGATTATCTATATAAATCAAAAATAGCCAAGATTAAACAAAATTATTCAATGCTATCACTGACTCTTGAAAAACTTCAAACTGAAGTAGCCGTGATGGCTGATAATATGGAATCCATTGAAGATAAAGATGAAGCTATTCGAACCTATGCTGATATGCCCCAGATTGATAAGGATATTCGTAAGTTGGGAATTGGCGGTATCCGTCTTGCCAAAAAAACCAGTGTTGAAGATGGGCTAACAGATCGAATTAAATCCCTGGTGTTGGATGTGCAAACATTATCCAGAAAAGTAAAACTGGAATTATCAAGTTATAGCGATATTTACAAGAAGGTCACTGAAGATATTGACATGATTCATGCAATACCATCGATTCGACCCATAGACGGCGGTTATTTAAATTCTAGTTTTGGTTACCGTAAAGATCCCATTAACGGAAAAGTTCGTTTTCACTATGGGCAGGATATTACTGTCAAAACTGGAGAAATTATATTAGCTCCCGCTGATGGAATAATTAAAGAAGCTCGTTATCGCGCTGGGTATGGTAAAGTTGTAAAAATTGATCATGGGTATGGTTACACAACTTTATTCGGTCACTTATCAGACTACAAAGTGAAAGGGGGCCAAAAGGTCAGCCGTGGCGATATTATTGGTTTATCCGGAAATACAGGCCGCTCTACAGCTCCGCACTTACATTATGAGGTCCACCATTACGGTACGCCGCAGAATCCACTGGATTATTTTTTCAGCGGCTATCTGCAGTAAACTGTTTATTCCTCAAACTTCAGTTTTTCAAATCTATGAATAAATCCTATTTTATTGAAACATTTGGCTGCCAAATGAATGTTGCCGATTCTGAATTGGTAGAAGGATTGCTGCAAAAAGAAGGTTATAAGCCCGCGGATAATATTAATAGTGCTGATGCAATTTTTGTTAATACATGTGCTATTAGAGAGCACGCCGAAGAGAAAGTGCATTCGCAATTGGGCAGATATAATCTCATTAAAAAACAAAAGCCAGATATTATCATTGGAGTGTTGGGATGTATGGCTCAAAATTTGAAAGACAGTATTCTGGAAAGTCGACCCTATGTCGATATTGTGTTAGGTCCGGATTCCTATCGAAAACTACCAGAGATTTTAAATCGGAAAGCCAATAATGCAAAAAGCATTGTTGATACGAAACTGTCCCGATATGAAGTATATGATGATCTTTTCCCAAGCCGAAATGAAGGAATAAATGCTTGGATTTCAATTATGCGTGGTTGTGATAAGTTCTGCACATTTTGTATTGTTCCCTTCACTCGGGGTCGTGAGCGAAGCAGAAGCATCGCCAGTATTGTTGCTGAAGCGGAACAAGCCGTCAGAGATGGATTTGTTGAAATTACCATGCTGGGTCAGAATGTGAATTCGTACAAACATGAGCAAGAAGGTTTTCCTGAATTGCTGGAAGCTGTGGCAAGCATAAGTGGGCTAAAAAGAATTCGTTATACATCGCCTCACCCACAGGATATAAATACCGAATTATTGGAGGTCATGGCTGCACATGATACTATTTGCAACTATATCCATTTACCATTGCAAGCCGGTAGCAATCGTATTTTGAAACGAATGAATCGTACATATACGAAAGAGCATTTTTTAGGATTAGCGGATCATATTCGTGATAGTCTGCCTAATGTCGGCATTAGTACAGATATTATTGTTGGCTTCCCGGGAGAAACAAATGCCGAATTTGAAGAAACGCTTGATGTGATGGAAAAAATAAAATTTGATTCAGCGTTCACGTTTAAATACTCATCGCGCCCTGGAACCAAAGCAGCTGGATACAGTAATCATTTATCAGAAGAAGAAAAAAAGGAAAGATTACAGCGTGTTATAGAATTACAGAAAAACCATACGCTGGATAGAAATTTGAACACTGTCGGTAATGTTGAAACAGTCCTTATTGAAAAGGAAAGCAAAAAATCCACACAACATTGGGCAGGACGTACAGATTCAAATAAATGGGTAATTTTTGAGAAACATAATTCAAAAATAAAAGACTTCGTTCCAGTATTGATTACAGCAGCAAAAGGCGTTAGTTTACATGGAGATTTGATATACAAAGAAGAAGCGCACGTCATATGAAACTTGTAAAAATATTTTTAATACTGGTGTCCATCGTCCTAGCTCTGCTTTTCTTAATGCAGAATACAGATAATGTTAACATTAATCTTATTTTCGTTCAATACGAAGATGTGGAAGTTGCTTTAGTCATCCTTGGAGCTCTTTCTGTGGGATTATTTATAGGCTTCAGTACTGCAGTAGCTTTTATACTTTCTGGAAAATCGGAATTACGTTCGCTACGGACCAAAAACCGCAGATTATCTGACGAATTAAATGATCTGCGAAATGTAGCAATTGATGAAGGGATTTATGATCTGGATGACGGAGACGAATAGCTTTGAATACAACGTTTTTGATCGCTGTCATTGTACTGATAGCCACTGGAATAGCCGCTGCTCTATTCTATAGGCCTAACCCCCCCCGCCGCTTCGAATCTCTATATACAGATGCCTTGAACGCCATTGTCCGTGGTGATTCTAAAACCGCTTTAAAATATCTTCGCGAAGTTGTAAAGAATGATACAAATCATATAGATGCATATTTGCAGATGGGAGAAATTTTACGTGGAGAAGGAAATCCTCATCAAGCTATCAAAATCCACCAATCTTTAACTGTAAGACCCAATTTAGATGATCCTATAAAAATTGATATTCATCGTTCTCTGGCATTGGATTATTTAAGCGTAAATAATTTAATCAAATCGAAACAAGAAGCTGAGTTTATTCTCAAGTTGGAAAAAAAGAATACATGGGCATTGGAATTTTTATTGGAAATAGCCGAACGTGAACGTAATTGGATAAAAGCGGCTAAACTAGCGAAAGACATTCAAAAAATAACCCAGCAAAAAGACCCGGAAAAGCTTGCACAGTTTCAAGTATATGAAGGGTTGGATAAGGGTAGCAAAGAGGATAGAGAGGGAGCAAAAAAATGCTTCGAAAGAGCATTGGAAATTGATTCCAACTACGGTCAGGCGCACCGCCGGCTTGGAGATTATTACGCAGAAGACAGGGATTTGATAAACGCTATCAATCATTGGGAACAATTTGCTTTAATGGATCCGGGAAATGCAGGAAATATTTTTTCAAAAATAGAAACAGCCCTTTATGATCTTGGCAGGTATAGTGAAGTTGAGAAATTTTATAAACGAATGCTTGAAAAGAATCCGGGTAATATCGATGCATTGGCTCATATGGCCAATGTATTGGAAGAAAAAGGTGAACACCAAGAAGCGTTGGATTTAGTGGATTCTGCCATGGCAAAATTTGATACATCTATTCAGGCTCACTTAATGAGATTAAAATTGAGTTTAACGACTGTACCTCCTCATGAATTATCTCAACAAATAGATAAAATCATGGAGCTTGTTACCGGTAAAAAGGAAAAAATTTGAAATTGAAATTTTGGAAAATTTTACCCATTTTCATCATTTCCTTTCTTTCAGCACAATCTTTTAAACAATATTTCCAATTAATTGAAGAAGGGCGGATTCAGGAAGTCCAAGATCAGTTACCGGAGCTTCGCTCAAAATATCCTTATAATCCCGACATCGCATTTTTACAGATATTAATGAATATTGATGGAGATGCATCCATTGTTGAATTCAGACAATTTATAGAAAAATTTCCTGATAGTGAGTATACAGATGATGCTGAAATGAAAATTGGAGAATATATGTATGCGCGTGGATTGTATAGTCAAGCCACCCAACAATTAAAGAAAATTCCTTTAAATTATAAAAACAGTAATCATTTACAACGTTCGGTAGACTTGCTTGTTTCAAGTTTCAAAGCAACCGGTGAAATAGATAGCGCAAAATATTATGTGTCTAGAATAAAATCACAAAATTCAGAATTACGAGTAGATCATTATGGATTAGATTTAAAACTCCCCAAGTTTAGTCTGAAAAAACTAATTGGAATAGATGAAGGAAAAACGAAAGCGTCACTTAGAAAAAATGTTCCCCAACCGTGGATTGTTCAATTAGGAGCATTTAGAAAATATGATAATGCTAAACGATTGAAGAATATGATCAAAAGCGCAGGTTATCCCATCAAAATAGTCGAGGTTATGTCCAATGGAAAGCGTCTTCATGCTGTACGGGTAGTGAGATTTAAAACGACTGAAGAAGCGAATAAGGTGGGAAGAAATATAAAAGCACAGTATGGTGTAAATTATAGGGTCTTAAAAAGACCAAAATGATTTTGGGAATGATTGCAAGGCTGGTGCCGGCCGCGGTCTTCAAAACCGACGGGATTTACACAATAAATCCGGTGAGTTCGATTCTCACGCGTTCCCGCGATAAGGAATTCCCTGCTTGCTGGCAGGCAGGGTTTCCTAGGATAAAATTCCCGACCTTCACTAAAGTTTTTACTGAAAGAGGTTATATATTGAACAATCGAATGTGTCAATTATGAAATATTTTATAAGATACTCTTTATGAAAATCGAAACATTTATACTGGAAAGAGAACAATCTCTCTGGGAAAATGAAGTTAAATATAATTTATCTGAAAGTGGTGTACATCCTGGTTCGATAAACAATCATTTTTCAACACAAGATATTGATGATATCTTAAATACTGAACTCACATATGGCTTCACACAGGGATCACCAGAATTAAGACAGAATATCAGTCAAATTTATTCAAATATTAAACCAGATAATATTCTGGTGACTAACGGATCAGCTGAAGCCAATTTTATCTCTATACTGACGCATTTATCAGCTGGAGATGAATTAATATATATGATTCCCAATTACTTGCAAATCCAAGGGATTGCCCGGGCCATTGGTGTAGATGTAAAGCCAATTTGGCTGAAAGAAAAATTGAATTGGAAATTTGATCTAAATGAATTGGAATCCCTGATCACTAATAAAACAAAAATGATTGCTGTTTGTCATCCCAATAATCCAACGGGATCCGTATTGCCGGATGAACAAATCAATGCCATTATTTCAATTGCAGAAAAAAATGGTATAATTGTTTTAGCCGATGAAGTTTATCGTGGTGCCGAACTTAATGGGGTAGAATGTTCCAGCTTTATTGAAACGGAATATGAAAATGTCATTGTTAATAGCGGTTTATCCAAAGCATACGGATTTCCTGGTTTACGAATAGGTTGGACGGTTGGAAATTCATCATATATTCATCGAGCATGGTCAACAAAAGATTATACATCCATAGCGCCAGGAAGGTTAAGTGACGTCATGGCAACAAAAATTTTAAATTATGATTTCAGGCAAAATATGTTAGCTCGAACTCGATCTGTATTAAGACAAAATCTTGATATAATGCAGGATTGGGTAGCCACATATAATGGACAGTTCAATTTCATCCTCCCACAAGCCGGAGCCATGGCGTTTATGAAATACAGTTTTAATGTGAACTCGACTGAACTAGTTGAACGTATTCGTGATGAACAAAGTGTTTTGCTCGTCGCCGGCGATTGGTACGGTATGGATAATTATCTTCGATTTGGTTATGGAACAAAACGTAATAGCTTAATTAAAGCATTGGAATTATGTGATAAGGTATTTAAGACATTATGATTACAGCTGCTGATATAAAAATAACACATGAAAAAATTGCTCCATATATAAATTATACTCCTGTTCAGCATTCACCATATTTGAGCCAGCTTGCCGATGCAGATGTATATCTTAAACTTGACTGTATCCAAAAAACCGGTTCATTCAAATTTCGCGGAGCCATGAGTAAATTGATTTCGATTCCTGAATCTGAACGAAAGAGTAATGCTTATGCTGCATCTACAGGAAATCATGGCGCAGCTGTTTCATTAGGTGCATCCATATTGGGGATGAAATGTAATGTTATTGTTCCTGAAGGAACTTCACCTGCAAAGTTGGAAATGATTAAAATGTATGGAGGTACAATTGAGTTTTATGGAACAGACTGTCTTGAAGCAGAAGCACATGCTCAAAAATTAGTATTAGAAAATGGCGGGACTTATGTTTCTCCTTATAATGACGAAGCTGTAATCCGAGGTCAAGGTACAATGGGTGTTGAACTTTCAGAATCATTAACAAATATAGATGCTGTCTTTGTTGCTGTTGGCGGTGGCGGAATGATTGGCGGATTAGGTACGTATTTAAAAACAGTATTTACAAATATTGAAATTGTTGCTGCATCGCCCAAGAATTCGTGTGTTATGTATGAATCATTGCAGGCTGGAAAAGTATTAGATTTACCATCAGAACCAACGTTGTCAGATGGTACCGCTGGTGGAGTAGAAGAAGATTCAATCACGTTTCCAATTTGCCAAGATGTTATTGATCGTTTTGTATTATTAACGGAAGATGAAATAGCTGAAGGATTAAAAGTTGGCTTACTGAAACATCATATTATGATGGAAGGTGCTGCGGGAACAGCTATTGCTGCTTTCATGAAAGCAAAAGAACATTTTAAAGGTCAAAGAGTTGTTATTGTCATTTGCGGCGCTAATATTAGTCAGGACGTTTTGAAGCAGATTATAGTTTGAAAGTTTATAATCTAACAGAAATTAAAGATGCTCTTATTGGGTTGGATATTATTCCAGAAATTGAAAATGGATTCGTTCAGTATTCCGATGGAAATGTGATTGTCCCTCCAGTAGGCGAACTTATTTTCGAAGAACCGCCAGGTGATGTCCATATTAAATATGGTTATATTAAAAATGATGATATTTATGTTATTAAAATTGCATCCGGGTTTTTCAAAAATACAGATTTGGGATTGCAATCATCACAGGGAATGATGTTGATGTTTAGCCAGAAATCTGGAAAGCCTGTTGCCATTTTACATGATGAAGGTTACCTGACAAATATTCGAACAGCGGCAGCAGGTGCAGTGGTAGCAAAATATTTAGCACCCAATAACGTAAACTGCATAGGTATAGTCGGAACAGGAACACAGGCTCATTTGCAATTAGAATTTCTGAAAGGTATAATCGATTGTAAGAATGTCATGGTATGGGGTAGGAATAAGGAACATTCCTCTCAATATTGTGAGGATTTTCTATCCCAAGGTTATTCAATTACAATAGCAGACTTGAAATCATTATCTCGGTCATGTAATTATATTATAACTACGACACCGGCGACTGAACCTTTAATCCAAGCAGATTGGATTCAGCCGGGGACACATATAACTGCCATGGGGTCAGATACTCAAGGTAAACAAGAATTAGATAATAAAATTTTAAAACGAGCTGATGTTGTTGTCGCTGATAGTATTTCACAATGTATTGAAAGAGGAGAAATAGCTAAAGCGCTTAATTCAAATGTACTTGATTTAACTGATATCGTGGAGCTTGGTCATGTTATTTCCGGGAAGGCAGATGGCAGAACAGATGGAAGTCAAATAACAGTTGCAGATCTAACGGGTGTGGCTGTTCAGGATATCCAGATAACAAAAGCTGTATTTAACTCCTTGGAACGCATAAGCTAGTTATATTATTATAAGTATATGACAAACGAAAACAAACACCCTAGAAAAAGTAAGATGGAACTTTGGTTGGATGATCATAATCATGAAATGGAATTTGTTAGGACACTTGTGGCTTTAATGGTATTAGCATTACAAATTGTGATACTTATCAAGATATTTAATGGATAAGATTTTTAAAGTACAAACTTATAAGTATGAATATGTTTAATCTTGATTGGCGCATCAAATTATTTATTGGTATCGGAATGCTAATAGGTTCCATTGTTGAATTTTATTGGGGATATCAATTAAAAATAGCTTCTGAACCTTTTAGTCATATTTGGGTTTTGGCATTGGGTTTTGCCTGGGTAGGAAGCGATCAAATCCAAAAAGCTTTAGAAAAAAGGTCCAAAGACTCTTAATAACTACTATCTTTCTATTCTTACCAACCAACATTAGTTACTAATCCCTATGCGGGAAGCTGTCTTTTCATATCTGAATACGTTTGATCCTTTCCAAATGTTTGGTTTAGAGCATATTCTAGGAATTATTATTGCGCTGATTGTAATAATTGCACTTCCGGTTTATGCCAAACGACATCTGAATAAACAGATGCAATATAAAATAGGCATGTTGATAGGCTGGCTTGTCTTTGGAAACTATATCATTTGGGTTGGACTGGAAATCATTGCAGGTACATTTGATTATAAAGTGCATTTGCCTGTACATTTATGTCGCTTTGCAAACATAATGATTCCATTAGTTATGGTTTGGCGCAGTTACCTTGCTTATGAAATCCTATTTTTCTGGGGATTTTCAGGTATGCTTCAAGCGTCAATCACTCCTGATATTGTAGCAGGATTTCCTCACTTCCATTATTTTAGATTTTGGCTTGGACACCATGGACTGATTCTAGCATTAGTTTACGCTACTGTTGTTTATGATATTCGGCCCTCATTCAAAAGTTTGAAAAAATCATTTATTGCTTTAAATATTTTTCTGGGGTTTGCTACGATTGTGAATATTTTAATGGATGCAAATTATTTTTGGATTTGCGGTAAACCTGTTAACCAATTTGGAGAACATATCCCAACTCTATTAGATTATCTTGGTCCTTGGCCATGGTATATAATAAGTGCTGAATTTGTAGCATTAGCTCATTTTTTATTAGCTTACAGCCCATTTTATTTTATGAATAAACGAAGAGTAAAACGATGAAGCGCTATATTATGTTATTTACAATAATAGGAACTATATTTGCATTGGATGGAAATAAAGATAAAGAAGCAATGATAGAATTGAAACCACCCAAAGCAGAGAAGATACCTCATGTTTTATCAGCTCATGGATATGACAGGATTGATAATTATTATTGGATGCGTTTATCAGATGAACAAAAACTAGCAAAGAAGCCCGACGCCCAAACTCAAAAAGTATTGGATAATCTTCATGCTGAAAATGCATTTAAAAATGATATTTTAAAACATACTGAAAAATTCCAGAATGAACTATTTGATGAAATTGTAGGTCGGATAAAAAAAGATGATGAATCGGTGCCGTATATGGATAATGGGTATTGGTATTATACACGCTATGAAAAAGGAAAAGAGTATCCGATCCATTGTCGAAAAAAAAGGTCAATGGATGGA
Source organism: Fidelibacterota bacterium (assembly GCA_004124385.1). Lineage (GTDB taxonomy): Bacteria > Fidelibacterota > Marinisomatia > Marinisomatales > TCS55 > UBA2126. Next base: position 302,055 of record SCKN01000003.1, read on the forward strand.
GTTGAAGAGGTCATGATAGATGTAAATACTTGGGCAGAAGGACATGACTATTTTTCATTGACAAGTTTATCGGTTAGTCCCAATAATAAATATGTGGCTTTCAGTGTGGATACATTAAGTAGAAGAGTGTATACAATCAACGTAAAAGACCTTGAAACAGGTGAGATCCTGAAGGATAAGATCAAAGGAGTGCAAGGTGCTGCTGCTTGGGCAATGGATAGTAAAACATTTTTCTATACGGTGAAAAATGATATCACTTTATTAAGCGAGCATATTAATCGTCATACATTAGGATCGTCTCAATCAGATGACGTTAGAGTCTATACTGAAAAAGATAATACATATTATATTGGTGTCTATCGATCTAGGTCTGACAAATATATGATAATTTATAATAATCATACATTGAATAGTCAATTTCATATTTTAAAAGCGAATAATCCTTATGGTGAATTCCGTGAGTTTTCACCTCGGGAAGCTGTCCATGAATATTCCATTGAGCATTATAATGAGAAGTTCTATATCGTAACTAATTGGGATGCCTTGAATTTTAGATTGATGGAAACACCTGATAATTCCACATCCAAAGAAAATTGGATTGAAGTGATTGCTCATAGAGATGATGTAATGATTTTAGACATAGATGTATTTATAAACCATCTAGTCGTCAGTGAAAGAATAGATGGTTTTCGTCAGATTCGTGTAATCGATCAACAAAATGGAGAAGAGCATTATATTGATTTTGGTGAAGAGGTATTTACTTCATATACGACCACGAATATCAGTTTTAATACAAATATTCTACGCTATGGGTTTACGTCATTAAAAACACCTTTTTCTACATTGGATTATAATATGGATACACGGGAATCGACTTTGCTGAAGCAAACTGAAGTGGTGGGAGGGCATAACCCGGATGATTATATCACAGAACGATTATTGGCTCCATCACGAGATGGGACCATGATTCCCATCTCTATTGTGTATAAAAAGGGGTACAAGAAGGATGGAAATGGAAATTTACTTCAATATGCTTATGGATCATATGGTGCATCCATGGACCCAGGTTTTCGATCAAGTAGATTGAGTTATCTCGATCGTGGGTTTGCTTTTGCTATTGCTCATATTCGTGGAGGTCAGGAATATGGGCGTCAATGGTATGAAGATGGAAAAATGTTCAATAAAATGAATACATTCACAGATTTTATTGATTGTAGTCAATTTTTAATTTCAGAAAATTATACAAACTCTGATCATCTTTTTGCCATGGGCGGCAGCGCCGGAGGTTTATTGATGGGTGCTGTGTTAAACTTGGCACCGGAATTATATAAAGGAATTATTGCATCTGTACCATTTGTGGATGTAACCACCACCATGATGGATGAGACCATTCCACTAACATCAAATGAATGGGATGAATGGGGAGACCCGCGTGAAAAGAAAGAATATGATTATATCATGACCTATTCACCTTATGACAATATTGTACAGCAGGATTATCCCAACATACTCGTAACCACCGGTTATTTTGATTCTCAAGTTCAGTATTGGGAACCACAGAAATGGGTGGCAAAACTCCGAGATATGAAGACCGATAATAAACAACTATTATTTCATACAAATATGGAAGCAGGACATGGTGGAAAGTCTGGGCGATTTTTACGTTACAGGGAAGATGCTTTGGAAATGGCTTTCATGTTTGATCTTGTGGGAATTAGACGCTGATGAAAAAATATTCCACCAAACTCCCAATCCTAATCCTGATCCTGGTCCTGATCCGCATGCCATTATTCGGTCAGCAGCAAAATCGTTTATTTTGGGATGGAGGTGATTGGAAAAGGGTCAATCAATTGGCAGAAGGCAGCCAGGTAATGGAATACCGCATCAAAGCAGCTTATATTAATGGTGTTTTGGATGGAAGATTGTTTTATTATCTTAAAACATGGTCAGTAGAGCAGGGCTTGGCAGACAGCATTTATGCAGAAACGATTGATTATTTAAGCCCTAGGGAATTAGTACGCTCAATTAATAATTTTTATGCAGATCCATTGATGGTCTATGTTCCGGTTGCTTCTGCAATGATTATTGCCAATATGTTTGGAGAACGTATTCCGTTAAAAATTATAGATGCGTATGTTCAGCAAACGAAGTTTTGGATTAATGATCTGCTTTTAAGATTGGATGAGCACAGCCCGGCAGAGCTTTTGGAGGAAAAGCACGAAAAACACCGGGAAAAACAACCGCAGAATTAATCTATCCTATAAAAACCTATCTTCGGATGATAGGTATACACTCGATAATCACCGGAAAATGTAATTTTACTCACATTGAATTTATAGGCCGGAAAGGGATCAAATAGTTCAATCTTAACTGATCGGGAAACGGTCATTTTATTTTGAAGTGCCGGATCATTCGGACCAATTATGACAAGACGTTTTTCTTTAAGAATTTTACCTGTATCCGTTACTATATTAATGAATCCTTCCAAATGATTAATGGTTCGTTTGGATTTATTGTCAATTTGAACTACAATACTCACTGTCTTTTCATCTATAATTCGATGACGAACATCGATCTTGATTGATTGTGCTACTACAATTCCGATGAGTAAGAGGAAGAAAGACAGTTTTTTCATGCGTAAACTTCGTGAAGGTTTTTCAAAGTCGAAAGCAAAAGTCGTGCAACCTTTTAAAAAAATATGTGTAGAATGAACTAATTATGAACGAAGCACAATTCAGACAAACTCTGGCAAAACTAGATGGCGAATTTCTATTAAAACAGATTGGCCAATCTAATGGATCGTGGATTGCTGTTGGGAACTTATTTTCCGGTTCAGATCTTTCAGATATTCAACGTGTACTCAAAAATGAACCGTTTGATTATACAATTTCCAAAGAAAATGATGTCATTACTATAACCGGAAGCGGGGAAGATAAGGTTATTTTACGCATCCCCAAAATCCCAAAGCTCCACCTTGGATTATTTTTAGCTACAATCTTAACTACGCTTATTGCTGGCGCTATGATGGAAGGAGCGAATATATTTTCAAATCCCATTGAAATAACAAAAGGGATTCCGTTTTCGTTTACTCTGTTATTAATTTTAGGCTGTCATGAATTCGGACATTACTATTATGCCATGAAACATAATGTAGATGCCACATTACCGTATTTTATACCGGCACCTCCGTTTTTATTTCTAATCGGAACGTTTGGAGCTTTTATCAAGATTAAGTCGCCCATATACCGCCGTGATGCACTTTTGCAAATTGGAGCTGCCGGGCCCATCGCTGGATTTATTATTGCAGTTCCAGCATTGATTATAGGTTTAATGATTTCAACAGTCGTGACCGTTGATAGTGAACAAGTGGGTATTATTCTAGGTGATTCTATATTAATGAAAATTCTAACAGCTCTCATCCATCCGGGCTTGCCGGATAATATGGATATCCTTCTTCATCCTATGGCTTTTGCCGGTTGGATTGGTTTACTGGTCACCATGTTAAATCTATTACCCATCGGTCAATTAGACGGTGGACATATCGCTTATGCCATGCTTGGGGATAAACATAAAATTGTCGCAAAAGCTGCATTTTTAGCATTAATACCATTAAGTTTTTTATCCTTAAACTGGCTCGTTTGGGGCATCCTGATTCTCGTACTCATGCGCACCACAAAACATCCGCCAATCCAAGATATTAGAACTCCTTTGTCAAAAGAGAACATGTATGTTGGTTATGTGTGTTTGGTAATCTTTTTATTATGTTTTATACCTGCTCCTTTTCAAACACCCCAATGAAATTTATAGTTTATATAATTTCAATTAATCTTTTATTAAGTCAAGTACGTGTTGGCGATTGGGATGCGTATACATCTCCATTGGGCATAGCTGATATGGTTGAAGTGGACTCTCTTTTAGTGAATGCTACCAATGGCGGTATTTTGGTGTATGATCGCACATTAGATCAATTCAAAACATTTACGAAAATGCATGGCTTGATTAGTACAGATCTAGCTATTGTTGATCGAGATATGTATGGCCAATATTGGGTTGGAGGTGCTTCACCAAATGGGTTTATACAATTATTTGATGAAGAATTTATATTGAAGAAAACGTTTGATATGGATCTGACATTAATTGTGGATTTCGCATTAACTGATTCCATCGTTTTTGCTGCATTTCAGCAAAATCAGGAATGGGGTATTATGGAATTCAGACATGATGGTGAACAATATTTTTATAAAGATGTGTATAATAATTGGCCAATGACTTTAAATGAAATTTCAGGAATAGTCATTGTGGATGAAATACTTTATGTAGGCACAGATCAGGGAATGTTCTCTGGCAATTGGAAAAATACAAATCTAAAGGATCCTGCTAATTGGCAACTGGAAGTTGAGTTAACAGGAAATATATCAACCTTTAAACTAAATGATAACACTATTTTATTAGTCTTGGATAATGATATTTATGAATTTAATACACTAACAGCAACTTCAAATTTATTGTGGAATTTTTATCATGATACTCATGAAATCTATGATGTGATCAAGGATGATCAGGATGTACTATGGCTAGTCCTTAACAAGAATTTTGTCAAAACGAATAACGATGCAGTCGAATGGTCAAAACGATCTGGAGAAAGATTTAAAAGAATCTTTCATCTTGCCGATGGAACAATCGTTGCAGGAACAACTACAGGATTGCTGATTCATAACGAAGATTCTCAATCCTTTACACGTAAAAAACCAAATTGTCTATTAATGAATAGTATTACAGCTTTACACGTTATGTCTGATGGACGGTTAGTGGCTGGATCTAGGTTCGGTCTTATGATCAAAGAAAATGAAGGTTGGAGAAATATTGTAGGTTTTAATGGTGATGATCTCATTATTAAAGAAAATAAAGATTATTCCAATTTCGTTGCTGATACAATTCCGGTCCATTTTGGTAATTATATTGCTGATATTGAAGAAAGTTCAGATGGGATATTATATTGTGGAATTCGGGGGACGTATCCAGAACCGCGATGCCATGGTGGTGGTATTGTTGTTATTGACATTGATGATCCGGGGAATTTTACATTAATTGATACAAGCATTTTGGATTATTTTGAAGATCAATACATGATTGTAAAAGACATTGCCAAAGATCCTTACGGAAACCTGTGGATAGCCGATACATACGCCACAAATAAGTTTGAGCCCATTAAAGTACTAAATACGGATAACACTTGGGGATCATTTAGCGTACAGGAATCTGGCAACAAATTGAGCCTTACACCTAATACGATTGATTTTGATTCCTGGGGTCGGGTGTGGATAGGGTCATTTGAAGATAATAATAATGTTGGTGGTGCTAGCAATGGAGGAGCTGTTATGCTGAATTATAGTGGTGATCCGGCTTCTCCCTTTGAAACTGAATGGACCAAAGTAAATGTGAATGCCGATGCGTCTACGAATACAGTCTGGTCATTGGGTGTAACGAGCAGTGATGTCCTTTACTTATTATCACCAAAGGGATTGCATGGGTTAACGCTGCAGTTTTCGAATTCTGATCCCATAGCTAATTATGGATTTACATATTTTCCCAACATCTCTTTTAGTTCAGGATCAAAACTACTTATCGATCCACGGGATAATATTTGGACAACATCTCCGACTCAAGGGGTCTATGTATTAACATCTTCAGCTACTTACTGGCCGGATATAAACGGGCTCACAGCAGAAAACAGTTATTTACTTTCCAATAATATTGCTGCTGTAGCATTTGATGAAAATGAAGGGCTAGCCTATATCGCAACAGATAGAGGAATTAGTGTCTTAAAAATTCCGTTTTCCAAAAAGAACAGTTCTTATTCTAATATTGAAATATTTCCAAGTCCGTTTCGTGTGCCCAATTCAACACCACTCACAATAACGGGTCTTATGGATGAATCCTCATGTATGATTATGACTCTTACGGGTCGTGTTTTGAAAACGATTAATTCACGACTGAACGTAGAAGGATATCAGGCATTTTGGGATGGTAAAGATGAGTCGGGCCAATGGGTAGGAACAGGTGTCTATCTCATTGCTGCATATGATTTGAAGGGTGCAGCTTCTTTTTCAAAAATTGCAGTTATTCGTCATTAAATGGTTATAAAAACAGTAAAGAATACAATAAAAGTTATCGTGGGTGTTGTATTAGTCATTATTGGTCTGATTGGTGGCCTCATACCCATTTTCCAAGGTTGGATATTTGGTATTCCAGGTTTGTTGCTATTGAGTAGTGTTTTTCCGCCCTTGAAGAAATGGGTGGATAAGATGAAAACAAAAATTAAGAGTAGAAAAAAAGAAAATTAATTCTGTTGTATATACTCGGGCATGATCCCGAATTTTGATTCCAATTCTTCTGCAATATTTTTAATCATTACTTTTCGTTCATCGTGGTGTACGAATGCGCTTTTCATGGCAATAATCGTGAATTCTCGAAAATCATTCAATCCAAAGCCAAATAATTTTCTAGCTAACAAAAACTCATCTGTTAATGTTGTTCCGGATATGAGGCGATTATCCGTATTGAGAGTAACACGAATTCCTTGATCATAATAATATTTCATAGGATGAAATTTTAGTGATCGAACACTTCGAGTTTGCCAGTTCGATGTTAGGCAGATTTCGAGAGGAATACGATGATCATTCACATAGTTCATCAAATCTTTATCTTCTTTCAGATGTGTGCCATGACCAATTCTATGAGCGCCGCAATAATGAACAGCTTGGTGAATAGAGGACGGTCCAAATGCTTCTCCGGCATGGATAGTCGCATTAATATTATTATTGCTAATGAGATAAAAAGCTTCTCTATGTTCTTTGGCTGGGAAATTTTCTTCAACTCCCGCGAGGTCAAATCCTACGACTCCTTTGTTTTTGTATCGAACAGCAATATCTGCTAGTTTTAATGATGCTTCAGGTGAAATATGTCGAATTCCACATATGATAATCCCTGATTGAACACCATATTCTTTCTCCCCACTTTTTAATCCTCGCTGGACAGCTTCCACAGATTCACCCATGGTCATCCCTTTCTTCGTATGAAGAATAGGTGAATAGCGGATTTCAATATAGCGGACATTTTCTTGTGCAACATCTTCAATTAATTCATATGCGCACCGCTCCAAGTTTTCGGGAGTTTGCATTACACTTAAAGTGATATCGAAACGTTTGATATAATCTTCCAGGGAACCTCGTTTTTCACCGATTACAAGTGCAGAACGCAAGTCATCAATTGTTGAGCCGGGAACTTCAATATTATCTTTTTGAGCCAGGTCATGAACAGTTTCTACCCGCAGACTACCATCCAAGTGACAATGGAGTTCAACTTTAGGCAGTCGCTTAAGTAAAGTGTGGGTTATTCTCATTTTTTTGTAACTGATTTATAAATCCAGTAGATCACAGCAACGAATGCAAGTGGTCCTAGAAATTCAAAACCGGAGAAATTCGGCCACCAGTTTTTATTCCCGGAAAGAAAAATAGGAACAGCTACAAAAATACCCATAAGTGCTTCACCGGTTATAAGACCGGAAGCAAGGAGTAGTCCTTTCTTTTCGGCGGTTTTAGACGCGCCTGCTTTTTTGCCCAGATGATTAATCATACCGCCGATGAAAATGGGTACTGTCAGTGTAATGGGCAGATAAATTCCTACAGCCACAGCTAAAACCGGAACACGAAAGTCTGAACCGCGTTTTTCCTGTCGGATATCGATAAGAATGATTATAACAGCGATCAATGCACCCATGTAAACAAATGCCCAAGGCAAGTTGCCTGTAAATACGCCATCGGCCACTGATTTCATCAGTGTTGCCTGGGGCGCTGAAAGTGTAGGAGAACCAATTTCATACGCAGTATGAAGAATATCCAGAACGAGCCCTAGAACAACCGCTGCACTTAAAACGCCAACAATCTGCATTATTTGTTGCTTCCAGGGAGTTGCGCCCACAATGTGACCTGTTTTCAAATCCTGTAAATTATCACCGCCAATGGCTGCAGCACAGCAAACAACCGCACCAACCATAATGGCACCGGCTGCACCTACTTCAGAACCGGCTCCCAACAGAACCAGCAACAGTAAAGATGAAAATAATATTGTAGCAATGGTGACTCCGGAAATCGGATTATTGGATGAACCCACAACGCCCGCCATATAGGCTGCTACAGCAGAAAATAAAAATCCAAAAATCATCATTACAACTGCCAAAAGTGCAGCAACGCCAACAGATTCTATAATACCAAGATATAAAAAGAAAACAGGTACAAGTAAGCCAACTAATGCGTAAGCAACATAATTGATTGGTATATCTCTTTCTTCCAGAGGTATATCCGCCCCGGATTGGCGATGCTTAACAGCATCGATGCTGGCTTTAATTCCGACAACCAATGGTTTAAATAATTTAAATAATGACCATACTCCACCAATCACCATTGCTCCAACACCTAAATAACGAATTTTTGCATTCCAAATTGTCCATGCGGCATCCATGGCATTACCTTCATAACCATTAAAAGCTGAATAAATGGGTATAGCCACACCCCATGATATCAATCCCCCGGCCACAACAAGAATGCCAATATTTCGACCAACAATATACCCGACAGAAATAAGAGCGGGAGATAAATCTGTTCCAATTCCAAAGATAGACCGTCCAAAGGTTGCAGCCCCTACAACTTCAGCATGCCACATGGCAAAGCCCTGTTGACACACTTTCATCCCGCCACCGATTAGACCCGCAATTCCGATTGTTTTTAATCCACCGGCCGCATCTGCTTCGTTGCCTTGTCGAGCGCTTTCGCCGGCTCGAAGAATTTCTGCCGTAGCAATTCCTTCCGGATATTTGAGTTTTGCAACAACGATTAATGCTCTGCGCAGTGGAATGGTAAATAAAACACCGATCACACCACCAATTGCGGCGATTTTTGCCACTTCCATATAATCAAACGTTTCCCAATAACCCAACAATACAAGTGCAGGAATGGTAAAAATCACACCCGCTGCGAGCGATTCCCCGGCAGAGGCGGCCGTTTGAACAATATTGTTCTCTAAAATATTTGATTTTTTAAATAAAGAAAGTACCCCCATGGATATAACCGCAGCGGGGATGGAAGCGGAAACAGTCATGCCGGCGAATAAACCCAAGTATGCGTTCGCTCCGGCGAGTACCATGGAAAGGACCACACCTAATAAAAGTGCTTTAATCGTTATTTCTGGAAGTGGCTTGTTGTTAGTCATTGTAATTCTATGATTTAGTGTTGGCGAAAATAGATTTAAAAAGATGTGCACAGCAAGTGTGGGGATTGAATAGATTTTTGAAATCATTCAATCATTAATTCATTCTACTGTGTAAATTATATAATCGATCGGGGTGCTATTCCGTGCCAGATGGAATTGCTGAGAAAACACCCATGAACCTGATCTGGATAATGCCAGCGAAGGAAGCACTATGAATAACACATTAATCATCTTATTAATATCAACATGTTTGTATCCGCAAATCAGTGGCACTGTTATTGATTATGTATCTAATCAACCTCTTGCTGGAGTGAATATTACGGGCGGAAATACAGGTACAGCTGCTAATGAGAATGGGCAGTTTTTATTAGATGTAAAAACGGGTGAGAAACTGACCTTTGCTCATATCGGATATTTGGAAATCGTGGAGTCAGCTCAAGACGGAATGATCGTTAAAATGCAGTCTGTTACTCTACAAAGTGAGGAAATTATTGTCAGAGCGGGATTAAAAGATGAATCGCTCCAGCGTTCAACGAATAGTGTAACCGTTTATGATGCAAAAGAAATCAAACAAGCAGATGGAAACCACTTTCAAGATATTATGGAATCTATTCCCAACTTGAATGCAGCAGGCGGAACGAGCCGCCCTCGGTATTTTCAAATTCGCGGCATTGGCGAGCGTAGTCATTATTTTGCAGAAGGACCACCCAATTTTTCCGTGGGATTTGTCATAGATGATATTGATTTGAGCGGGTTGGGTATGGCTGGGCTACTTTATGATCTGGATCAGATTGAAATATTTAAAGGTCCACAATCCTCCATGTTTGGCCCCAACGCATTGGCGGGTCTCATCAACATGCGTTCCACTGAACCAAAAGATGAGCTTGAGGGGAATATTCGCATAATAAATGGTACAGATAATATTCAACGAATTAACGGAATGATCAATCTACCCTTGGGGAAAGCGTTCGCTTTGAGAGTGGCGCTTGAATCAGGTTCAGATGATGGATTCCGGAAAAACAAATATTTGGATATAACCAATTCAAATGGTCGGAAGGAAAATATTATTCGTGAAAAATTATTGTTCACTCCCAACGAACATTTCCAAGTAGTGCTTACATCATTCAAGGCAGTCTTGGATAATAGATATGACGTATGGGCACCGGACAATAATGAGGATCTTTTTACGTATACCAATCAAAAAGGCATAGATAGTCAGGAAACAAACGCTTACTCTTTGCGAGCTAATTATATTAAAAATAAAATGAATGCCTCATTTATAGTTTCAAATTCTAAAACAGACTTGGTTCATGCCTATGATGGCGATTGGGGCAATGATGATTTTTGGTTAGAGGAACCTTACAATTTTGATCCAAATACCACGTATTGGAAATATGAGTTCTATGATAGTACAGCCCGGTATAGAGATAATCAAACACTGGAAGCCAGAGTGAGTTACGGTGATATTATTGTGGGGTATTATACTAAATCGTTGAAGGAAAAAGACAATGCTTCCGGTTGGCTCTATGGCGGTGATGCAGCTTTAGCTGCTAGTGAATTCACGTTTGATGTTTCAGCTGTTTATGGGCAAGTCGATAAACTGATTTCGGATAGATTAAAAATAATAGCCAATGTGCGTAAAGAAACAAATAAAATTACTTATTATGGTACAGCCAGTTATTTTGACTGGTATGCGTATGATTTGGCGCCATTAGACACTGTTGCGTTTAATATTGAACATGACTTGTGGGGTGGAAAATTAGCACTACAGTATTTTGTATATAATAATATGAATGTCTATAGCAGCCTTTCCCGGGGGTACAAAGCAGGCGGGGTGAATCAACATCCATTATTATCTGCTGACAGTCGCCCATATGATCCGGAGTTTATGACTAATTTCGAATTTGGACTTCGACGATATACAGAAAACTCAACTGTTCATCTTTCTGCATTTATGGCTAAACGAACGAATCAGCAAGTGTCCATTTCTAGCCAGCAACGGGAAGGAGACCCTAATAGTTTTGTATTTTATACAGCCAATGCTACAACCGGTTCGTTGAGCGGTCTGGAATTGGATGGTAAGTATAAATTGAATTCAGCATTTTCTTTATCGGGCTCATTGGGTTTATTAAATACTCAAATTGATGCATTTACATTTGAAACTGATTCCGGCGAAACTGCAACATTGGGAAATAGAGAAGCGTCACACGCTCCAAAATATTCATACAGTTTAGCTGTAAATTTTGAAAAGGATAATGGCCTCTTTGGCAGATTAGAAATGACCGGTAAGGATAAGTTCTATTTTTCAGATAGTCACGATGAAATATCTGAATCATACCAACTGCTTAATGGCAATATTGGTTTTAGTTTCGGGCAATGGTCTGTAAAAATATGGGGTCGGAATATGTTGGATGTGCGTTACGCTACTCGAGGATTTTATTTTGGTCTTGAACCCATTTGGAATGACGAACTCCAAGATCATGAATATCCGGACAAAAAATACGTTAGTTATGGCGACCCGGCGCATTTTGGAATAACGCTGGATTTTGCGTTTGATTAGTCTAAAAACTTTCGGTTATACAACTAACATATACATACAAATTAAAAAACATTTTCCTACGTGTGTTATTAGCCTGAAGTCGGCTTGATTCTATATCTCCAAAAAATTAAATAAAAACGGTCTTGAAGGTGCTGCATCTAATTGCATGGGAGGAATTTCAATTTTCATAAAAAATTGACCGTCTTTAAGGGTATCAGGTATATAGGCAAATTCAGTGATGGTTTTTTTATACGGCGCCTTCTTCTCAAAAAATAGATGATGATTTCCCAAACGTCCGCCATCGTCATATTTATCAACTGTTGGCGAATCAACTACCCAATGAATAACACCAAGATCATTGATAAAATGAATCGCTTCTGTTGTAAAAAACGGTGTATTCCTCGTGTGATATTTTCTCGTCAATTTATCTTCCGAATTTGGAAGGGTGCGTAGGACCAAACCATCTATAGAATGAGTCACATGCTCTTTAATCATTTCTCTTGTAATCACTCGATCATTTTCTTGAACATTACAATGGTAACGTTCCTTTGTTTCTGACCAATGAATTGGAGAGACTGAAATTAAGTGTGTTAAAATAAATTCCGGAGTTAAAACGTCATGGATAAAAATATCGTCTTCAAGTATATGTCCTGCACATTCTGTATGGGTTCCGGTACAATGAACGTTTTGGTTTAGAACCATAACATTGCATCCCAAACCGTTTTTGACTTTACCCGTAAAGGATCCGAGTGTTAATGGACTTGCTTCACCCTTTGGAACATTATAAAAATTTGGCTGCTCCCCGTTATAATTATACGGAATGGCCAAGCTGGTAGCTGAATTTAAATCAACCTCATAGGATTTACTATTTTTTGAAAGTGTTAATTTCATGGAATAAAACAATTGGCCTTGAAAAGAATAAGGACAATTTAACAAAAAAACTTACTGGTTATTTTGATTATCAAATTTTAGTTGGTTTATATTGAAACAACTCGGGATTATAGATTTGTTTAAATCAATAAAACCTCATTTTCACGTTACCAGCTTTTCACGTCCGTAGCAGCAGTTGTTAGGCATAAATCCAATTCATGGTGTAACTTTTACAATCTCAATATCATCAAGCCACCATGTCCTTACTCCCTCAACACAAAAATGTAAATCTATTTTTGTTTGACCCGTACCTACCTCATTGGGCAATTCGAAGGTAAAATCAAGTTCACTCCATTGTTGTGAATCATTAAATTCAAGTGGTATCGTTATCCATTCGTTCATTGAAGAGTTGCTAATAATCAAATTAAAAAAAGTATTCTCGTCAAAATCTGCAGTATATCTCATAGAGATATTGTATGCAGAACCTTCCGTTAACAATGAACCATCTATGTATTGATATATCCACATTTCCCAACATCCACTAGGTGAATTATGGCTAAACTTCAGACTATTTGAACCCTCATATGAAAATAGGCTATCAATCTCAATCGAATTTCCTGTGTTAGGGACCATATCCCATCCAATGGGGTTTGTCGCAGAATTATTCTCAAAACCACCGTTGGTAAGCAGCTGAATGTTTGAAGTGTAAAAGCTGATTAGATTACTACCACCCAATTTTCCAAAATCATTCATTACATATATACGATAAAAGTATTCCTGATACGGCTCTAAATCCTCATCAAAAAAAGTTGTATCTGTAAGCGAAGTCGAAACATGGACCAAAGTTCCAGTGGTTTCGTCTAGTCCTGAAGTTATATGCCGGAATAATTTGTATTCCCTAAAGCTTTCATCATCGGTCGGGGACCAAAGAACACGGGCACCTGTTACACCTATATCCTCAGCTGGATATAAGTAAACAACTTTAGGTAATCGTAAATGATCTAAAACCACATCATCATAAACAGAAATGGAAATAGTTTTTTCTGTAAACCCTAATGAATCAGAGGCACTTTGGTCCAAAACATTTTCTTTTCTATACCGTAATTCGTGATTGCCTTCTGAAACACCCGATATCGAAAAATATCCATCATTAGAAGTAGTTGAAGACCAGTTGTACTGCCCATCAATTGAAACAGTTACACTATTTGCTAGATCACCAAGATAATAAACATAACCTTGGACGGTGTATACACCTGTAGGACTTACACTATCACTTTCGCATGAAATCATTACAACAATCAAAAATAGGAAAATACGATTCTTCATTTGCCTAGTTCCTCTTACTCTTTTGTTTGTGCCTAACGAATAAACTCACCGGCGGATGGCGATTTCATTCCACTAAATTTTCTTGTTACACAAATCTTCATTTTATCAAATTCAGTTTTTTCAATTTGGGTGTAATAATAAAAGAGCAGTAAGGTGCATTTTTGTTATTGTTATAATAATTCTGATGATAATTTTCTGCGACTGTATATTTCTGCAATGGTTCAATTTCTGTAACAATCTTCTTGTCAAAAGCCTTTTGGGCATTAGCAATGGAAGCATCTGCTATTTTCTTTTGTTCATTAGAAATATAATAGATACCGGAACGATATTGCGTACCCACATCAGCGCCTTGTCGGTTAAGCGTAGTTGGATTATGTGCCCGCCAAAAAATATCTAATATTTCACTCAATTTTACTTTTTGGGTGTCGAATGTAACTTTTGTTACTTCAGCATAACCTGTACGTCCACCGCATACCTCGTTATAAGATGGATTATCGGTATGTCCGTTTGCATATGCTGCTTCCACATCAATTACACCATCGATACGCTCGTAAACGGCCTCCACGCACCAGAAACAACCGGCACCCAGGACAATAGTTTCAATTTCTGCTGACATGAGCTGTGCTCCTAAAAATATGAATAGAAAGATATGTTTAATCATTTTTGATGATGGAAATTATAACAAATTCTACATGGTGGAGTGCAAAATTGTTTCATAAAAATAGGGAAATAAATTTCACCTCTTATAAATTAAAAGAATTTAATTATACGATTGAAACAATATTTTCACCTCCCCACCTGCCTACCGGCGGGCAGGCGAACCCCTCCTCATACGAGGAGGATTTTGGGGAGGTGTTAAATACAAAAGGAAGGTTACAATTCTTTTAGATCTTTATGAAGATCTAAAAGAACCGCTTTCGCGTCGCCAAAAACCATCAGTGTATTATCAAAACCAAACAACTCATTTTGAATGCCGGCGAATCCCGGATTCATGGTTCGTTTATTCACTAATACAGTTTTGGCTTTATCTACATCCAAAATGGGCATTCCATAAATCGGACTGGATGTATCATGCCTTGCAGCCGGGTTAACTACGTCATTTGCTCCAAGGACAATCGCCACATCACAAGTTTCAAATTCAGGATTAACTTGCTCTAAATCGAGTAATTGTTCATAAGGAACATTGGCTTCCGCCAGAAGTACGTTCATATGTCCGGGCATTCGACCAGCGACAGGGTGAATAGCATAAAGTACTTTTTTCCCCATTTTTTCAAGGAAATCAGCCACTTCTCGTAAGGCATGTTGTGCTTGAGCAACGGCTAACCCATAACCGGGGACAATAATAATTTTTTCTGCAGATTCTAGTATCATGGCAACTTCTTCGGTGGAAGCACTTTTTACTTGGATCTGTTTTTCATCACCGCTGGGCGTAACCTGTTTTAATCCTACCGCACCAAAAATAACATTTGCCAAAGATCGGTTCATACCTTTACACATTATTTTAGTAAGGATTAAACCGGATGCACCAACAAGTGCACCAGCAATAATCAAGCCGTTATTCATCAAAACAAAACCGGTTGCTGCTGCTGCGACTCCAGAATATGAATTCAATAAAGAAATCACAACCGGCATATCTGCACCGCCGATAGGAATAGTAAGTGTAATACCGATAAGGGCAGAAAGAGCTACTAATCCATAAAAATACGAATCTGTTTCTCCGCCAATTACAGAATATGTTCCAAGGAAAACAAGGCTAATTGCAATAAGTGCATTCAATAGTTTTTGTCCCGTAAAAACAATGGGTCTTCCACTAACAAATCCCTGCAGTTTTCCGAAGGCGATAAAGCTTCCCGTAAACGTCAATGTACCAACAAAAACACTAATGGCAATCGTGGCAGAATTAAATGTAGATGGATTCGCAGGGTTTAAGTATTCCGCTGCTGCAACCAATGCCGAAGCACCACCGCCAAATCCATTGAAAATAGCGACCATTTGGGGCATTTGAGTCATGTCTACTTTAATAGCAAAAAAGGCACCAATGATTGTACCGATAATCATACCGATGGCAATTGTTTGGAAGTCCAATAGGTCAAATGAAACAAGAGTTGCAACAATGGCGATGAGCATACCCATGGAAGCAACTGTATTTCCGCTCCGGGCAGTTTTGGGTGAACTTAATCGCTTAATACCTAGAATAAATAGTATGGCGGCAAAAACGTAAGCGATATTTGTGTATTCCATTATACGCCCTTATTTTCGCTTAAACATTTTGAGCATGCGGTCAGTGACCATAAACCCGCCGACAACATTAACTGTGGCAAAAATAACAGCAATAAGCCCAAACCATGTGCCAAGTCCTCCACCCTCTTTTGTGGCGATGATCGCTCCCACAACTGCGATGCCGGAAATAGCATTCGAACCAGACATTAACGGTGTATGGAGTGTGTGTGGGACTTTACTGATTATTTCATTTCCGACAAATATTGCCAAAATGAAAACAGTTAAAATATAAATCATGTTTTCTGCTTCTAATTGTTGAACAATTTCAATCATATCCATCGAGTTAATTCCTTATGAATTATTTAAAATTTCTTTTGTGGGTTCATGTGTGATTTCGCCATTATGAGCAAAGAGTGCTCCGGAAATAATTTCATCATCCAAGTCCAGATTAATTTCTCCTTCAGGGCAAAGATGTTTCAAAAACGTAATAATATTTTTTGCGTAAAGTTGAGATGCATGTTTGGGCATTGTTGCGGGAAGATTTAATGTTCCGTCGATTATTACTCCGTGGGAAATGGATACTTCACCCGGTTTTGTCAATTCACAGTTTCCGCCATTTTCAGCCGCAAGATCCATAATGACAGAACCATGCTTCATTCCTTTTACCATATCTTCGAATATTAAAACAGGAGCCGACCTTCCCGGAATTAATGCTGTTGTAATAACCATATCGGATTTAGCAATATGTTCTTTAATGAGTTGCTGCTGGCGTTGTTTATAATCATCGGATGTTTCTTTTGCATACCCGCCTTCGCCAACTCCATCTTCCTCGGCAGATTCAACTTCTACAAATTTTGCACCCAAACTTTCAACTTGTTCTTTAACGACTGGACGGACATCAAATACTTCCACTTGGGCTCCGAGCCGTTTTGCTGTGGCAATCGCTTGTAATCCGGCAACACCAGCGCCTAAAATAAGTACTTTTGCAGGTGGGATTGTTCCGGCAGCCGTCATGAGTAGCGGCATATAGACACTTAAGTGTGAAGCGCCAAGTAAAACGGATTTATATCCTGCAATATTGCTTTGGGAACTCAATGCATCCATACTTTGAGCTAATGTTGTTCGTGGAATTAGATGCATAGAAAATGCGGATATATTTTTGTTAACTAATTTTTTTACATGGTCTGTTAGAATTGTTGTTTGGAAAAATGACACATATGCTGTTCCATTTTTCATCATGTCTATTTCGTCTAATTCAGCAGGAGCCACTTTTAAAATAATATCTGATTGAGCCCATAAAGAGGATCGATCGGAAACAATGTCTGCTCCGGCAGCTTTATAATCATCATTTGAAAAATGAGATTTTTCTCCCGCACCGGTTTCAACGAATACGTCCATTCCAATTTTAACCATTTCTTTCACGGTAGCAGGAATAGCGGCAACACGGTTTTCACCCGGGAGAGTTTCTTTTAGAATGGCTACATTCATTGATTTATCCTTGATTTATTATTCAATAATAGACACCAAATTTAAACACATTTTTATATTTACTTGGATATAAGAAACGAACATATTTATCAGAAAATTATAATGTACACCCAACTTATTTCCGTAAGTAAATAATAACGTGCAGACGTTATTTAAATGACTAAGGGAAAACTGTATCAATTATTAATTGGATTTCCTGTTTTAACCAAGGACAATAATAGAAAAATTGTTAACATTAATGAGAGTGGAGAAAAACTCTATGAAGAAAATAAATAAACATAATCAAGATGGGTTTACAATGGTCGAGATCATGGTAGTAGTTGTCATCGTTGCAATTTTAGCAGCGGTAGCACTACCAACATATTTTGCATTAGTTCAAAATGCCTACGCATCCGAACCAAAAACGGTTATAAGCAACATTGAAAACGCCGGAAAAATGTACTATCAAACCTATGGAGAATGGCCAAGCGATATTGAAGAAATAGAACGTCGGGGATTACTGGAAGTAGATCGCTCAACAAAACTGAAGTGGCAGTTTGAACTAAACATGTCTCTTGATGGTGGTACAATTACTGCTGAAAGCACTGAAGAAATGAAGGGTGGCGCTGGTAAAATAGTCGTTTTTGATCGTAGTCGCGGCAAATTTTTGGGATTTGGTTCAAAAGAAGAAGCCGAATAACGTATGAAAATTAACGAAATGCTGAACTATGCCTTGGATAGCGGAGCTTCGGATTTACACATCAGTACAGGATCAATTCCCATGGTGCGCATCAATGGCATCATGAAACAGTTGAATATGGATGTTGTAACGGAAAAAGATATTGATGACGTTATGCCCGAAGTCATGAATAAAGATCAAATTGATAATTTTCGCAAAAATAAAGAAATTGACTTTTCGTATAGGATTGAAGATAAGGGCCGATTTCGTGTGAATTTTTTCGAACAGATTCGTGGCATTTCCTGTGTCTTTCGAGCCATACCGGAAGTTCCCAAAAACTTTGATGAATTGGGAATGCCACCCGTAATGATGTCATTATCCATGAAAGAACGTGGATTGATTTTATTAACGGGTCCAACGGGCTCGGGTAAGAGCACCACGCTGGCAGCAATGGTAGATCACATTAACCGAAATAGACAATGTCATATTATTACGGTTGAAGATCCTGTAGAATATTTTCATCGTTCAGAACAAAGTCTAATCAACCAGCGCGAAGTGGGAGCAACGACCCATAGTTTTGGCAATGCATTGCGAGCCGCACTCCGTGAGGATCCCGATGTCATCCTGGTGGGTGAGATGCGAGATTTGGAAACAATTTCTTTGGCGTTGACCGCAGCGGAAACAGGCCATTTAGTTTTGTCTACTCTGCATACTTCAAGCGCTGTAAAAGCAGTAGATCGTATCATCGACATTTTCCCATCTAGTCAAAAAGGTCAAATCCGATCCATGATGTCAGAAAGTCTTGAAGCTGTTATTGCGCAAAAATTAATTCCGACCAAAGATGGAAAAGGACGAGTACCGGCATGTGAAGTGATGATGGCTACAACTGCAATTCGAAATCTCATTCGTGAAGACCGTATTTATCAGATTGAATCTGTTATGCAGTCAGGTGGAGTTGAAGGAATGCAAACGTTGGATCAAGATCTACAGCGTTTAGTTGCTCAAGGACAAATTGATCGTTCCATGGCTGCTCAAATTGCAAATAATCCTAAACTTTTTGGAACTAATATCTAATGAAACGGCGTTTCCAAAGTGGATTTTCATTCATTGATGTTATGATTGGTGTTGTAATTGTCAGTATCGCAGCGTATGGTATGGTGTTGGGCGCCACTCATGCCCGTGGTGCATTGCGTGCCTTATACATTAAGGAAAGAGCTGTAGATGAACTCATAAGTTATGTAGAGCACTTGAAGGGCCGTATTGCTGATGGGAATATGACACTATCTGAAAAATCCGGTGATTATATTGGAGAAACGGTCATGCTTTTTGGTGATGATCATTCTGATATCAAAATTCCTGCTAAAATTTATTATGAGCATATAACGCCTGTATATACTGATTCAGTCAGTTATATCGATCGCTATTTACTCCATGCATGGATCGAATGGGAGGATTTTTCAACTCCGAAAAATAAGTTTATAAAGCGTGAAGATATTGAAATGGTTATGCTGGAGTTTCCTCAATGACACGCTTAAAAATAACTAAACGTCAATCAGGATTAACCCTTGTCGAGCTGATGACTACAATTGTCGTTTCCGGTATAATGATGCTTGGTTTGGGGTTGAGCTTGAGAGTCATGATGTTTCATTATCAAAATGATTCTGTCATCCAGGATGTTCGGCAATATGGAAATACAGTTATGAGAGAAATCATGAAAGAAATCAGTCTGTCCCGATTTATTGATTTTTCACCTATAAATAATTTTGAACGAATTTTTTTAACCAAGTATGATGAATATGGTAACCCAACAAACACAACAATTACAGCGAATGCCATAGATGGAGTTTTGTTTAACTATAAACTTCCTTTGAATGGTGCACTGGCATTACCGAAGAAAGGAAGATTCCGGAATAATAATCAGCGTAATATTTCTTTGCGTGAATTTGATGCATGGGAATCAAAAGTCATAAGTACAAGATTACAGCGGTTTGCTCAATCTACAATTACGTTACGTTTGGAACTGGAAGTAGAAACAATAAATGCGCCAGGCGGAAAACAAGTTGAGATAATTCGTTTTGAACGTAAAATATTTATGCCCAATAAATATATTAGTTTAGCATCGTCAACTGGATCAATGAGGCCTACATCTTGAAGATATTTTCAAAAGGATCCATTACGATTACGGCGATTATTTTTATTTTTGTGAGTTTGCTGATGACAACCGGTTATTTGAAATATGCCATGTCTGCAGCTGTTATGCATAAATATCGATTTGAAGAATCCAAAGCACTTTATCTTGCTGAAACGGGAATCAATATAGAGGCATTACCTGTGTTGCCAAAAATTACTGGTGCAGTCCGAGTCATTACGAGCGGTGTAGAATTCATGGATATGGGTACATACAGCGATGTGTATTGTTCTACGTATACAGATAAAATGGGTCAAACTATATTTTTAGCGAAGGGTAAAGGGACGAGCTATTTCAACAATACCATGGGTAAGCAAGTAAGTATTACCCGAGAAGCAAACTTGCAAATGATTCCGGAAAGTTTTGCCCACTTTATGTATTTCACTGAATCAGAAGAACCGGGCGGAGGCCCCGGATTAGGATCATATGTATCATTTGGGCAGTATGATTATTTAGAAGGAAAAATCCACACCAATGGACAAATGCAAATGAGTAACTGGGGTTGCCCGGATTTTACAAAAGCCAAAGTTTCAGCAGTTGAAGGTATTGCATATAATAATTGTAATCCTGATGAATGGATATCTGCAAATGATGAAGCGGAAGAAATAAAATTTCCACCCAATAATGCTCTTGACCGAGCTATCGAAAATGCAACGTTTGTATTTACAGCAGATGATTTGCTTTTTCAAAGTTCTGGTAGAGATACACTTATTATGACTGAAATAGAATTTGTAGATAATGGGTTTATGATATCACAATGGACATATCAAATTCCTCCCATTGGAAATGCAGGCCCACCGCCTACGACATTCAATTGGGATTTAGATACATCTCCCGGTTTGTTAAACGATAGACGGATTGCATTTGATGCAACATGGGACGAAGCGACTGGATTTTATTTTACGGATTCGTTGTTTATTGATAATAATGACGTAGAAGGGAATGATATAACGAGTGTTTTAGATGAATATGAAGTGGGTGATACTGTATCCGTATTTTCTGCGGATCCGGATTCCAATAAATTTTGGATGGGTGAAATATTGGCAATCAATGTAAATACAGGTGGAGCTATTTTTACAATGGGTCCAATTTTTCAGTCTTTTGATAATCAGTTTGTAGATGATGAGGAAGTCATATTGAATTATGTTACATTTCAGGACAATTCAATTGATTTTCCCAACTTTGCTAATTATCACAGCCATCCCGATGATGGCTGGAGTTTATGCGATACAAGTGGTTTTCATCATTTCGATTTTGAGCCACCACTTGGAGGACCGGATATTATGGCACCAACCTTGTATTATGCCGGCGATCAGACAGTCATATATGTTCGCAATGGTCAAGTACGTGTCAAGGGATTTGTGGATGGTCAATATACTATTGTTACAGATAAAAATACGTATTATCGACGGAGTGATGATTTTACCATCTGGGATCGAGTTTGGAACAATATTTGGATAATTGATGATCTTATTTATGAGGACTCAAATACAAGCACAGGTGAGGTCGTTTATGGGACTCCCAATAGAATGGGCTTATTTTCTGGAGCAAATATAATATTAGCCAATACAGAAGCCAATGGCGCCCGAAATAGTGAGAATGGAGTAGATTTAATTGTTAATGCAGCAATGCTGTCTATGGAAGGATCTGTTGTTGTTCAGTACTGGCAAAATACAATTTCAAGTTCAGCATACAATGGTCCCAATTCTGCTGTTCCTCAAGTTTCATTAGGTGATGGCCGTGGTCCCCGTAGAAATCCAACATCATTTTTACCCACATATACAGGAAACAGTGATTTAAGAGGTTATTTTCGTTTTTGGGGCTCCATGTCTCAAAAGAAAAGAGGATATATGAAGCGTAACGCTCCGGGACCCTATAATATTTCTCCCGGAATTGGTTACGATAAAGATTACCATTATGATTATAATTTTACAGATTTTTCAATTCCTCCATATTTTCCGCCCGCTTCCCGGGCAGATGGATCAATGGCTTTAATCATAATAGCATATGGAGAAATTTCAACCAATTCAAAAAAAGGAACAATAGAATGATACTCGGCCTCGATATAGGCAGACAATACATCAAGGCAGTAGTGCTTGATAAAACAAAAGGAGGTCATAAACTGGTTAATCATGGTTTACGATTGGTGCCGGAGCCTAACCAGACTTATGATCCTGAAAAAATATCTCAACCTCATTGGGTGATGGCAGTTCGTGAACTAATGAAAGAAATGAAAATCAATCCAAAAAGGGTAAAACACCTCGTAACATCCCTAAACGGATCCCACGTGAGTGTGAAACAGATTACGACGTTGGATATGCCAATAGAAGAATTGCATTCATCCATGACCTTTGAAGCCAGGAAACATATCCCTATGGATGGATCCGATGCTGTAATCGATTTCCAGATTTTAGGTTCAAACCCAAAGGAAGTAGATAAGATAGATATAGCATTAGTTGCCTGTACCAAAAAAACATCCTCTGCTCACATCGAAATACTTAAAGAAATCGGTTTTAAACCGGGCATTATTGATGTGGATCCTATAGCTGTAATGAATTCTTATTCCTATGCCAATGATCTTCCGGAAGACGGAGCAGTTGTTTTGCTGGATATTGGTACTGTATCGAGTGCATTGACAGTTTGGGGCAGGAAGGATGCATTTTTTACTCGTGATCTTCCTGTTGGCATCCATGAATTTGTGAAAGCACTTGCGACTAAATTAGAAAAAGATTATGTCAGTTCTAACTATGAGTTGTTAAAAGAGGGAGTTAAGAGTTTTAATACAGAAGATGCGAGTGATTCAACCGGTAGAATTGGAATTGCTGAACGAAATGTATTTGACAATTTTATAGAAGATATTCGTCGTTCATTGCGATATTATGCAAAAACAACTAACCAGAGTTTTTTCACCCATTTATATTTAACTGGTGGAGGATCCGCCACAGAAGGATTGGCTGAATTAATTCAAAACAAGTTGAGTTTAGAAGTGAGTGTTTACAATCCAATGAAATCATTTGAAGGATATAATGATGATGAAATAGTTAATCCTGCTCAATATGCAGTCGCTGCTGGATTGGCCTTACGTGGAGGTGGATTTGACGCATGAATAAATTTATCTCAATAAACTTAAACCAATCTGAAAGCCGAGAAACTATTCGTGAACAATGGAGAGAACGCAGCCGTTGGTTCACGTTTGGATTAATCACAGTTCTATTAGTGTTTGTCAATGTAGAAACATGGTGGATAGGGCGAGGTTATTCAAAATTGATTGAACGCAAAGAATCTGAAATCAAAGATGTAAAAAATCAGATTAGTGCTCTCCGTAAAGAAGGAAAAAACCTGTCCAAAGCAGACATCATGTCTTTAGCTGAAATGGAAAATAATCGAATCCTTTGGGCCAGAAATATGCAACTAATTGGAGAAATGACCCCGGATGATATGGCAATTACATCCATGAAATACAAAAAGAATAAAATAATAATTAGTGGTGTAGCAGTCATTTATGAAGATAGAAAAGACTTTGACATTATTCATAATTATATCAACAGATTAAAAAGTAATAAACAACTTGGAGAAAATTTTTCTAAAATAAAATTCAACCAAGGTTCTTTAAAAACAATTCGTGAGCAGGAAATAGTCGAGTTTGAAATTGAAGCTGCATTGAGGATTTCAGCCAATACAAAAGGGGATATTTTATGAAAAGTCGTAATAACATAATGACCCTGGTTCTTTTTGGTTTATCCATTCTTTTTTGGATGAATCAAGATTGGCAAATTGGTGACAAACCATTAGAATTAAAAGTATTGGAAATGGAACAACAGGAATTGAATGAACAATTAATCAGTGCCCAGATTTTAGCAAACAAATTAGATCAAGTTTATACGCTATTTGATGAAAATCTGGCATTATCTAAAAAGGATTCATTGGCTGAAGATGCATCAATTCCATTTTTGAAAAATTTGGCTGAAACAATGAATAACTTGGATATTTCACTATTAAATGTGAAACCCCGACCAATAGAAGAACAGGGAAATTTTTTAAGAACTCCATATGAATTAATCATAAAATGTACTTATGACCAATTGGGGAAATTCATGGCTGAAATTGAACGGTCTCCCAGGTTGATATCCATTAATGAATTTCATGTTAAAAATGGGATTGAACGTGTTAAAAGAACAGCCACTGAAGAAGATTTATTAGAACAGGTTGTTGAAATTCACTTGGCCACATTGACACTCGTTAAATCCAAAACAAAGGCTATATAATGAATAATAGAAATAAAACTATCTGGGTGATTTTAATCATAATGAGTGTGATTTCTATCGGCACAGCTGGAATTAAGCTATATCCATTGAATTCTAAATGGGAATCAGCTAAAAAACGTGCAGACAATTTACAGTTTGGCGCTGACAAAGAATTGGAAGGCGTAATTGATTTTCTTGAAAAACGCTTGCAGGATCGAAATGCCTTCAATTTTACGTTGGAGAAAGAACCGCTACGGTTAACCAATGTTTTATATCTGACCGATGCCCAAGGACGGATGCTCCGCTATAGAAATAAAAAGAAACTCCGTGTAACCTATATTATAGATGGTGCTTCAACCCAATATGCCGGTATTCAATATCGTGGGGAAAATTATACTGTGGTGATGGGCGATTCAATAGCCGGAGGTGAAGTTGTATGGATAGATGCGGATGAAGTTGTTATAATTAAAGGCGAAACCGAATATCATTATTCTGTTGCTGGATTAGCTGAAGAAGAAAATATAACCATGGAAAACAAAACAAGAAATGAGTATTAAAATGAAGAAAATTAAATTTTTACTAACCATATTTATTTTCACTGCAGGACTGTTTGCTCAGAAAAATCCAAGCACAATTTCTGCAATGGAATCTATTAAACCTACATTGGTAACTATTAATGCGGAAGATGCATACTTACCTGGGATTCTTTCTATTCTGGCAAAAGAAAGCGGTTATAATATTGTAATGGGTCCCAGTGTGAATCGACAGGATAAAATTTCCATTCACATGAATGAGGTTCCCATCGAACAAGCTATTAACTTGGTCGTGCGTGCAGTTGGATTGAGTTATGAGATTGTCGGTAATTCTTTTCTCATTGCAGAACATAAAAAACTTAGGGAAGAAGTGGGAATCACTTCTCATGTTATAGATTTAAAATATGCTGATGCAGCGGCTGTGAAATTGTTTTTGCAAGATTTGACAGATCAAATCCAAGTGGATACTTCTGCCAATAAAATCCTCGTAAATGCGTCACCGAAAAAAATTGCTGAAATAGAAGAAGTCATTCGCAAGATTGATCAACCATCTACACAAATTATGCTAGAAGTCAGGCTGATCGAAGTGGCAGTTGATGTGGATGAAAATTTAGGTATTGACTGGTCAAAACTGGCTCATTTTACAAATATTTATGCTGAAAATGCAATTCCTCCCGGAGGTGTAAAGGGTGCAGGTAGTGTTGTCCCTGGACTCGCCCAACAACAGAATGAAGCCGGAACAGGCGTTGTTGAAGATTATGGTGGTTTACCCTTTGAAGAATTACCCGAGAATATGGTTTTTAATCGATTGTTTTGGAATAATAAATATGACCAAAATTTACTCCCTACACAGTTTAGCAGACAAATGACAGCATTTGATGTAACTCTGGATTTTCTTATTAAACATAATAAAGCTGAAATTTTGGCTGATTCAAAATTAGTAACATTAAATGGGCGTAAAGCATATATCGAAATGGTAGATGTTGTTCCTTATATCTTGAGTGCAGGCGGTGTAGGCGGGCAGGTTCAGGTTCAGAAGGAAGAAGTAGGAATCAAGCTTCATGTTCTGCCTAAGGTAAATGTTGATGGAGATATTACTGTGCAAGTTAATCCGGAAGTCTCTTCCATTGTTGAATTTATTGGTCCTGATAAAAATATTCCACGAATAAAAAAGCGAACATCTTTTACAACGATTAGAGTCAAAGATGGTGAAACAATCATTATTGGTGGTTTAATTAATCGAGAAATGAAGAATACAGAGTATAAAGTACCTTTTTTAAACAAAATCCCACTGATAGGTAAGAAACTATTTACCAGTAGTAATTTAATTGAAAAGAAAACGGATCTTATTATTCAAATTACACCTTGGGTTTTGAAGCCAGGAATGGATGGCATTTTAAAAACAGCTGCAATGGTTGAATTTGAAAAATCTATAATTGAGTCTTCAGAAGATGAAGAAGAAATAACATTGGAAAATGAAAATTCTGAAAATTCAGAAGGAGAATCAAGTGATGAGGAATAACATAACAAAATATTTTAATTTAATTCTGATTGTAGCTGGGTTGTTGATAGTCAGTTGTGATGACAGGGTGCCAACAGAAACCACAGACTCTGACATGAATTTAACGCTTACTACTCAACCTGTAGCTATTGACTTAAGTGGTAATTTAATCAACGTGGGCGAAGACGTGAGTGGAATTTTAGCATATACACTGGTTACAGCTTCTGTCCTTTCAGATTCCAATGAAGCTGTTGAAAATGTTGAAGTTAATTTTTCTGCTACTTTAGACGGAGAAGGTTTTGGTTCATTTGATTCACCTACATCATTAACCAATGATAATGGTGTTGCTGAGGCACTCCTTTTTGATTTGAATAGCTCTGGTACTGACATAAAAATTAAAGCTGAAATTGATGGCGATATTTCTAAAACCGAAACAATCACAATTGTAGATACTACTGAAGTCTGGCCATACAGATTATATGTTTCTGTAGACAATTCGCAAATTTTCATCGATAATGGTGTTACAAATTCCAATATATCTGCCCGAATTTTAAATTACAATTACCAACCGATCGAAAATCTTGAAGTAAGTTTCGAGTTACAGCCGGATGGTTTAGGTATTTTAACCAGTTCCTCAGCAAATACTGATACAACCGGCATAGCCCAAATACAACTCATCGATACGGGAAACCCGGAAGATGTCGGTACCGTGACTATTTTAAGTTCTTACAAACATCCTTCATTTGGTGAATTAGATGTTTCAATCTATGTTTCAATTTCTTCTCCCAGTAATTTGAACCTGACACTGACGACTTTACCTGTGGGTATTGATCAACAAACTGTCGTCGGAGAAGATATCGTTGGAGAATATGCATATACTCTAGTAACTGCACTATTAAAAGATCAGGATGGTAATCCTGTTGCAGGGAAGGTAATTAGTTTTAACAGTAGTGTTAATAATCAATCTTCAGGATCATTCAACGTCAGTTCTGGCACAACAAACAGTCAGGGGATGGTGGTTGTCTATTTTACAGACTCTGGATCCGCTGTTGATGTATCAGGAACACCAGCTTATGAGG
>SCKN01000004.1 GCA_004124385.1 Fidelibacterota bacterium
ACTCCTACTATTGTACCAATCCAATAGCAATTATCCTCATACCTTCTGTAAGTAATTGACCGATATTACCTGTATGGTCATATACTTCTGTTTTTTCAATCTCACCTGTTTCAACATTTACTATCCTCGATGAAACAGAATAAATATTTCCAACTTTACTGATACTTCCACCTATAATCTTCTGTACCCCAATCAATCTCCCAATTTGAACCATACATTCATCGGTGGTACAACCTGATTGTTGAAACCCTTGTTCTTTAAGAACTTCTTCCATCATTTCTCGTTCTATAACTTTGAAATATTTGGTTTTGAATAATTCAACTCTTAATCTGTCTGTAAGGGCATTTACTTCACCGTCAGAGATATTATTTCCTTTAAAATTAACTACAGCGATATTGGTAAGAGTTTCGGGTGGTGGTGGTAAATAAACTTCATTTCTTTGTAAAGATACACTTGTGATTGGTGTTGAATAGTTTAATCCTGTGAATTGGGGGTATTTGTTTCTTAAAAAATTATCTACTGCTTCAATAGTCCAATTCTTTTGAAATATATCATTAGAGAAAGTCCCAGATTTTATTTCACCATTTACCTTAAACAATACACCTTTACCAGTATATTTACCATCTTTGAACTCACCGACATACTTTTCACCAGAAGAATAGGTTAATGTCCCCTGACCATTTCGTAAATTAGATTTGTACTCACCTACATACTTTCTACCATTTGGATAAGTGTGTGTCCCCTGACCATCTCTTTTACCATCTTTGAACTCTCCTACATACTTTGAACCATTTGGATAAGTGATTACACCTTTTCCGTGATATAGACCATCATCATTTAATTCTCCCTCATAATTGATTTTGGGAGCAGTAGTACAACTGATAAAAAACAATAATATTAGAGCAATACGCTTCATACCGAAAATTACAAAAAAATAACGCAACAATGTGGGTGTATCTTTTATTTTAAGGGTACTACCCCCCATTTGGTTTTTACAGGTTGGAACTTTGGTTGAAATTTTAAGAGGCTGTTACCATAACAGAGACGTTACGTGCTTGGTGTATGGGTGTTCACATTATTTTGTTCACATTATTACTATATATTAGACATTAATTGAATCAATCTGACACATCCCATAAATAATAAAGCCCTCGTCGTTTAACGAAGGCTTTTATGCTTTATTGAGGGGTGGGCGATGAGGGATTTGAACCCCCGACTTCCTCCTTGTAAGGGAGGCACTCTGACCAGCTGAGTTAATCGCCCTTTAAATATTTAAAGTTTTATCCAGCGTATTTGCATTTTGGCAAAGCAGATGGATAATCGCCCAAAAACGGTTGCAAAATTAAGATGCTTTCTTTATTTTTGAAGCTTCTTTCTTTTTTTGTTTTTTCTTTCGGCCATTTAAACCAGGAAGAGCCACATCTATTACATCCATCATTTCTTTAGCAAAATGAAATGTTAGGTCTTTCTTGATATGATCCGGTATATCTTCTAAATCTTTTTTATTATGATCTGGGAGTATGATCGTTTTTATTCCTGATCGGTGCGCAGCAGTCACTTTTTCTTTCACACCACCGATGGGTAAAACATTACCGCGGAGTGTAATCTCCCCCGTCATAGCTACCTTGTCCTCCACAGCTTGTCCAGTCAATAATGATAAAATAGACGTGAACATACTCACGCCTGCTGAAGGCCCATCTTTTGGAATTGCACCTGCAGGAACATGAACATGAATATCTGTCTTTTCATGAAAATCATCTTCAATGCCAAGTATATCTGTATGTGAACGAATATAGGTTAGAGCTGCAGTTGCAGATTCTTTCATTACATCACCCAATTGACCTGTCAGGGTTAGAATCCCTTTTCCTTTCATTTTAGATGACTCTATAAACAGTATATCGCCTCCCGCAGCTGTCCATGCTAACCCCGTCACAACTCCTGGTTTAGTTGTGCGTTCAGCTAATTCAGAATAAAAACGAGGCGCTCCTAAATAGTTAAGCACTTTCTTTTTATTTAAATTCACTTTCCGGCTTTTCTTTTCAACATATTTACGGGCTATTTTTCTAAGCACATTGGCAATTTCACGTTCCAGATTACGTACGCCTGCTTCCCGAGTATATGAACTAATCAATTCTTTGATTGCGGAATCATCAAATCCAACTTCCTTTGAAGTAAGGCCATTCTCTTCAATTTGTTTAGGAATCAAATGTTGTTTGGCAATCTTCAATTTTTCATCTTCAATATAACCGCTAAATTCTAATATTTCCATTCTATCCCTTAGTGCCGGAGGAATGGGGTCCCGATAATTAGCTGTAGCAATAAACATGACTTTGCTTAAATCAAAATTCACTTCCAGGTAATGGTCGCTGAAAGTATAATTTTGTTCCGGATCCAACACTTCCAATAATGCCGATGATGGATCCCCTCGAAAATCCATTCCCAGTTTATCAATCTCATCCAGCATAAATACAGGATTGTTCGTCCCCGCTTTTTTCAGCGATTGAATAATTCTGCCTGGCAAAGCACCAATATATGTTCTGCGATGACCGCGTATTTCAGCTTCATCCCGAACACCGCCAAGAGAAATACGAATAAACTCTCGCCCCATTGAACGGGCAATTGATTTACCCAATGAAGTCTTACCCACCCCAGGAGGTCCGGCAAAACACAAAATAGGTCCTCGAATGGTTCCATTAGGATCTTTTTTCTGTTTCAAGGATCGTACAGCTAAATATTCCAGAATTCGTTCTTTGACCTTTTCCAAACCATAATGATCTTCATCCAATATATCCTTGGCTTGCTTTATATCAACTGAATCATCTGAAGAATTAGACCAAGGTAAGTCAGTCAGCCATTCAATATAGGTTCGGGCAACAGAATATTCTGGAGATTGCGTAGGAATACGTGATAATCGGTCCAGTTCCTTCAATGCAACTTTTTCCGCTTCTTCCGACATTTTAACTTCTTTGACTTTCTCTTCCAACTCGTTGAGTTCGACTGATCCTTCATCCTCACCCAATTCTTTCTTGATGGCTTTCATTTGTTCACGGAGATAATATTCCCGTTGTGTTTTAGAAATTTCATCATGTACCTCGCTTTGGATTTCCTCACCTAACTTGATTCGTTGGATTTCTCTGGATAAAACAGCAATTGCTTTTTCTACACGTGCTTTTACATCAAGTTCTTCCAATATATCTTGTTTTTCAGAATTGGAAACAGTTAAGAGAGAAATTGCACGGTCAGCAAGGCGTGCTGGCTTTTGAATATTGGAAAGCATACCGGAGTGTTCTTCCGTTAGATTGGGTGCAACTTGAATTAGTTCTGAAAACACTTTTCGAAGATTTTTGACCAATGCATCCAGTTCAATATCAGTTTCTTCAACATCCTTTACACGAGTTACTTTAGCGATATAGTATGGATCATCATTAATATATTTCAGCATTTTCACTCGTTCAACCCCTTGGACAATGGCAGATTTACTGTTATCTGGCATGTCAAAAACCTTAAGCACGACAGCCAACGTACCATATGAATACAAATCTTCAGGCTTCGGGTCTTCAATAGACCCATCTTCTTGGGCAACAACAACTATATGTTTATCCTTTGGCGATAGGTCATTAATCAGTTTCAGAGATTTTTCCCGACCAACATAAATGGGTATAACTTGTTGTGGAAATAGAACAGTATTGCGTAAAGGCATTACTGGATATTCTTCCGTTTTTTGCTTCAGTTCTTCAGCCATTGATATTCCTTTTAAATTTTTGTATTAAATCACTCAAAAAATATGCCATTGTACTCTTTATGCACATATGGCAGATATAATCAGCCCCATCGTCACATTATCCTCGAAGGTAAAAAATGGCAAGAAACACAATCTGGACGGAATTCATGGGGAATTTTGGGAACTAATCCAACTCCGGGTATCGTTATTTCCAGTTTGTGACATGCCAAACACGATTTTTCATCTATATATTTTTGATGAGGACCTTGCTCTCGATCCGCAAAAAGATCAGAAAGTTGTGGAGGTATTTTTCCATCAACCATGATAGGTTTTTTAACATTTGAATCAACTTGATCATGTGTGTTTTGTTTCAATATCACTGCCCCAGCTAAAATAATTCCAGCTACTGCAACCAAACTATATACAATATTTTTATTCAATTTAAGACTTCGATTAAACGAGCTTGCTCATCAGCTCGATATGAACTACGTACCAATGGACCTGATTCTACAACACTAAAACCCATGTTTGTTCCTATTTCTTTAAATTCTGAAAATTCGTTATCTTCAAGATATCTCTCCACCGGTAAATGATTTTGTGTCGGTTGCAAATATTGACCAATGGTGAAAATTTTTACACCAATTTCAACGACCTCTTGCATAGTAGCAATGACTTCATCCCTTGTTTCCCCCAAGCCAACCATAATACTGGTTTTTGTCAGAAGTCCAAAATCTACAGAATGCCTCAATACAGCCAAACTACGTTGCCAATTGGCTTGTGAACGTATTTGTTTGCTGATACGTTCTACACATTCAACGTTATGGGAAAAAATCTCCGGTTGGGCCGCAAATACTTTTTCTAATGCAGGATAAAATCCCTGGAAATCCGGTGTTAAAACTTCAACTGTGCAGGTAGGAACGTGCTTATGAATTTGCTTGATCGTTTCAGCCCAAATTGCTGCTCCAAAGTCATTTTTCAAATCATCCCTATCTACGGAAGTAATTACAATATGACGCAAATTCATTTTTTTTACAGCTAGTGCAGTTCGTGTTGGTTCTAAAGGATCATTCCAGGTTGGGCGTCCAGTTTTCACAGAACAGAATTTGCATGCACGGGTACATGTATCACCCAATATCATAATAGTTGCCGTTCCGCGATTCCAGCATTCATATATATTCGGACAACGCGCTTCTTCGCAAACTGTATGGAGAGTATTCGCTTGCACAACCTTATCTACAAATTTATATCCCTCTCCAATGTGCATACGGATTTTGGGTTTTTTAATTCTTGGTACTGAAATAGCTTCTATCAAAAGAGGTGCTCCAAATCCATATTCTCAAGGTTTTTCTGTACAGTTTCAACAAACTTTGCTCCTCCAGCACCATCGACCAAACGATGATCAAATCCGATGGATAAAAACATCATACTTCGAATCCCAATCGTATCACCTTGCTTTGTTTCAATTACAACAGGTTTCTTTTTAATTGTACCTACTCCTAAAATACCAACGTTTGGCTGATTAATAATGGGCGTTCCGGTCGTAACATTAAACATTCCAAAATTAGAGATTGAAAAAGTTGAGCCAGAAAGTTCATCTGGTCTAATTTGTTTATTTCGTGTACGAATTGCTAAATCACGAACTTTTCTACATAAACCCAAAAAATTTAATTCTTCACATTGGGGAATAACTGGAACCATTAAACCAGCATCCACAGCAACAGCCAATCCAATATTGACGTTTTTCTTGCGGATGATGGACGTTCCATCTAAAGAACTATTCATATCAGGGAATGTTTGCAAAGCTCTAACACATGCAGATACAATAAATGGCGTATAAGTTAATGGGAATCCTTCACGCATTTTAAAACTTGAACTATTTTCGTCTACATAGTTTACAATTCGCGTCATATCCACTTCATTCATCAAATGAACATGGGCAGATGTATCCAGGCTGTGCCGCATATGCTCGGCAATTGATCTACGCATTTTATCCATTTCTATTCGCTCATCTGCAAGTGGCGATATCACTGGGGC
The DNA here is from genome assembly GCA_004124385.1 of Fidelibacterota bacterium. Taxonomy (GTDB): domain Bacteria; phylum Fidelibacterota; class Marinisomatia; order Marinisomatales; family TCS55; genus UBA2126. Next base: position 5,756 of record SCKN01000004.1, read on the forward strand.
TGAAACTGAAACTTCAGGCTGTTCCATAGCTGCAGGAGCCTCTTTTGCCGGAGCAGTGGCTGACGATCGTTGTTCAAGATAAGCAAGGAGATCTTTTTTTGTTACTCGGTTATTATTCCCTGATCCAGATATAGACGCAAGTTCATCTTGACTCACACCTTCTTTACGAGCGATAGATTTGACTATGGGTGTATAATATTTTTTCTCGCCACTAGTTGAAATTACTTTTTCAGATTCAATTTGAGATGATTTAATCGATGCAACTTCAGTAGATGGTGGAGGAGATTCTTCTTCTTCAATCTTCGATTGTATTTTTACTGAAGCACTCCCTTCCGTTTCAATACGAGCAATAACAACACCAATATCTATAACATCATTGGGTTCGGCAAGTAATTCAGTTATAATTCCAGCATTGGGAGATGGGATTTCGGAGTCAACCTTATCAGTGCCGATTTCCAATAGTATTTCATCCACTTCAATGCTATCTCCAACACTTTTGCGCCACTCAATAATTGTGCCTTCCACAATGGATTCACCCATTTTGGGCATGATAATATCTATAACCATTTTAATACTCCAATAAATCTGTTAATGCTGATTCAATATCAGCTGTTTGTGGTAAAATCTGTTCTTCTAATACCCAACTGTAAGGTATATGACAATCCTTTGCTGCAACACGAGCAATAGGCCCATCCAAGTATTCGAATAACTCATTTACAATCCTTGCTGCAATTTCTGCCCCAGGGCCACCAGTCATCGTGTCTTCATGGACGATTAAAACTTTACCCGTTTTTTGAACCGATTTTTGTATAGCTTCCATGTCAATTGGATTCAAGGTACGCAAATCAATAATTTCTACTTCGCCATTATTTAAACCACTGGATTTAACCGCTTCTATTGATTTTTGAACCATAGCTCCCCATGTGATGATCGTTATCTCCTCGCCAAGCCGGACAATTTTTGCTTTTCCGAAGGGAAGGATATAGTTTTCATCTGGTTCAGGAGTTGCGGAATATCCTTGACGATATAAACCTTTATGTTCAAAAAATAATACCGGATCATTCATTTTACATGCAGCTTTTAATAAGCCTTTAGCATCAGCTGCATTCGATGGGTATGCTATCCTGATTCCATGCAATTTTAAAAATAATCCATCTATAGATTGGCTGTGATATGGACCGCCGTGAATATATCCGCCAACGGGTACTCGAATTACCATTGGACAAGACCATTCTCCTGCTGACCTATATCTTATCATGGAAATTTCATCTTTTAAATGCATCATTGCTGTCCAGATATAATCACCAAACTGTATTTCTATAACCGGTTTAAAACCAGCCACAGCCATGCCGACAGCTGCACCAGCAATTGATGATTCTGCAAGTTGGGAATTAAAAACTCTATTTAAACCAAATTTTGTTGATAAACCTTTTGTAGCTGTGAAAACTCCGCCTTTTGGATCTGCAACATCTTGACCAAAAATAACCATTTTAGGATTACGTTCCATTTCTTCATCTAAAGCATGATTGATCGCATCCACCAAAACAATTTTCTCACTTATTGTATTTAATTCCGTTTCTTTCAAGGGCGGGTCATCCGCATACAAGTGATCCAATGCGGTTGATGGGTCTGGATGATCTTCCCCTTCTGCCCATGCCGCATCAACATCTACTTGTTCTTTTATTAATTTGTGGGTGGTTTCAATCGTTTGTTCAGTTAATATTTTAGCTGCAAGACAAGCAGATTCAAATTTTATAATTGGATCATTTTTCTCAAGTTCATCTAATTCTTTTTCCGATCTATATTTTCGTTGGTCATCAGAGGAAGAATGAGGCAATAAACGTACAACATGACTAACAATAACTGAAGGCCCCTTCCCTTTTCTTGCTCGGTCAGCAGCTTTTTTGAAAGCCAGATTGGTTTCAAAAAAATCAGTACCATCAACATCAAACCTCGCCAAATTTTTGTATCCGGCTACCATAGCATAGGTCGAACTTCCTGCTGTCTGTTCTGATACATGGACGCTGATTGCATATTCATTATCTTGAATATGAAAAATAACAGGTAACTTTTCACGACTGGACCAATTTAAGGCTTCATGAAAGTCTCCTTGGCTTGTTGTTCCTTCACCGCTGGAAACATAAACAATTTCTTTTGATTTTTTCCTATGGATGGCTAAACCAGTCCCCACAGCATGTAAAAATTGCATTCCTGTTGCACTTGAAGGTGTAACAATTCGTAAATCTTTCCTGCTAAAATGATATGGAAATTGCCTGCCACCAGAGTCAGGATCATTTTTTCGCGATAAAAATGATAACAAATGATCTCTAGATGTAGTTCCTAAACCAAGGGCGAATGCCGAATCGCGATAATATGTATATGCCCAGTCTTTTCCCGGCTGCATAACGGAAGCTGCTGCAAGCTGTGCAGATTCATGCCCCGCACATGCTGTGAGAAAAAATGCTTTTCCCTGTCGAATCATTATCATCATTTTTTCATCTAATTTCCTGGATAAAACCATTTTATGGTAAATATCTAATAATTCCTTTTTTTGAAATCCATGAAGCCTTGGCATTAGTTCACATCATTTATTTTAGTTAAAGAAAAAATATTTTTAAAACAACCCGTTAAAATTTCTTTGACTTTATTCATATTAATTTCATCACCCAGTATTTTTTGTATAGAGGTCACGCCATATTCAAAAATTCCACACGGAATAATTCCATCGTAATAATGAAGTTTAGTGTTCACATTTAATGCAAATCCATGCATAGTCACCCAACGTGAAACCCGTACACCCAGAGCAGCTATTTTTTCATCCTTGACCCACACACCCGTAAGACCTTCCTTTCGGGTTCCTTCAATATTATAGTATTTTAATGAATGGATAATAACATCTTCTAGAGAACGCATATACCAACTAATGCTCATATTATAATTATGGAGATCTATGATTGGATAGCCCACGAGCTGTCCCGGACCGTGAAAAGTAATATCACCTCCACGCTCAATACGAAACACTTTTACATCATCAGGATAATGTTGCAGCAAATGATTTTCATCCGTATTCTTACCAAACGTGTAAACAGGCTCGTGCTCGACCAATAGAACTGTATCTTCAATTTCATTTTTAATTCGTTTGGACTGCATTTTTTTCTGCAATTCCCATGTATCCTGGTAGGACGAGTAACCTAAATCTTGAAATTTTAACATTATTAATGGATTCCCTGTCCCATGGCATCCAACGCTGCTTCCATAACCGCTTCCGATAACGTTGGGTGAGCATGAACAGTTGTGGCTATCTCATGCCAAGTGGATTCCAGTGCTTTGGCCATGCCCAATTCAGCAATCATTTCCGTCGCTTCTAAACCTATGATATGAGCACCGAGTAATTCACCATATTTATTATCAAATACAAGTTTGACAAATCCGGCTGTCGATCCTGTGGCCATGGCCTTTCCGCTCCCTTTAAAATCAAATTTTCCTACAATAACATCAAACCCATTTTCTTTTGCTGCTGATTCTGTTAAACCAATCGAAGCAATTTGCGGTTGACAATATGTACAACTGGGAATATTTGAATAATCAACAGGTGTGGTATCGTGCCCGGCAGCATGTTCAGCGGTAACACGACCCTGAGCAGAAGCAACGTGAGCCAACCATGGCGGTCCTGTAACATCACCTATAGCATAAATATTGGGTACCGATGTCTGATTATACTCATTAATAGTAATTGCACCGCGATCCGTAGCTACACCGACATCTTTGAGACCTAAATTTTCAATATTTCCTGTAACTCCAACAGCAACCAAAGCAATTTCACCTTCTAAAGTTTCTTCTTTACCTTTACGCTCCAAATGAACTTTGACTTTGGATTTAAGCACATCAATTTTTGAAACTTTTGTTTCGGTATAAATCTTGATTCCCGCTTTTTTGAAATTACGGGCTAATTCCTTGGAAACAGCTTCGTCCTCCACAGGAACAATACGGGGCATCATTTCGATAAGATGAACTTCCGTCCCGTATTCATTATAAAAATATGCAAATTCAACACCAATCGCTCCTGATCCAATAATGATCAATATTTTAGGGATTTTTTTAAGAATCATTGCTTCCTTGGATGAAATAATTTGGTCGCCATCTAATTCCATTCCAGGCAAAGAGCGGGATCTGGCTCCCGTAGCCAAAATGATTTTTTCAGCAGTAACCGTTTCCTTATTTTTTCCATTTATTACTTCAATGGTAGTGGCTGAAGTCAACTTTCCTGCTCCTTCATAATGGGTTATATTATTTTTTTTCATCAAAAATGCAATCCCCTTCGAGAGTTGATCTGCCACAGTTCGACTTCTGGAAATGGAGGCAGAGAAGTCCACAGTATATTTAGGAATGTTCACACCATACGTATCGGCATTCTTGATATAATGCAGAACTTCAGCATTTTTGAGTAAAACTTTTGTAGGAATACACCCCCAATTCAGGCAGATGCCGCCTAAACGATCTTTATCAATTATGGCAACCTTTTTACCTAATTGCGCAGCTCGAATAGCGCCCACATATCCACCCGGGCCACCACCCAAAACTGCTATATCAAATTTTGCCATAATTATTTTTAACCTTTGCAATTCATAAAAAATATTTTTCATACCAGATGGCGCGCGCGTGTTTTTTAACTTTTTTATGTTTTTTATGATTACGCCATGCTTTTATTGACTCTTTATCTTTCCAATAAACGGTTGTGTTACCAAATCCGTTTTCATTTCGAACTGATTCAACGCCCAGAAATCCGGGAATTTTTTGGGCTATCTCAACCATTTTTGCAGATGTTTCTTTATATTTCTTTCTATTCGTTCTTTGTATGCTGGGATGTAAAAATAACAGCATAATAGGTCGGTTTTGGTGTTTTTACTATTGCCATTTTAAAATTGCCTCATTCTGATTATACTTAAAAATTCAGCTCGTGTTTCTGCAGATTCACGGAACTGGCCCAACATAGCTGATGTTGTTGCAAAGCTGTTTTGCTTTTCCACGCCACGCATCTGCATGCATAAATGCCGACCTTCCATCACTACTCCAACGCCAATTGGATCCAATATTTCTTTAAGTGTTTCCGCCACTTGACTTGTTAATCGTTCCTGCACTTGGAGTCGTTGTGAAAAAGCATCAATAATTCGAGGTATTTTTGAAAGACCAATAATCTTTTTATTTGGTAAATACCCCACATGACAGCGACCAAAAAAAGGTATCATATGATGTTCGCACATACTAAAAAATTCTATATCCCGTACCACAACCATTTCACTGCAATCTTCTTCAAAAATAGCTTCATTGACTATACTATCAATTTTGGCTGAATATCCCTGTGAAAAGAATTCCCATGCTTTGGCGACACGTTGAGGTGTCTTGATTAAACCTTCTCTGGTGGGATCTTCACCAATTTCACTTATCAATGCCTTTGTTAATTCTTCCAGTTTTTTATTATGCTTCATATGAAATTCCTTCTTGATATGGTGCAATGTCGATCTTCCCTTTCAATAAATGGATTATACCATAAATCACAGGTGTATCTAAAAGAGCCATTAGAACTTTAAATAAAAACCCATTTTCTAATAGGGACATGAAACGACTCCATTCGATAACACCGGCCAAACAAAGTAAAGATAATACAGCCGCAGTGTCTACAAACTGGCTGATAATTGTCGATCCATTATTTCTTAACCAGAGATGCTTTCCCTTTGTAAGACGTTTCCAAAAATGAAATAACCTTATATCAATTAATTGTGCAATTAAATACGCCACCATAGAAGCAAATACTGCAGGGCCAAAAAGTCCAAACACACGGCTAAACGTTTCTGAATCAATAGGTGACCAACTAGTTTGTGGTAAGGCATCTGCTAACATAATCATTCCCATTACAAAAAATGAAGCAATCAGTCCTACGACAACTACATGATTAGCCTTTTTTCTTCCATATAATTCTGATATTAAATCTGTAACTAAAAAAGTAACAGGGTACGGTAAAATACCAACAGAAATTTCAAATGTATATATCCCGAAAGGAGACCAAGTAAAAAATTTCTGGAAAATGAGATTTGAACTCACAAGGGAAGCTATAAATATACCCGTTAATATGAGGTATAATCTGTTTTTGAAATCCATTAACAGCAATCAGGTCCGTAATAATCTGTTTTTATTGTTGGAGTTTCAATTAAGCGAATACGATGAAGCGTACAATCAATTAGTTTTGAAGCGATCATTTCCCAAATAAAAACAACCATATTTTCAGTGGAAGGCTGTTTGTCTTTAAACCAAGGAATATCTTTTTCAATTTGAGAATGGTCCATTATATCAAGAATATTATTTTTTACTATCTTCTTTAATTCAACCAAATCCACTATAAAACCGGTTTCAGGGTTAATTGATCCCTTCACAGTAACCTCTAATGTATAATTATGCCCATGAATTTTCGCATCATCCCCAAAAACTTCTGTATTCTTTTCAGCTGTCCAATCTTCATGACCATACAGGTGTGCAGCGCAAAAATAAAATAATTTTGTTAAATATTGCATATTTTTTAATTGTATGATACAAACATAATAACTCTTATAAATTAAATACTAATTATGGGCGTGCAAACGAGTATTATTTATTATTTACAGAGGGACACAGCGGGGATAATGTACACTCACTACATTGAGGTCTTCTGGCAATGCACACTGCCCTGCCATGATCAATAATCATATGGGTTAACTTGACCCAATCTTTTTTATCAAAAATATCCATTAATTCTAATTCAATTTTTTTAGGATCATTACATTTAGTAAAATTCAGCAAATTCATTATCCGAATCATATGCGTATCAATCACAACTGATGGCTGATTATAGAATTCGCCTAAAATACAATTTGCTGTTTTACGGCCAACTCCCGGAAGTTTAATTAACTCTTCCATCGAATTAGGGACTAACCCTTTATACTCTTCTACAATACTTAAACTGGACCCCTGAATACTTTTTGCTTTCTGATTATAATATCCACAGGAATGAATATCTCTCGATAGGGCGCTTATATTACTATAAGCAAAATCCGCTGGCTTTTTATATTTTAAGAAAAGGTCTTTTGTAACAATATTGACACGATGATCCGTGCATTGTGCAGATAAAATCGTTGCCACCAAAAGTTCATGTGCGGATTTATAATTTAGGGAGCATTTTGAATTTGGATATTCTTTAAAAAGTATTTGAACAATCTTTGCAGCGCGTTCAATTTTTTGAGATTTACTTTCACGCATTATTTTTCAATAAATGTTTTAATATTTTTTACGAGTGAAGAGCGTGGTAAAATTACACTACAACCGGCTGTTTTGAATTTTTCATGATGTTCTTTTAGCACTCTTTTCATATAACCCACAATACGAAGACCTTTTCGATCTGTTGCTATTTGATGTATGAAAAACTCATTTCCTGTTTCATTGTTATCAAGATCAATAATTACCAATTTTGTATTTTCAGAAATATCTGTATTCTTTTCACAGAATTCAAAAGTGGAATCCAATTCAGTTAATTTAGAAGACACTTTAGTTCCCAACTCAAAATCTTTAATAAATAAACCTACATTCATCGTTAAATCAACTCCGGGATTAAGTCCCAATTAAATTCAGTGGTATTTTCCAACTTACCATATTCAATTTGAATTTTAAGTAAGTGCGTCTTTAACTTAGTTACATCAATGTTTCTTTGGACCCCTGAAAATTCATCAAATTTTTCCAGACATTTTCGCATTAATCCTTTAGCGCCATTAAGATTTTTATTTTGGAGATGAAAAAAACTCACTGACATTTGGATCAAGCCCTGAATAAATCGTCTGTCTTCAAAATGATAATCGGACCATAGATCTTCCCAATGTTCATGGGCATCAAAATATTTACCACTGTGGTAAGCTTCCATACCCCGTAAAAACAGATCTTCCATCCTTGCTTCATCATGCACTGATAATCACCGAATCTTTTAATCTATAATGTTTGCCATCGAATTGAACTGTTGCCGCTTGATGAACGGGATCGTGTTCAAAAAAGATGATCCAGTCTTCATCCACAATCGTTGGCAAAATTTCACCCTTTTCCTGAACAGTCAGTGCCGGATGGATATCATAGGCCATCACCCAGGGTAATGGAATGTGCGCCGCCATGGGGATGAGATCTGCCATATATATAAGTTTATTCGTTGAATCACCAATAATGGGATGCATCAAACCTATAGTGTGACCATAGGTTAAATGATTATCTATTTCAGGAAGAAATGACTCCTTACCATCAACAAAATGTATCATATTATTTTCTAACAAGACTGACCAATCAGCACTCATAAAACTGCCTGCATCCTTTTCACTGGGTGAATTGGCCAAGTCCCAATTTTCTGTTTGGACCCAATACGTCGCATTTGGGAAAACGGGTTCAAGTTTACCATTTACAATTTTAGTATTTCCTCCTACATGATCAAAATGTAGGTGAGTACAATAAACATCAGTGATATCTTCAGGAGTAAATCCATATATACCTAGTGATCTTTCCAGGTTCAAATTTTCCAAATCTATCTTATAAATATCCTTGAATTTTTCCTGCCATTTTGAGCCATTACCAGTATCTATAATAATTTTATTTTCTTCGCTAACTAAAAGAAGCGATCGCGTTACCATTTGTATTCGGTTTTTATCATCGGCTGGTACTTCTTTTTCCCATAATGGTTTAGGAATAATCCCAAACATGGCGCCGCCATCAAGAGCAAATTCACTGGTTTCAATACTGTAGAGTTTATAGGGGCCGATTTGCATAATCAATCAACTGTTAAATTAATACATTGTGCGATGCGAGAAAAAGATTCAGATGTCGCTTTTTTAACAAGACCACGTAATCCTTCCAGTTCGATAATTTTATTAACTGAAATATTAATGTCATTTTTATCGTAAATATTCTCTGCTAATTCAATGAAATATCTGCCGCCGTTTTTGGTATAATTATTTAATTCTTTAACATCCATTTCTGAATTTACAATATGTTCATGTGTCCATTTTTCCAACCAGGATGAAATTAGCGTTTGGAAATGAAAAGTACGTACATAATCATCAGACCATAGTCTGTTCATTGACGAAAATGTGGATACATTTCCTTGACTGCATTTATTCAAAAATGTGCTTATAAGATCTTGATATTTTGAAGATTTAAATTCTGTATGAAATTGTAAATTTGCCTTAAATATTTCATTAATCATTGACCTTGTATAGGCCCATAATAATTCTTTATCGTGATGGAATTGATAACTGCGCAGCCAGTGGTATGTAAATAAGCCCATTACCTCAATATCATGAAGTGCCAACTCTGCCAGGCACTCCAGTATAGCTTCAGATTTATCTGAAGCCAGTAGTTGTTTGGCTGCTTCCAACTCAGCTTCTTCTTTAATACCGGACATAATTGCTGCTTCCACGTCTTCAACAAATACAGCCAGGCCGATCCCCTCTTTTATGACGTTTTTTATTATTTGATCATCTTTATCTCTATATGAAAATTGATTTATATATTTGTCAGATAAGTTTAAAAGTTTTATAGAGGGATTTTCCCTATCATCACCTATAATATTCTTAACAGCATTCACAAACAATAGTGGATGTCTACTGGGATTGCCATCAAATTTGGATTTTACAGCTTTGGCTATTAGGGAATTAATTTTACTAATTAAATCCTGACCATCCCGTTGGAAGGATTTAGGAATTTTTGTGGATGGCATACATTATTATATAAAATGCGCTAGTCTTTGCCGGCAGATGGAGTCATATCAAGATTCATATAAACTCGAAACGAAACACCCGTAAGACGGGAATATTCTGTAGGCAATCCAGACGCTGGATCCGTGTGGGGTGTATCACCATAACGCCTGTTAAGAGCCGCATCTTTTTTGACAGTGTCATTCCAATTGAAATCAAACAAATTGGTTATGGGCATAGAACTAAAATCATGATTATAGCCGATTTCATAACCCCATTTGTCATTGGGTTGGCCGCCGAGAAGAAAGCCAATTCGTGTACTCGTACCGCCGGTTATTCCTTTTGAAATATACATCATACGCAGGCCCCACCAAGAAATCGCCCCAGGAGTATCATCTTTATTCATGCGCTGATTGAATTTGTAATACGTAAAATCAGTATTATAATTTGGGTTTAAGCTCCAAGCCAAATTCATCACATCCCACTTATTACCTTTTGCGTATAATATACGACTGTAATCAATGCCCGTACCATAGACAGCCGGTCCGAGTCGAAGTCCTATGTCGTCCTTGTTGGTTAACCCATACCGGTACCAAAGGTAAGGAAATACGTTTTCAGCCGACCAACTCCAGCCGTAACGCTTTTCTCCTTTTTCCATGGGAGTTGTACTCACTGTGGGATGTGTAGCACAACCACCCAACATAATTAAAGTAAAAATAATGAGCAGATGATGTTTCATCAACCGCCTTCGGGTCTGGTAAAACCTTTTCGCTGATGTATCGGCGGTAAATTAAGAATCTCATCCCCCAAGGAAGCCGCCACTTGCTGAACGATATCCACAAGGGAAACAACTCCGACAGATTTTTTATTGTCATCAACAATAGGGACATGTCGATATCCGCTGACCACCATCCTATTCAACGCATATGCAACTGCATCTTCCATTTTTAAATATTCTGGATTAGGTGTCATGAAATCATCCACAACTTCTTTTTTAAAATCCATGCCTTTGCCGGTAATCTTCAACAAAATATCCCGTTCGGTCATGATACCTGCTAATGTGTTGTCACGTTCAATTAGTAAACAACCTAGAGAGCGTTCCTGTAATTTTTGAATAGCATCACTTAAAGGCGTTCTGGCGTTTACTACAATAGGATTTGGTAAATCTAAACTGGATATTGGATCATCCAACGATACGCCTTCTTCGATACCAGACGATGTATCATATTCCAACTCATCCATGCGTTTCATTTCATCATCAAATTGATTTTCCTGCATTTTTATACCTCGTATTTACTATTTCAAATAGACCATTTTTCTACTCATAATTACAGGCAAGTGTTCATCTGACTGTGCTTGAAGAGTAATAAAATATATTCCGCTTGACTGATATTCTGCTGACCAGTCAAAAGAGTAAAATCCTTTTTCTAAAAATATTTCTTCCAGAAATACCTGCAGTTTTCTTCCACGAGCATCAGCCACAAATAAAGTAACATTTGCTTCTTTCAAAAGATCAAAGGTGATATTAGTACTTGAATTAAATGGATTGGGATAATTTTGGTAAAGAGCAAACATTTCAGGAATAAGCAATTTATTTTGATGCCCCTTGGTAATGTCGTTTGATTCACCAAAGGTTGAAAAAGATAAAGTCGTCCATAAACCGAAATCAGGAACCTTGCTTTCATGAAACGAGGCATTTAAAAATAACGGGCGGCTTTCTATTATATCCCATTCATTATTTTCATTTACTCTGCACAGATGGAGCCAACTGTATCCTTTAGCCGTTTGGATAACCCAGTTTGAATCAACAAAATTTACTTCAAATCCCGGTAAGGAATTCCATTCCCATAATAAGGAGTCATTAATAAATAAGCCTAATGGAGTTGTCCAATCAGTATTCCCGGCAACTTCAACTTGGAGTTTTTTATCCATATTATTATATGCAATTTCATTTAATTGGAAATCCTGTTTAGGGATAGACCGCATAACCTGTAAATCAGTTATTTCATCTGAAAAAATATATTGATCGTTTAAGGTAATAGAAAGCAATCCAGATTCATTAACGATCGGAAGTGATTGAACAACGTCTCCAGCAATCATAAGATCAACATATACCCAATCGTCTGGAATTGTAATCATTTGTGGATCATCATTTTCAAACCATACCGGTAGAAATTCATCATCCATTCGTAATTCGATTGTATTATTGATATTATGTAATTGATGCATTCCTATTTTAATTCCAATAGAATCTTTCAGAAGGTTTGTCATCCTTACCGGCGGAAGTGTTTCCAGAAAGTCCGAATCATTATCATAAATATCTACTGATTCGGACAATTTTATATCAAGCAACTTTATCAAATTTATTTTTTCATTATTCCATTCTTCAGGAGTAAATAAGATATGTTGACGGATCAGTGGTTCAAATACAGTAAAACCATTTTCAACATATTCTAGCATAGATGATGGATTTTCAGATGTAAATAAAAATGCAATTGCCCTAAAATCTTTAATAGATACCATATTCAAAAATGAGTCCATTCTTATTTTTTCCATCAACAAGTACATTTGGAGCATGTCCATTTGATTTATTACAAATGGTGAATATCTCAATAAATAATCATGGATTAATAAACTTTTAAACTCATGGATATTTGTTATTTCACTAATAGTCAAAATGGTAACGGGATAATTTTCCTTTAATTCTGAAATGATATTATCACGGTAATATAAATCTTTAGATTTCGCAAAAGCAGGCGTTTCATGAGAACTGGAAAATATTCTTCCATCAATCGTTTCCAATTCTACTTTATAAAATAACAAATCATCTGTTAACAAATTCACGTCTAGATAACGATCATTAATTACCCCTCCTAGATCAATTATTTCATACGTTGACATCATGTTTATACTGCGAAATATCCGTATGGAATTAATGATCTCATGCTCTGGCATATCCCACGTTAAAAGAATAGAACCATGTCCACTAAACGCATTGAGCTTTATGGACATATTTTCCCGGTTTTCCGCTCCAAAAAGCAGAAAAGGGAATATGATACCCAGGACCATTATTTTTAACTTATGTCTATCCATGTGAAAAGATTCTCGGCGAGACTAAATTTCTGATATTATTCAGCCTTACGCAAGAATAATCTTTATTTGAACTGGTTTATTTAAGGTAGGTAATTTTCTGTGTTATACTGCCAGATGGGGTCTTTAACTGCACGAAATAAATTCCGCTGGATAAGCCCGAGGCGTCCCATGTATAGGCATGCTCCCCCGGTAAAAGTTTATCATTTTCAATCGTTTCAACCAACCTCCCTGTTATATCAAAAACTTGTAGGAGCGAGGCATGCCTCGCCTCTAAGGAAAACCGGATGGTTGTAGTAGGATTAAACGGATTAGGATAAACATTCAAAATTAAAAACTCATCTGGAATATTATTATGATTAATAGATGAAGTTTCATAATCAATTGCTGCCATCACATCAATAACACCATAACCATAATTATTGTCCGGATTGTCGACTCTATCAGCAGTCATCATCATGGCTTCGCGAACTTGCATAGGTGTCCAATCTGAATGGGCGCTCAATATAACAGCTGCTGCTCCGCTGACCAATGGTGCGGATAAAGATGTTCCACTGGCAGTACGATATGAATCACTATTGGCATTCACACCCCATGTAGACACACCCCGAGCACACACTTCCGGCTTTATACGGCCGTCATAGGTGGGCCCATGTGAACTGAAAAACGCTATTTCACCATTGCTGTTAACAGCACCGACAGATATTACAGAATCAGCATCTGCCGGAGCAGAAATATAATAATACAGTGTATCGCATGGATTAGGTGGCGGGGATGATGTGCCCCAATTTCCTGCAGATGTAATACAAAGCATTCCAAGTGATGTTGCAATATCCACTGCAATGGTGGTCACCCCGGTATTACCATCCATGTCACAATAGGAATACCAATCCAAATATCCCAAAGATGAAGACATAATATCGGCACCCAATTGTTCGCCCCATTCCAACGCAGCAACATAATTATCTTCTTCTACTTGGCTTTCATTGGTAACGTCTTCTGTTTTTGCCAGCAAAAATTCTGCTCCAAAAGCCGGGCCGATTAAATTGCCGGGATCATAGCCAGCTAATGTAGAAAAAACCATCGTGCCATGATTATGTTGACTACTATAATCATTGGCTTCATTTTCAGTATTACCATCATTATTTATAAAATCCCATTCATCAATTATTGTAAGTGAATCAAATACAGACCGTTCTGTGTTGAAGCCCGTATCCAAAATCAAAACGCGGACTCCCTGACCAGTATATCCTGCTTGATGAGCAGTATGACAGTTTATCTGCTCAATTTGTTCCTGGGCATAACCGTAATCCAATGAATCAATAACTGATAATTTTCTTGAAGATTGTAATTGTGAAAATTCACGTTTATTTTTCTTATAAACAGCAACAGGTACAGTTTTTTTAACAAAAGGCAATAAAGAAATTTCATTTATAATGTTTATATCAGATGTTATAGAAACAGCATTAAGCCATCGGCTTTTATTATGAATGACTGCACCCAATTCTTCCATAACTGCAATATATGATTGCGCAACAGGACGGTCATACCATGTATCTTTGATATCCACCTTCAGCCTGCGCTGTATTGCTTTATCATCTAAAGTGATATTCTGACCTGAATTATCTTTATCTGTGAAATAAATCCACATTTTTTCTGATGCAGAAGCTTTATTAAGTAGAAAAATAATTGTTACGAATAGAAAATATTTTTTCATCAGTTTGAAAGTATTATATCAACCATTGCTAATATATCATATATATTGACTTCGCCATCAAAATTCACATCTGCTCTGGTTTGTTGAAATTCATTTAATTCAACATTACTCAAAATTAATTCAACAATATTCAATACATCAAAAATATCCAATTCACCGTTTTCATCCAAATCTCCCGGTAAATAGTTCAAATAACCTTGAATGGAAAAGTCGTCAAAATAAAAACCATCCCTCGTAACACCACCATCTGATTTTAAGATAAATCGGAAGTACACTGCTGACTCATCTGCATAGGCAGATAGATCTACTGTTTCCTCAACCCAATCAGACTGACCATCGTACCCCACTTCACCGGTATTTTGAGTTCCTGATCCTGATCCGTGCTCTGTGTAAATCCCAGGTAATGATGTCCAGTGGGTGCCATCCAATGATACTTGAAATTGAACAAAATCATAATTGCTCTCTATGTTCCATTTAGCTGCGAATCGTGCGGTAGGATAATTCAATCCGTCAAGATTGATTTGGTTAGACGTCCTAATTGCTGTTATTGAATTATTACTGTAATTACCTTGAGGACTATCCGTAATGGAATAATTTCCGTTATAAGAACTTGTTGATGTGAGGCCCCAATCATTTGTATCCCAATCAGAAAGGCCTGATTCAGCCTCTTCGCTAAAAATGGATGTTGGAATACCCACAATTGTAGTAAGTGTATCTGTTCGCACAAAACTGCTATTATCACTTATTGTTACTAGAATTCCCATTTCCACACCATTTTCTGATGAGCCAGATACTAACATAGAAATATTCACTTGATCTATTTCTCTGGCAGCTATCGAACCTAAATTATCCATATAGTCAAGAATATAGTTCGTATTGTTTAATGGCTGAACAACAAGGACTACATCTCCATCTGAATCCTGCAAGCCTCTGTTTTGAATTGTTACATTAAATTGCAGTGTATCGCCTTGTTGCTCATCAATATCGATTGAAAAAACAATATGATCAGCTCCACTTACAAAACCAAATATCTGGTTAGAATAAAGCTGGTCTTCGCACAAGGGTATAACCCTGTTTTCGGGGGGCCAGAAATAATCCTGGTAGGATCCAACCTCAGGAGTATACGAGATCAACCCCGCAGTTCCATAAGACCAATCCACTGCATCGCCGTTTACACCATAGCCAATTGTTTCGTATCCTGTACCAACCTGGTAACCATTATATTTTGACATTTCCCATCCGATTTCTCGAATAGTAGTTAAGTCTGGTTCATCTGGTAAAGTGCTATTACCCCAAGAATGAATCAGAACATTGGAGTACGAATGGTAATGGAGAACATTCGAAAATTCGTGATCTAATATGAAATCTCTAACTGCTTGAGTTTCGGGTTCTGAAAATGCTGAATCACCCCTAAAAACATTTGAACATGGATTTGGAGAAGAACCTGAATTGTCGGTACCCCATTCATATCCATAGTTTCGATTTAAATCTATTCCACGCTGGGTGCCGTTACCACAATTAGTATCTCTTCTATTTTTACGATGCATCCCGCCGCCATTGGGCGCTATGGATTCATTGTATACATATCCATCAGGGTTGATAACCGGAATGAACCATAATTCGCGATTATTAACTAAATACTCTGCTACATTATTTGTTGAATAATTTTCACATAACCATTGTACAAAATAAAACTGATTCATCATCCCCAGTGGTTCCCTGGCGTGGGTAAGCCCCGTATATAATACTTCTGGTTCATCTTCATCTTGATCTGGATTATCCGATACTTTAAACGCCCAGATTGTTCGACCTTCAATTGAAGTGCCAATTGAATCTTTTGTAGAAACCAAATTGGGATATAATACAGCCAACGTATCCATTTTTTCTTCGACTTCGCTGAATGTATAATTGCCCAGCATTGAACCTAGTTCAAAATCTCGACTGACTTCCGGTACATTGCGATCGGCAAAATATTGTTCCATATCAAAAATTAATATATCATAAGAAATGCCCATTTCAGATAATCCGATCACCTGATTTTCATTGGCAATAATATCAATAAACACCCCTTGTTTAATTTGAACATGATCAAGTGGTATCCCTAGTGAGTGAAGTTGTTGAAAAACAGATTGATCTGTACTCAAAACACGTACAGAATGGTATATTTCATTTGCGGTTAATTGAATTGCGAAGACCAAATATATAATGGCCAATACAGTTTTCTTCATTTCTAAGACTATGTATTATTTTTGAGCCAATCTGTAGTAACAGATTTGGGACGAGTAATGGGGATCCCTAATGCACGATTGATAACCATTTGGGCGATCATTCCCATAGTGCGAGATACACTGAACAACACCGTATAGAATTTGAATTCCTTTAATCCATAATAATACAATAATGATCCCGAAGCTGCATCTACATTAGGCCAAGGGTTTTTAGCTTTACCTTGTTCTTGTAAAACAGGAGGTACAACATCATACAAATTCTTTACAATATCAAAAATATCATCATTTTTGATGTGTTTTTTTCCAAAATCCACAAAGGCAACAAATCGAGGATCTGGGCAACGTAAAACGGCGTGGCCATAACCGGGAATAACTCTCCCATTATTCAAACGATCCCAACAAAATTGTTTTAATTCTTCCTTGGATGGAGAAGAGTTAAAATGATTATAAATCTCCAAAACAAACTTTAAACATTCCTGATTAGCTAAACCGTGGAGTGGTCCAGCAAGGCCATTTAATCCTGCTGCTACTGAATAATAGGGATCAGACAAAGCGGAGGCAACTGTATGGGCAGCAAAAGCACTCACATTTCCTCCTTCATGATCACAATGAAGCATGAAATATAACTGCATAAGCTTTTTAAATTCACCATTGGGGTCATCAATCCCTGTCATATGAACAAAATTTCCTGACCAATCGAATTCAGGATTATAATCAATCAAGGCACCTTTATTAAAATGAATTCTATAAATGCCCGCAGCCAATCCTGGTAATTTTGCTAAAAGGTTTATACCATCTTCTAAACAATATTCCCAATATGTATCTTTCGCCACTCCTTCATCATATTTCCTTCGAAATACACTGTCTCGTTGCATAACCATTATTGCAGTATTAAACATGGACATTGGATGAGAATCTGCAGGCATCTTGTACATCACATCCCAAATGTAATCTGGGACTGCAGATTTTTCTGAAAACTGATTTTGCAAATCAGTTAATTCATCTTTCCTCGGTAATTCACCGGTAATTAATAAATAAAATACTTCTTCTGGAAGAATATGTGTTATATCCAAAAGCGGATGGTCACGAATGATTAATCCCGTTTCTGCAGAAACAGATGATGTATCACACACAAACACCTTTACACCACGCATTCCGCCATAAGCCTGTGAAACGGTTACGTCACTTATTTTTTTATCGCCACTATTCCTTAAAAGATTTTGTGCTTCATCTTGCCATTGGGGAATTTTTTCCATCAATTTCTGTTTTAATAATTTCATTCTAATCCTTTAATTACTTTTCATTGCCAAAACAGCGTGTCACTAATCCTGAATATACCTTGGGAAAGAAAAATGTTGATTTTTGAGGCATTGTTTCACCTGCTTTTGCGATTGTGAAAATTTCATCTAATGATGGCGGCCGGACAAAACAGGCGACATCAAAATGTCTTTCTTCTTTTAATAGATTTATAGTGGGTTTGTTTCCGCGCATGTATGATAATTTTTTCAAATCTTGCTGGTGTGATGTGTCCACACCAAACACATCTTTCATTACAAATGAATGCAAAATATTTGTATCCAATTCCTGTGCAGCCTGACATTGATCATTAAATACATTAATTAATTCTTTCCAACTATGAAAATTTAACAATAAACCCGTATTACTTTCCCGATGGTAAATGCCCATTTGACCTTTACCGTTATTTTCATCTTCTACTATTTTGATGACTTTTTCAGGTCCGCTAAACCATTCTACATCAAAATGCGTTTGTAGGCTAGTCATTATCTCATCAATACCGATTTTAACATTTTTAATTAACCGATGTGTCGGGAGGACATTCATGCCCGGATTATTACTGTTCACAAGCGTTACCATCACATTTTCTGCTCCGGATATATCTGGATTATTTTGATAATAACGCAGTGCTGTTTTATAGCGATGATGCCCATCTGCAATCACTACATCTTTTGTAGAAATACACGTTTTAAATTTGGATATAGAGTCTGCATCTGTTACAACAAAAAGTGTATATCGTATTTCATCCAGTTCACAATCGATAACTGGAGCATGTGGCAATGTTTCATAAATGCCTTCGAGGACAAGGTCATCATCTTGATAGCACATAAATATTTGGCCGGGGTTAGCATTTGTTGTTTCCATTAGTTTATACCGGTCTTGTAAATGTTTTTCGTTCGTTTGCTCATGAGGTAAAACAGACATTCCTAATTCTGTTAATTCCAATGAACAAATACATCCGACTCGATCTATGCGCTTACCTTCGTTTTCAAATGATTGCGATAAAATGTATAACGCTTCTTTTTCTTCTTCGATCAGAATACCTTCATTTTTCCATAAAGCCAGTGTGTTAGCTGCATCAAAATATCGATCCTCGCCCGCCGATCGATTTAAATTAATTCGAATATAATTATGGGGAGATTTCTTGTAATAAGTATTTTGCTCTGAAGGTGATATGACGTCGTATGGCGGCACGATTACATTGGCAAAGTCATTAACTAGTTTGCTGTTATATCGCCACCCTTTAAATGGATAAATGTTTGCCATATCAAAACTTACACTTTTATACTATCTGAATACAATTTCTCAACTATTTGTTTTACTCTAATTGACGCATTTCCATCTAATTTATAGAATATTTTTTCTATGTCCGTTTTTTGTGCTTTTTTCATTTCATCTGTTGGATTTAATGCTAACTTGATTCCCGCCGGCAAATCCTCTGGAGTGTTAATATGCACGAAAGAATCTTTTAAATATTTTCGATTATCAAATCCCAAAAGGGACTCGCCATCAGAATGTTTTAAACTCTCTTGATTTAAATTATAAATAATGCCTGTTTTTCCGGTTGCTAAAAATTCAGTGATAGATCCAGATGCTTCAGATACTAATGTATCGGCAACAAATAATAATGGCAGAATATTATAATCATCTTTTGGTATGATAATTGCGTGAGGGTACTTCTCAATTTGATCTTCAAATAGTGTATGTTGTTTATGGGAAGCATATTTTCCCATCCAAGAATAATGATGAAGTTTTATAATTAAGTTATACTCTTTGGTCGCATTAAATATCTCATCTTTTAAATCGTACAGACAAGTTGGTTTATACGTAGGCGCGAACAAGATAACAAGTTTATCTGGATCAAGACCTAATGATTTTAATATCTCACTTCTATCAAAAACCCCGCTAGCAAAATATGGATCCATTTTAGGATAACCTACTGTATGCAATTCAGAATTTCCCATACAACCTGAATTTATTAATGATTTTTCAGATTGCTCACCTTCAGCAAAAATAATATAGCGATGGTCAGAATGTTTTTTAAGCTCGCGATATGTGACTGTTTTTGTAAATGTAATTCCATGATAAATCAAACAAAGTAGAGCATCGCCATACTTTTTTTCATCTACAACGTCAGGAGCAAATACAATATCAAAGTGTTCATTTTCATCACTGACCCGATGACCCTCTTGCTCAAATTGTTTTAAATATTTTTTTGTTTCATCTTTATCATAAAAACCAAATGATCGCTCAACTTCATGAGTCAGAGATAAAGCAACATCATAATTTAAATCATTCCCAAACAACTCAATTAGGGGATCATAGGCTGCCTTATGATACAGGTAAAACATTTTAAATAAAACTTTAGTCTTTCTCATCACCCTTTAGCTTGACTCCTGTCAATCATTTTTCTAATCTGATATTTACGGATAATATTTAAGGGTTTTTGTTTTAATTCTTTATGCAGACCATCATTTAGAATGCGAGCTATTGCTTGCAGCATACGATCAGAAGAAGATCCATCTGAATATGGGTGAATTTCTCGAAGACAACTTGCTCTATTAATTGAAAATTCATCAGGCTTCATCAGGCTTTGTTCGATAGCAGTTGATAGTTCTGTTGGCTTTTGAATATTTATACCTTTGTCTTTACGAGCCAATGCTTGATACGTAATTAAAGGTCGATCAAAAGATAAAAATTCGTAGGCAACAGATGATGTGTCGGTAATCATTAAATCAGAGCCTGCCATAATGGGTAAAATATTTAGCTCATCAACGACCCGAAGATATTTATTCTCCAATTGCTTGTATTGTTCTTGAGTCGTTTTATCCATTAATGGATGGAATTTTATAATCCAGTTGTACTTTCCATTATTCACGTTTTTGATAGCGCCCAGCAAGTCCGGAGCTGATGTGTATTTGGCTGGGAAGGTAGGGGCATAAAGCAAAACGGGTAATTCAGGATTTAAACCATATTGTTTGATTAATTGATTTTTTTGATCGGTAAAATTCCCTTTATTTTTGAAAATATAATCAAGTTTTGGCCAACCAGTTTCCTCAACTAAAAAATGCTTTTTCCGTTTTGCAATTTTTGAAAACGTTTCTGTCATAACGGGTCCTGTTGTACAATACAAATCAAAGAATCCAGTTATAGTATAAAAGCCTTTCACTTCTTCATCCAGCCCATGAAAAATCTGCACTTTTAAACCAGGCCAATAATGTGGGACAACATTGCCAGGGACAAGAACAACATCAGGGTTGTAATCGTGTACTTCCCTATTGGATTTTAATTGATTACCAGGGACCAAATAATGACTAGCGGAACTGGCTGTAAACCATTTTACCGTACCACTATTCGATTTTTGAATTGCGTTTTGAACCGGCTCGAGAATTGAAAAGGAATATGGTTTTGTAACAAAAAATAAATACTTTAGATGAGCGTTGATCATTGTTCACTAAGTAATTCTTTCAAAATACCCAATACATCATCCGTTGATAAATCCACAATATTATTATCCATTCTACCTTTCGTAAATGATTCTTCAGCTAATTTTGGCAGTTGGTCTTCAGAGATGCCCCATTTGTCCAATGTATATGGTACTTCACCTTGGGGGATTTCTTTTATGGTTTGTTTTAATTCATCATAAGTCAATTCATTATTTTTACAAATTCTATCTAAAGACTTCTTGATTAAGGGACCATTGATGTCCAATAAAGGTAATAAACTGATAGAAGATGCAACTCCATGGGGAATTCCATGATGGATTGTTAACGGATAACTTATTGAATGAGCAGCTGCAGTTGTAGTATTCGAGAATGCTAATCCAGCAACTGTAGATGCTTTTAACAGATTATTTCGAACTTCTAAATTCTTGGGGTTTTCTTTCAAAGCTGAACCATTTTTAAGAATCGAACAAATAGCTGAAATAGCTAAATCAGTTGAAGTATCATTTGCTTTCTTGTTCCAAATAGACTCAAAACTGTGGCTTAATGCATCCATTGTAGTTGTGATTGAAATGTCCATAGGAAGAGACAATGTTAAACGTCCATCCAAAATCGCAACTGTCGGATAAAGATTTGGATGAGATATTGAATATTTCTTTTCTTCCTTCATATTCCATATGGTTCCCCACATGGTTACTTCACTCGCAGTTCCGTGAGTAGTGGGTAAAAATATGGAAGGAATCGTTTGCGGATATTTCTCTTTAAATTCTATTAATTCAAAAATATCTGATTTTTCCAAGCACAGGTGAGCCATAACAACTTTTGCTAAATCCATTGCAGAACCACCACCAATAACTACAACACCATCTATCATTATTTTCTGGCAAAATTTTAGTGCATTGTTACACTCTTCAAAAGTTGGATTACTACCCACTTCACTAAAAATAGAATCAGAATCAAATTTTGAATCAAGTTTTAACCGTTTCCTGTTCCCAAGGGTAGTAATAATAATCGGGGATGAAATTTTTAAATCATATATTCTAAAATTTAACTCACGCAACCAATCTTCAGTTTTAATAATTCTTACAGGATTATAATAATTAGACATATATCAACGGAGAAACTAATTCTCCAGAAATTTCATAAAATTTTCTTTATTATCAACTGGTTTGATTGTTGGTCTGCCTAAATCTTCTCTTGACCCCGGTCGAATTTTTACTTCAAGAAATGAAGGTCCGGTGCATGATATAAAATCATTGAAATTTGATTCTAAATCATCTGACGTTTCTGCTTTAAATATTTTGCTTGATCCAACAGCTTCAACTATTGCTGATAAATCTAATTTCTTTGCCGCAGTTTCTTGTCCGCCCACAGATTCATGCACTTCGTTATTCATTAAAATATGTCGAAAATTTTTCGGTTTCAATATCGCTATTGATGTAAGGCTGCCCAAATGCATTAACATTGCTCCATCTCCATCGATACACACTACTTGTCGATGAGGTTTAGCTAATGCAATACCTAAAGCAATAGACGAGCAATGACCCATGGATCCCACAGTTAGAAAGTCCTTTTCATGTGATTGACAATTCTTTTCGCGAATCTCAAAAATTTCTCTGGATGTTTTCCCTGTAGTCGAAACCACAATAGCATTATCATCAAGATTGCCCAATATGATTTCCAATGCTTCTTCCCGGTTCATACGTTGATCATCAGAGCATTGAGTATCATTACTATATTTTTCGAATGTCCCTTTTTTGATCAGAAGAACCACCGGCCTGTTTTCGGTTTTTGCAATTTCAATTGCATTTGAAATTTTCTTGGCAAATTGATCATCATCTTTTGAAATAATTTCATAGGGAATATCCATTGCATCCAACAATTCTAATTGTACTTTACCCTGTTTAGCATGCTGTGGTTCATCTTTTACGCCAGGCACACCTCGCCAACCAACCATTACGAGTAAAGGAATGGAATACACATCCGGATCGCAAAGAGATAAAAGAGGGTTTATTGCATTACCCAAACCCGAATTCTGCATATAAACTAAAGGTAATGATTTTTGTGCTAGATAATAACCGGTGGCCAATGCAACAGCATTGCCTTCATTGGCTGCAATAATATGTTTATTTCCGGGTATACGATCATCAATACATAAACAAAATTCTTTCAGTAAAGAGTCTGGAATACCCGTAAAAAATTCAACACCGTGACTCGCTAACTGATCGTAAAATTCAGCCGGTTTAATGGCCATCAATTAACCTCGGGAATCAGGGTAATAATATCTTTAATGGACATGCAGTATTCTTCTGATGCTTCTTTAGCGCGTCTATTTTCCAAAATAGATTGAGCTGCCTTTATCATTGATGGGTAAGCAGAACGTAATAAATGGTTGGCGTAGATTATCACATTAATGCCTAAATCTTGTAATTCTGATTCAGTCATATGGGCATAAGTTGAAGGCACTACAATAAGAGGAACTTTTGTTTCAAATTTTTGGAATTTTTCACAGAATTCGATGATTTCTTTTCCATCTTTTTCCTTACTATGAATCATAATTCCATCTGCCCCGGCGGCTATATATGCTTCAGTTCTTTTTAGGGCATCCGCCATTCCTTTTTTCAATATCAAACTTTCCACACGGGCAATAATCATAAAATCTGTTGTAATCTGGGATTGTTTTCCTTCATGAATTTTTTGGGAAAAATGCTCAATTGAATCTTGTTCTTGGGGGACGGTCGTTCCAAAAAGAGAATTGCGTTTATCCCCAATTTTATCTTCAATAATAATAGCCGAAACGCCCAACCTTTCCAGTGTTTTAACTCTGAATTTGAAATGGTCTATCCGACCGCCTGTATCACCATCCACAATAATGGGTTTAGTCGTTACCTCCAATATTTCTTCAATGGTCGAGAACCGGGATGAAAAGTCAACCAGTTCAGTATCCGGTTTCCCTTTTGCAGTTGAATCTGTTAGACTACTTTCCCAAATACCGTCAAATTCTAATTTTCGACCATCTTTTTCAATACTGGTTTTTTCTACAATTAGTCCCGTTAATCCATTATGCGCTTCCAAAATACGAACGATTGGTTTTACAGCAATCAACCGTCGCAGTGTTTTCATCCGCTTCCCGGGTGTAATGCCTTGTGCTTTAACAGCAGCAATCAAATCAGTTGATGAAACACCTTCAGTGTATCTTGGCTCTACAAGTTCCCCACCCCATTCAGCGAGCGTATCTAATACGCGTTGCCGAACTTCTTTTTGAACACCTGTTTTCCAATCATCACCATGGACAACATAATCTGGTTTTAATTCTTTTAGATTAGGTACATAATCTAAAGTTGTTTGGGGTACGACTTTATCTACACCCTTTAGATTCTCAACAATTATTTTGCGTTCATTAAAGGCAATTAAAGGTAGACGCTTATAACTGGCTATCGCTTCATCTGTAAGCAATCCAATAATCACTTTGCCCAGCTTGTGGCCCTCAGCAATAATATTCACGTGGCCTTGGTGAACCAGATCGGCAGACATAGCTATATATACTTTTTTTGATTTTTTATTTTCTGACATAATTATTCTTGTTTAGAGTCTTGAATTAAAATCCTTTTTCGGCAATAGAACCATCGTGTAGTCCGGCGTTATAATTTGGCTCCGGAACTTGCCAATTTCCATAACGTAGGGAAAGATATTCTTCTGCATAATTTGGAATATTAATCGTGCGTCCTTCCCACTGAATTGTACTTAACGTATCATAATATTTTCTATCAACATGCTTCAATGCGTTACTATCTACCCAGCGATATTTATCTTTTACCGGATATACACAAAATAGATCGATGTGAAAATTTATTTGTCTTATTTTTTCCCAGGGTGTTTTTACTTTTATTACTCTCATATCTCCCGGAAGCCAATTAGAATTAATTTTACCTCTTTTAATCAAGTAGTTTGGTAAAAAATCCATACGCAAATTCATTATATCATCTGCAGAATCAGCAGGAATTCCAATGTCAGCATCGTAGTCCCAAGGGATTAAATCACCATCACGGAAAATGCCCAAAAGAGTTCCGGCTTCCAACCAATATTTAAATCCTTTTTCATTCAATATGTCTATTGTTTTCAATAGCATTTTTTTCATACGTCGATGGTAGTTTCCCTTTTGAAGCTGGATTTTTTCTAAAGGGGAAGCATTAATTACTTTTTTAAATGGAATTTTTTCTAACAAAGAATTATTTACAATCGTATTGTCATCAATACTAGCAATCCAATTTAAGTTTGGATTTTTCCAGTCATTTCCAAATCGCACACGTAAATAGTCTTCTTCATTATGTGGGATCGGGAATGAATTCCCGCCAATATTGATTTCATCTAATTTATCATAATACGTGCTTTCAATTTCTTTGCAGCTGCGTTTATCAACCCATCGGTATTTGTTTTCCACTTTATACTTGGGTGTAATAAAAATTTTAAACGCTTTTTGTTTATGTTGCCATCGACTCAATACAGCAATGCGACAATATCCGCTTTCTGTCCACTCACGGCCAGATTGATCTGGCACTAATTGAAAACGATATGATAAACCCAATTTGTTTTCAAGTGTCAATAAATTAGAAAAATGCTCTCCTGGAATACTCAATCTTACATTCCTGTCTTGAGATAACGATAGTCCATGCTTTTTTCCAATTACAGTTAATAATGACTTTGTATCCAGCCAAAAAGGGATGGCATTATTTTTCAATAATTTTACTGTAGACGTAAAAAGATGTGTATTTAGTTGGTTGTCAATATTCATTTATATACTATAATAAAATTTCAAATTTAATTGAACTGAATATTATAAAGATTACTGTAAAGACCCTTTTTTTCCATGAGCTCATTATGGGTTCCCATTTCTTTAATTTCACCTTTATCTAATAAAATAATTTTATCAGCATTTGTAACTGTTGATAATCGATGGGCGATCACTAATACCGTTCGATCAACCATAAGTGTTTCCAATGCTTTATGCACCAATCGCTCAGATTCAGTATCCAAGGCGGACGTTGCTTCATCAAGTATAAGTATCGGTGGGTTTTTCATGATGGCTCGAGCGATAGCTAAACGCTGACGCTGCCCGCCGGAAAGTTTGACGCCCTTTTCACCAATCACTGTATCAAAACCCTCGGATAGCTCATTGATGAATTCTAATGCATTGGCGGCTTTGGCCGCTGGGATAACCTGTTCGTCATTTACATCTATTTGGCCGTAAGCAATATTAGCTCTGACTGTATCATTAAAGAGCATCGTCTCCTGCGTTACGATGCCCATCAGCCTACGTAACGAATTTAAAGAAAGATCCCGAATATCGTGGCCATCAATAGTAATTCCACCTTTATCTACATCATAAAATCGAGGAATTAGATCTGCCAACGTGGATTTTCCCGCACCACTGGATCCAACTAATGCAACTACAGATCCCTTTTCAATTTCAAATGAAATATCCTTTAAAACTGTATCATTAAATTCATATTTAAAACTCACATTATTAAACATAATCTGCTTTTCAAAAGAATTGATTTTCACAGAATCTGTTTTGTCCACTATATTTGGTTCAGTATCCAAAATTGAAAATATACGCTCTGCAGAGGCTGCTCCTGCTTGTAATGAAACATTTACTTTACTCAATTTTCTTAATGGGTCCATCATGGCGAAAAGTAGTAGAATAAAACGGAGAAAATCTTCAGGCGTTAATCCTTCACCGCTTAAAACTTCGACACCCCCAACCCAAAGTAATAAAACACCTATCATTACACCGAGAGTTTCTGTAATGGGTGATGCCAACAAACGCAATTTTGCTCTGCGGAGAATTAATTGAAAATAATGATGTGTTTCCTTGAAAAATCGCTGTACTTCATATCCTTCCATAGCAAACGCTTTAACCACACGAATAGAGGATAATGTTTCTGTAATAATGTTGGTGATCCCGGCAATCATGGCAGCGGTGCGTTTAGATTTACGTCGGATACTTCTTCCAATCGATAAAATCGTTAATCCGGCAACAGGAAGTATGACAATGGATAATAAAGCTAGTTTCCAGCTGATAATAAACAAAAGTATTATAAAGGCCAGCAAATTGATGGGTTCAACTAGTAATTGATGAAAACTAGTTCCTAATGCACGGCGCAAGTTGGCAACATCATTAATGATAATTGATGTTAATTCTCCTGATTTTTTCTGATCAAAATATGAAAGTGATAATGCATTGAAATGTTTATAAAGACGATTACGCATTTCAGTTATCAAATGGAATTGAACCACAGTCATGAAATAATTCTTCATGTAAAGAAATATATTTTTCGTCAGGAATACGACCATAATGATTAAACACAATACTTTCAACGTTTCCTGAGGTGTTCCCCGAAGGATGAACCCATCGGTCCAAAACTTCAATTTTTCATTCAGAGTGAGCGAGTTTTCACCTGTCAACTGAGAATGGTCAGCCACTAGCTGTTGAAAATCCATCAAAATGTTATTGATCAAAGAAGCTGTTAACCAAATTGAGGCACTGTTTAATACAACATATATTAACGATGCCAATGTAGATAACAGCAGATACGGCCAATGCTGAATGACCAATTTGAACATGCGCTTATAGAGGGATTCTTGCATAAATATATTTGTCGTGCAGTTTGACTATTGAGAATTTACACTTCTTTATAAAGACTGATTAAGTTTATAGATGATTTCATAATGTCTTTTTAAACTCTTTTTTGTAAATCATTTTCTGATGAGGAATACCCGCTTCATAAAATATATCGCCAATTCCCTCAAAATTTAATTTTTGATAAAACGAAATCACATATTCCTGGGCATTTAAATATATCATGTTTTTTTCTCTTAATTCGTTTATTGCAAATTCCACAAGCGCAACTCCTACGCCCTTTCCTCGATAAGGTTCCGGTACAGCAAAGCGCTCAAGCTTCACTCCTTCATCCGTACATCGCCAGCGCGCTGTACCGACGGCAAGTTCGTTTTCCACAGCAATGATATGAGTGGCAGTATCTTCATATTCATCCAATTCAATTTCTCGAGGAACGTTCTGTCCAAGAATAAACACCTCTTCGCGAATAGCACGAGCAGATTGATACTCGCCTTCTGTTTCTATATATTTAACTGTTAACATTTGTTTCGTAATGATTCAAATTTCGTAATATTACCCTATGCGGCATAAGAAAAAACAGATAATTGTTGTAGGCGACAGAGTCCTGATTCAACCGGACAAAGGAGAAAGTAAATCCGCAGCAGGACTTTACCTCCCTCCAAGCGTGTTGGAAAAGCAGGAAATTTGCGGTGGAATCATTGTGGAAGTTGGGCCGGGTATTCCCGTTGGGAATCCTGATAAAGGCGGTGATGAGCCGTGGAAGACAGAAATACATGGTGGTATTAAATATATTCCAACTCAAGCGGAGTTAGGTGATTATGCATTATTCCTGAATAAAGCTGCTATTGAAATTAAAGTTGAAAAGGATAATTACTTGATTGTGCCCCAGTCTGCGATTTTGGTTTTAATCCGTGACGACCTAAACAGCCTTACAGAGTAAAGGTCAGCATGAGCCAACTGTAATCCAGTTGGTCGCCGTTCTCTTCCCAATAACGTGCAAACCCCTGTTGGAGCACACCATCAAATCCCAGTTTTTTGGAAAAAACAATATCCAATTCGGTCCCAAGCGGATCAAACCTCACACCATCTTTAAAATTGTGGTAATGAATATTGAGCTTCAAATCTCCCGGAAGGGAAAACACAGTTTTAACATTCCACTCATCTAGTCCAGATCTGTAATTATCACCAAATCGAGTGTGTCTGTCAAAATAACCATGGTATTTATGTCCGGCTCCCCAAGGATTTGCAAATCCATCCAATGCTACTGTTGCAGTATCATTTCCTGAAAAATGCTCTTTACCAAATGATAGCTTTTCAATAATCGGAATAGTGTTAACATTTATATGTAGATTTAACACATTAAAAAACGCATCAATATCACCTGAAAGATAATCAAAATCCTGATCAGTTATTTTTCCACTTTGTATTCC
This sequence comes from Fidelibacterota bacterium, assembly GCA_004124385.1. GTDB lineage: Bacteria > Fidelibacterota > Marinisomatia > Marinisomatales > TCS55 > UBA2126. The sequence goes on from SCKN01000004.1 coordinate 35,352, forward strand.
TTGTTCCCATTCTATTATATGTGAAAAAATATTAAAATTTATTCGAGCGCCAAGAGTTCTTCTATCAAATCTTGAATTTTTGTCGTTCCAAAAACTCTTATAATCAAAATTATTTGTATAATAATACAAATCAAAATTGGGGATATTGATATTTTTAGAAAGTTGAAATACCGTGCTAAAATATAATCCAGATAGTTTTTGGTCGAAGCCATCATTTAAATTTTGGTCACTAAAATGATCAGTAATAAATAATTGGAAAACATTTAATTCACCAAATCTTATGGAAGTTGTAGTGTGGATTCCATCAAAAGACCTTCCATAGTTACTCCAATTATTTCTGCTAAATAATCGTTCTGACCCCAATGGCATTTCAAACCTACCAATTTTGATGGACCAGTTTCGTTTCAATAAATGATCTACTTGAAAGTATAGTTGATGAAAATAAAAAGTGTTATAGTATGGTTGTTGATAGGCATATCCTGAATGATTAAATAGATCTCCTAAATATCTTGAATCCTGTAATTGAGCCTGTGCAGACACAGGTCCATTGATGAATTTTAGGCTAATGCGACTGCGCATATAATTAATTGTGGATGCTTTACTGGAATAGAGTGAATCACTCTTATTTCCCTCCAAGCGATAACGAAATTCGGCTTTCCATTCCAATTCAGATGCAGACAAAAAACTGAATAGCAAAATAAAAGATGAAAATTTAATCTTCACTTGGTCCTTCCCAAATGATGGGATAAATGGATTCGCCAAATACGCCTACTGATTTATTATAAAAGACGTTTAAGTCTTCTCTTTTAAAAGGGTGCTTTTTGGAATCGTCTTTTATTGTATTACCAAAATAATTAGCGCCGTATTGATCTATAGATTTTTGGTTTCGCACAACACGCACAGGATGAATCCCGGCTTTTAATGCAGCAACGATATCTGTATCAGAATCACCATAGAACACATCTAAACCCAATTCATGCATTTTACGATGTTTGGATGTATATTTAATTCCATTCAAAGTATCCTTAGGCATAAAAAATAAATCCACATTTTTTTGTACTTTATATTCCAAAACTTCAGATAAATACGTGGCAAGTATTTCTCCGTTTTTCCCAGGACGGGCAGTAATGAAATAAACCTCATGACCATTTGACCTAAAATAGTGTATTAGATCAATGGTTGGAGAAATGGGAATGGAAAAATTACTGTCGTTGGAATTTATCCAGCCAAAATCAATAGGAAAACCATGCTCTTCAATATGGTGCTGAAACATGGGTTCACTGAATAAAACAGTATCATCAATATCAAATCCCACTTTTAGGATTCCAGGCTGGGAAAATATTGAACTTGCAGAAAATAGGACTGCTATAAATAATCGCATACTATTTAATATGTAAAATGTTTTATCTGCTCGCCATCTTTTCCAATATGACCCATGGCATCTATTCCAATTTCCAAATGCAGATCAACAAATTTTTGTGTGACTTTTGAATCAGATTCAGATGTTTTGATTCCTTCGGGTGTCATAGGTGTATCTGAAACAAGAAGCAACGCACCACGCTCAATGCCGTTAGCAAAGCCTACAACAAAAATTGTCGCCGTCTCCATATCAATCCCAAGAACGCGGACCTTTCGTAAATATTCTTTAAATTCTTCATCATATTCCCAGACTCGGCGGTTGGTAGTATAAATAACACCTGTCCGATATTCTAGATCATTTTCACATAATTTATCTGAAACATATTTATGAATTTTGAATGAAGGTAACGCAGGTACTTCTTTGGGGAAATAATCATCGCCTGTTCCTTCACCGCGAATGGCAGCACTGGGTAAAATAAAATGACCTATTTCCGTCGAATGTTTTAATCCGCCGCACTTCCCTAAAAATAACACACCTTTTGGATTTACGGCTGAAAGTAAATCCATAATTGTTGCGGCGTTGGAACTACCAATACCAAAATTAACAATACTCAATCCATCTTTGTTAGTCGTTGAAGTCATGGGACCACCACGGCCATTAACCTGTGTGTCAAAACGTTCGGCAAACTTATCTACATAATTCTGAAAATTTGTCAACAATATCCAATCACCAAAGTTTTCGGGTGATGAACCGGTGTAACGCTTAATCCAATCTTGTACTATGTCTGCTTTTGATTTCAATTTTCTACCTTTAATGATATTGGGCAATGATCGGAGCCCATAATTTCTGAATGTATATCTCCATCTAGAACTTGGTTAGTAAATCCTTCATTTACAAAGAAATAATCAATACGCCAACCTACATTTCTGGACCGTGCTCCAAAGCGATATGTCCACCAAGAGTACCGATCTCCTTCAGGGTGGAAAAGGCGAAATGTATCCACCCAACCATTTTCTTCGTAGGAATCCAAACGCTCTCTTTCGATAGGCATAAACCCGCTTGTCTTAACATTATCTTTTGGCCGTGCAAGATCTATGGGGTGGTGCGCTGTATTCCAATCGCCGGTTACGATAACGTTATTTCCGGATTCTACTTGCTCATTAATAATGGGCAAAAGTTCATCATAAAAATCTAATTTATATTGCAGGCGGCCATGGTCTCGTTGCCCATTCGGAAAATAAATATTATAGAGTAAAAATTTTGGATGTTCAGTAATTAATACTCTACCCTCACAATCAAATTTATCTATACCCAAACCTTCCTGAACATAAAGCGCTTCTTCTTTGCAATAAGTTGCCACTCCGCTATACCCTTTTTTCACTCCGGAGTGCCAATATGTATAATAGCCATGTTCCTCTAACAATTCTTTTGGTAATTGCTCTACATGAGCCTTTGTTTCCTGTAGACAAACAATGTCTGGGTCTGTTTCTTCCAACCATTGCAGAAACCCTTTTTTATTTGCGGCCCTAATGCCGTTAACATTCCAAGAAATCAGTTTCATAATAGCACAAGATTAAAACAATGTAACAACTATATGCAAAATGATTCATAATTTTGTATTGTATTTAGTTAGGAAATTTTTCTATTTGATTATGGATCCTGAAAAAGTAAAAGATTTAATATTAAATGAAATCCCCGATGCCCACGTGGAAGTCATTGACACCACCGGGAAAAAGGATCATTTTAGTGCCATTGTTATTAGTGATTTATTTATTGGAAAAACAATGGTCCAGCAACATCAAATAGTATATAAAGCGTTGGGGCGCTTTTTGACTAACGAAATTCATGCATTACAATTAAAAACACTACCCAAAGATCAATGGGCAAAAGAAAATAGTTAGGAGATTATAATGAGTCTAAAAAAAGAAATCATTAACGATATCAATTCAAACCAGATTATGTTATTTATGAAGGGGACACCAGACATGCCTCAATGTGGTTTTTCAAATGCTGTTGTGCAGGTATTGAACCATTACGGAGTGGAATACAATTCAACGAATGTATTAGCCGATCCTGATATAAGAATCAAATTGTCAGAATTTTCCAATTGGCCTACAATTCCTCAATTATTCGTAAATGGTAAATTGATCGGGGGTGCTGATATTACTATGGAATTACACAATAACGGGCAATTATTGGATATACTAGATTCCGCTGGCGAAAAAACAGAATAATATTTTTGTTCTGACACATAATAAAATATAAATTTGCGCCCTACTTTTATAAAAAATACGGCTCGTTCGTCTAGTGGTTAGGACTCCAGGTTTTCATCCTGGCAACAGGAGTTCGATTCTCCTACGGGCTACAAAATAAACCCCTCGAAAGAGGAGATTTTATTTATAATTTCACACATGAATTTGCCCCTCCATCCGGCGATAGTCCATTTTCCCATCGCTTTAATCACAACTGCGTTCATTTTTCAAGCGTTGCACATTTGGAAACATAATTGGATCTGTCGCACAACTAGTATGTGGCTTTTAGGGTTTGCAGCTATTATGTCCATTGCAGCAACAATGACAGGGCAAAATGATGCTACACAAGCAGGTCAAATTGGTTATGATGCTCTTGTGATGGACACCATTCAACGCCATGAATTGATTGGCAATCTCACTGCTTGGGGAAGTATTACAATTCTGATTTTATGGGTGTATTTCTTTTTGAAAGATATGGATGATCATCGAGTCGATATTCTGGCGTTAGCTTTTTTAGGGCTTCTTACCGGGATGGTAATGTTTACCAGCTATCTTGGTGGAACACTTACGTTTATCTATGGCGTAGGTAAATTTTAATAAATACAGATTTTTAAATTCCAGAAGCAATATTGACTAAAAATGCTTTCGCATTTGTGGATGAAAACAATCCATACCCATCTACAATATTCGATTCAGGTAATAAATATTGATTCTGACCCGCTGGATCGCCGCTATAATAATTGTAATACGCATCATCTGTCGCTTCCAAGATAACAAGTGTTAAACCATAATAATTAAAGAAAAGCCAGCTCAAAGGAACAGGAGGAGTCGACACTTGCCAGGTAAAAGGATTAACTCTGTAAGGATCACCATTCTCATCGCGTAAATAATCCTCCTTCCATATCTTATACACCAAGGATGTATCATAAATTAAATTAACGAATGTGGAATCATGGATTCCATTACGGTTAAAATCTGCAAAGGATTCGCTGTCTTCATTATATAAATAATCTCCATTTAAATCTTCAAATGGTTCCAATCCTCTTGTGTAAGCTTCCAGAGCAACAGTTGTTACTTTGATTGTAGCATAATTCCCTGCTTCAAAATCCAGCATGAATAAAGGAAATGATGCAAAACTTTCCGTATAGCAACTGCCATGGTTATAAAATGCAGTTGAAATTGTAGAGAAGTCTATCAGCTGGTTTAGCGTATCTGGGTTTTCCATATAATTGATCCACTGCAGTTCAAAATTTTCTGTATTTACTGTTGGTACGAACTGTTCTTCGCCCTCACATTTTTGGGTTTGATTATCTGGGCTGAAAAAATCCATTCCACTGGGAATAGTGGTTTCTGCATTAATAGAAAAAGTTCCATAAACTGCATTTAATATATATGTTTCACCAGGTTGAAAAATAAGTGTATCAGCAGTTAAATAGCGACCTTTACGATTTGGAACAGGAACAACAGGATACACTTTATTCGTACTTACTCTAGTAATTGTTACTTTAGCATTTTCAATATATAATTCATCTACATCCGCTTCATCGTCTATTGAAGATGATAGGGATATGTAGCACGTATCACCATTTGCACCCAAAGGTAAATTGGCTGATAAGTTGCAGAAAACAACCAGTTTATCTTCATAAGCAGCCACTGTATCATCAAATTCACAGGAGAGCATCATTATAACAAATATGGTTATTAAAAACTTCTGCATCAAAAATCTATATTTATACCAATGGAAGGAATAATGGGGAAAATAGAAATATCCTGCTTGGTAACGCGTCCTTCATCTGCTTCATCCACATTGGGTTCCCCCGGGTCCGGGTAGCCATTGCCGTTCAAATCATCCTCTTTTACGTTCCAATCACCATCATCATCCAATCCATTATGCGTATTGCCCATATGGTAGATATAACGAAAAATATTATCCCTATTATAGCTGTTGATAACCTGAATGTAAAAATCCATATCAAATTTTTTGAATTTATAATGACGAACTGCTCCTATGTCGAGGCGATGAAATGGAGGATAACGTCCTGAATTTCTTGATCCGGGAATTGTACCAAAATCACTATGTGACGTATCAAACGTATAATCAAGATTTTCGATGTAATAACCTAAAATAGGAGTAAACGCTTGCCCGGATTGATACGTCCACTGCCAATTAAATTCCCATTTTTTATTAATATTATAATTCCCAATTACTGTAAAAGCATGGCGACGATCCCAATTCGTAAAATATTCGTAGTTATTTATACTTTTTCTGGAAATAGAATACGTATATGATATCCACCCGTTAATTTTACCATACATTTTTTGAGCAAAAATTTCCAATCCATAGGCATAACCATCAGCAATATCAAACATGTCAGTCAGCTTTTCATCAGACATAACTTCATCTGTAGATGCACGTGTTTCAACAAATGTGAGCATATTTTTCAGGTCTTTATAATATGTTTCTACTTGGAGTTTATAAATCTCTCCGAAATATTCTTCATATCCTAAAACAACCTGTTTGGATTTACCCGGTTCAACGGATTCATCGATCGCCATCCAAAAATCCAATAACACTGGATTATAATCATCCTGAATCGTCATAATGAACTGGTGGTAATTCCCAACTGCAAAATTGATATACCTATCTTCAGTTAATAGATATTTTAAACCCAGTCGAAAATCAGGAAAATATGTATCAGGATGAGCGGTATACATATTCATTCTGAAACCCGGTTCGATTACCAATCGCTTGTTTGGAATCCATTTTAATTTTGTATATGCTGCTGATTCTAATGGTGCTTTTTTAATTGTGAAAAGTGCTGAATCAGCAAATGAATTGTCATAGTTAAAGCCTAGTTCCTTTATTTGTCCGCCGAATTTCCATGTCATTTTCTTATTTTGAAAATAAGTGAGGTTCGCGGATGCCGTAAAATCTTGTATAGTATTATCCTGTATTAAACCGGATTCTCCTCCCAAATTGAAAAAAGTAAAAAAACGACTGCTTGCTACGAGGAAATTACCAACCAGTAAATCATTAAATATTTTCCGATAGGCTAGGCTAAATGTTTCGTTCCCCCAATAGGTATTAATTCCAATATCATCAAAACTGAAATCATCAAGTCCTTTATAGAAACTGAAACTCAAACGATCCTTTGCTGAAAAATCCGTAAAAATGTGTCCTTGTAAATCATAAAAATAATAAGGAGGTACATTCAAATCTGTATTCTCCAGAATTTTATCAAAATATGTTCGACGACCAGAAATAAGCCAAGCTCCGTTTGGTATAGGACCTTCAAACGTGGCTTGGGCTGATAATATAGAAACATTCACTTTTGCGTCAAAGTGGTTGCGGTTTCCTTCCCGGCTCGTAACATTTAACACCGCAGAAAGACGTCCACCGTATTCAGCATTATATCCACCTTTTATTAATTCAGCATTTTTCACCGCATCCACTATAAAATTAGAAAATACACCCCCAAGGTGAGAGGGATTATAAACAGTGATTCCATCAAGTAGGATTAAGTTTTGATCGGTATTGCCGCCACGGATAATTAAACCGGTACTGAATTCTGATTGTGTTAGCACTCCCGGTAATGCTTGTATTGTCCGAAAAATATCTGGTTCCAGAATTGACGGCATAGCCTTAATCTGGCGCATACTTAAATTAACTCTTCCCGGCTGAATATTAAATTGGCGAGTGGTTTTTTCAGCCGAAACATTTATTTCATCCAGTTCAATTACAGCATAATTTAAAGCAATATCAATTTTTTGCGAACTACCAAATACAAATACAATTTCTTTTTTAACCTGTTCAAAACCAAGGAATGAAACGATGAGCGTTTTTGATTCCGGCCCTAAATTATCCAACACATAATAGCCATTTATATCGGTGGCCATGCCTTGGCCTGTTTCTCGGATAAATACGTTAGCTCCAATCAGAGTTTCACCGGTTTCAGCATCCGTAATGATACCGTTAATTCGGTAGGATTGTCCGAACGAAATGGACGATATAAGTAAAAATATAAGGGTGATGGAAAGCTTATTTGCTTTCCGCGAATGAACGCAAAATATCCTCGGCATGATTTAATACATTAACCTTATCATAAATTTTAAGAAGTAATCCATTCTCATCAATTAAATATGTTTTTCGGCTGGGGAAAAACATTCCATTGGTGCCGTAAAGCTTGGACACGGATTTATCTTTATCTGTTAGTAAGTGAAATGGGATATCAAATTTCTTTTTGAATTTTCTATGGCTGGATGCATTGTCATAACTAATCCCAAATACAATAATTTGGTTGTCTTCAAATGAACTGTAATCATCACGAATTCCACAGGCTTCCTTTATACAACCAGGAGTGTCATCTTTCGGATAAAAATAAACTACTACTTTTTGTCCGCGGTATTGGGAAAGAGAATGAATTTTACCATTTTCATCAGGTAATGAAAATTCCGGAGCTTGATCTCCAATCGCAATGGGCATACTTTTGCCCCAGAGGAAACCAAAAGCAAATACTGTAAGTATAATGAATTTTAACATGAGATTAATTTAGTACAAAAATTACAATGTTTGATAGCATTCTACTCATTTAAAAACTGCAAGCTTTCTATATTAAATTCTATAGGTTTTACATCAAGTTCTTCGAACACATCTGAAGAACACGTATTTCCTTCCGTGAGCATGGTTAATTGATCAGCACTTATGGGAAACCATGAAAATCTATCTAATAATTTTGCTAATATTTTTACAGGAAATACAGGTGCCGGTATTGTCCATTTATTTTTTCCATACGCTGATGTGATCGTTTTGATCAGTTCTTTCCACATTACTGTTCTATCACCACCCACTTCATAGGTTTTTCCAATTGCAGACTCTTTTTCCAAAACTCGGACAAAACATTTTGCTACATCGGTTACATGGACAGGATTGAATGAAAATGATCCTGCATTTTTTGGAATCAGTCCATTAAAAAAGAGTGGTGCAGGCATGGGTAAACCCAGCATATCCTTTTTCAATTGGGTACAAAATTCTATAGCACTCCGAGGATCACCAAAAATAAGTGAAGGGCGGAATATGGTCCAATCCAGTGAAGAATTTTTTAGCAATTGTTCGGCAAGGTATTTTGTTGTTTGATAGGGTGTACCGTTCATTTTCACACCATTAGCACTCATTAATATATAGCGCTTCACCCCTGCTGTTTCTGCCAGCTTTACGGTTCGCTTTACACCTTCATAATGCAATTTTTCAAAGGTGATACCTTTTTTCGGAAATTGGCGTATGAGTCCAATATTATAAATCACTGCATCAGAATTTTTCATCATATCAATAATCACAGCATCATTTTCAATATCCCCGGAATACATAATGCATTTATCAGACTGAATTAGTTTTGAAACATTTTGAGGCCGAACCAACACATGGGGTTCGTGACTGGCATTCAATAATTCATCGACAATATAATTGCCAACGAATCCTGTCCCGCCAAAGAAGGCAACTTTCATTGATTAATTAAGGTGAGTGTCGATAGAATTTTTTCTTCCACTGGACCAATTTCAAACGTTCTAAATTCGACTCCCAGGTTCTTTTTTTTATAAGGGATCACATATGATCGAGTATGGATACCAGATGGCCCATCGAAATGGTAGTAATCATAATACTCGCCAGAAATTCCGGCTAACTCAATTTGCTTGATGGGCTCGTGGTTATACCAGATACCACGGTGCTTGTCTTCTGCTTCTGTTCCAAGCCTTATTAACATCATAGGCTGGTTGCCATTAAGCCGAAACATGACACCGCTCCCATCTTCCCATTCTTGTACCGTATACACTTCAGGAATTGAAACAGAATAACCGATCTTCTCATTTGAATACTCTTTCCACTCCACTTCACTAATAGACAAATTTGGATGGCCTTCCTTACGACAGCTAGCAACAAATAAAATGATAATAATGAGGAGTATTGTCTTATTCACTATTGATTTATAGTACCTTTCAGTCAAATTGTTCAATTTTAATATTTGCAACTGCCTGCTGAACCATTTCATCGACTTTTAATTTTTTCTCTTCAGATAATATATCCTTTAGTCTTGCTTTGGTTGCAGGATGTTTAGGGACAAATAGCGCACAACAATCCTGATCGGGTAAAATGGAAATATCATAGGTATCTATAGCCCTCGCTTTATTGATTATTTCCAGTTTATCAAAACCAATTAACGGTCGCAGTAGTGGCATACTTATGGCTTCTTCAATTACGCTCATGTTTTCCAATGTCTGTGAAGCAACTTGCCCCAGAGAATCGCCGGTTAACAACGCCACAGCTCGCTGTTTTTTCGCCAACTTTTCCGCAATGCGCACCATGAAACGACGATATAAAATTATACGATATTTTTCAGATGTTAAAACCATGACTTCTTTTTGGATGGGCGCCAATTCAACTAAATGCAGAGAAATTCTTTGTTGGAATACCTGCAGTTTTTCAATCATTTCCCTTACTTTTTCTATAGATGCTTCATTGGTAAAAGGAACTGAATGAAAATGGATAAAGGAAACAGCTGCTCCGCGCTTCATTATATAATATGATGCTACAGGTGAATCAATTCCACCCGATAACATAGACATCACTTTTCCACTCACTCCAACAGGAAGCCCCCCCTGCCCTTGTATGCGTTCTGTATAAAGAAACGCTTTACCATCTACTATATCAATGTAACAGGTTTTATCCGGTTGTTTAAGATTTACCTTTTTACCGGTTGCCTCTAATATCGCAGCGCCTACATCTTCGTTCATTTTTAGTTTACTTACAGGAAAAATTTTATCCGTTCGTCGGGTAGTTACACGAAAAGAATCATAACCGCCAACTGACATTAGCTCAACAGATAATTTGATAATTGTTTCTTTATCTTGTTTCGCGGAGATAGCTGGTGCACAATACACCATTCCACAAACATTTTTTAAAGCAGACTTAACTGATGCAAGTTCATTTTGCCCATTTTCATTCAATCGAATAATGAGCCGACCAAACATTCGGCCGATGGATGAAAATGTTTCTGGAGAAAATCGCTGAAGCGTAGAACGCAGATTCTCCTGTAGTTTTTTTTCAAAATAACCACGGTTCTTCCCTTTTAAGCCTATTTCACCGTAATGACAAAGAATAACGTCTGGTTTCATAAGCTAAATTTACTAATAAGGGGATAAGAATGAATTAGGTTTGAATAAGGTATTGAAATTTCAAAAAGATCTGACGAGAATTATGAAACATATCAAAAGAGTCATAGCCATTTGGACCTTCATCAAAATCGTGGGAAGAACCAATATAAAAAATAGTAAATGGATTTGGTTGGTAACTTAAGAGTGGATGTAGATCAAAACTTTTATATACATCACCATAAACAAAATCTTCCTGATAAAAATATTGTCCTATCAATCTAAACGAAAGATATTTATTGAATTGATATGTTATAAATAAACGTAATCTTTGTCCTTTGTAATAATAATCATCGTTATCCAGATATTGTGCAGAGTTAAAATTAAAAGATGGCATTATCTTAATTTTGGCAGTTGGTTTAAAACTTAACCAAACACTTATTGATTTTGATCGACCTTTTTCAGGTGGATTTATATAACGTATAATTGAAATATTATTTGAGCCATATAATCCTAATGATACTTTTTCACTAAAACTCTTACGAGCATTAAACATGAAGTTTCTTAACCCTGTAAACATACTGTCTAAATAACTTTCACTGGTTGGTAAAAAGGATAATTCTGTACTCATTCGTCCTTTGAATTGAAAATTGAGAGATGAATAAAGCCAACGTTCCTTTATATCCCAATCATAATTCCAAACTCTTCCGGTAGCAATCGTAAATGAATAACTCTCAATTAGATCTGTTTCGGGATATTGAATAATAGAATAGTTTCCTCCAAAATTACGCTGATGGTTTTGACGAAGGAAACCCGTGTCTAATCTGAAGGATGGCGATTTTTCAGCATAAAATAAATTGGAAAAATTATTTCGAGTCTTTCGAGATAATTTAGCAAAAATCTGATGGCCTTTATATGATTCGCCATCAAAATCTGCTGTTAAATTATTTCCGTTAAATTTAATTCCATTGATTGATTCTGATAATGTGGTATCATTCGGTTCAAAAGTGATACTTGTAAAAGCCTGCCAGATAAAGGCCAAATTTTGATTTAAATAGTATAAACCGTCCGTCCCGATTGTGGTACCGCTGCCGCCTGCGTAACGTTTATCTGTAATCACTCCACCAATATACGAACTGTTATTCAACGCATGTTTCAGACGAATAATATTCACATTACTTTTACCAACTGATACGAGTGAACTCCAATCTTCAAACGGAATAATTATGCCTGTTTCTTCATCAACAGCACTAATAATGCCATAATCCGTACTTCCAATTCTTCCTAATACTTTCAAAGCCAGGCTGGGATCATTTATTGAGCGAGTATAAACAGGTTTAATATTGGGTTGCCATTCGTGACCTCCAGTGCTAAATAAATCGCTTCCCTCATTAAAAAAAGGCCTCCGTTCCGGATAGGATAATGCAAAAGGTGAATTCACATCAAATTGAGTTACATCCGCCTCAATCTGACTGAAATCAGGATTAATAGCAACTTCAATAGTCGTTGTCTGACCTATTGGAATCTTTATACCTAGTGCTAAATCACTATTAAAATCATTTTCTTGAAAAACATTATTACTATCCAATTCTCCACTTTGTGTACCGACTATACTTGGTAAGAATTCCATGGATCGTTTTGATTTTATTCCTTTAATTCCATTCAAGTACCCAAGCTGGCAAAGTATGCAGGGATTATTACGATCAACAGGACTCCATAACATTTGTCGTTTAAAATCATCTCGGGGTAAGGATCTGAAAAAAGTGATGCGCCAGTGCTGTTCATCTTCGTTGGGAAATCGGATACTACTGAATGGAAGTGCAATTTCCACTTGGTATCCTTCATCTGTGATGATTCCGGCAGATGCAAAAATCATGTCAAATGATTCATCTTCATTTTGACCTATTTTTTGTCCATCACCCTGAATTCCGATGGGATTAACCATAATTTGATAGGCTCTGTTAGCTTGTCCATAAGTATCCAGAAGAATACCCACAAAATCATCCCTGTACATATTGTCTCTTTTCGAAATATTTGCACGGATATTTTTTGGATTATCATACGCTTTGAAACTGACATATACATTTTCATCATCGTATGTGACAAACGCTTCTGTATTGACGATCGCTGGAGTATTATCACCAGGTTGAACTTCAACAAATCCATCAGCCATAGCCGCACCAATCCAGCCGTCATCATCCAAACGGCCATCAACAGTTATTGTGCCAAGTGTTCTGGTCACATTTAACGTAGGCGGTTCATCAGCAAACAAGCTAGAAACACCTATAAATAATAGTAGGATTGCGATTTTATTCTGAAACATTTTTATTGGGATTTGGTAATTATTCAGTTTTGTTGAAATCGAGTGAAACTGAATTTACGCAATAACGTTTACCTGTAGGATTTGGGCCGTCATCAAATATATGCCCTAAATGGGAATCACATTTAGCACACACTATTTCAACTCGGTTCATGCCAAGGGTCTTATCTTCAATATATTTTATTTTCTCACCAGAAATTGCTTCATAAAAACTTGGCCATCCGCTTCCAGAATCATATTTTGTTTTTGAACTGAAAAGTTCATTATCACAGGCTGCGCAAACATACGTCCCGTTTTCTTTATGGCGATAATACTTGCCAGTAAATGCAGCTTCAGTTCCTTTGTTTCTAAGCACACGGTATTCATCTGGCGTTAAGCATGTTTGCCATTCTGTTTCAGATTTATTGACTTTTTCAGTCATAATTTTTTTTCCTTCAATTATTTGAGAAAATAAAATGCCTAAGGCAAAAATGATTATAAGTATCTGCTTCATATAAATTCTTTAAAAGAATATGGTGTTTCAAAAAGAAGTTTCCAACTACTCTGTTCATATTTACATTCTATCATAGTAAGAAAGTTCCCATGAAGTATTTACTGCCAATCTTGATATTAAATGTTTTTATCTTCGCTGGTGAAGTAGATCAATATCTTGCCTGGAATCAACTTCCCAATGACGAGTCTCATTATTTAAATAAATTATTCAATGAAGAAATTCAGGAGGCTTTAGACGATATCAATAAAAAACATAGTGATTGTTCGTGCGAAGAAGCGGCAGGACGAATATTAAAACATTTTGGTATTGGCTTGAATACGCCACTGGAAAAACAATTAAAAAGTTCAACTCAATTAGATAAATACCCACCTAATGAAATCCATATTAGTGAACGCTATAAGAAGAGCATCTTCCGTAGAGAATTACCGTTTAAGAATCTTGAGAAATACCAAGATTACAGTTTAGAGATACAAATTGATGAAGTCGTCAATGTGGGCGGTATTTACATCGGATTGGATAAACTAACTCATTTTACTGCATCTGGATTTCTATATTATAAAATCTATCGATTAGCATTGGAGTTTGTAGAATCAAAAGAAGCAGCTATGCAAATGGCAATTGCAATGGGTATTTATGGTGAAAAATATATATTGGGGAAAATATCCTCAGGGGTATTCTCATTCGCCGATTTAGAAAGTAATTATCAAGGATTTCTATTTGCCTTAGATCTATGCAATTCTGGCTCAACACGATTGAAGAGATCTGGAAAAGGATGGGAACTGTCAAGCAGTTTTGACTTGCGAGATTATGTAAATCCATTTTGGGATGAATCTTATAACCCCTCTTATTATTACGAAAACCAGAACTTAAGCCTTATGCCAAAATCCCAAGCGGTGTTGCAAAATATTCCCCACTATTGTTTAATGTTTCAATCGGATCGCATTCAAGGTGTTTTCGATTATTATGACAGCATGGCTAAACCAAGTTATTCCGTTAAATATTTACAACAACTCATTGATAAAGGAGAACTGCCGGATCCAAGTCCTTTTTATATTCGAACGATCTGCGAAGAGTAAAACATGCTGTATTTTTTGATCAAATTAATGGCTATTACGGCCATTAGAACTTTTTTCAATAAAATTTCTGCAGAGAATGTGGATTATATTGCAAAAGATGTACCCATCATCTTCACTGCCAATCATCCCAACACAATGATGGATCCAATGATCATTGGGTATACATGTAAAAGAAAACTGCATTTTTTTGCTAAAAGCACCCTTTTCAATAATCTGATCGCAGGATGGTTTTTACGCCAGATCCAAATTGTACCTGTTTATCGTAAGGTGGATGATCCCAGTAAAATGGATAAAAATAAAGAGACGTTTTCTAAAGGGTATGAGATCCTTAAACAGAATAAAGCTTTCCTTATTTTTCCTGAAGGCATTTCCACTGGTGACCGCATATTGAGTCAGATCAAAACAGGAGCCGCGCGCATTGGGTTCGGTGCAGAAGCTGAAAATGATTGGCAGTTAGGTGTGCAGATCATCCCCGTAGGATTAAATTATGCAAACGCTATAAAATTTCGCAGCGATGTTTCTACACGGTTTGGTCAACCAATACAATTAACTGATTTTCGGGACGTATATGAGCAGAATGAAAAAGAAGGTGTGCATCTAGTAACTGAACAGATTGAAACAGCATTATCAAAACTCACCATCAATCTTAAAGACTTGGAAATGCAGGAGATCGTTGAAGCACTGGAAAGAATTTACAAACAAGAATTGGCTGTTGATCTGGGTTTAGAGACTGATAACAAGGCAGATGATTTTTCTGTGACCAAAGGGCTTATCAATGCGGTGGAATGGTATTATGAAAATGAACCGTCGAAAGTAAATGAATTTAAAGGGATGCTGAACCTCTACCAGCGGCTTCTCAATCGTTTGCAGATCAAGGATGAATTTTTGGACCCTGCAAGTAGCGGGGTTACTTTTTGGGAAAGAATAAAAGCAATTCTATACATAATAATTATGTTCCCTATTTACCTCTATGGACTGATCAATAATGTGATTCCCTACAAATTCCCCCGCTGGTATGCCCGTCATTTTGTACAACACAAAGCAGAAGTTGCCCCATGGAAAATGTTGTCTGGGACCATTATTTTTTTAATTTATTATTCCATTGAAATCATCATTTTTGCATCTCTCACTGGTAGTTTCATTTGGACCTTCATTTATGCACTATCGTTGATCCCCAGCGGCAATTTTGTTCTTCAGTACATCAATCGTGTTCGTGATTATCGCCAACATCTGCGCTTTATTTCTGTTTTTTATAAGAAACGAACTTTGATATATGAATTGATCAAGCAGCGAACAGAGATAATAGATTTATTAAATTCGTATAAAATTGAATACATGGATACTATGGGATTAAATCCTGAAAAATAAATCTCCTCATATTAAATAGTTTTTTATAGTTTAACTGCGCTTTAGAGAATCAGATGCTGAACAAATCTCCATTTTCAGATATCCTTTCTAGCCTTATTGCTGGTTCAGTTAACTATCGGTTAAAAAGCCACAACTCCCCGATGAGAAATGGGAAATAAAAAACGCCCCTGGAGTTATGATCCAAGGGCGAATGCTCTTGAGTTGTTAACCGGTTCGTGTTACCAACTCAGTATGCTCCGGAGGAGGGACTCGAACCCCCGACCTGGTGGTTAACAGCCACTCGCTCTACCAACTGAGCTACTCCGGATCGTTTTGTTAAATTATTTCTTGAAAAAAGCTGGCGAATTTATTGCACTTTGAGTTGCTCTCAAAGTTACATTTCCTTTTCAGCTATTAAAATTCTTCCCTTATCAAATAAACCTGTTTCAATATTTCGAGTGCCCATATAAACAACACCGTCTTCGTTGTGTATTTCTCCATAAGTGGAATGAATAGATTTTAACCCGCCGAGCCATTTGCGCTTATCAGATAAATAAACAAGATCTCCGACATTTGCTGACATTCTTTCCATATCATTTTTAGAAAAACGAATAATATTTTCACGTTCATCTTCTTGTTTAAATACCACTTCTACCTTTTCTCCAACTTGATCATTGATATCAGATCCTTTAAACATGATTTTTGCTTTATCTAATGACCAACTTGTTAATCCTTCCGTTGCTTTTTGTTCATCATAAGAGACAAAATAACCAACAATACCCGGAACCAGAATAACAACAAAAACTGCAGACAACACTTGAGTGTTCATTGTTGAATTACCAAACAATGCCAACGCAAATGCCAAACCGACTACTGCTGTCAATCCAACCATTTCTGAACGGCCGGATTGTCTGGATTTGAAAATATCCACAAAGCGATTATAATTATTCCCCATCGCCGTTACATAAACACCTACGCCAATACATACGATTGTATTATATAATGCCCGAATATAGGAATAAGGTCTTGCCGGATTCATCTCGATTCCATGATCAAATGGCGCAATAAATATTCCTGGAAATCTGGCACCAATAATCATCAAAAGGACTCCACCAAGAAATGTAGTAATGACACCTGCCGGTGTAAATCGTTTCCAAAATACACCCATAAAAATGGCAACAACCAATGGCGGAGTTAACGTAGAATGAAAATACCCATGAGCTTCATATACGGTGGGGAAATTCTTAAACGCCAAGACCGCAAGCACTCCCAAAGCTGTAATTCCGATGGAAGCAAGTCGTGCCACAAAAAGTTCTCTGCGATCTTTTTCAGATTCAATTTCTTGTCTATCAGGTTTCAAATAAGTAACAATCGGTCGATAAATATCATTCACGCAAATAGCAGCTGTTGCATTAATCAATGTATCTACTGTCGACATTAAGGCAGCTGTTAGAGCAGCCATAACAAACCCAAAAACGCCAGGGCTAGTAATAATACTTGCTACAACAACAAATATTTCATCCGGTGAAGTATTGGGACTAATGATATCAGGTGATACAACTGAAATGGCTTTTCCAAGCCATCCGGCGCTTCCCACAACAACCGCAGATAGAGGTAAAATAAACATAATATTTATTGCTGCTGCTTTTCGACCTTCATTCACACTTTTACACGCCATAAAACGCATAAGCAATCCTTGATTCATAAAAAGAAAACCTATGGATCCAGCAACAGCATCTTGCCAAAATATTCCTACAAAATTAAAACTAGAAGGTTTGTTAAACTCCGCCAGAGGTAATTTCCATGTTGTTGGAAGTAAATCCCAAAATGTAGAAAATCCTCCCAAATAGGAAATACCAATAAAAAATAACATAAACCCGGCAAATAATAAAATAAATCCCTGTAGTAAATCAGTAAAAATCACTGCAGTTTGCCCGCCAAATGTGATATAAATCCCCGTAATGATTGCGATAACTACAATGGCACGCATCAGAGTAATATCGATCGCTGTACCCATTACATTTACTGCTTCCGGAAGCATGGGTAGAAGAGCTTTTCCTAAAGTTAAAAACCCAATGCCGATATACCCGACCATATATAATAATAATAATATCGTAGCTAAAAACCGTGCTGATGGACTGAATCGTTTTTCAAAATATTCAGGTATGGAACGTACTTTTGAATACACAATAATCGGTAACCAGCCAAACATGAAAAACGGTACAAAAAACCAGTCGTTCAAATATGTCATAGATGAACTTATGCCATGTTCAAATCCCTTTGCGGAATATTTTACAAAACTATGACTGCCAACTCCCGTTGCTACGATAGACATTGTAATCAGCCACCAACTAAACCGTCGACCTCCAAAAAAGAAATCCGATGTGCTTTTAGTATAACGACCAAAGTAACTTCCAAAAAGCATCACAACTAAAAAATAAACGACCATGACGATCCAGTCTGTAGTCGTACCTATATTATGAAATGTTTCCATTTTTTACTTCAACGCTAAAGTAATTAAAATACCATGAAGAGCCATGAACCAAACATAGCCGAACAATAAGATTTTCATCCATTTACGATGCTGTGGTTTATTCATATCCAAAGATTTAGTCTTCGTTATCAAATATAAACCCGGAAAAAAGAAAAGAGCACCCATACCGTATAAATAGAAAAAAGGAAGCCAAGAGTGTGTAAAAAGGTCCATCTATAAATTGTCGAAATATGGCTTCAGATTATCGTATGTTTCTAACAAGCCTTCTACCTGTACTTTTATATGACTTATTATCGGCATAAAATTGGTATCCCCCTGCCATCGAGGAACCACATGAAAATGTATGTGCTCTTCTATTCCAGCGCCTCCAGATTTACCTACATTTGCTCCAAAATTAAAGCCCTCTGCATTCATTGATTTTTTGATGATCTCCATAGAAGCATTAGCAAGTTCCATAATCTCACCACGGTCTTCAATAGTCAATTCATTTGAATTATCCGCATGAGTATACGGAGCAATTAACAAATGTCCATTATTATAAGGGTATAAATTCATCATAACAAATACGTTTTTCCCACGGTGCAATATAAGCATATTACGGTCATTATCTTTTTTAGGTTTATTACAAAAAATGCACCCATTTTCTTTTTCAGATAAAATATAATCCATTCGCCATGGAGCCCAGAGTCTGGTAAGAGGTAACTGGTGAGGGGTCTTTGGTTTCATTGATCAAATTTGTACGGAATTGTGAGAGGTCATGTGCTATTAATTAAATTTATTTCTTGGTCTATTGAAGATAAGCAATGTGTCCATTATTTCATTATCAATTATTAACCAGTTACCACTTTACCAATCACCCATTTATTCCTCATCAGATTTTGAATTAGCAATCACCTTTCTTTCCATATCTTTAGGCATTTGTTCATAATGACTGAATTCTTCAGTATGCAATGCCCTACCACCAGTTAATGATCTCAAAGTTATGGAATAATTGTACAGATGACTTTGAGGAACTTGAGCCTTAATAATCTGAAATGTACCTTCTGATTCCATTCCCATGATTTTCCCCCGACGGCCGGAAATATCGCCCATAACATCGCCCATATGATCTTCCGGGGTCTTCACCTCAATATTCATAATCGGTTCTAGCAAACTTGGTTGTGCCTGCAAAAATGCTTCACGAAATGCATGTTTACCAGCAATCTGAAACGCAATATCTTTTGAATCAACCGGATGTTGTTTACCATCATAAAAATCTACTTTTAAATCCACCACTTTGTACCCAGCTAAAATACCATCAACACAGGCGGACTTAACACCTTTTTCGACAGAAGGAACAAACACTCGATCAACATTCTGTCCAACCAGTGAATTAGTAAATTCAACACCTTCCCCCCGTAGTTTAGGTTCGACACGCATCCAAACTTCTGCAAACTGGCCCGCTCCGCCACTTTGTTTTTTATGGCGGTATTTTGACTGTCCATTGCCTTGGATAGTTTCACGATAGGGTATTTTGGGTTCTTTTAAATGGATATCTACATTGAAACGTCTTTTTAAACGATCATGGATAACTTGCAAATGCAATTCTCCTTGACCAGATATAATGGTTTGTTTTACTTCTGAATCTACTCTGTAAATAAACGTTGGATCTTCTTCATGCAAAGTAGATAATCCAACCGCCACCTTTTCCTCATCTCCTTTTGAATGGATTTCAATCGCAGCATGAATGTTAGGCTTCGGATAAACGACTTTTTTTAGTTTTACTCTCAAAGAGGCACCACAAAGAGTATTCCCATTATGTGTATCCTTTAACTTTACCACTGCTCCAAGGTCGCCAGCAGCTAATTCACCAATATTGCTTCTATCTTTACCATTCATGATAAATAACTGGCCAAATCGTTCATTTTGGCTTCTGGACGTATTGTAGAGATCGATACCCGTACTTACTCTTCCGGAATACACTCGAAAAAATGATAATTCACCTACATGCCCCTCTGAAATTGATTTATATACAAAAATGACTGGATCACTACCCGAAAGGTCTACAATTTTTTCTTCGCCACTGTTCGCATCCAAAGCAGTGATTTGTGCCCTGTCTACAGGCGAAGATCCAAACTTGGAAATAAAGTCCATTAATCTTGCTACGCCGATATTCGATGTAGATGATGTGCAGAATAAAGGAACAAATGTTTGGTTCTGTACTGCAGCATGAATACCATCGCGCATTTCTTCTTCACTCAAATTCCCTTGATCAAAAAATTTCTCCAAAAGTGAATCATCAGATTCAGCTACATATTCAATTAAACTTTGGTGAAGATCATCTACTTGTAATTGCAAATCATCCGGCAATTCAGATTCGGTGAATTTCCCTGATCCATCCATATTGTACTCGATAAGTTCACTACGCAAAACATCAACAGCTTTATTAAAACCAGGGCCGGTATTAACAGGTAATTGCATTGGAAACACATTACTGCCAAACCGTTTCTTACATTGCTTTAGAACTTTATTAAAATTGACGTGCTCACGATCCAACCCATTGATAACAATTATTTTAGGAATATCATTTCTGGTCGCGTGGTCCCACACTTGTTCAGTTCCAATTTCAACTCCATTCACAGCGCTCACTACTACAACAGCCATATCCACTACAGCTAAAGAACTGAGTGCATCACCAATAAAATCAGAATATCCAGGAGTATCAATCAGATTAAATTTTTTCTCTTTCCACTCTGTCACCATTGGAGTTGAGTGAATAGAAATTTGGCGATTTTGTTCTCCAGGATGATAATCGGAAACAGTACTACCAGCATCAATCGTGCCCATTCGATTAATGTGCCCACTACAATAAAGCATCGCTTCGCTCAAGCATGTTTTTCCGCTAGCGCCATGACCAACTAATGCAAAATTTCGGATATCAGAAGTTGAATATTGTTTCATGAGTATTTTCCAGGTTTATTATCTAACATTAATGATTCTATCCGCATTCCCTAATAATAAAGAGCCCAAGTGTACTGACCTTGTTGTCAGAAAATCAAGTTATTCTATTAAAATTCTACCCGTTTGTAACTTCTTCTATATATGATCTTAATGCAGGTATAAGATATGTGTCTGATAATTTTTTAGTTTTAAATGAGTTCGCTAGAATTTTTAAACGCTGCTCAATAGGTTTTGATTTATTAAGTACGATATAATTTTCATCATTAATAGTGCACATGCCACCGTTAAAATTCCCTTTATCCTTCACAATACTTATATCCAATTTTTCAGCGAGTTCTTCAAACATTCTCATCAATTTATCTGGATTAAGGCTCACAATAAATCCTGTCTGTCTTTTTTATTTAAATATTCTACAACTTTTCGAACATCTTCAACATTGTCTTTATTGACAACCAATGTTGCATCATCCGTTGATATTACCACCACATTATCCAAACCAATGACAACTGTAAATCGATCATCGTTTTGTATAAAATTATTACTGCCATCAATCACAAGTCCACTACCTCTAACTAAATTACCGTCTATTCGCTTGGGTAATACATCATATACAGCATTCCATGACCCCAAGTCATTCCAGCGAAAAGATGACTTAACTACATAAATATTTTTTGCTTTTTCCATCAGACCATAATCGATTGATTCGGGTTCAATTTCAGACCAAATATCTGTATATGTTTTACTGGATTTAATGCGTTTACCAATTTTCCACAATTGGTTACTCAATTCCGGCATATGGCGACCTAATTCATCCAGAAAGACATTCACCTTCCAAATAAATATGCCTGCATTCCATAGGAAATCCTCGCTTTTCAAAAATCGTTTTGCAGTATTTATATGTGGCTTTTCTGCAAATGTACGAACAGGATATGCATCAAGGTTATCCACTCGACTGTCTGGATCGAATTGGATATAACCGTAAGCAGTTGAAGGGAACGTTGGTTGAATACCGATTGTAACCAATGCATCTTTTTCAATAGCCGTTTTGGTGGCATGGTTCAATGCTTTTTCGAAAGATCGATGACCAACAATTAAATGATCGGCAGGGAATATTCCCATAACAGCTTCACCGTCTACTTTTGAAATATACATTGCTGAAAGGCCTATACAGGGAGCTGTATTTTTGCCACTGGGTTCAGCTATAATATTATTTGATTTTACCCCCATTATTACCTTTTTAATTACATCTGATAAATCTTTTCGCGTAGAAATATAAATCTCATCCGTTTTTTTACACTTGCTCAAACGGTCAACCGTCATCTGCAGCATTGTTTGATCACCAATTATCTTCAATAGCTGCTTTGGTTTATTTTTCCTGCTCATTGGCCAAAAGCGTGTTCCGCTTCCCCCTGCCATAATTACGCTATGCATAGATTAGTTTCCCATAAAGATTGGTTGTAATTCAATATCCCAATTGGCTCGAACTTCAATCGTATCCGGCGAAATAAAGAACCATTCGCTTGTATGAAATGGAAATGCTTTTCCATAAGAATATACCTTATTTTGATCTCTATCATCAAAAACGTGAAATATGTATGAGCTTTCTGGTATGTCTTTATATTCAAAACGACCTTCTGAATTTACAACACTCTTAAAATTCCATTCCTTATTTTCAACGCTTAATATTTCTGTAATCAATTGGGTTGATTCATATCCCTTAACCATTCCAGATAACCCGCCATACCCTTGAAAATGCGTTGTTTCAATATGTATAATTGTAATGGAATCTTTAAATGTTGATTTACTACGTGTAGAATCTTGTCTGAACAATTTTATTTGATACGATTTTTTAGGCTCCCATCCATTTTCAGGAATGATGGACATTTTCATAGGTGAATCAATCTTACGAATGTATACAACTTGAATTGTGTCATCCATTAATAAATCAATATTAATGTTTTCTAACCACTCTTCGGCTAACGGTCTGGAAAAAACAAGTTCAAAGGGAGGGCCTGATTTGTCTGGAGTAATGGATAGTTTAGTTTCAGGCGAAGTTAAGTATAAATAATGTGTATCAACTTCTGCAGGAATTGAAACATTTATAACTGAAGAATCCAGTAAAACAGTATGCTCTAACTTTATATTCTTGAAACTGATTTGTTCTTTATTACTGTAAATTGAATCTTGCACTGTAACAATAATTGCCTTTTTATCATCAAAATGATAAAACCAATCCATTTCCTGATTACCAATTTTTAATTCTTCGATAGTTATATCTTCATCTAAATCATTATTGAAATACAATTGTCCCCAATACCAATCGTTCCACTCGCCCCTTAATAAACGTAAGGGTTCCTGCTCTTTGAATAAACGAATACGAACTGCAGTGAAAATGGAATCCAATTCAATTCCAGAATCAAATGGGACGCCAAAAAACATGCGCTTTTGATCAAGTTTTAATCCGGCTACTCCACGTTCCACTGCCAATATTTTATATTTTCCCGAAGAAAGATAATTGAATTCAAATAAACCGTCATCTTCTGTTTCAGAAATATAATCCGGTTTAGACACCAATAATGAATCGCTGTTATCTTCATTAAATAAATAAACTGCTGCAGGTTGAGTTGAATATACTCTACCCTTAATAACGCCTGTATCAATGATATCGCCGGTACTATAAGCCAGTTGTATCGGTTTGGCGAGTTCCACACCATGCTCATCTTTGATTGACCTGCTCAAGGTTAGAACTACAGTCATATCATTTTTAATGCCGCCAGGTAATGTGACGATTACACGGTCTCCTTTAAATATTATAAGCGGCTCTCCTTCCAAAACTGGCACAATACGGATACCATCTGCAAAACTTTTCTCATCCATATATTCTGAAAATATCAATTCAATTACTTGCTCCAACAGGCGCACAGTTCCATTGGGTGGATTTGCAGATAATAGTTCTGGAGGTGTTGTATCTTTCTTCCCACCACTTGGCGGGGCAATAGCTGCACACTGCCAAGAAATAAAAATGATACAGATTAAATACAGGAATAATTTACTATTCATTTGGAGGTGTCAAATTTAATGGAATTTCACTGCAAAATGTCATTTCCTTTAATGAAACATTTGTTGTAAAACACTTTATGTCAACTCCTGCTTGCTGTGCATTAAATAAAGCATGGGAAAAAGCAGGATCACGATCCCACATGGGTTGAAAAATGTTTGCATCCGGTCTTTGACATATAAATATAATCATCGTTTTCTTTCCTTCATTTTTTAATGAAGTCAGTAGTTCAGCATGCTGTTTACCTCTAGCTGTTACTGCATCGGGGAATTGCGCAATTCCTTTCTCAACAAATGTAACTGATTTCACTTCAGTATATATTTCATTTCCTTGAGTATCTTTTAATATAAAATCAATACGATGGTTCCCAATCTTGTATTCTGACCGAACAAGACACCATCCTTTTAAAAATGGTATAAAATCAAAATCTTCCCGAATAAATCGATTAGGCAATGTTGTGTCCAATGAAACCAACACACCCTCTTTTTCAACCATAAGTGTGGAATACCGTGTTTTTCTGTTAGAATCTTTAAGAGCAGGTCGCAGCCAAACAATGGCACCTGGGATTAGTAATTCCTGTAATCGTCCAGGATCAGGTAAATGACTTATTACTTTCTCCCCATTTAAATCTATATGTGTAATAAAACGATTAGGTCGAGTAATAAATTTGCCCTTTTTGAGCGGTCCGGCTATTTTCATAGCTCGGAGTTTAGTTCTCATCTATCGTAAATTCAATCTATGCCTTTAGTGCCATCATATATTCAAAACCTTGCAAATTATGTTCCAGGCAAGCCCATAGATGAAGTTCAGCGAGAAACGGGTATATCTGAAATTATCAAGCTGGCCTCAAATGAAAATTCACTCGGCCCATCACCTCGAGCCTTGGCTGCAATGAAGCAAGCAATGGGAAAAATTCATCGATATCCAGATGCCAACGGATATGTTTTACGGAAAAAACTTGCCAAAAAATATAATGTCAAGATTGACAATGTTGTGCTTGGAGCAGGATCTGAAGGCATCATGTCCACTATTATCCGGACCTTTTTATTAACCGATGATGAAATAATAACTGCACAAAATTCCTTTATTGGCTTTCGAGTGCTGGCAAATACGTCTGGGAAAAAGATCCATTGGGTTCCTATGAACAATTACCGGTATGACCTCCAAGCTTTAGCAGAACAAATCAATGATTATACAAAATTGATATATATTGCTAATCCTGATAATCCCATGGGGACATATATAACACGCCAAGAATTTGATGCATTTTATCAACATGTTCCTGAACGGGTATTGATTATTCTTGATGAGGCCTATTTTGAATTTGCACAGTCAACTCACAATTATCCAGACTCCATGACGTATCGATATGACAATGTGATTACATTGCGAACTTTTTCGAAAGCGTATGGTTTAGCTGGTGCGAGAATTGGTTATGGTTTTGCCCATGAAAAATTGATTGGTAATTTGCTTAAAGTAAAAGTCCCTTTTGAACCTTCTTATTTAGCCCAAGTCGCCGGTTATGCAGCGTTGGATGATACTCCTTTTTTAAATAAAACGATTAAGCTAAACAAATCCGGCATGGACTATATGATGGAAGAAATGGAAAATTTGAATATTCATTTTGTACCTTCCATAACAAATTTTATTACAACTGTATGGGAATCTGAAAATAAAGCGTTGTCGATTACAAAACGTCTGCTTGAAAAAGGAGTAATTGTTCGACATCTAACTCCTTTTGGATGGAATAATTGTATTAGAGTTTCCATTGGTCTTAAAGAAGAAAATAGACGATTTATTACAGCAATTTCGGAAATATTATAAATGTCTACTTATACTTTAAAAGCATTTGATCATTGTGAATTATATGTTAGCAATGCGAAGCAAGCAGCTTATTATTATCGAACTGCATTTGGCTTTTTGCCTATTGCTTATAAAGGTTTGGAAACCGGTTCTCGAGATCGCGTCAGTTATGTGATGAAACAAAATAAAATTCGTTTTGTGTTAACATCACCATTAGAAAAAAACACTGCCATTGGCCACCATATTGATGTTCATGGAGATGGTGTGAAAGATGTATCCTTTACCGTTGATGATGCTGAAGCTGCATGGAAAGAAACCACCAGACGCGGAGCAGAAAGTATAGCAGAACCTAAAATGATTGAAGATGACTGCGGTGAAGTTGTCATTGCGACAATTAAAACATTCGGCGAAACAAACCATACATTTGTCCAAAGGAATAATTACGATGGCGTTTTTCTGCCGGGATATAAAGTATATGAAGAAGATATTATTGCTGATCCAACGGGGTTGGTCCATATCGATCATCTTGTGGGTAACCAGGCTGATGGAGATATGCAAACTGTGTGTGATTTTTATGAAAAAGTTTTTGGTTGGCACCGCTTCTGGTCTGTGGATGATAAGGATATCAATACTGAATTTTCTGCCTTACGTTCAATCGTCATGGCAAATAATAATGAAAAGATTAAAATGCCCATCAATGAACCAGCTGATGGCTTGAAAAAATCTCAAATCCAGGAATTTTTAGATTATTATGAAACAGCTGGTATTCAGCATATAGCGATGTCCACTCGTGATATTGTAAAAACAGTCACTAAAATGCGGGCGAATGGAGTTGATTTTCTACCCACGCCTAAATCGTATTATACTGATTTGACTGAACGAATTGGTGAAATTGATGAAGATATTGAAACTCTGGCTAATTTGGGTATTTTAGTTGACAAGGATGAAAATGGGTACATGCTCCAAATTTTTACCCAACCGATTCAAGATCGCCCAACACTATTTTATGAAGTGATTCAGCGGAAAGGATCCCAGAGCTTCGGTAAAGGAAATTTTAAAGCGTTGTTTGAATCCATAGAACGTGAACAGGCACAACGCGGTAATTTGTGATAAATTGAGGAAAAGATGAAATTTGTAACATATTTAAACAGTGGAAATAAATCGCAGCGTTTTGGTTTTATGATGGATGGATATGTAGTTGATGTGTTCCGGGCAGCCATTTTTATGAATGAAGAAAAACATGAACCTGACTATCTACAGATTCCATCTTCTCTTCATTCATGCCTGGAAGATTGGGAACCAAACCTAATAAAGCTACAAAGACTTCAAAATGAATTAGAAGTTGAACCTATAGCTAATCTCATGGCAAATGGCCAGCATGTATCTCTTCAAGAATCGGATGTGCAATTGCTTCCACCCATCACCAATCCCAGCACATTTCGTGATTTTTATGCATTCGAGCAACACGTTAAAGCTGCACGAAAATTGCGGGGTTTGGAAATGCACCCCGACTGGTTCAGAATACCCATTTTCTATTTTTCCAATCCCAATGCCCTTTATGGACATGGCGCTGAAATTCCGTATCCAAAAAATACAGAAGAGCTGGATTTTGAACTGGAATTTGCTGTGATTATTGCCAATGGCGGACGCGATATAAAAGCCGATGATGCCGATCGTTTGATTGCCGGTTATACAATCTGCAATGATTGGTCATCACGTAATTTACAGCGGGAAGAAATGCCCATGAGTTTGGGTCCGGCGAAAGGAAAAGATTTTGCGACAAGCTTCGGACCTTACATGGTTACGCCCGATGAATTAGCCGATGCTTGGGATAATGATGGAAAACTTCAACTGCGCATGACCTGTCATGTGAATGATACACTCATTTCCGATGGCAATACAAACGACCTGTATCATTCCTTCCCGACCATGATTGAGAGAGCCAGTATGAATGCGAATCTGGTGGCTGGCGATTATCTTGGTTCCGGTACAGTTGGAACGGGTTGCATCCTTGAACTTCGACCGGAGAATACCGGTGGATGGATACAAAAAGGTGACACTGTCCGTATGGAAGTAGAGCGGTTGGGTGTACTGGAAAACAAAATAATATAGGATGTAGCATGCCTTTTTATCAAAAACGAGGGATTATCCCAAATAAACGACACATTCAATTTCGTGATGACAAGAACAATTTATATTGGGAAGAGTTGGTCAGCCGCGAGGGATTCAGTTCTATTTATTCCAATATCTATCATAAAAATCCGCCTACTGTTGTAAAAAAAGTAGGAGATTTTAATCCCTTGAAACTTGAAGCTTGGACTGGAACTCACAGACATCACCATTTGACGACTCACAAACTTAATTCATCCGGCGATGCCATATCAGCCAGGGTACCATTATTTTTTAATAGTGACTGTGTCCTTTACAAAGCACATGTGAATTCATCCATGACAGATTATTACAGGAATGGACACCATGATGAAATAATTTTTGTTCATGTAGGATCAGGAACACTGATCACTAATTTTGGTCAGCTTAATGTAGCTGCAGGTGATTATGTAGTCATACCCCGAGGTGTAATCTGGCAATTGGATGTGAAAGACTCAATGAAGCATTTTATCATCGAATCATCCGGTCCAGTAGAAACACCCAAGGGTTATCGGAATCGCCACGGGCAATTACTGGAACACTCTCCATTCAGCGAAAGAGATATCCGCACACCTGAACTTGTTGATTCACAATCGGATGGGCCAACAAATATTAACGTCCGACTGAATGGCGGTCATCAGATATATGAATACGCAACACACCCGTGTGATCTTGTCGGTTGGGATGGATATTATTTCCCATGGGTGTTTAATATTAAAGATTTTATGCCTATAACCGGGAAAGTTCATCAGCCGCCGCCGGTACACCAGGTCTTTCAAGCATCCGGATTGGTTATATGTAATTTTGTACCGCGCTTGTTTGATTATCATCCAGAAGCAATTCCGGCGCCGTATGCCCACAGCAATGTGGATTCCGATGAAATTTTATATTATGTGGAAGGTGATTTCATGAGTCGCAAAGGTATGGAAGAAGGGTCTATTACATTTCACCCAGGAGGATTGCCACATGGCCCACAACCGGGCAAGATCGAGGAATCAATCGGTAACAAAGAGACGTCTGAATATGCTGTGATGGTCGATACATTCAAACCTCTAAACATAACTACAGCTGCCCAAGAGGTAGATGATATTGATTATCCTGCATCATGGCTGGAATCATGATTTTTGATCCCAACGAACATTCTTTAGCGGAAACACATAAACTCATGATCGGGTCCATTGTACCACGCCCCATCGCATTTGTATCTACACTATCAAAAGATGGAATTGAAAACCTTGCGCCTTTTTCATATTTTAATGGAATTTGTTCAAATCCGCCCTCCATTATGTTTTGCCCGGCTCGGCGGGGGTATGATGGTATTACAAAGGATACTTTAAATAATATTCGTGATACTGAAGAATTTGCTGTCAATATCGTATCAGAAGATTTTGCAGAACAAATGGTCGCAACGGCGACAGATTTTGATCCTGAAGTAAATGAATTTGAAATTTCAGGTTTGACTCCTGATCCTTGCAAATTCATTGCACCTCCCAAAGTAAAAGAAGCCAAGATTAGTTTCGAATGCAAATTGAATCAAATCATTCCTGTTGGCAACGAAGGGCCTGGTGGTGGATTTGTTGTTATTGGGACTGTTGTTCTTTTTCATATTGATGATGATGTATATGACAACGGTCATATTCTTCTAGAAAAACTGCGCCCAATCGCTCGGGTTGCCGGTAATAACTATATTCGTACCACAGATCAATTCGAAATTATTCGAAAAATAAAACCTGAATAAATTTGACTAAACCTTTGTCAGATCGCATTTATCAGGCACAATGTTTGGGGAATGTTGAACCTATCGAATACATGACGCCTTATCCGAATCTACACGGTTTGGTAGAAGGTCAAAATGTTAAGCACCATGGAAAAATGATCTATAAGGATTTGGGTATGACCAATCTCGATTTTTATTCGAACGTACAAAAAATTGCTAATTGGTTGGTGAAAACAGGCTTAAAACCAAAAGAACGGGTTTGGGTCCATCCCCAGCAATTTCCCCACACAGAATTAATCGTTTTCGGCATTTGGACTGTGGGTGCGTCTGTTATTCTTGCGGAAAAACCAGAACAAAACATTGACCATATCATAACTCCAGATCATATTATCGAAACAGATCCAATTCCAGATTGTTTTGAAAACCAAGATGACACGTTTAACCCAACTTATAAACCGAACCTGGATGATGAAGCATTGATATTTGTTTCAGGTGATAAAGGGATTCGACTTTCGCATTATAATTTGCTGGTTAACGCAAATGATGTTCAACGGAAATTAGACTTATTTGATGACGGTACATTTCACGTAGATTTAAAACCCAACAGCACAGCTTGGGTCATATTACAAGCTATTCTACCATTATATACAGGAGCTCCCGTAACTAAAGAAAATCCAGATCTAACAATCGGACATGAAGATGCCGATTATATTGTCAATTTTGATTGGACTGAAATCAGCGAGTCTAATCAACTTTATATTTTACCGGAGAATACAGCAGTTGTCTCTGTTGGGAACTCGGGAATGCACATGACAACAATAAAACAAAATGAATCTCACCTATTTGTGGAAGGTCATTCAGTTATGATGGGCTATACGGATGATAAAGATAACGAAAAGGTGTTTACAGGAGAATCGCTAGTTCTGCAATTGAATCCATAATTGCATCGGGAACAATATCTGATTTTTCTAACAGCTTTTTTCGATATTTCCCCGTTTTAACCAGCACGCTTTTTATACCCAGGGATTGCGCGCCGCCAATATCATTGATTAAATCATCTCCTACCATCACAACGTCATTTGGTAAACATCCAAGATCATCCAGTGCTGCCTTAAAAAACTCTTTATTGGGTTTGCCGAGTATGATTGCCTTTTTACCCGTAGCGTATTCCAATCCGGTAACAATTGCACCAATATCCAAATCAAGACCATCGCTTACTTGAAAATATTTTCCTTTATGCAGTGCTAATAATTCTGCACCGTCCATCATGAGTCGAAAAACTTTGTTCATATTATCATATGTCCAGTCGTGGCCCCGATCACCCATAACAACATATTCTGGTTTTTGATTGCCACAATCAAATTCAGCATAATCTTCTTTCAATTCTTCGCTGATTAACAAATAACAAGGAGGTGAACCGCATTTTCTTAAATGGATAACCCCTGCCTGTCCTGCAGTAACAATCTCATCTTTACGAACCGCGAGTCCCAAATTATTAAGTTGTAGTGTAAGCTGCTTTCTGGTTTTGGTTGTGGTATTGGTTACAATTCGAAATGGTATTTTCTTTTCCCTTAATAAAGCAATCGCATCAGGGCCTCCAAAAATTAATTTCCCTGAAATATAAAAAACACCGTCCAGGTCAAAAAGGAATGCTTTCGGTTGGCTCAAGGTGTTGATTCTCTCCATCTCCAATCATTTGAATCACCTTCAAACTCATTGCCATCATTCCCCCGCTTCAACTGTTCCCGATTAAAGACCCACACTGCTTCATTGAGTTTATTAAAGGATTCAAATACAGCGAAGGCTCCCAAAAATAAAGAACCTAAATAAACAGAAATAAATGAACTCGCATCTGTATTAACTAATGCAGAACTCGCAACAGGCCCAATTATCAATGCGCCCAACCCCAGCATGCGCATAAAAAAGTATTTTCATAAAGTTCCTGTGATTCAGGGTATCGTTTCAATTCACTTCCCAGAGACATTAATGGAAATGATTCTCCTCCCTTAACATATTTTTGCCCCATAAATCCTTGCTGCAGGTAGATCGTGTCATAATAATATTGCGTTTCAAAGTCCGTGTCCTGCCCAAATACAATGCAAACGCTGAATATGATTAACAGAAATTTCTTCATGATCATCCTTCCAGCTTAATTATATCACCGGTGCTTACAACACCTTCTTCCAACACACGTGCATACCAGCCACGGCGGTCTTTTACTGTTTTAATAAATTCCGGACCCTTTTCATCACCAATATACGGCAATGAATAAAGATAGGTACAGGGCTCACATTTAAAGGAAATTTGAATTAATGCAGTTCCCATTCTGAATTTTTGTTCTGGTTCGATGGATATATAAGACAAATCGCTAAGAGTCAGATTTTCTCCCAAGTCTCCACTTTCCACCGGCCAGCCTTCTCTGTTTAGATCATCCAAAATTCCTTGAGTAATGAGCATGACAGCCATATCCGGCTCGCCGCTCTTTTTCTCTTGACGAAAATTATTATAATCACCGTCTACACCACCATAATGGATTTCTGCGGAAGAAACCGACATTTTGGGTAATCCATGTTCTCCGGGCGTACTCGGCTTCACACTAATTTGTAAGATTTTTCCTGAATTCATTTTACAACGATCTGCCAATCGTAAGAACCAATGATAAATTCTTCTGCATTGCCTTCAGTCACCTGGCTTTTAATAAAACCATAGGCAGCGTCGCTTCCGGGGATTTTCAAGTATATCTGTATGTTCTGATTGGAACATAGGCCTCCTGCCTTTCTGTATATTTTAAGATGTATATGATGTCCTTACATTTTTTTCATTAGCAATAATATGTTAAGAACGTCATGTATGATAGACAAGTTAACAAATCAATTTTTTATTACAATCCAGTCAAGAAGATAATTCCCATTAAAAACATAATACAATTACACACCACTTATCATTAATAAAAAGATCAATCCACATGCTGCTCCCCAAGTACCATAAACATATTTTCTGCGCAATTCTTTATATTCACGGCTATAAGTCTTATCATAAATAGATTTAGAAGCCGAATCCAATTCCTTATAAAAATTACTGTCCGGCTGTTTCATACCATAATTATTTTCAACCGCTAGAGCTACTATAGGCATCCCAATTCCAAAAACCATTGTTCCTATGCAGCCGGCTAAGGCCCCCACAACATTCGACCCTTGGTTTACAGCGTTATTTGCTGCTTGTTCAGCGTGAGATACAACTGAAAAATATGTGGGTTTTGATTCGTCTACTTTAACTTCAGTTGAAGGAAAAATGGATACTGACACACCACTAAACGGTTGAATGCTGCGGATATTCACTTTATCCAACATCAGCCTTCCCAGCGTATTGCTCAATAAGGTTATTTCAGTATCGGTTTCAGATTCAATGATACCTGTTATACTGTCACCAGATTTAAGAAGAATAAGAACTGTTTTTTCTACTGTCTCTTTATCAGATTTTATTAATTCACCTGTTTCGGGATCGTATTGAACTTCCTTTATTATTTCACCTGTAATCGGATCATATTGGATTTTGATCGTTTCTCCTGTTTCAGGATCAAATTCCTGAGCAATAATGACACTTCCCAACAATACAGTTAATATTGATTTAAAAAATGTATGCATATTTAATTCTTAAAACTCAAAAAATTCCCAATAAATATCAATATATGGCTGTTGAAAATGAATGCCAAAACGAAAATTTTCATTAAATGCATAGAGAATTCCAAAATCAAAATCAATTAAGCTAGCATTCCCTTCTACAGAGTCAAAGGTTAAGGAAGGTGAACCATCTGATCCAGTATAATCTTCTAAAACTTTTGATAACTCTAATGTTTTATAGCCATTATCTATCCAAATAGAGGCCACCAATTTTAGTTCTTTTCGCAAATCATAATCCAAGGCCGCCCAAAGACGAAAAGGTACTTCATACAATGATTCTTTGCTCCATGTATATCCTTCATTTAACCAATCATTTCTTCCAATGAATGCACTCGAAATTTTTCCACCGACTGTCCATCCGACTTTACCACGCCCTGTTGGATTTACACGTTGAGATGTATATACCAAATACGCTTCTACGTACTTTGGATTTTTTGATCCATCTACAATAGCATCATCGACATTTAATGAAATATTTTCATTAAATGTCGTAACGGTACCCGCAGAGTCGGTATAATTAATAGCATGGGAATATTTTCCAATAATTGATTTCACTGGATAAGCTCGATGGAATCCTAAACCCCAAGCAATACTTTTTTCCTTTTCTGCAGTTTTTTTGTGATAAAAACGCATTTTTGGATGAAGGTTTAGGTCACCCGCAAAATTTGAACCAAATTTTGTAGTAATCATAAACCGATCTGTTAAACCGTATCCAATTGACATACCGCTTAAATAAAAAGTATTGCCTTCCAGTGGATTTGCTGTTGGGTCCAGAAACACACTAATTAATTGTTCTTCACCGACGTAAAACCTTCTTCGCTCTTCTGTTTTTTTATCCAGGATTCCACCATGATATCGTTTCATTCTTTCAATTTCACGTTTATGGATAGTAGCGTCACCATAAACAGTCCGTAACTCAAAAACTTCATTTGTTTCAGATAATACTGCACCAACGTATACTTCTCCTTTCTTATTGGTGATTTCTGCAGTTTCTGCTAAAAATTCGCTTTTTGGAATTATAAATTCACCTGATTTTGTTTTAAGAGTCACATTACTATCAAGATCGGCCGTAATTGTTCCCTCTCTTATAGATCCATCCCGAAAATGGAAACGCTTTGACATACCTTCTTCCAATACGCTGGCAGCAAGCAGCAATTTCTTTTGTTTTTTACTTTCGATTGTTTGTTCTTTTTTAATTTCAACTTTCTTGATTACTGGCGGAGTAATATTGCCCTCCTGAAAATTCCGGATTAATTTTGCCCCCTGACTTTGAGTCAATTGGCTAAGTTGTACACCGTATTCGCCAATTAAATAATTCTGTAAAGATGCTTCGCTAAATCCACTCTGGAAGGATAGTTCGCGAATTGCTTTTTGCTGTCCATCAAAGATGGGAGTAGATTGGGCAAATAAAATTGCACTTATAGCAACAATTACTAAAAAGTTAGATAATCCTATGTTTTTCATAATTCCTCCTTAAATTATTTATAACACTTCAACTATTCATTTTACTTGAATAATATTACAGTATATGTTAATTTAATTCAAGTTTTATTTATGATTATGAAAACAGTACAAGAAATTATATCAGGTGTTATGGCTGGCCATGGCTTCCGCCACAAATACCAAGTGGCTGAATATTTCGGTGTCACGCCCCAAGCTTTGAGCACATGGCTGACAACTGGCATCATCCCATCAAAACATATACTAAAATATCAATCTGAATCTACACCTTCTCATTCCCTGCCCGCTCCCGCGCCCCTATCTGAAGAAGATGAAACCAACCGTCAAAAGGAAGTGATCGATTATCTTATAGCAGAAAATGTGACACTAAAAAATGAAATCGCCCAGTTGAAACAGAACTTAACACGCATCCAATCGTCAAAAGGAAAAGGAGACATAATCGAAAAAGTAAATGCGGAATCGTTGTTTATCTCCGGACGTATTTCCGACGGTGTCATTACCAACGTCCAGGGAGACTGGCAAAAGCATATGGGTTATGCAGATGAAGATTTAGTAGGACATCGTTATGATCGGGAAGATTTAATCCACCCCGATGAATTCGAGCGGACCAAGCGCCACCAACAAACCCTGAAAACATCAGAAGGAATTAAGGAAACACGCTTTAGTACCATCCAGCGCTGGAAACATGGGCAGACGGGTCAATACGTCATGTTGAGCATGGTTTGGTATGCGAATATTGAAAAAGACCGGGTGGATATTGTAGCCAAGCCCATTGATTCTTTTATAGGTGAAGATCTATTATCTAATTAATCTCGTTTAACACATCTTGGGCGTGGGTCTTGACCGACACTTTTTCATACGCCTTTTCAATATTTCCATCTTCATCAATAATATACGTGTAGCGAAAAATACCTTCATATTCTCTGCCGTATAATTTCTTTTTTCCCCAAGCACCGTACGCTTTAATCGTTTCTTTACTTTCATCAGAAAGTAAGGGGAACGGGAAACTATATTTATCACAGAAATTCTTCTGTCGTTGTACAGAATCTGCGCTCATGCCCAGTATAACTGTATTCTTATCTTTAAATGTTTGGAATTCATCCCGGAATCCCTCTCCTTCGACTGTTCAGCCAGGGGTACTGGCTTTAGGATAAAACCATAATACAACTTTCTGCCCTTTCAATCCGGACAGGGACACATTATTCCCATCCTGATCCAGCAGTGTAAAATCCGGTGCTTTGCTTCCGACGTCTAACATGATTTCTCCTTTTGTGTTATGGAGACGTAGCGTGCTACGTCTTTACCATTGACCAACGCATACGATCATCATTGCTTAAAACCATTTCACTTACAACTTGGATGCTCTGTTTTTGGCCTCTCCAAACAAGATGCTCAAGCGCTTCTTCCAACGTAACCCATTTAAATTCACAATGTTCATCAGATAAAGTTACGATATCTGAATCGACTTCAATCCCAAAAACGGGCACAAGGTTGATACGGTCACCATGAGCTTCATAAAACCGGCTTACGTGATCTGCTACAAACATCGTTTTTGGAGCTAGTCCCGTTTCTTCCATCAATTCCCTTTTGGCTGCTTCCGGAGCTGATTCCCCTGGCTCGATCTTTCCAGCCACGCCTTGCCATAGATGCTCATATATTTTGGACTCCGCCCTTTTTAAAATTAAAAACAGTAACCCATCTCTTGTTTTACGAAATACATACGCATCTACAACTCGAACTAGAATATCCGTCATTACATTCCTTTATGGTCCAGCATAAATTTCAAATAATTATGTGACCATTCATTAAATGTTCCGGCGGCAATTTCTGATCGCATGTTTTCCATGAGATCCATATAATAGGTCAAATTGTGCATTGTTGCCAAGCGATGACCTAATATTTCATTCACATTCATTAAGTGTCGTAAATAGGCACGAGTATGGTTTTTGCAGAGATTACATCCGCACTTTTCATCCACAGTAGAAAAATCTTCTTTATGTTTTTCGTTGCGGATATTCACAATTCCATGAGACGTAAACAGTTGCCCATTGCGGGCATTGCGCGTGGGCAGAACACAATCGAACATATCCACACCGCGTTTGACTGATCGCACTAAATCTGTTGGCCGGCCAACACCCATTAAATACCTCGGCTGATCTTTCGGCAGTAATTCATCCATTTGCTCAATTGTTTCAAACATGGCACTTTTTTCTTCTCCAACTGCCAATCCACCAATGGCCATTCCGCATGTTGCAAATGGGATTAATTCTTCTGCACTTTTTTGGCGCAGTTCTTCATATACATTTCCCTGAACAATAGGAAACACATTTTGCTCCCAATCATGAATACCTTGATTTTCAGTTAAATACACATTGCAACGTTTCATCCATTTTGATGTGCGCTCAACAGCTGTTTCAACCGTTTGGTAATCTGTCTGCCCAGGAGGACATTGATCAAATGCCATTATTATATCTGCACCGAGATGCTGTTGAATTTCCATGGATGATTCTGGAGTAAACAAATGCCGGCTGCCATCAATATGAGATTGAAATTCCACACCTTCATCATTAATCTTATTCAGTTTGGCTAATGAAAAAACCTGAAATCCGCCGCTGTCAGTTAACAAGGCACCATTCCAATTCATAAAGTTGTGTAAACCGCCGGCTCGACCGATTAAATCATGCCCCGGTTTTAGATATAGATGATACGTATTTCCTAAAATGATTTTAGCTGAAATGCTGTTTAACTCTTCAGTGCTTACTGCTTTCACTGTGCCACGTGTGCCAATAGGCATAAAAACAGGCGTCGGAATCGTCCCGCGATCTGTAATTATCTCACCCGTACGAGCAGATGTTACTTCATCTTGATGGTGAATTGTAAACTTCAATATTTAAAAAATAATTTGGAATGCTTCACGGACAGATTTTACGCCGTGGATTTTCAATCCTTTGAAGGATTTTACATTTTTCATATTGCCTTTGGGTATAATTGCAATTTTAAATCCCAAAGCGGCTGCTTCCTGCAAACGCTGATCAATCCGCGCCACCGAACGGACTTCGCCCGTTAAGCCTACTTCACCTACAAGGACAGTTCCATCTGCAATCACATTATCTTTACTGCTGGATGCCACCGCAGAAATAATCGATAAGTCTGCCGCCGGATCTTGAATTTTCAATCCGCCCACAAGATTTACAAATACATCATTCATGCCCATAATATTTCCCAATCGCTTTTCCAACACAGCCAAAAGCATGGATAGCCTGCGACTATCCACTCCATTTGTATTGCGTTGCGGCGTCCCAAAATTTGCTTTGGAAACCAGTGCCTGAACTTCCACCAAAATGGGACGAGTGCCTTCCATAGTGGGTAAAATCGCTGTTCCGGCTGTATTGGCAGTCCGTTCTGCCAGAAAAAGTTCAGACGGATTTGTAACTTCCTCCAAACCAGCAGATGTCATATGGAAAACACCCACTTCATTGGTGGCGCCAAAGCGATTTTTTACAGAACGAAGTATGCGATGATCATATCGCTCATCCCCTTCCAGATACAAAACTGTGTCCACCATATGCTCCAACATTTTCGGGCCGGCGATGGTACCGATTTTTGTCACATGACCAATAACGATTACCGTAAATCCTTTTTGCTTACACGCATTCAGCAACTGCTGACCGCAATCCCTAATCTGGCTCACAGAACCCGGCAATGAATCCAAGTCTTCATTATAGACTGTTTGGATGGAATCAATCACCAGCAAACTTGGTTGTAAGACAGATACTTGTTCCAGTACGTTCATAATTTCATTCTCGCCGGACACATGTAGATTTTTTGTATTTATACCCAAGCGTTCGGCTCTTAATGCAAGTTGATCTTCACTTTCTTCTGCAGAAACATAGAGAGCGGACTTACCGCAGCCAGCAACAATTTGTATAGCGATTGTAGATTTTCCAATTCCCGGCTGACCTCCAAGCAAAATCATTGATCCGGGGAGCAGTCCGCCACCCAAAACCCTGTCTACTTCATTTATTCCGGACGATGTTCGTTTGCGGTCTTTTTTATGGGTGATTGTGTGGAGTTCTGTCGTTTTCCTGGCGGGCGCGCCGTTGGATTTACGTCTTGATTTCGGCGGATGGAATTCACTTAACGTATCCCATTCACTGCAAGCCGGGCATTGTCCATGCCATTTGAAATATTCATTCCCGCAGCTGTTACAGAGGAATATTCTTTTAGATGATGATTGTGCCATTGTCCGGTTAGAAAGTTATTGGAAACCGGCTACTTGTGCAAAGCTTACAGAGAAAATTTTTAAATGAAATTGACTAACTTTTAGTAGCCAATCATTTGTTTACCAATCCGTACCTAATGAGAAGTAATACTGTGGTTTAGAGTAACCTGATTCATTGATATCCCAGGCAGAATCAATCCGTAGTAAAAAATAACCCATGTTTATTTTCATGCCCCAACCAAAACCGGCTATGGACTCTTCAAATTCACTTCCTTTATCCCATGCTGTTCCAATATCAAAAAATAAATGGGATCCCAGATTACTTATCATGAATTTTTCAGGAACGCCTAACGCTAATAAAAATGGGAAACGAAATTCAAAATTAGCGAGCGCAACATTTGAACCCACTTGTTCCATATAACGACGACCGCGAACGGGGACGACAAATTCAGAAAAGAAAACATCCTCGAGATCATTTTCACCATCGAGCAAATTATTACGAAAATGGCTATTATCTTTTACGCCATCCGTTTCACCTGTACCATAAATCCAGTTTTGCAATCCACCCAAATAGAATTTTTGTTTATCAGCTCCGCGACTGGTTCCCAGGGTTAATCTTCCGGCTAAACTAGAATATCGTCCGATCTTATAATATTTTCTGAAATCCATTTTAAGCGTTTTGAAATCCATTTTTTTACTGCCCCATCCAGGACTGACAACCAACGTCGTGTTTTGGCGAAAACCATCAATTGGCCCGGTGTAACCATAAACAGTATTATCATACACCCAACTGGTGACAGGTAGTACAACGGAAAAGTCCTCATTGGATACTTCTTCAAATTCATAATAATTAACTTCCTGCCATTCGCTAAAGGAAAAATAATGATATGACAATCCTCCTTCAACCCGCATAAAACGACTAAAGGGATGGGATAGATAACTCATTAAAGAAAAGTTTCTTAAGAGCCCACGATGCTGATAGCCATTCATATCATACCCAAGAAAATATTCGTTCGCTATATGTGAAATAGAAAAATAATAATCTGTGGGCCTGGTCAGATAAGCATAACTGAAAAAGTAATCACTACGTTTCAAATCGATGACCATTTCAGTCCCAAAATAAATTTGGTGATCACCCAGAATATCACTAAATGCAAACATTGTCATTCCCTGAGCGCCAAATACATTATTAAAAGATGCATAGCCATTGACTAAATCCAGTGTAAATCGCGTTTTATATGCTTTGGACACATAACCTTCATCCGTTAAATCTGTCGTATCCTTAACAAAGTCGGCTGAAGCATCTTCTGGTGTTTCCATGGGCTGATTAAAATGATCATATTCTCTGGCAAAAATCCATCCCTGATAATCCCTGCCAGTCGATCTACCCGTACTCCATTGACTTCTTTTATGTCGCCTTAAATCTATTAAATCTTCAGATACATTATCTTGATTCATGATGTATCGTGTAGGTGGGACTTCCATTGCGTCTTTTTCTAAAGGATGGCTCATGCTATAAACATCCCAACCCATATCGGCATAGCCGGCAAATACTAAATAATCATCATTTTCTGTAAGGCTCAATTGAAATACGCCTGTTAAAATATTGGTCAATGCCACTGGATCCGAATCCGGTTTATATCGATATATATTCCAAACACCGCCATCATCAGAGACATAGAATAGTGTATTTTTTTCAGTGTGAGACCAAATTGGATAATCTTCATTGTGGTCCGTATCTGTTATGCGGCTGATATTTCCAGATGATAGATCAATTGCATAAATATCTTTTTGAGAAAAATCATGTTCTATGATTGCTTCCGGTGGCTGTAGTCCGGCAATATCCCCATTACGGTCTGATACAAATACCAACACGGAGCCATCATTATTCCAAGACGGTTCAGAATCGGAATAAATATCACTTGTTAAAGCAGTCAGTTTTTCCTCATCTATATTATAAACATAGACGTCACTGGCACCGTCCTTCGTTCCAATAAAAGCCAGTTGATTTCCATCGGGACTCCATGCAGCGGTAAAAATCCCATCCAGATTAAACGTAAATTTTTCTTTCTTTCTCGTTTTTACATTAATCAAATACAACGCATCCGATTTACCGGCCTTTGCAGCAATGACGATTCGTTTACTATCCGGTGACCAGGAAATTCCGGGCTGGAGTAATTTTAATTCTTCAAAATCTACAGATCGATTGCCTTTTACCAAGCGTCGTATTTCTTTACCATCAATTGCATCTAAAACATAAATATCGAAATAACCTGACCGATCTGACAAAACTGCAATTTTACTGCCATCGGGTGAAACTGCTGGAGAAATATTATAATAATTCTTTTCTTTTTTATGATCAGTCAAACGTTTGGCAATGTCTTCAATCTCATCACGTCCGACAACATCCGGCCAATATTCCTTTTTCAAATATTTATGCCACTGCTTGGTTAAATCTTCATAATCCATTCCCAATGCTCGTTCAATCCCTTTTTCGGCATTTTGGGTCATTTTCATAGCAGTGATGATTTCACCAATCTTTTCTCGGCCGTACTTTTCAGCAATAAATCGCCAGATGGATTGACCGCCTTTATAGGCCATATACGATTCCAGTTCTTTCACTGTGGGCATACGCTCATTAATGGAAAGGTCGCGCAAAGTCATATCCGCTTTGGTATCCCAATTCATAGATAAATATTC
Source organism: Fidelibacterota bacterium (assembly GCA_004124385.1). Lineage (GTDB taxonomy): Bacteria > Fidelibacterota > Marinisomatia > Marinisomatales > TCS55 > UBA2126. The sequence goes on from SCKN01000004.1 coordinate 77,566, forward strand.
AGCCAAGCCCTCATTTGCCCATAATGGAATTCTTAATTTAACCCGACCGGTAATGATGCTTTGAATATTACCATCATAAATCATATCATTTAAAATTGCGTGTACAAGCTCATGGTGAATGACATGGCGGAATTGTTCATAATCCCCTTCGAAAGGTAAGACGACCCTATTTTTAAATAACTCTGTTACACCTCCAATTCCTTCCCGCATATACTGCCAGATAACATTTGTTTGCTGAAAATCATTGTGTGAATAGTATACAATAATGGAAACACGTTTTTTTAATGTCCAGCGCAAGTGTTTGGAAATTTGCTCATGGGCTTTTTCAGATACTTCAGCAGTGAATTCTGCTAATTGAGTATCTTCTCCATAATAATACACATCAAAGTTTGGAGATGAAATCAAGGACCAATCGAATTCCTTGTATTGTACCTTATTTTGTCCAAAAGATTGGGCGAACAATCCTTCAGCTATTAGAAATAAAATGAAAATGATTTTACGCATGTGTAAAATTACGTCCATACCTCATTAGAGTTCCAGCAACTAAACATATTCTTAATTTTCTTTTGATATTGTGCAATTAGACTACTTTTAAAACAATAAGTTAAAGTGCTACAATTCCTTTGCCTATACATCCTCAAAAAAGTAAGTTTCTGTGTATGCAATTGCCCGTCTATTTTATTTCCGATATTCATTTAATGCTTCAATACGATGAGCAAGAAAAGAAACGTCAGGAAAAATTGTTTCGCTTCATGGATTTTGTCGCCCAATCCGGAGGCACATTATTCATCATTGGAGATTTATATGATTTCTATTTTGAATACAAACATGTAATCCCAAAAGTTTATTTTCCCTTTTACCAAAAATTATTTAGTTTAAAAAATAGCGGTGTAGACATTCACTTTATTACAGGCAATCACGATCATTGGACAATGGATTTCATGGGTGAAACTCTTACGACAAAAGTGTATTTTAATGATGTGTCCATTGATATTCATGGAAAACGATTTTACCTAACACATGGCGATGGCATTCTTTCCTGGGATCGAAGTTATCGAGTGTTAAAAACAATTATACGCAGCAAACTTTTTATTTGGCTGTATCGTTGGCTTCACCCAACGATCGGTTATGGAATTGCTCACGCTATTTCTAAAAAAGGTCGACACTATAACCATTCTAAAGAATACAATGAAAAAGTTATGAGCGAATTAAAAGTCTTTACAGAAACAGTTGTGGCGGATGGTCATGATTACGTTCTTACTGGCCATTATCACCAGGCAAAGATTGAAAATGTGAATGGCGGGAAGCTGGTTGTTCTGGGTGATTGGCTACAGTATTTTTCATATGCTATTTTTGATGGGAATAAATTAGAACTCAAATTCTGGGAAGAAAATGCGTAGGTTAATTATATTAATAATCATGGCTACTTCCCTTTCTTTTCAAGGCTGTTCTACAATCAAAGGACTCTTTGGGAAAAAGAAAGAGAAGAGCGATGTAAATCTTGCCGAGGTGGAGAACCTGCGTCGTGATTATCAGGATGGCCAAGTCCAAGCATTGCAAGAATTAATCAGTATGTATAATGATTCAAACTTACCATTCGATGTTCGCATCGCTGCCGGTGATGTGCTGGCTCAAACACAACATCCCACTGCAATGAATGCCATCGCCCAAGTCGTTTCTGAAGCTGAAGCACTTGATTTGAGTTTTATGATAGCGTCTATAGAACTATTGGCAGAATTTCGTAATAATCCTATAGCAGGCGATGCCATGGTACGCGCCATGCATACCATCGATGAAAAATCAAACAAACTGCATATGACCCTCGTACGCAGCTTAAACAGAGTCCGAACAAAAGACCAGGTTTTGGCTTTATTGGAATTATATGAAGTCTCCAAAGCAAATGTGTCACGTACTAATAAACTCTTAACGGAAACACTGGGTGCAATCGGGTCAGATGATGTGATACCAATTCTAGTAACCATTTCCAAAGATTCAGATATTAATATTGCTGTTCGAAATCGTGCTTTAGAAATCCTGGGAAAGAAAGACCCCCACGAAGTCGCATCTGCCTTTGCTGAATTATTGGGTGACCCGGATATGAATACAGAAATTAGAGAATTTGCTATCAATACGATGGCTGGCGTAAAAGAAGAAAATTTGATTCTGGCTCTTATCGAAACATATAACACAGGTAAACGTCAGTACTTCAGCATGCTCAATACGTTGCTGGATGCTTTGGGTGAATTCGACGACCCCCAAGTGTATAAAGCAACGGTTGATATAGCTCAAAATAATGAATTTCCAATTCCAATCCGATCGAAAGCAATCCGAAGTTTGGGGCGGTTTGCAGATGATGCGACTGTTAAAATGCTTTTACCGGTTTTAGCAGATGCCAATAATTATCCATTACAACCGGCCATAATGGATATGCTCAAAACAATGGGAAAAACGGATGTATTTGCGGAAGATTTACGCCGGCTAGCTTTTCAAGCACAACAGGAAGCTGTCATTCAATGAAGTTATTTATTTTAATAATCACTTCGTTTATTTTTGCCCAGGAAGCAGACTCATCGAAAACGGATACTACAGCCGGAGACAGCACTCAATTCCCTGAAGTTATTCTTGAAAAAAAGAAAACTGAAAAACTCGAGGGAGAAAATTTCTTTTTTGACTATAAAGATGATTTACACGGGCTACAAACTCAAATCGATTCATTGAAGCGTGTCCTTCGCGTTATAGAAAGGAAAGGAGCTATGCCCAGTATAAATAAAGAATTATTAAATCTTATTAGAATTCCCGAACTCAAACATCGTGTCGAACTCACCAACGGAACAATTGTTATCGGAGAAATCCTTGAAGAGTCAGAAAAACGAGTCATCATTCAAACTGCTATCGGGCAATTGGCCATTGATAAAGATAAGGTAGTTAACATTGAAAAAGAATCACCTCCAGTGCCAAAAGTAGAACTGATGAGTGAACCGCTTGTAAGCGTTTATCCGGACCACGAAGAAATTACCGGGATAGTGAAAAATTCAGGTAAAGTTCGTGCAGATTTTGTACGTATAATTGCAAAACTCTGGACTCCAGAAACAGAACTCGCGGCATCAGATTCAGCGTTCGCTTCGGGATCAATTCAAAAATATACTACAGGTGTCATATCTGATACAGCTATCGAGCCGGGAGCCACAGCTAGTTTTACAATTACAGTTCCTTTGGAAGAAAGTGCTTCTAGAGTTGAATATCGCACATACGATATTCGCTGGATTATTTCCCAATAATTAACATTTCTGATTCAGTTTCAATTATTACAAAATTTTCCAAACCCATTTAATGGATCAACAACAATTCAATATTCAATTTCAAAATAATCCTTTGTCCAATTATCTATTTTTTCAATTGACAGTAAATGGATACAAGATTTAATCTATGATCAAAAATCGGCAGGAGATTATTCAATAAATTGGCAACCAATAAATGTTCCTTCCGGAATTTATTTATATCGTTTGTATACGGGTAAAAATATTAAAACAGGCAAATGCCTATACTTGAAATAAGTGCACCTTATTTTATTAAGATGTTAGCGCTACCATAATAGCATTTTGTGCATGAAGTCGATTCTCGGCTTGGTCAAAGACAATGGAATAACCTGCTTCCATCACTTCGTCCGTAGTTTCTCTTCCTCGCTCTGCCGGCAAGCAGTGCATAAAAAGAGTTTCTTTACCTGTACGAGATATCATATCTCCATTCACTTGAAAATTTACAAACAGTTTTTCACGTTCTTCCGCTTCTTCTTTCTGGCCCATGGATGCCCACACATCTGTATAAATAACATCTGCTCCTTTTACACCTTCAATTGGGTCATGGGAAATAACAATTTCAGAACCACTATTTGTTTTGGCTAACTCCACAGTCTTTTCATCCGGCGTAAATCCTTCTGGACACACACACGTAAATTTCATGGGCAGTCGTGCCGCTAACTGCAACCAGGAATGGACAATATTATTACCATCTCCAACATAGCATACATGAAGATTATCTAACGAACCCCTGTGTTCGCTTATAGTTAATATATCTGCCATAATTTGGCAGGGATGATTATAATCGGTAAGGCCGTTCACAATAGGTGAATCAGAATATTCGGCCAATTCCATAATATGGGCATGATCAAATAGTCGAGCCATAATAACATCATTATATCTGCTCACGACTCGGGCGATATCTTTGATTGCTTCCCGTTTGCCAATGTCTATATCATTGGGTCCAAGAAATAATGCATGACCTCCCATCCATGTAAAACCTGTTTCAAAGGATATACGTGTCCTTGCCGATGGTTTGGCAAAAATCATGGCCAACGATTTATTATGGAAATGCTTGAAATCTTCTTTTTGACGAAATTTGGTTTTCAAATCCTTTGCCAGTGAAATGATTTCAAGAATTTCTTCTTTGCTCAAATCCTTGATGTGTAAAAAATGTTTATCCATTATTTCGCCTTATAAAAAAGGTTTTCGCAGGGAAACCTTTTTGTTAATAATTCTCCCTTCATCAATTAGGAATTTACCTAAATGATTCTTTGATAAAAATATTGTTTGTATAAATTTTAAATTTACGGTCACCAATTAAAAAATGAGGGGTGCACAAAATGAAAAATATTTCACTAAAGAGAATGTTTGTTATCATATTATTTATAACTGTTGTTTTAAGAGGGAATAAGGAATTATTCAATCAATTTGAGTCACAAACCATTTTTGTAAAGTCAAATTCTGAAAATGAATTAATCATTAAATCCTCAATAGATGAAATTTTTTATATTTTGAATTTGATAGACGAAAACCCAATTTTAAGTGAACAATTTTCTGGAATGATTGATGTTAAAGAAAGAGAATTTGAGATAACTAATAATACTGAAAAGAAAACATCTTTGTTTGCGCTTGATGCTATTGATAATACATATGCTACTAGAATTGTTGGATTAGGTTCTTATAGGATTAGTTATCTTTCTACAAATTTAAGTTTTATTGATATAGATTATTCATTCAATCAGTTTATTTGTTTTCCTGTAAAATCAATAATACAAAAATAGATATAGTTCCTCTCGAATCTTTGAGATAACAACACCAACAACGAGCCCCTGCCTCAAATGAGGCAGGGATATATGGGAGGCTGAATTATTTTGAACTTTGTTTCTTGTATTTAATCGATCAGCGTTTTGAAGAGTTTTGAATCAGCCGGAAGTATAAGCGTTGTCTTCTCATCAATTATTTTCTTATACGCTTCCAGAGTACGGGTGAATTCATAGAAGTCAGGATCTTTGTTAAATGCATTAGCATAAATTTCCAGTGCCTTCGCTTCTCCTTCGCCACGGATTTCTTGAGACTCTTTATATGCAGTAGCCAAAATAATGGTTTTATCTTTTTCTGTTAATGCACGAATCTTTTGTGCCTCTTCTTCTCCTTCAGATCGGAATTTGTTTGCTTGTCGTTTTCGTTCTGCATCCATTCGAGCATAAATAGATTCTTCATTCTCCCGGGGAAGGTCAACTCGTTTGATTCGTACATCGACTACTTCAATTCCGTATTGGTCCGTGGACTTATCACTGGCTTTTGTGACAATTTCCATAATCTCTTCTCTCGTTTCGAAGATGATTTCGGACATATTGTGTTTACCTAATTCCTGGCGAAGTTCTGAATACACAATATCATCCAAGCGTGTTACAGCAGTGGGAATCGCTTGAACCGTTTGCAAAAATAGAAGTGGATCTGAAATTCTCCAACGGACGTAATTATCCACAATGAGTGTTTTTTTATCTTTACTTAACACTTCTTCCGGTGCCACATCGTATTCCAAAAGACGATCGTCAAACGTAATAGCATTTTGAAACGGTATCGGTAATTTGAAATATAGACCCGGTTCTGTAATAGTCCGGACTGGCTTACCTAATTGTAAAATGACAACCTGTTCGCGCTCATCTACAATAAATACGGTTGTAAAGAAAACAATAAGTCCTAGTACAATGATGACTAATAAAGATCTTTTCATTAGTTACCTCCTTTATTATTCAAGTTTAAGAGGTTTAGTAGATTCCCGCCATCGCCTCCAGGAATGATATATTTATTAATATTGGGTAAAATTTCTTCCATGGTTTCCAGATATAATCGTGTACGAGTCACCACCTTGGCTTTTTTATATTCCACCAACATTGCGTTAAATCTTGCAACTTCACCTTCCGCACGACTGACTCGTGCTTCTCTAAAACCTTCTGCTTCGCTAATCATAGCTTGGGCTTCTCCCCTGGCTTTTGGGATTATATCGTTTCTGTAACCTTCCGCTTGGTTGATCATTCGGTTTTTATCTTCCTTGGCAGAGGCCACATCCTTAAAAGCAGCCCTAACTTGCTTGGGAGGCGATACATCCTGAAGCTGTACGGCTACAACCAAAATTCCAGAGCCATACTTGTCCAAAATACTTTGCAGTAAGTCCTTTGTTTCTTCCTGGATTAAAAATTTTCCTGATGTGAGAGCTTCATCAATTTTATGTTTACCGATAACAGTTCTTAATGACGCTTCTGCAGCCTCTCTTACTGTTAGGACCGGCTTTACAAAATTGAAAAGGTAACTTGCTGCATCTTTTATTTTGTACTGTACAATCAGTTCAGCATCAACAATGTTTTCATCACCGGTGAGCATAAGGCTTTCTTTTTCTATAGCACGATATTGATTATTTCCCATAGTTCGGAACCCGATTTCTACACGTTTTACTTCTGTAACTTTTGGTGTTTGAACTGTTTCTATGGGATAGGGCCAATGATAGTTTAATCCTGATTGAGTGATGCTGGTATGCTTTCCAAATGTCTGCACAACACCCACTTCATCAGGACCTACAACATAGGTACCTGTCAACAACCAAAAGACCAATCCTATGCCAATCATAGGAAAAATTCCTAGAACAGGAATACTGACCTCTTTATCGCCGATTATAACTCGTTTAGTTTGCATTATTTTTCTCCATTTTATGTTTAATCATATTTGTTTACGCAACCGGGCCACGGGAACATGAAGCTGTTCACGATACTTTGCCACGGTTCTTCGCGCCACAGGATATCCCTGTTTATTTAACAAATCTTTTAATTTTTCATCGGTATAGGGATGTCGTTTAACTTCCTCATCCAGTAATTTTTTCAATAGGCGTTTAATCTGTAGAGTACTTATTTCCTCTCCACTTGTTGTTAACATCCCTTCTGTGAAGTATGATTTTAACTCATAAATACCATACGGTGTATCCACATATTTTCCTCTTGTTGATCTGCTTAAAGTCGAAACATCCACTCCTATTGCATCAGCGATATCCTGGAGTTTCATAGGCTTGAGTTGATCAATATTCCCTTCGAAAAATTCTGGCTGTCGTTTAATAATTTCTTGCATAACACGCGTAAGTGTTTTTCGTCGATCGGAAATAGCATCTACAAACCATTCAGCAGTATCCACTTTTTCCTTAATAAATGATTTGGTTTTTTTATCCAATTCACCTGCCAACATATCCACGTATTCACGACTCACTTGTACTTCGGGCAGCCAGCTGTCATTCACTACAACCACCCAATTATCATCTCGTGTATACACAATCAATTCCGGTATAACCGAAATGGTTTCTGCCCCTTCATGGCCAGCACCCGGTTTTGGATTCAAATGGCTGATAACTTCCAACGCATGTTTCAATTCTTCTTCGGAATATCCAGCTTTTTGCGAAAGGTGTTCATAACGATGATTGGCAACTTCATCAAAATATTCATGTACAAGTTTATATGCGACCGGATATTCTGTTTTATCGATCTGAATAAGTAAACATTCCTGTAAATCCCGTGCGGCTATTCCAGAAGGTTCAAATGTTTGGACTGTTTTCAATATAGAAAGCACATCCATTAAATCCGTTTCATAACGGTCACTAATGAGTTCCAAATCAACAGCTAAATATCCATTTTCATCCAAGTTATAAATGATTTCTTCTGCCACTGCACGTTCTTTGGAATTAAAATCATAAAGATTCAGTTGATCTGACAATGATTCCACAAAATCCTTTGTTTGAAGAATAGGCATATCTTTGTATTCTTTTTTTTCGTAAACGTTTGGAGGTTCATATTCATACTCTATTTCCCAATCAAGCCCATCTTCATCGGTTGTTTCCTCTTCAGGTTCCGTAGTGCCTTCCATTTGATCCAAGGCAGGGTTTGATTCCAATTCTTCCAGAATACGTTCTTCTAGATTTACAGCATTAAGCTGAAGAATCGTTGCCTGGAGAATTTGCTGTGGCTGAATTGTTTGTTTTTGTTCTAATCGTTGCTGCAGCTTTGCCATTGGGATTCTATAAAAAAGTGAATAAAGATGTTATGAAAATTCTGATAAATCCTAATTTTAAAACCCCTATGTATTTCCCCTATAACAGGGGAAACATAAGAACTTTGAAGAATCCTAGTTATCCCCCGGTTACAGGGGGATAATGGGGGTTTATTAAAAAAGTGTCTCATGAAAATTCTTTCCTTATAATATTAATATCCACGGGAATATTCTCAATCCAGCTTAAATTTTTCGCCTAAATATAATCGACGTGTTTCTTCATCATTCGCCAGAAATTCAGATGTGCCGGAATTCAAAATGCGGCCATCAAATAATAAATAAGAACGGTCGGTAATGGAGAGCGTTTCACGAACGTTATGGTCCGTAATCAATACACCGATATTGCGATCTTTCAATGAGCGAACAATTTGCTGAATATCTTCCACAGCAATGGGGTCCACACCGGCAAATGGTTCATCTAACAAAATAAAATTTGGATCCATAGACAACGCCCTGCAAATTTCCACGCGGCGCCTTTCTCCTCCGGATAGTGTATTGCCTAAACTTTTTCGCAGGTGGGTGATGGATAGTTCTTCAAGTAACTTATCTATTATTTCCTGTTGTTCTTGTTTTGAAAGTGATGTCATTTCCAGTACCAGTTTCAAATTATCTTCCACAGAAAGCTTACCAAAAATAGATGCCTCCTGGGCCAGATAACCAATTCCTTTTCGTGCCCGCAAATACATAGCATCATGAGTTATTTCATGTTCATCTAAAATTATCTGCCCTTTAGTCGGTTTAACCATGCCTGTAATCATATAAAATGTTGTTGTTTTTCCGGCGCCGTTTGGACCCAACAAACCTACAATCTCGCCTTGGCTCACTTCCAGATCCACACCAGATACAACCCAGCGGGAGCCGTATTGTTTAGACAGATTTTGTCCTTTGAGTGTTTGTTTACTGCTCATTTTCTTTAATGGTTGTTACGCCGGATGGTTTAATAATTCGCCAGTTTTCCAGAGCAATATCTGATTCAAACCCAATCCCGTAAAGTGTATCGCCCTTTTCAGTGGTTAGCATAATATTATCCTCTGTATAAATTAATTCTTCTTTGGAGTCCCAGACTAAGGTATCCGTATAAAGTGTTACGCCACTATCGGACACAACAATCACATTTCCCATGGCTCGCATAAAGTCGTTACCCTCTACAACTTCTGCAATAGCTGATTTTAAGTTTGTTGTATGATTTTCGTCTTCATCAAAAAAGTCGGCATCCACACGTTGATCCAACAGGATAAATTCCTTTTCATCATACTTTTCTAAATGCCCTGAACGAACGACAGAACGCTTAATGCCGTTATCTGTAAGTGTTATGGTTACTTTCCAGCTTTCCTGATCCGGCAACCCTTCCCGAGTGTTTTCATTTTTATCCTCAACTCGGTTGGAACAGCTCATAATAAATAGAGCCATTAATATGACGAATCTTAACATTTGAAAATTAATAACACTAATGATACGGATCGCTTTCAGGCGGGTTTTGGACTTCGTCTCGCAATGCCAATAACACCTCTTCAAGCCGACCTTGTTGTATAAGAATCCACTCCAATGCTTCCCTGAAAGCGCCTTCGCCTCCTGATTTTTCTGTTATGTGAATGGCGGTATCTTTGACCAACGGATACGCATTTGCTACAGCGATAGGTACGGCAACTTGTTCCATTATAACAAGGTCAATTAGGTCATCACCAATATAGGCGATTTCATTATCACTTAATCCATGCTTCGCTTTGATTTCATTATAAGGGCCCCGTTTGTCCAATGTACCATTATATACTTCTTTGATTTTCATTTCTGCAGCTCGAATGGAGGTTGCTTCAGAATAGCGTCCGGATATCAAAGCTAATTTTAGTCCTGCTACACGAGCAATGGCAGAGCCGGCTCCATCCGTCACATTGAAGCGTTTCAATTCTTCGCCATTGGCTCCCTTGTAAATAGAGCCATCTGTTAAAACACCATCCACATCAGAAATGAGCATCTTTATATTGGCGCATAATGCTTTTGTATCAGCCAAGAACAGCCTCACGAATACGCTTTATTGATATTAACAAATCTTCTAATTTGTCCAAGGGCCATTGAGTTGCAGCATCGGATTTAGCCATTGCTGGATTATCATGGACTTCCATAAATAATCCGTCACACCCCGCGGCTACAGCCGCCCTTGCTAGTGTTGGGATCATATCCCTCTGGCCGCCTGTCTGAAATACATCGTGTAGTCGTAGAAGTCCAACGCAAGATTTAACATTTTCTTTAATGACTGGCAATACTGATATTTGAGATTTTCTATTTTCCATTAATGTAACAGTGTCATTGGCTAGTGCTTCCAAATCAATTGCTATCGGATTAGATGTCATTATTTCACTTACTCTCATTGAATCAATATCGCCTTCCGCCGCTAAGCAGCGCCTCAAATCGCCCTCCGTTATTATCCCTATAAGTAAGGAATCGTCACCTAAAACTAATGCTGCCCCTTGTGGTTTTTTGGTCATTTCCAGCACAACTTTACGAAGAGTATCCTCTTTTTTTACTGTTGCCACATTTTCAATTGGCTGCATGATATTTTTTACTTTTATTCTAGTATCGAACCCAATTCCTGGAATTTGAGCTGAATGAGTTGCATCAAAAATAACCGGATATCCTAAAGATTGCATAATTGGAATGGATGTCATATCAGATACTAGGTCATAACCAAAAGAAGCACCTCTTTCTGTCAGTAAAATATTGTTATTCCCCGTGAATTTAACTTTTTCTACTGCGTGTATCATTTTGCCTGGTGCTAGAAATTGACCTTTTTTAATATTAACCAATTTCCCTGTTTCTCCTGCGGCAATAAGTAAATCTGTTTGTCTGCATAAAAAAGCTGGAATTTGTAATATATCAACAACCTCGCCAACAGAAGCACACTGATTTGGTAAATGAACGTCGGTTAAAACAGGAACGCCCACTTCATTTTTCACGTCAGATAAAACTCGTAATCCTTCATCCATATTAGGGCCTCGGAATGAACCTACCGCAGACCGGTTCGCTTTATCAAATGAACTTTTGAAAACAAATGGAAGACCAACTTTAGAACAAATATTTTTAATTGCTTCTGCCATAAAAAGAGAGTGATCTCTGTTTTCAATAACGCAGGGACCGGCAATAATAGGAAGAGCATCATCACCAAAAGTGATGTTGCCCACTTTTATAATATTAGACATGGGTAGATTTTAAATAATCTCGAACTGCCGCACCAACAAAGTCCCGAAAAAGTGGATGAGCAGCACTAACCCTGCTTTTCAGTTCCGGATGAAATTGTCCTGCCACAAACCACGGGTGATCTTTTAATTCAATCATTTCCACCAAGTTTAACTCATTATTTAATCCCGACAATATTAATCCATTATTTTCCAGTTTTGCTCTGTAACGATTGTTTACTTCCCAGCGATGTCGGTGACGTTCAGAAATATTCTTTTTTCGGTATGCTTTATACGCTTTTGTCCCAGGAACCAGTTCACAATCGTAAGCCCCAAGTCGCATGGTTCCACCCTTGCGTTTGATGGCTCGCTGTGATTCCATGAGAGTTATGACGGGGTATTGTGTGCGGCGATTAAATTCTGTACTGTTTGCTCCATTTAATCCACACACGTGTCGGGCAAAATCAATCACAGCACATTGTAATCCAAGGCAGATTCCCAAAAAAGGTATATTGTTTTCTCGTGCATATTTACTAGTTAGAATTTTCCCTTCTGAACCCCGGGAACCAAACCCTCCAGGAATCAAAATACCATTTATATTTTTGAATGCTTTTACGGCATCTGCATCATTATAAATTTTTTCTGTATTCACCCATTTCACATTTACGCTGGCATTATTTTCAACACCGGCATGGACAAACGCTTCCAAGATACTCTTATACGCATCCGGGAGTTTAGTGTATTTTCCGCACATGGCTATGTTAACTTTGTGAGTTGGATTTTTAAAACTGTGGATAAACTTTTCCAGATATTCAATATTGGGTTTAGACGTTAGTTCCATCCTGGCCATAATTTCTTGACCCATTTTTTGTTTGTGCAGAACAAGCGGCACCTCATAAATGCTGGGAACGTCGAGCCCTTCTATTACATGATCCGGTGATACATTGCAAAACAATGCCAATTTTTCTCGAACAGATTTTGTTAATTTTTTCTCTGTTCTACAAAAGATAAAATCCGGTGTTAAACCAATTTCCCTCAATTTCATTACAGAATGTTGTGTCGGTTTTGTTTTTAATTCTTTGCTGGCTTTTATATAAGGGACCAATGTTACGTGGACCAAAACATGATTCCGGTAACCTACCTCTAATGATAATTGACGAATCGCTTCCAGAAACGGAAGACTCTCAATATCGCCGACAGTTCCGCCTACTTCACAAATGACTACATCATATTTTCGCGGTTTATTAACTGCTTTTATACGATTAATAATTTCATCTGTAATATGAGGGATCACCTGAATAGTTGCTCCTAAATAATCTCCTCGTCGTTCCCTTTCTAAAACAGTATTGTAAATTTGACCAGTTGTAGCATTATTATTTTTGCTCATATTCACATCAATAAAACGCTCGTAATGACCGAGATCCAAATCTGTTTCGGAACCATCATCAAGGACAAATACTTCACCATGTTGATATGGATTCATAGTCCCGGGATCGACATTCAAATAGGGGTCCAACTTTATGATAGATACTTTCAGCCCGGCGCTTTTCAACAAATAACCGATAGATGCAGCAGCAATTCCTTTTCCTAGTCCGGAAATGACACCACCAAGAACGAAAATATATTTTGTTTGTTTAGCCATGGGCCTCCAAAAATGCGTTTAAATCTTCTTCTGTATCGATGCCCCTGCCCGCATAATCGGTCATGATTACATGGATCGGGAGACCGTTATCAAGTACTCTCAATTGCTCAAGACGATGCTTCTTTTCATTTTCTGTCTGTTTCATGTTGGTAAATTTCATGAGGGCTTTTTTGCGAAATGCATACATACCGATATGCCTATAATATCCACCCATTTCATAGGGTCTTGGTTCACGACGAAATGCTAATGCGATATTGTTTTGATCCACCAATACTTTAACTACATTGGGATCATATTCATCTTCCAATGAAATATCCGTTGAAGCAGCCGTAGCCATAAATACATTGGGCGTTTGAAATAATCCAACTACCTCATCAATCAATTTTGGATCCATCGCCGGCTCATCACCCTGGATATTAACAACTACATCAGCATCTAATGCCGCTACAACTTGTGCTACGCGATCCGTACCTGATTTATGATCAGAAAATGTCATAACTGTATTTACGTTAAAGGGTTTTAGTGCTTCGGCTGTTTCATCGCTATCAATAGCTATATATACTTCATCCAATGTTTTTGCCTGCAGAGCTTGTTCATAAACATGCACAATCATAGGTTTGTCATTAATGGGGACAAGTATTTTACGGGGGAGTCTGATGGAGTGTAACCGTGCAGGTATAACGCCGATATTCACAACTTTAATTCCAATTTAGACAAGGGACACGTTTCCACCGGGATCAAATTATTCGTCATGATGATGTCCTTTTTGAGCATAAACCAGCGAAAACCAATCGTTAAGTTAATGAAATGATAGATAGAATTATGAATGAAATTTTTCTACTCAAACCGCAATGATTCAATGGGATCCAAATTTGCCGCTCGCCAAGCGGGATAAATTCCAAATCCAATTCCGATAAATGAGCAAACAACTAATCCATACACAACCCAATCCATGGGAATAACAGCTGGTATATTCATCATCATCGCTACTGCATTTCCGCCAACTACTCCTAAAATCACACCCACAATACCGCCAATCTCACTTAAAAAAACAGCTTCCGCAAGAAACTGCGTAATAATATCACGTTTATTCGCGCCGATTGCTTTGCGAATGCCAATTTCCTTTGTTCGTTCCGTTACTGATACCAGCATAATATTCATAATGCCTATCCCCGCCACAAACAGAGCGATAATACTGATCACAAAAGCAAAGGCTTTTACACCACTGGTAAATGAACTGAATGTCTCTAATAATTGAACATTTGAAATAACTTCAAAATCATTTTCTTCGCCAGGAGGAACTTTGCGAATTGTGCGCATAATACCGATAGCTTCATCCTGTGTTTTATCATAAAGTTCAGTTGCAGGTGATTCTATAGTAATGACCAAAGATGTTCGTTGATGGGCAAAATGATGTAAATATGTAGAAATGGGAATAATTACATAATTATCCTGACTTTGTCCAAATGATTGACCTTTTCTTTCGGCGGTGCCAATCACAAGAAACTTAATCCCATCTATTGTAATGGAATTCCCTAGTGCATACTCAAAAGGGAAAAGTTGATCTAAAGCATCACCGCCTAAAATGACCACTCGCCTGGCATAGTGAACATCATCATGCGTAATATTGCGGCCGTCATCTATCGTTGAATTATAAGTTCGTATAGTCCATTCATCTCCAGCATAAAGTGCTGTATTTCGTTTTGCTTGATTATCACCATTTTTAATATTCTTGCCCCAAGCATCATCATTCGCACTGACATATGCTGCTGTTTTCACTCGTTCGCGTAATTTTTCATATTGATCGTAAGTAATACTTTTACGTTTTGAATATTTTTCCCAAGATCCGTGACCGCCTAAATGAATAGCAGGGAATTTTTGAAATGAAAACGTATTTGCCCCAAACACATTTAATCCCGATTGAATCGATGATTCCATAGTCGTTATAGCTGTCATAACACCAATAACAGAAAATACTCCAATGGCAATTCCCAGCAATGTTAACGAAGATCGCAATTTATTCTGGCGAATAGACTGGATAGCCATGATTAAACTTTCCTTCAGTGTGTTTTTAAAATGACTTTTCTTCTGCACTATTTTCCTATATAAAATGGTTGCATGGTTGATTTCATGATTGATTGAACGGTTGGTTGGGTGTCAAGGTTTCACCGCCTCACACTTGGAATTTGTAATTTTTTCTCTAACATCAAACATCGAACATCTATCATTTTTTTCCACTCCACCAGTTACAGCTAACCGCTCTACCAAACTCATTCATACCGCAAAGCTTCAATGGGATCTAACCGTGCTGCTTTATATGATGGAGCTAACCCAGCGACAATTCCTACAACTGAACTTAAAATCAATGAAATGAGAGCTAGGGATACGGGCATGGTTGAAGGAAAAACAAATTTATCAATCAAAAAACTCCCACCTAAAGCCAAAACAATTCCTACACACCCGCCAAATAAACAAATAAACAATGCTTCCAATAAAAACTGACGCATGATACTTGCCTGAGTTGCACCAATTGCTTTGCGGACACCAATTTCTCTTGTCCGCTCTTTTACAGATACAAACATGATATTCATGATTCCGATACCACCAACAACTAATGATAACACGGTAATAAAGAAGCCGGTTCCGCCAATAGCAATTTTCATGGTCTGGTATTGTTGACGAAAGGCATCTTGTTGATTGATAGCAAAATCATTTTTCTCTTCAGGACCCAGACCACGCAAGCGACGCATGATAGCAATAATTTCATCTTTAGCATCATCAATGTGCTCATCATCTACTTTTACTTCCAAGCGCATCCAACCACGGCGGGAAAATAAACGCTGATACGTTCCCATTGGAATTATAGCTCGATTGTCCAGACTGAACATTCCCAAAAATTTTCCCTGTTTTTCAGTTATTCCAATAACGCGAAATACATAATTTCCGATCTTCACTTTTTCACCAATTGGGTTTTCATTTTCAAATAGTACGTTGGCTACATCATAGCCAATTACTATAACTCTTGCACCACTGCGGTCTTCACCTTCAGTGTAAAAGCGGCCGGATTCAATATTCATAAAAGCTGTCTGGGTGAACTCGGTTGTAGTGCCGGCAAGACTAATGCCCATTGCCATTTCATCTTTGCGGGTGATATTTACTGAACGCATAGCAACGGGTGCAGCTGCTATAACGTATTTACCTTGATCTTTTAATTTTTCAACATAATCAACTTTTAAATCTGGGCGATTTCGAATCTCCCACCACTCCGAATCACCAAACCATTCATGTTTGGAAATATATAGGACATCACGACCTAAAAAGGACATACTTTTTTCAAAAGAACGGTCCAAACCAGAAATAAGTGTGCCCATTAGCGTAACTGCCAAAATGCCAATGACTATCCCAAGAGTGGTTAAAGCTGCTCGCATTTTGTTTCCCCAAATAGCAGTCAGGGCCATGCGCAATGACTCAACATAAGTAACCATGATTAGGCAGTCGCTTTTTTCTTATTCAGTTTTTTTCTTATTTTTTTATTATACACATCTTTTTCGATGCGTCCATCTAGTATATGGATTGTACGATGGGCGTGTTTTGCAATATAGGCTTCATGGGTAACCAGAATTATTGTATTTCCTTCACTGTGCAATTCATCAAAAACACTCATAATTTCTACACCACTTTTTGAGTCCAAGTTTCCAGTAGGTTCATCCGCAAGTATGATGGATGGATTTGTCACCAATGCCCTGGCAATGGCCACTCGCTGCCGCTGTCCGCCGGAGAGTTCATTGGGTTTGTGATGCATACGGTCGGTTAGACTCACTTTTCCCATGGCTATTTCTGCAAGTTCGAGACGTTCATCTTTAGGAATATTGGCATAAATTAAAGGAAGTTCAACATTTTTTAAGGCAGTCAATTTGGGCAATAAATTAAAGGTTTGGAAAACAAAACCTATTTTCCGGTTTCGTATTGAGGCTAATTGATTATCATCCATTTCATGAACTTTTTCACCTTCAAATTCATAGGTACCTGTCGTAGGTGAATCCAAGCAACCGATCATATTCATCATGGTTGATTTCCCTGAACCTGAAGGTCCCATTATGGAAATGTATTCATTTTGGTTGATGACTAAATCAACGCCGTCCAGAGCTTTTACAGTTTCGCCACCCACTTCATAATACCGTTGCAATCCGGTAAGTTTGATTAAATCAGCCATTAATCTTCATCTAATCGAACAGGGCTATTATGATTTAAATCTCGACTGATTGCTTTATAGCTGCCGTTAACTACTTTTTCACCTTCGTTTAATCCGTTTAAAATTTCATAATGAGTTTCACTACTGATACCCACTTTCACTGGTTTGGCAATCGCAAATAGACCTTTTTTATTCCCTTTCACTTCTTTATCGCCAGACGGTTTATCTTGGACGATAAAAACCAATTCAACCATCTTTTTCTTTTCTTTACCACTCCTATATTTTTTATCTTTGTCTTCATCGCCTTCTTTCTCGTCACCTTTCTTTTTACCAGATTCTTTATCATACCCTTCGGGACGCACAGTCAAACTTTGGATAGGAATTGTCAGCACATCTTCCCTTACATCTGTAATAATATTTGTATTGGCACTCATACCCGGACGAAATTTGGGATGAACATCCAGCATGCGAACTTTGATCTTAAAATTTGTAACCTGCTCTTGAGTACCAAAATTTGATGTTTCTGCTACATGAGCAATTTCACTAACAACGCCATAAAACATGGTGTCCTGGAACGCATCCACTTCAATTTCTGTCGTATCTCCCAATGAAATTGATACAACATCATTTTCATTTACATCTACTTGGACTTCTAATTTTGTCAAGTCAGCAATCGTCATCAACGTTGCCGCCTGAAACATACTACCCACCGCCATCTCGCCTACTTCAATATTGATTCTAGTGACAGTTCCAATTGATGGCGCAGTCATTTTTAGTTTCGATAATTCATCTTCTCGGGAACTCAACGCTGCTTTAGCCTGCCTCAATTGATTGACTGCCAGTTCATGTTTTGCAGTGATAGATTCCAACTCTTGCTGAGAAATCAGCTTCTGTTTAAAAAGTGATTCCATTCTTTTTTTCTGTGCACCTACTTGTTTCAAGCTCGCTTCAGCAGAATTCACAGAAGATTGCGCTTGTTCTGTTGCCGCTAAATGTTGTTTTTCATCCAACGTAATCAACAATTGCCCCACTTTTACACGGTCGCCTTCTTTAACAGTAATTTTTGTAACCCAAGCTGATGTAGTTGAACTGATTTTGATTTCCTTTATGGGCTGTATTTTACCACTGGCATTTACCTTATGAATAACTGTTCCTCGTTGAACTTCCTCCACTTCTACTTTGATAGAATTATCATCCTCACGAAACATATTGGCAGAGATAATGATGATTAATAACACCAGTGCTCCGCCGATTATGTATATTTTTTTCTTATTCTTTTTCATTAATAATCGTTACTCCTAGTTATCTGTAATCTTGATCAAGTGTACCTAATATTGCCCTTAATTGCGCTTCTTGAGTTCTTGCATTGTATTTTGTACTTACCAATGAACTGCGGGCTCGACTTACGGACACTTGGGCATCCAACACTTCTAAAATGGTTGTAGAACCAAGTTTATATCGCTCTTGGACTAATTTCAAATCTTCTTCCGCAGATGCCAAGACTTGTTCACTGATGGGTATTAATTCCTGATAATTACCCAAAATATTAATCAAATTTTCCATCTGTACCATTAAATCATGTTTTTGTGTTAAATAATTGTATTGCTGCTTGAGGACATTCAACTCAGCCTGCTGCTGTCTTGTGGATAAATTATATCCAGTAAATATTGGAATTGATAATGACAACGATATGCTTGAAGACCATTTATCTAATTGAGTCATGTTTTCAAATTCATTTGTTGTAGTTCCATAACTCATAGATGTACTCAAATTGGGTAAACGTCTACCCACCAAAATTTTCCTGTTTAATTCAGCATCTGCTATTTGAGATCGATATACAAGTAGTGTTGGGCTATACTCTTCCATTTCAAACACAGATTGTTTTACTTCCGGCACTGGCAGTAATGGGCGTCCTGTATCAAAGATTTCAAAATAAGTTGTGCTGGCGATCAAACCCATACTATTTCGGAGTGCAAGTTTTGCATTCCGTACATTTGTTTCCTTTATTAATACATCCGATTGGGCATTTCCTTTTAAAACATGAGCTTTTAGTAAGTCTGTTTTATTAACAGCTCCCAATTCAAATTGTGTTTTTACCAAACTAATTTGCTGGCGAGCTAAATCCAAATTTTTCTTTGACACATCCAACAGCTGCTGTGCTTTCAGCAATTCATAAAAAGACTGATGAACATCCATAATTACATTGATTTTCTGTTGGCGAGCCCGCAACTGGTTAATAACAAGCGTGTTTTTAGCCAATTTGATTTGGTTTAGCCATTGTCCACCATCATAAATAGGCTGATTGATGGAAAATGATGCTCCATAATTATTAGATATTCCACCGTACGGAGAGGATAAGGGTACTGTATCACCCATGAACACCATCTCTGAATAATTCACACCTTTCGGTGAATGTGATTCACTCCAGGAATTACCATAACTAATCGTCGGTAGTATATTGCTCAAGGACCCTTTTGTACCGGATACAGCCGATTGTACATCCAGAGCTGCAGATTTCAACGTCTCTTTATTCAAAAGAGCAATCTCAATGCAATTCTCTAAAGAATACACCTGAGCTTCAAGACTTATAAATGGTAAAAAGAACAGTAGATAAAATAGTCGTTTCATAGATTTAAGTTATTAGTGACCCAATAAATGAGAAAAAAGTTGTCTGGAATATCCAATAAATAACTAACGCAATCAAAAATGGTTTTACCTCCCGGCGATATAAAACACTCATACCAATGGCAAGAACGATTACTCTCCAAAAAGCGAAAAGATCCATTCCGCTCATAAAATTAAATAAAAAACTTCCTTCTTCACCCAATCCTAATAATCCCAAACCGGTATGGATATCAACTCGCCATTGAGATACCATCAGAGGAACTTTAACCAATGATTCTAACACAGCAATCAAATACGTATACGATGTCATAACAAGAATATTTCCGTAGGTTGTTTTTCCTCCGAAAAAGAAATTTCCTATCAGCATAATCATCAACGACATCATTAAAATTCGAAAAGGTGTAGATAATGCACTCGATGCATATCCAATTAATTTCATACTGCTTGAGGGATGTGTTATACTTTTTAGACTTTCAGTTAAAATATCTTCCTTTTGGTCATCGGGTATTTGTGAATTACCCATGATATATTTTTCAGTTTGTTGAATTTGTACCTCTGTTAGCAACTCTTCCAAAACTGCCATACTTGCAATACCTACAATTGCAGTAATGATAAAAGGCAATATTGAGTTCTTCCAATTATTCCTTTTGCTCAAGATCGTGAAAACATCTCGTGGTTCTAAAAAAACATTTATAAGATTATTCAAACCAAACATAACGTTTTAATCCTTCAAAATTTCATCTTTAATTGTGATCATATAATCCTTCGCGGCATCATACTCATTTTCAATTTCACCATTTAATATTGCTTCTTCAATTGCATGTTTAATTTTTCCAACTGTTTTTCCTTCAGAGAGTCCACACAATTCCATAATCTCCTTGCCACGCACTGGTGATTGAAATGCTTTCATTGCATCTCGCTCTTCTACATTTGACATTTTTGCTTCCACAATATCAAAATTGTTCAAATATTTTTTTACTTTATTTGGGTTTCGTGTAGTGATATCGGCCCGGCATAAAATCATCAAATCGTCCAAATCATCTCCGGCCTCGAACATAACCCTGCGAATGGCTGAATCAGTCACTTCCTTTTTCACTAAAGCAATAGGGCGTAAGTGTAGAAGAGTCAGTTTTTTTAGATAACTTTTAAGTTCATTCGAAAGCTTTAAGTACTTGGACACTTTATTTAATATTCGTTCACCAACTGCATCATGACCATGAAATGTATATCCTTTTTTCTTATCAACTCTCCTTGTGTTTGGTTTTGCGATATCATGAACCAGAGCTGCAAAACGCAACTCCATTTTGCTGGATAATTGAGCAGCGTTATCCACAACTTGCATGGTGTGATAAAAAATATCTTTATGGTGCCATTCTTTCGTTTGATCCATTCCATACATTTTATCAATTTCAGGAAAAACATATTTCATCAATCCCGTCTTTTGCAACATAATCAGCCCGACAGATGGTTTATCTGTTGCTAATATTTTCAATAGTTCAGCTGTAATTCTTTCTTGGGAAACGATGTTGATTCGATTTGCCTGTTTTTGAATTGCTTCAATAGATTTTTTTTCTATCTCAAAATCTAACCCTGAAGCAAAGTATGCTGCACGCATCATGCGTAAAGGATCCTCGTTGAATGTTTTATCCGGATCAAGTGGTGTTTTAAGTATTTTAGCTTTAAGGTCTGCAATCCCGCCATGAGGGTCGTGCAATTCGCCAAATCGGTCAGGATGGAGATCCACAGCTAATGCATTAACCGTGAAATCCCTGCGTAATAAATCTCCCTTCAGGTCTGTATATACAACTTCTTTAGGCTTGCGGGAATCTTTATCATAGAATTCAGTTCGTGCTGCGGCTACTTCGAGTGGAATGATTTTGTAAGGGATTTTGGCGGTAGAAAATTTTGGAAATGGAACAATTTTCCTTACATTCAATTTTTTTGCCAATGCTTCAGCAAACACCACACCATCGCACACAACCATAAAATCGATTTCTTTCAACGGACGCCCAAGAAAAAGATCTCGGACATATCCACCAACGACGTAAACTCCGTGATTACGTTCTGCGCCCAACTCCCCGGCTATTCGAAGCACTTTTGAGCCTACAGAATCTTCAGCAATTAAATGATATATGTTAGCCATAATAGCAAAGAATTTACGGAACTTGTTTTAAATCTTACACTGCATCATAATTTCATTTGCTCCCTTCAGAATCTACCTCTATTTTCATGCATGATGAGTATAAGACAGATTTGGATAACACTCGTTTTCCTCAGTTTTTCCTACGGGCAGTTTGGTGAAGTGAAAGTTGTTTTCGATAACCGCCTTCTAAAGGTACACCATCAGCAAAATATCTTGCCCCTCAAACAAGATATTGTTCGTTATATAAAAACAACTCGTTGGGATGAGGATTATACTGATTTGTCAATCCCTCTTCATATTCAATTCATTTTTGAAGGAGTAGCCCAAAAAGGTGCCCAAGAAACATTTCTTGCTCAAGTACTTTTTTCCACAGGAATTGACCAACGCTACTTCGATAAATCAGTTCAATTTCCTTACGGCCAAGGTGGAACATTATATTTTGATATTGTTCAATTTGATCCTCTTTCTAGTTTTTTAGCCTATTATGTAAACCTTATTTTAGCCGGAGAAATAGATACTTACGAACTTATGGGTGGAACACGTATTTTCGAAATGAGTCGTGAAATTGCTTTGAGAGGTACAGCTAGTGATTTTTCACGTGGTTGGTCTGAGAGAGCAAAACTTGTTGACAATATCAGTACAAATTATGGATTAAGAAAAGCCAAGTTATCATTTTATTATGCAATGGAACTTTTTAGAGATGGGGAGATGGACGAGGCAATTTTAGAATTCAAAAAAATGATCAAAGGTTTGGACGAGGTTTATGACCGTTCTCCGCGAGAACATTATACTCTTCTATTCCTGAAGGCACATACCAATGAACTGGCAAAAATACTTCAATTAATGGGACAGAAAAGCATGCTCCGCGATATGATGGAGCTTGATCCGGACAATTTGGAGATTTATAAAAAAGCTCTTTATTAAAGATCGCTATATTTTTTAATACCGCGTATATAATGTGCAAAAACTATACTGCCGCGATAAACATTTTTTAACATTTCCTTATCGTTTTTAACACGCACTCTTTTAACAATACGTCTTTTCTTTAAAATAACAAATGGGTGCGTTAGTAACCATAATAATGATTTAAAGACAGCACCAAAATGTCGTAAATCCCATTTGAGTAATGCATATGTAATCGCTACAAATTCAAGCATCAGCCTAATGGGTAAAAAGTACAGTGTCAGGGGTAAATTATAATTTGTTAAAAGCATGAAGAATGAATTCCGGTGATTTAAATAATATTTACGAAACGAATGCATTGGGAGAGATACTGCATTTTTATGATATACAACTGCTTTGGGCTCATAAACAATACGCTTGCCCATAAGTTGCAAACGCCAGCACAAATCAATCTCTTCCTGATGAGCAAAAAATGTTTCATCAAATCTTCCTGCTTTCTCAAAGGATTCTTTGTGAACCATTATAGCTGTACCAGATGCCCAAAAGATATCTTCAACAGTATCATATTGCCCCAAGTCTTCTTCTTGATCTAAAAATATTCTTCCCTTTGTAAAGGGATAACATAATAAATCGATATGTCCGCCAGCTCCTCCGGCATAATCGAATAATTTTCGTTCATAGTAATTCCGAATTTTAGGTTGGATTGCAGCAATATCATTTTGATTACCTACTGCATCTGCTAAATGTCCCAGCCAATCTGCGTCTTGAATTGTATCATTGTTCAAAAAGAGTAACCATTCACCCTTTGCGGTTGAAACACCGCGATTACATCCTCCGGCATAACCGTAGTTTTGATCATTCTCTATTAAAATTAAATCCGGGTGATTTGCTTTGATCCAATCCTGACTTCCATCGGAAGACGCATTATCAACAATAATTATTTCCTTATGTTGATATGTGGAATTTTTAAGTGAATCAAGACATTCGGAAAGGACATCAATTCCATTCCAATGAGGAATAATTATTGATATAAATGCTGACATGTCAGATAGTTATTGGTGAATTGAGTTTACAACTCACTATCGAATAAAAAATTAAGAATCCGTTAATTCCTTCAATAGTTTTTTTGCTTCTTTATCTTTGGGATTGCGATCGAGCCAAGTTGTCAACAAGTCTTTCGCTTCATCCGGCATTTCAAGCTTACGATAATTGATAACCAGTTGACTCACAATATCAGGATAATGTTTGCGGTATTGATTCCACATTTGCGTGTTTACATTTTTTCGCTCACGCCCGCTTGCCAAGATTTTTGCTTCCACAGAATTATAACCATTATAAAGATTTTTCAAGATTGGTAAACTTGTTTCAAATTCTTCTAATTCCAAATATGATTGAGCATATTCTACACGATGGCGAACTGTATTATCATTACGCTTCATTAATATAGAAAGTACTGCCTTGAATTTTTCTTTATTTCCAATGCCCATATACAATCTACCTACCTGATAATGAAGATCCCTGTTATCCATACGGATTGGATTTTCAGGCAAATTCTCTGACATCATATCCAAAACGTCTTCAACTTTTGCTCTTTTTATTTCTGCAGCATCCATCTTTTTTGACACTTGTAATTTTTGAAAATCCATGAAATGATGAACGGCTAATTGCATATATGCACTTCGGTAATTTTGCAGCAGTCGAATGACCTGATTATTATAGAAGACCTCTTTATTTCCAAGGTTGCGGAATAGATATTTATCATGGGGACCTCGAAACCAAAGCGTCCCCTCCTGTTCTTCCCAATCAGTACCTACAAGATCTTTTTTCCATGTTTCTTCACCCAATTCAGTCATTAAGTGATATTCCATGCGTTCAGGATTAATTCCCTTCGTCCTGTAAGGACGCAGGCGATATGCCAATCCTTCCATTTCAAGATAATTTTCGAGCCCGATACGATTTCCGGGGGATACGGTTACAGCAAAATAAATAGGTGATGTCCAATTTGCATCATTGATTATTTGCATAATCATCATGTCCTGAACTTTCAATGCCTGTTTCGCAAATGTGGGTTTAACACTCCATGTGATTTGCTGATCACTCTGAACTGGAAATGTTACGTCACGGGTTTTCCAGCGTGTTAACCCGTTTGTAATATTTTTAATATCACCGTCACCGATTTTAATAAAACGTTGTCCAATGATTTCATTGCCCTCACGTTCTTGAATGAGGTTATTATATTCAGACGCAGTTGGTCGCGAATCTCGAAGTTGTTTAATATACCAAGGTGTATTCAGCAAACTTAAATTAGCCACGGCAACATCTTTTCGTATTCCTTCCACTTCCTGCAAATACCATAATGGAAACGTATCATTATCGCCATTCGTAAATAGAATTCCATTTGGTTCACAGGATTGCAACAAATTATAACTATAATCCCATGCTACATAATTTCCCGATCTATCATGCTCTCTATAGTTAGCCTTGAGCATAATTCCTGGTATAAATATCACCTGTAAAACAAGAGCTGAAATAATTGCATTCCTGGAAAACCCAGGTTTTTTGATTACATTTAATAACCATTCACTTAAAGCAGCAGAACCAATACCAATCCAAATGGAAAAAGCCATAAAACTGCCAACATATGAATAATCCCGTTCACGAGGCTGTGGATTATCTTGGTTCAAGTAAAAAATAAGTAACCATCCCGTTACAAAAAAGAGCGTAAAGACTGTAAAGAAAATATTCCAGTCTTTACGAAAATGATGTACAAAACCAATAATCCCAAATAAAAATGCCAAGGGCAATCCAAACTGGAGCCAATGGACACCATCTTGCCGATTGTTGGCTCCCATTGCTGTCGTATAGTCACCTCCTGAAGGTCCACGTCCAGCAAATTGCCAAAGGAAATACCGGTTGTACATTTTTCTAACTTGGTAATTCAAGAAAAATTCCCACTGCTTTGGACCATTGTAAAACATATATTTTCTGTTTTGACTGGAAGAATATTTATTTCTCCCTGCCGCTGGACGTCCAACGACTTCATGTTTTGGAGATAGCCCTTTGAAGCGTCTGGGAAATTGACTGATTTCTCCATACTGCTCACGTTGTAAATATGAAATAGCACCTGCCATAGTTTCCGGGTTATTCTCATCAATTGCAGGGTTTTGATTTGATCGGATAAAAATAAGTGAATAGCTTGAAAATCCAATTAAAATTAATACAGCAGACGAAAGTGCCAACGACATTAATTGGTGTTTATTTCTAATGGACCACACCGTTGATCCGAATACGAAAAGTACAAGAATAACTACACCCATGAGGCCAACAGCTCCTGCTAACTTGGGCAGACCTATAATAATTCCATTGTGAATAATCAAAAAGACAACGAATGTAATCACCGTTGTAAGAAAAAATGTTTTCCATTCGAATTTCATCTTACGGAAATAAATGATGAGTGCAATAAAAGGGAGTGTTAATAGGTTTAGAATATGAACCCCGATGGCCAATCCAAACATATAGGCAATAATGAGAATGTAGCGTTCACTGCCTGGTTCATCGGCTCTGTCAGACCAATGGAGAATAAGCCAAACCACGATAGCAGTAAAAAAAGTACTGATGGCATAGACTTCAGCTTCCACGGCATTGAACCAGTGACTATCTGTAAAAGCAAATGTCATGGCACCTATGAAAGCAGCTCCAAAGACAACAATCGCATCTTGCCGTGAGCGTATTTCACCACGGTAGTTAGCAATTACTTTAACGATTATGAGATAGAGCAACATAACAGCTAATGAACTGGTAATCGGCGACATGAGATTTACGCGATATGCAATATCTGTATTTAATGGCAGCATTGAAAAAATACGTCCCAGAATTAAATATAGGGGGCTTCCCGGGGGATGAGGGACACCTAGAATGTATGACGAGGCAATAAATTCACCGCAGTCCCAATAAGAAACAGTGGTCGCCATTGTGCTTAAGTAAACAATAAAAGATACTATCAGCGTTACAGCTGCCAGTATTCTATTCATAAAAATGTTATCGCTGGAAATCACTCTGTTGCTACATTTTTTTATCTTTGCCACTATTCTTGTTCTCTCTTTTTTCATCTGCTACTGTTGAATCTTCATTTTCCTTCTGCTTGGAATTCTCATTTTCGGCATCTTCCTTGTTATCTTCTGCCGGTTTATTTTTTTCCTCAACAAAATTCATTTTTAATTCCCTAACCAAATGTCCTAAATATTTTTCTTCATTTTCAGAAAGATTGCCGCTCATGCGTTTGTGCAGCATGTCCAGCATATCTATTTGAACAGACGCCTGATCCAAGTTTCTCTCCAATGCATCATTCGTTGGATTCTTGACTTTGCCAAGAGAGACCCAAGCACTATGGACCAACGATGAAATGAGCTGGTCAAATAACTGTTCTTCTGTTAATTTATTTTCTTTTGTCATATTATTTTTACCTAACGATATATAACTATTGATGTTTCAATCTAAAAAAGCCAGCGAATTTATGCTTATTGAGGCTAAAGATGAATGATTGATTCCAAATTTTGTTATTCTATTTCATCACATAAATCAGCGAGCTACACTTCTCTTTATTAACCCAACACGATAGCCAAGAAACAAATCCATTCCAAATTCCACTTATCATAGATTTTTCCATATGCTGTGAACTCAATATGGAAACATAAAATGCATCAAAGGGCATCCTGTGAATTTCGTCGATCAAAAATTCATTGTTGAACATTATCTTTTCCATGGATGTGGGAGTAAAATGATATAGATGGCGGGGAGTATCATAGGCTGCCCAATCAGCTCCGTATTTATTTCCATCTGTTGATTCATAATTCGGTGATGCTACAATTAACACTCCGTCAGCACTTAACTGTGTTTTGATTTTTTCCAAATAGACCCAAGGATCATACACATGTTCCAAGCTGTGCCAGCATGTAATGATATCATATGTTTCATCTGAATTAAACCAATCTTCGGGAGTAATCACATCAATATCAAATTGACTTTTCACCAATTCCCGTGCTTTTTGTGAGGCATCCACGCCCTTCACATCCCAACCGTTTTCTTTCATAGAGTTTAAGAAATGGCCGGCACCACAACCGATATCCATAATTCTACCTTGTTTATTTTCGGATGATTTCTCAACTATATTCCTTTTTCTACCCAGCATATAAGAACGGACCATATTATAAATGGAATCAAAAACACCTTTTGATTCATCTGCATGAGAAATGTATTCGTCCGATTCATAATAACCGCCAATAGCATCTTTTTCCGGAAATGGACTGGTCGAACGCAGACGGCAGTCTGAACATTCCGCAATATCAAATTTTTCTCCGCTCACTAAATAGTCTTTCGTGGAGAATACAGTTACCAATTCATTTTTGCAAAGGGGGCAGTGGGTTTGATTTATCATTAACTTATTACTGCCGTTTCCAAATATTGAGCATAATCCATTAGCAGCCGTTCTTTCATAAGTGGATGATTTTTCAGCTTTGTATCTGCTTTAGCAATGGTTTGAGCTGTTTCTCGTGCTTTTCTGATAATAACTCCATCTGTAACCATATCTGCAATTTTATGCTTAAAGAATCCGCTCTGCTCCGTACTGAAGAATTTCCCCGGCCCACGCATTTTTAAATCCTCATCGGCAATGATAAAACCGTCGTTTATTTTTTCCATAATCGCCAGTCGTTTCCTGGACGTATCCCTGAAATTGCGCTCAACCAGGATACAGTAACTCTTGGCACTGCCTCGGCCCACTCGCCCCCGAAGCTGATGAAGTTGTGTCAGTCCAAAACGCTCGGCATGCTCAATTAACATAACCGATGCATTTGGAATATCAATCCCCACTTCAATGACGGTAGTAGAAACCAGAATATTAATCTCATTTTTTGAATAGGCATCCATAATGGCATCTTTTTCTTCTTTTTTCATCTGTCCGTGAATAAGGCCGATTCTAATTCCTTTAAATATTTTCTGTAATGTTTCAAATCCTTCCGATGCAGCGGCAAGGTCAGATTTTTCCGTCTCTTCCACTAACGGATAAACTACCATGCATTGTCGGCCGGCTTGCACTTCTTCACGAATAAATTTATATACATTCTGCAGGCGATCTTCTTTGACTATTTTTGTAATGACGGGCTTCCTGTCTTTTGGCATTTCGTCAATGATGGATAAATCCATATCGCCATGATACGTAATGGCCATGGTCCGGGGAATAGGTGTCGCTGTCATAGCCAATAAATGGGGATGGAGCCCTTTTTGCAAGAGGATTCCACGCTGTACTACACCAAAGCGATGCTGTTCATCTACGACAACAAAGCCCAGATTTTTGAATACTACATCTTTTTGGATTAAGGCATGTGTGCCAATCACAACATTTACTTTACCATCTTTAATAGCTTCAAGGGTCTGTTTTCGTTCAGCTGCTTTTTGCTTCCCCACTAATAATGTACAAGTGATATGAACTTTATTTAATTGTTTCTTGAATGATTTATAATGCTGGTGTGCCAATATTTCTGTTGGCGCCATAATAGCAACTTGAACACCATTGGCAACAGCGGCGGCGGCAACTAATATAGCGACAATCGTTTTTCCTGACCCAACGTCTCCTTGCAACAAACGATTCATTGCTTTTGGAAGTGCAATATCTCTTCGAATTTCCTGTATCACTTTTTGTTGAGCAGCAGTGAGTTCAAAACCCAATTCATTTTCGATTTGTTGTACTTGCGGTCCGGATTTAGTAAGGGCATTTGTTCCAATTTTTTCATATGATTTTTTTCGCAGTGCCATTAACAACTGCAGGAAAAAGTGTTCATCAAATTTTAACCTATACATAGCAGCGTGCAGATTCTCTCTTGATTCAGGAAAATGGATATGCTGCAATGCAGTTTTCAAGGGTATCAATTTTTGTTCCTTTAGTACACCTTCATCAAAATAATCATTTATGATTGAAAATACTTCTTCATTTTCTTTAATAATACGACGAAAGCTACGGTGGTCAATTCGAGCTTTTTTCAGTTCAGCAGTTAGTGGATATAATGGAATGATAGTCCCCGTATTGATTGGATCTGCATCAGAATCCAGCTTATCAAAATCCGGATGAACAATTTGAAAGCCGTTATAAAATTCCACTTTGCCATGAATTGCCAGGCGATCACCTTTAATAACAGCATTTTTGATATATTTTACACCATTGAACCACACAAGTGTAATCATCCCGGTGCCATCTGAAAGGACAGCTTGGAATAGTTTCCGTTTCCGGGTATGGCGTTCGCCGCACACTTCCACCGTTCCGATCATCGTCACCTCATCGCCCTTTTTAACATCGTGAATTGATTTAACCGTAGTACGATCGAGATAGCGGCGGGGGTAATAATGTAATAAATCATCGACTGTTTCAATCCCTGCAGTCGCAAGGGCATCTGACCTTTTGGGGCCGATACCTTTTATATATTTAGTAGGGGTATTTAAATCAGTGTGAGCTGACACAAGGGATTATTTCCATTCCTTGCGATATGTGTAGGTGACCGTTTTATATTCACCGGCATCCAGAGAAAATGGGAAATGAATTGTTGACGCATCTTTCTTTATATAATTGTCTGATGCATCACGGATTATCCAATCGCCATGAATCTGCTCCGAGAGACGAATGTTCACTTTTTCATCTCGTTTATTTTTCACAATAATTTCAATGGATGCTTCTTCACTTTTACGCTGACGGTCATAGTGCAAAACAATACGTTTACCGATAACATCAAAAGCTCTTCCGGCCGAAATAGTAGCTGTTTCTCCCCGGGGGACTTGCTTCAGCTCATCCTCTCCTGCGTATTCCAATGAACCATCTTGTGATTTTAAATATAAACTAATTTTCCCCTGGGGTAATGGAATACCCAATCCATTTTCAGCTGTATTGGCCAGCTTTATCTCAATCTTGAGCGGTTCTTCTTTTTTGCTCCGCTCTGAATTTTGAAACACATACGTCTTGGTATAATCTACATTTCTGGGTTCATATAATCGAACGGTTACGCTTTGATTTCGGCTTAAGCTAATACGTTCCGGTAATGAATAAATATGAAAATCTCCCAATGCATCTACACTGGCTACGGGTGGAGTTTGAATAGTCATAGCAGATATGCTCCGTTCTGCTCGATAAATTGGTTGTGGACGTCCTCCTTTTTTTTGCAGATTTCCTTCCACGAGTTTTAATGTAAAATTGCTGAAATCAACATTGCTGTTGTTTTTAATAACGGCCTCTGGAATAAGCTCCCCTTTGTTTCCATCCAATACGAATCGATAAACAGCATTCCAGTCAAATCCACCAGATAAATATACCAAATCACCGGAAATCGTTCCTGTCATAGGACTGTTAATATCCCATGCCAACTCGGGGTGTAATTGAGGTTCAGTCTCCTGATCTCGTGTGTACATATAATCAACTTTTGAGCGGGAAATGGTCATTATATCTTTACGCGTTTTTATAGAAATACTATTTCCTTTCGATTCAATAAGTATTCCTTCTTGAATTTTATCATTATGAATTTTTACATAAACATATTGACCCAGTTTATCATTGAAATATTTTTCACCACTAAACACATTATTATTATAGCGCTGATAAAGAATTGCCGCATCATGGAGCAACAAAAAAGGTGATTCCGGAAAAAGACCATTTGGGAGTTGATCATAAGTAATTTCAGACAATCCCGCCTGAACATACCAGTAAACAGGTTCTTTTACTAAAGCAATATTATCCTTATAAACCGTCATGCTTTGGCCCAATAAAATGATGGGTAAAAATAAATAAATTATTCTCATTGCAGCATCTCCAAATTTGCGTTCACTTTTTCAAGTTCTGCTGTCATATCCTCTTGTTTTTCTTTTTCTCTGGCCACCACTTTTTCCGGTGCCCTGCTCATAAATTGTTCATTGGACAGTTTTTTAGATATTCCCAGTAAATGTCCGTTAATTTCATCTGCTCGTTTTTGCAAACGCGACATTTCTACATCTAAATCGATCAATCCACCCAATGGAATATACAGTTCATTCTTGCCTATGACCACCGTTGCAGATTGTTCCGGTTTTGCCTGGTTTGCACCCGTCAAGACCGATGTTGTCCGCGTTAGGGCTGATATAATATCTTGATGTGTTTGCAAAAATTCAGCCATGTCACTATTGCACTTTGCAATTAAATCTGATTTTTTTCCCGGTGGAATATTCATGCGACTACGAACAGTGCGAATTCCGGTAATAATTTCCTGAAGTAATTCCATTTTCTTTTCTGCCGCATCATCTTTTTTATCCATCTCAATTTCTGGCCATTTATTAATAATAAGATCCGGGTCGTCTGTGCTTTTCACTTGAGCCCATAATTCTTCGGATATAAATGGAGCATACGGATGTAGAATTGTTAACACTGTTTTTAATACATGAATAGCTACGGATCGGGCGACATCAGCTGCATGAACATCGTTTCCATAAAAACGGGTTTTGGCAATTTCTATATACCAATCACAAAAATCATTCCATGTAAAATTATAGAGTACTTTAGCTGCTTCATTAAAATGAAAACGATCCAGCTGGCGATTATAATTTTGAACAGATGATTGCAATTTGCTTAAAATCCAACGTTCTGGTAAATCCAATTCTTCTGAATCCAAATCAATGTCCGGTACATGCCCATCTTCCAAATTCATAAGGACAAAGCGTGACGCATTCCACAGTTTATTCATGAAATTTCGACCCACTTCCAATCGAGTGGATGAAAAAAGAACATCCAATCCCTGAGGTGCCATGAGCATAGTGCCAAATCGAACAGCATCCGTTCCATATTCTTCGAATAATTCAAAAGGATCAGGCGAATTCCCAAGAGACTTACTAAACTTACGACCCTTTTCATCCCGAAGAATGGATGTGAAATACACATCTTTAAATGGCAAGCCCTCTTTGAATTCATACCCAGTCATAATCATCCGTGCTACCCAGAAAAAAATAATATCTGGACCGGTGACCAAAACATCAGTGGGATAAAAATAATCCAGTTCGGCGCTTTCTTCCGGCCAATCATGAACAGCCATTGGCCACAGCCATGAGCTTGCCCACGTATCCAACACATCTTCATCCTGAATCCAATTTTCTGGATCATTCGGACCTTCAACAGACACATGCAATTTCTTTGGATCTTCCTTATGATACCAAACCGGGATCTGGTGTCCCCACCAGAGCTGACGGCTGATACACCAATCTTTAATATTCTCCATCCAGTGGTTATATGTTTTAACCCAATGTGTCGGATGGAAGTTGATTTTGCCGTCAGACACTGCCTGCATTGCCGGTTTGGCCAATTCGCTCATTTTCATGAACCACTGCTCAGACATATAAAATTCGATGGGCACATTTCCACGTTCTGAAAAACCGACTTTGCTAACATAGTCTTCTGTTTTATGGAGAAAACACAGATTGTCTAAATCTTTTATGACAGCTTTTCTGGCATCTTCCCTTGAAAGATTTTGGTATGCTTCCGGGGCATTTTCATTTAACGATGCATCATCATTCATAATGTTGATAAATTCTAAATTATGGCGTTCGCCCATGGCAAAGTCATTTTGATCGTGGGCTGGTGTAACTTTTACACAACCAGTTCCAAATTCCGGATCTACATAATCATCTGCAATGACAGGAATCTCTCGACCCACCAATGGTAGTATAATCGTTTTCCCGACTAAATGTGCAAATCGTTCGTCTTTGGGATGAACTGCTACAGCCGTATCCCCCAGCATCGTTTCCGGCCGCGTTGTGGCCACAATCATGAATTCATCACTGTCCTTAATCGGATATTTAAAATGCCATAAATGACCGTTTACTTCTTTGTGGATGACTTCTTCATCACTGATTGCAGATTTGGAAACAGGGCACCAGTTTACAAGACGGTAGCCTTTATAGATTAATCCTTTTTCGTATAATTTTACAAATGCGGATAGAACTGCTTTTGAATATCCTTCGTCCATGGTAAACCGTTCACGTTCCCAATCGCAAGAACAGCCCAACTTTTTCAATTGCTGAATTATAATTCCGCCATATTTTTCTTTCCACTCCCAAGCGTGTTTCAAAAATTCTTCCCGGGAAAGGCTGTGTTTTTCGATACCTTGTTCTTTGAGCATGTGTACCACTTTACTTTCAGTGGCAATGGATGCGTGATCGGTTCCGGGAATCCAACAGGCTTCTTTTCCTTCCATGCGTGCTTTTCGAATCAGGATGTCCTGAATGGTATTATTAAGTACATGGCCCATGGTGAGCATACCCGTTACATTGGGTGGCGGTATTACAATCGTGTAGGGGTCTTTTTCAGGATTGACTTCAGCGTGAAAATAATCATTGTCCAGCCAGTGCTGATACCACTTATCTTCAATCGATGAAGGAGAATACACTTTGTCCAGCTGTACCATCATACTATATAAAAATAATTTATCTTTCTAATATTAAACTGAAAGCTGTAGTCAGTTTTAATACATTTTGATTGGCTTTTACAAGATTCCCGCAAAGAGTTCTGCAAAGATTTTGCATAACTTTATACCCAGTATTGGGGTGCGCATCACATACTTTAAACAACTCTTCTTTCATGATTTGTGCCAGTTTGCAATCTGATAATGCTTTTACACTAGCTGTGCGTTGGTCGCCTTCAATAAACAAGGACATTTCACCAAAGAGCGGTTTGCTTTCGCTGGAAAGTTTTATGATCGTTTTTTCTCTATTATCCGCATCACTCTTATTCATGAAAAGTGTCAACGCTTGATTGATTTCGACTTCACCCTCAAGCAAGAGAAAAATTGAATCACCTACATCTCCTTCAATTATGAAACAATCCCCTTCGGAAACGTCTACAGACGAAACTTTATCTTCAAATAATTTTATTTCCGATTCATCCAATCCTTTAAAAATGGAAAAATCTTTTAATGCTCCTATATCCATACGCACCTCAAGGTATAATTATGGCTCGTTCGCCATCTTTTATTTTATAATTTTTATCTGGATTGATCACAGTTGTGATTTTGCTTTCTTCTTGTAATGAAATACCACCTTCTTTCATTTTGCGTTCGATAAAAGCATCCAAAGCTGAAGTGTCAGCCGATAATATTTCTCCAATGCCCAGATTTTCTTCTTCAGAAAAAAGACCTACGAGCAGTGACCCGTTTATATTTCTGAAGTGATTAAATAGATTGTCAAACGATTGTCCCACAAATTCATTGGGGATATCCACTCGTTTGAAACGATTTTCTGATACATTGTCCAACAAGCGATTCAATGTTTGGGGAATTCCAGGGTCCATTACATGAGATGCCAACATAAATGCCCCAAAATCATCACTAATGACCACTTCATCTGCATTGGCCCGTTTAATATGTGTCAAGTTTTCCCGATTATACAGATATGCAATTAATCGCTTATTCGGTTCTAATCCCTTAATCGTTAGAGTGGCCAAAATCGTTTTTTCATCCGGATTTTGAATCGTTCCATCCATATCGCTGGGGATTATTATAATTGTATCTGCTTCTTCTAACGATGCACGTTGAAGTATCTGTTCGCTCGTATAATCTCCCGCAACAAAATGCAGATGAATATCTCGATAGCGCGTCTTTAAGCGGGCGGCTGTTTCTTCATCCAAATCATTGATCAAAACGAGATCCTTCCGGCGCCCTTCTGATAAATACTGGATCGAGTCAATTATTTTATCTGCGTTTCTGTTCCAACCGCAAAGAATGATGTGATTTTTTACATTTACTTTTTCCAAACCTTTATCCTTTCTAATTCTTTTGGCGACAAATATAGACGAAATGACAGCTGTAAACATAGCCGTCAGCGATATGCCGGCAAACATAACCAATACAGCAAATATTCTGCCTTCAGAAGTTGATGGTGCATAATCCCCATATCCAACCGTTGTCATCGTAACGATTGCCCACCAAAACGGTGCTTCTCCTTCAGCTATATCTCCTGTCTCTAATGTACGTAAAATCAGCCCGCCAAGAATCATGACCAAAAAGATGCCCATGCCTACTTGAAAGAAACTGTTACGTATCAGTAATTGAAACCAGCGACGCATAACGAAAAATTTAAGTCAGTTATTAGAAATAAATAAGTATTGAATCAGTTCTTTTCCAAAACGCCAACAGTCTCAATATGAGGCGTATGGGGAAACATATCCACCATTGACAGCTTTTTGAGAGTGTAGCCATTTTCCATTAATAATGCTATATCCCGAGCTTGAGTTGTTGGATTACAGGATACATACACTAATCGTTGTGCACCGAATTTTGGTAAAGCACTCACCATATCTTTGTGCATACCGGCTCGCGGCGGATCAACAATAATAACATCCGGATCAGGTAATTTTTTACGTCTGGACCCTTTTTTGAAAAAGAAATCCAAATTAGCTTTATGAAAGCGTACATTGGTTATCAAATTTGTAATTGCATTCCGCGTGGCATCTTCTACAGAAGATGTAATAAGTTCAAAACCATGGACTTCTTTTGCTTTTTGGGAAAGAAAGAGTGAAATAGAACCTGTCCCGCAATACAGATCGTAGACAATTTCTTTTCCTGTAAGTTCAGCGCCGTCCAATGCAGCCTGAGAAAGATGTGTTCCTTGTTTGGTATTCGTCTGAAAAAATGAATTGGCAGAAATTTCAAATGTAAGATCACCCATTTTTTCCGTAATGGTGGGATTACCATATAAAATTGTTTCATATTCACCAAATGCTATATCCGCTTTCTTTGTGTTGATATTATTAATAATGGATGTGACTTGAGGAAATGTTTCATGGATATGATCAGCCAATGGTTGAATTAATTCCGGGTTTTCATAACTGGTGACCAAGTTCACCATCATATCGCCTGTATTATGTCCGAAACGCATAACCAAGTGCCGTAGAAATCCATTATGGGTTTTTACATCGTAAGGCTTGAGTTTTAATTCCTGCGCTTTTTCTTTCACTGCATTGAGAATTTCATTACCCAATTTTGGTTGGAGGTGACATTCATTAATATTCAATATTTTATCATAACGACGGGGAATATGAAGACCTAAAGCAAAACTTCTTTCTGTATCATCGCCTTCATCAGGCAATGTCCAGCGGCGGTTGGAAAATGAAAATTCCATTTTATTCCTGTAATGATATTGCTCTTCAGCGGCAATCACATTATCCACAGAAAAATCAGCGATCCCAGCTTGGCGTCTGAATAAATCTTCAACTTGCTGTTTTTTCTGATTCACCTGTTCTGCATAATCCAACTGCTGGAATGTACAGCCGCCGCAAAATGCAAAATGTTCACAGGGAGCATCCACCTTAAACGATGATTCT
This sequence comes from Fidelibacterota bacterium, assembly GCA_004124385.1. Classification (GTDB taxonomy): domain Bacteria; phylum Fidelibacterota; class Marinisomatia; order Marinisomatales; family TCS55; genus UBA2126. Next base: position 115,002 of record SCKN01000004.1, read on the forward strand.
ACCAACACCTCTAGCGGCCGGGCTTCTGCAAAACCTTTCCGTTTGCGATAAACCAGTGCACGAACTTTTTGCCCGGGAATGGCATTTTTCACAAATACAACAAAGCCGTCCACTTTGGCAATTCCCTTTCCGCCGTACGCCAACGATTCAATGGTTAATTCGTATTCCTGTCCTTTTTTGACTGTCGGTTCTATCATGTTATTTTCTTATTATTTATTTTTAAGTTGGAGGAGAGTTTTAAGAATATGATTCTAAAAAACGAACGAGAAGTATTTTCAAGTCTTGAATCCCTTTATCAGCATTTTCCATTGTTAATTCATGGCTCAATACTTCATCGCTCATGCCCGCAGCCATATTGGTCATTACAGACAATGCAGCCACTTTCATTCCGGCGTGGCGGGCTAAAATCACTTCCGGGACTGTGGACATACCCACTGCATCTGCACCCAATGTTTTAGCTGCTCGAATTTCTGCCGGTGTTTCAAAACTGGGACCGCAAAACCAAATATAAACACCTTCGTGAAGTTTAATATTTTCATCATCTGCAATTTTATGGAATCTTGAACGCATATCCGAATTGTACGCGTTAGCCATATCCACAAATCGATTATTACTTTCTTCGCAAAACAATGGACTTACACCTGTAAAATTGATATGATCTGTTATTGCCATGACGCTGCCAGGCTGGGCTTCTTCCATTAAACTGCCGGCGGCATTGGTCAAAATCAGTGATTCACACCCAAGTCCGGACAAAGTTCGAACGGGAATTTTCATGGCATCCACAACACCCGTTTCGTAATAATGAGCACGTCCTTGAAGAACGACAATTTCTGTATGATTGATTTTTCCTAAATGAAGTTTTCCCTCATGCCCGAAAACACCCGTATCCGGGAATCCATCTAATTCATCATAGGATAATGAAACCGGATTTTCTAACACATCTACAAATGAACCCAACCCGGATCCGAGAATAATTCCAACTTTAGGATTTATTCCTTGGGAATTTGATTGTATATATTCAATTGTTTTATTGATGTCCATAAAAAGTTAACACCGAAAAGTATTTTTGGGATAAATCCCATATTTGGATGACTTTTTACCCCCGACATAAATGTCGGGGATTTGAAATAATATAACGTTTTTAGGGGTTTTAACCCTTTTCAGAAATAGACTCATAAATTTCTTTATTAAATAGAAACCGGGTGCCATGTTGTCTTAATTTCTAACGTATTCAAAATTCGATATGGATCCTGTGTGTTTTTGTTGTGCCAATTTTCGTTAGAATAAACAATCGGCCTTTTTACGTTCAGGGCCGCATTTTCCTGAACGAGCTTAATTTCTTCTGATTCATTGCCGCAATACACGATTGCATTCACATCCATGTGAGATGAAAATTGTTCTATTAATTCTGATCGATGCCCAGTCAAAATATTTACTACACCACCGGACACATCTGACGTATGGAGCACTTCTGCAAATGTAATTGAACACAGCGGATTTTCTTCTGATGCCAATACAACAACCGTATTTCCACCGGCAATGATGGGTGCAACGATTGAGACCAATCCGATTAAGGATGACTCATTCGGTGCGATGGCTGAAACCACTCCCGTCGGTTCTGGATAGGAAAAATTGAAATAGGGCAATGCCACGGGATTGACCCGGCTGAATATTTGCTGATATTTATCCGCCCAACCAGCATAGTATATTAATCTGTCAATGGATAGGTTGATTTCTTTTTCTGCTGCTTTTTTCGAAGAACCCTGGAGTATCAATTCATCCATAAACTGGCTGCGTCTGCCTTCCAGCATTTCTCCTATTCTATATAGAATTTGACTGCGATTATAAGCAGTTCTTGATGACCATCCGCAAAAGGCTTCTCTGGCTGCAACCACGGCATTTCGAAAATCTTTTCTCGATCCCCTACAAATATTTACTGTTGTTGCCTTTTTGGGGTCCGTCCATTTGATATAACGACCCGATTCCGTTCTGGGGAATTTTCCACCAATATAGAGCTTGTATGTTTTTTTAATATCTTCTCGTTTTTTCATAAAACTATCTCCTCCTTACACCAGATTAACATAGGGCATTAATCCTTCTAAACCGCCTTCGCGCCCCATTCCGCTCTCTTTATATCCACCAAAAGGTGATGTTGGATCAAATTTGTTAAATGTATTTCCCCATAATACACCAGAACGAATGGCTTTGGATACTTGAAATATTTTCGCACCTTTATCCGTCCACACACCGCCGGAAAGACCAAAAGGAATGTTGTTTGCTTTGGTGATGACTTCATCTACCGTACGGAATGTTTGAATCGCCAACACAGGACCAAATATTTCTTCCTGCATAATGCGGTGAGATTGGCTCACATCTGTAAAAATTGTCGGTGCATACCAATAACCCTTTTTAGGTAGCTTGCATGATGACTGATGGATTGAAGCACCTTCTTTTTGTCCAATTTTCACATACATTTTTATTTTATCTAATTGCATTTTTGAATTGATGGCACCGATATCTGTGTTTTTATCCAGAGGATCACCGACAATTAATGATTCCATTCTGTCTTTCAATTTTGAAATGACTGTATCAGCGACACTTTCTTGAACAAACAACCGGGAACCGGCGCAACAAACGTGACCTTGGTTAAAAAAGATACCGTCAATAATACCTTCCACTGCTTGATCAATGGCCGCATCTTCAAAAATGATATTTGCCGCTTTTCCACCCAGTTCCAGTGTATATCTTTTTCCCGTGCCTGCCATCGATTTCATAATCAGTTTTCCCACATCTGTGGACCCGGTAAAGGCAATTTTATTAATGTCTGGATGCTCGACCAAAGCTCGACCGGTTTTTCCATCTCCGTTTATAATATTTACAACGCCTGGAGGTAAATCTGCTTCTTGAATTATTTCTGCTAATTTCATTGCAGTTAGGGGTGTTGTTTCTGCTGGTTTTAAAACGACTGTATTCCCCGTTGCCAAGGCCGGTGCTATTTTCCAGGCTGCCATTAATAAAGGGAAATTCCATGGAATAATTTGACCGGCGACACCGATGGGTTTTGCCATTTTTCCAGGAAATGCATATTCCAGTTTGTCCGCCCATCCTGCATAATAGAAGAAATGTGCTGATACCAATGGAATATCAATATCCCTGGATTCCCGAATTGGTTTCCCGCCATCCATGGTTTCAATAACCGAAAACTCACGGGCACGCTCCTGGATTAATCGGGCAATACGATAAATATATTTCCCTCTTTCGGCAGGATCCATTTTAGACCAAACATTGTTGTAAGCTTTTCTGGCAGCTTTGACTGCTTTATCCACATCTTTATTATCTGCTTCCGCTACATCCGCCAATTTTTCTTCATTCGCAGGATTGATCGTTTTAAAATAATTTCCCTTTATGGGTGGAATAAATTTTCCATCGATAAAAAGATCATTTATCGCGGGAATACGAACGTGGTCTGTACTTTCCAGAGCAGGACTGTATGACCAATCTGTTTTTAATTCTGATTTTTTAATTTTTTTACCCATATCTGATTTACCTCAATCCATTGAAAAATAATTAGCCGATTGATAAACACCGGTTGATTGCTTGAGAATTTGCATCAAAACATCATTGGCCAAAGAGCTGGCTCCGAATCGAAATAAGTCCGCATTCAGCCAATCCTGCCCTAATGTTTCTTTTATCATAACCAAATATTGAATCGATAATTTTGCTTTACTTATTCCGCCTGCAGGTTTCATTCCAATTTTTTTGCCTGTTTTTTTAAAATAATCACGAATGGCTTCTAACATAATGAGCACCACAGGAGGTGTGGCTGCCGGTGATACTTTTCCTGTTGATGTTTTGATGAAATCAGCCCCGGATTTCATGGCAATATCACTGGCTAAACGTACATTATCCAAGGTAACCAATTCCCCTGTCTCTAAAATGACCTTCAAATGGGCCTTTCCACAAGCTTCTTTTACAGATGCAATTTCATCTGCTACATAATTGTATTCACCGCCCAGAAACTTCCCTCTTGAAATAACCATATCCACTTCATCTGCTCCTTCAGCAACGACCATTTTCACTTCATTCAATTTATACTCAAGAGGTGTCATTCCGCTTGGAAATGCTGTGGCCACAGAAGCAACATTAATATCTGTACCTTCAAGTGCTTTTTTTGCAATGGCCACCATTGTGGGATAAACGCAAATAGCAGCCACCGTTGGCAAATTAGGGAGCTGATCATGCAAATGGGCTGCTTTATAACATAGCTGTTTCACTTTCCCTGGAGAATCTTTTCCTTCTAAAGTGGTTAAATCAATCATACTTAATACAGTATGTAAAGCCTCTATTTTAGATTCTTTTTTGATACTTCGAGAAAAAAGCCTTGAAACTCTTTCCTGGGCACCCACTTGATCGATTCTATGTATAAATGTTTCCATAATTACTTCATCCGTCTTAAATCTATAATTTACGCAGATTGCAAGGCCATAAGGTTTTTTTGTGAGATATCAATTTATGATTCCTTTTACTTTATCAACAAGAACTTGATTATTATATCAAAATTCAATAAACAAATTAATATACTTTGAGTTGATTTATTTTGTAATATTAAAACTTGATGTTTAATCAAATTAATATCGGAATTGTAGGGTTTGGCCGAATCGGTCGCAACTTATTGAGACTCGGTTATGATGATCCGCGTTTTAATTTTGTTGGTATCAGTGATTTAGCTGAACCTGAAGCTCTTTTTTATTTGTTAGGCCATGATACTGTATATGGCCCTATTGATACGGAGATAGAACTCAAAGGTAATTACATTCATTTTGGTCCTCAAAAAGTTCGCATTCTACCTGGAGCGGGACCCGGTTTATTGCCATGGGATGCTCTTGGAGCTGATATAATCATTGACTGTACCGGTCGCATTTGGCCTCGCACTACATTAGAAAAATATCTGGAAGAGGGAGCAAAAAGAGTAATTGTAACCAAACCACCAGAAGATCCTGTTGATCGAATTGTTGTGATGGGTTTGAATAATAATGAAATTTCTATTGATGATAAAATCGTTTCTCCTTCTTCATCTACTACACAAGTATTAGCGCTGATGTTAGATATTTTGGATAAAGAATACGGTCTGGAAAAAGCTATGATGACTTCTGTCCATGCTTATACATCAGACCAGCCTCTCTCTGATAGTGTACGTTCAGACTTACGACGTAGCCGATCTGCAGTCAAAAACATTATCCCAAACCAAACTCGTTCACCTCAATTAGTAGAATCGGTTTTACCTCACCTTAAAGGGAAAATAAGCGGAATCGCTTTCAATGTCCCTATTCCTGATGGATCCTGCGTGGATTTGACTACTCAATTGCGTTCTACCCCATCCGTAGAAGAAGTGAACACATTAATGAAAAACATATCTGAAAATTCTTTGTCTGATATTATTGGCTATACGGATGATCCAATTGTTTCTAGTGATGTTGTAGGAGATAGCCATTCCATGTTGTTTGATGCAAAAGCGACTATGATTGCTGCAGGAAAACTGCTTAAGACAATCTGTTGGTATGATGACGGTTTTGGTTATTCACAACGTATTCTAGAACTAACTAAAGCTTACAACGATTTAGAAGCAACCTCATGAGAATTGCTTTAAATGGATTTGGACGAATTGGTCGTACCGTTTTCCGAATACTAAATAATCAAAAAGATATTCAAGTAATAGCAATCAATGATTTGGCTGATGATGATGTGTTAGCTTATCTGTTAAAATATGATACTGTTATGGGACGATTGAAAGATACTGTTACTGTTCAAAACGGGATTTTAAAAACAAGTACCCATTCAGTTAGAATGCTTAACGAGCGTGATCCCTCCGCCCTCCCGTGGGCTGAATTGGGTATCGATGTTGTCATTGAAGCGACAGGTGTTTTTAGAACCCGTGAGCAGCTACAATCCCATTTAGACGCTGGAGCTGGACGCGTAATTCTAACGGTACCAGCTAAGGATGAAATTGATTATACAGTTGTAATCGGAGTAAATGAAGATGGGCTATCTGCTGATCACAAAATTGTATCCAATGCATCGTGTACTACAAATTGTCTCGCCCCTATGGCGAAAGTTTTGAATGATGCCTTCGGGATTGAATATGGCGTCATCAATACGATTCACGCATATACCAATGATCAACGATTGGCTGATGTTCCTCATTCGGATTGGCGCAGAAGTCGTGCGGCGGCGGAAAATATTATTCTCACCACGACAGGAGCTGCACGAGCAGTAGGTGTTGTTTTACCCGAACTCAAAGGTAAACTGGACGGCATTGCCATGCGCGTTCCTGTCCCTGACGGTTCTATCGTAGATTTGAATGTTCAATTAAAAACAGATGTTAATGCCGATGATATTCGTCATGCGGTAAAAGAAGCAAGTGAGACAGACCGCCTGAACTCCATTCTGCAATACGAAGATACTCCAATCGTCTCTTCAGATATTATCGGCAATCCTCATTCATCCATTTTTGATGCACCCTTTACAACTGTCTTAGGCAAACGTTTTGTGAAAACGCTGAACTGGTATGATAATGAGTGGGGTTACTCTAATCGAGTGGTGGATCTTATCAATTTATTAGCGTTAAAATAGATTTTATAGTTTAGACCAAATCTGATCTATAAGCCCTTGGGCTTCTGCTTTTGTTGGACCTTCAGCATAGATTCTCATAATAGGTTCTGTATTGGATAAGCGTAAATGGATCCACCGATCTGTCCATGTAAATTTGACTCCATCGACTTCATTGATATTCGCATCAGAAAAAATAGAGCGAGCTTTATTGAAAACAGCTTCTTTATCAATTCCATCCAATTCAACTCTATCTTTCACAATTGAGAATTGCGGCAAATTATCATAAATAGTACCTATAGGTTTATCTGTCATTGCCATACGATGCAAAATCATCGTAGCTGCTACAAGAGAATCCCGACCAAGGTGCGCTTCCTTCAATATAACTCCGCCGTTTCCTTCACCCCCAAGATTGGAGCCGGATTCAATCATTTTCTGAACGACATTAATTTCTCCAACTGCTGACCTTTTGACGGTTGATCCGTACTGTTCAGCGAGTTTTTCCAATGCAAGTGTCGTCGATAAATTTGTAACTATGACTTCAGGTTTATTCACTGTCTGTAAATACCCATCCGCTGCTATAACCAAGGTGTACTCATCTCCAGCCGGTCGTCCGTCTTCTAATATAACGGCTAATCGATCCCCATCGGGATCTGACGCAAAACCCACATCTGCTTTATTCTGAACAACTGCTGTGCTCAAATCGGTTAGATTTTCCGGAAGTGGTTCCGGTGGCCTTGCAAAGTTACCATCACCATTGCAGTGAATTTTAATCACTTCACAGCCCAGCGATTCCAGCATATACGGCAGTGCTTCAAACGCAGCGCCATTCACAGCGTCCACAACAACTTTAAAGTTCCGTTTACGAATTTCATTCTGTTGAATAAAAGATAAGCTTGCTACTTTTATTACATGTTTTTGAATGGCGTTTACATCTGGGAAATGTAATCCTGGTTCTTGATCAACATCAGAAAATTCACCATCTATATCTACAGATTTAAATAATTGTCTGCATTCATCGGGAAGAAGAAACGTGCCGTCTTCCCGTATAAATTTTAAGCCGTTCCATTCAGTCGGATTGTGGCTGGCTGTAACAACAATCCCTCCTACTGCATCTGTATTTTCTACCATGAACTGTACGGTTGGAGTCGGAACTATATTCAAATTGATAACATCCCGCCCAACAGAAATGAGTGCCTGTGCAACATCTTCAATAAATCCTTCCCCCGATGGGCGCGTATCCCTGCCGAGCATAAACACACCTTTAGGCTGTAAAGCATTGAAGGCCTGTGCATAGCGGAAAATAGATTCAGAAGTGAATTCAGGAGCTGTACCCCTAACGCCGGAAATACTGCGGATAATCATTATAATTTGCTTTAATTAGTTATTTTATATTTTGGGATATTTCAATAAAATGTGATTGAACTTCAGTATCAACCGTGATAAATGAAATTATATTCCCTTTATAAAACAATGTTTTTCCATTCGGTAATTTTTCTGAAACAGCAGGTGGTACACACCAAATTTTGTATTCCCCATATTCTAATTCGATGGGTTTATTTAGAGGAGTTGTGCCCACATAATTTGTATTGATAAAAACGGGCAATCCCAAAAGGTTTGAATCTATATAGATATTGCTTGTTTGTTTTGAACGTTTAAGATCTATTTTTTCCAATCCAAGTTCCGAACCGGATATAGTTTCATTTGATCTACTAAAAGTAACTTGATATAATTTTTTCCTAGATTCAAAATCACTATCTACACCAGTCATTTTTAATTCATCTACAATAGAATCACCCTTATAATTACCAGCTTTTAGTAGGGCTTTATTTTGCTCTTCTGTTCCAGTATATTCTTCTGGGTGAGATAAACTACCCTGGACAAAGGCTACAGGCAAACCAACCTTTAAATAATCTTTTTCATAAGTGAAATGAAATTCATTTTCTTCATCAATGTTATTATTTCCATCAATACTTTTTTCAATATACTCAATAATTTCTACTGTAGAAAATTCTGTATCTTTCCCATTATCATCAAAATATGCTAAATCACTAGAATGTTTTTTTGATATAAATTCAATTTCAGAAAAACTTGTATTTCTTCTTATTTCCAGATTTTCATTATCTTTTAAAGATAATAACATTCTTTTATCATTAATTTGATTTATAACAATTTTATTTTGTTTATAAAACGCCGTGATTGATAAAAGATTCGGATGTTTAAAACGTGAAATTACAAGATCATCTATTATTATATATTTTTTAAGAAGGAAACCAATTTGAACACTATTTTTATTTTCTATTATTTCAATATCTCGAACTAATTTATTTAAAGTATTATTCAAGTCTACTTTGGAATTCAGAACGCTAGCATCATTTACTGTAACATATAGCCAACCATGAGGGGAATACCACGATGTAACATTTTTAAAAGGAATCATTTTATTAGCTAAAAATGTAATTTTTAATCCATTCAAAAGTTCGTCGCATGCTATTCGAGTAATAATGAGATCTTCCCCAAAAATGGGTTTTATTAAAAGGAAGAAGATTGCAATGATTTTAACGAATTTTTTCAAAAATCACCTCGGATATAATCTCTAATATAAAATAAAGGCTCGGCAAAAACCGAGCCTTTTATTTTATATTAGAGAGTGCTTTTAATACTGGTTATAACGGCGCAAACGAGCCATTCTACGCAGTGCTTTTTTACGTGCTTCACGTTTTGAATCACTGGGTTTTTCGTAAAAAGATTTCTTTTTTACATCCCGTAAAATACCTGCGCGTTCCCATTTCTTTTTGAAACGGCGTAACGCTTTTTCCAGCGGTTCACCATCTCTAACGGTCACTTCGACCACGTGCACTCACCTCCTTTCAATTATCCTAAATATGTTCTAAGTGTTTTACTACGTGAACGATGACGTAAGCGACGAATCGCTTTTTCTTTAATCTGTCTTACACGTTCACGGGTTAAATTAAATTCTTCGCCAATTTCATTCAGTGTTAACGCATAATCGCGCTCAATACCAAAATACATTTTAATCACTAGGCGTTCTCTTTCTTTCAATGTGTCCAGAGATTGACGAATTTCATCTTTCAAAGAATCATTCATCAATGGTTCATCTGGGGAAGACTGGTTTTCATCCTTGATTACATCAATCAGGGAATTTTTATCGCCATCACGAAATGGAGCGTTCAATGAATGATGTCGTCGTGAAATACGCATGGCATCAATCACTTCATCTGGTGTCATTTCTAACTGACGACCAATTTCTTCTTCATTAGGTGAACGTTCAATTTCTGCCTCTAGCTTTTCAGCTGTTTTAGTAATTTTACTAATGGTTCCTACACGGTTCAACGGTAGACGCACAATACGTGAATGTTCAGCTAAAGCCTGTAGAATGGATTGGCGAATCCACCAAACAGCGTAGGAAATAAATTTAAACCCACGTGTTTCATCAAATCGTCCTGCCGCTTTAATCAGGCCCAGATTCCCCTCATTAATCAAGTCTGTCAGGGGTAAGCCCTGACCTTGATAATCTTTTGCAACAGATACAACAAACCGAAGATTGGCTTTGACCAATTCCTCTAAAGCACGTTCGTCATTCTTGTGGATCTTTATCGCTAATTCAACTTCCATCGCCGGTTGAAGAGGTTCATAATTCCCTATTTCTTCCAGATAGCGGCTAAGACTTCTGTTGGATTCGTTGACTGATCTTGCAGCTTTTGCCATAGTTTTCCTCTATAAATCGTTTCGAGATAAGTACGGTAATTTACACTAAAACAAAAGTTTTCTCAAGATATAGAGTGCAGTTTTTTAAATTATTTTTGAAAGTTCTGCAAACTCATTAATTGTAAGCGTTTCAGGACGGCGAGTGAAATCAATTTTCGCTTTGACTTCTTCAGAAATCCTAAATCCTGTAAGAGTATTCCTCAACATTTTTCTACGCTGGGAAAATGCGGCTGCTACAATTTTTTCAAAACGACTGAACATTTCATCAGAAACAATAGGTTCATCATGTTTAACCAGTTTTATTATAGCTGATTTTATTTTTGGCTTGGGAATGAATACTTCGGGTGGAATTATAAAACATTTTTTTACATTCAAAAATGCTCCAATCATAACCGTTAAGCGGCCATAGGTTTTTGTTCCTACAGTACCTGTAAGTCTATCCGCCATCTCCTTTTGAACCATAAAATACGCTTCATTCCAATGGGAACGCTGCTCTATTAACCAAAATAATATGGGCGATGTAATATTATATGGAATATTACCGACAACGTTTAGCGGAGTAGGGATAGGCAATTCATTCAAATTCTGGCGAAGAACATCACCTTGAATAAAATGACAATTTTGCAGATCTTCACGTTTTTTTAAATATTCAATTAGTTTGGGATCAATTTCGATAGCAGCCAAATGTTTTACTAAGGGGAGTATTCTTTCTGTTAATGCACCTTCTCCGGGGCCCACTTCCAAAATGGAATCATCTGGGTTAGAATCAATCGTCCGTATGATTTTACGTAAAAGGTTGGTATCGGCTAGGAAATTCTGACCCCATTTTTTCCTAAATGTATGTTGAGTTTTTTCAACCACAGAGATAATGGAGATTTCTAAAGATTAAAGAGTTCAGTTGCATTTTCTGTCGTTTTATCAGCGACGATTTTTAAACTAACTCCATGAATTTCAGCCAGTTTTTCAGCTACAAAACGTGTTCGACCTGGCTCGTTTGGTCTTCCGCGAAATGGGACAGGGCTTAAATAGGGCGAATCTGTCTCCACCAATAATTTTTCCAATGGGAGCTCTTTTGCTACATCGGGTAAGTGGCTGTTTTTGAATGTGAGGTTTCCGGAAAAAGAAATGTAAAAACCCATTTCAACAAATGTTTTAGCTGTGTCTAACGTACTTGAAAAACAATGAGCTACTCCCGTGATATTCGGGAATTCCGATAATAGTTTAATCACGTCTTCATCGGCCTCCCGATTATGAAAAATAACCGGTTTTTGTAATTGTTCAGCTAAAGCCAATTGTTCACGAAAAATATTTAGCTGAATTTTAGGATCAGAAATATTACGAAAATAGTCTAAACCCATTTCTCCCACGGCCACCATTTTAGAGGATTTCATTAATTCGGCAATTTGATCAAGATAATCTTCAGGGGCATCTTTTGAATCATGGGGATGAACACCGGCGGAAGCATAAATATTTTCATGAGCATCTGCTAAAATCAGACATTCACGGGAATCATCGAGATTTGTTCCGACACAAATAAAACGATTTACATCTAATTCCCGCGCTCTGTTTAAAACGGCCGAAATATCATTTTTCATGTCTTCGTAGAATAGGTGACAGTGCGTATCAATCAATTCCATTTTTTTCGATATATTTAAAGTAAAAATAAATAATATTAATGCACTTTTTCCCCTGATACTGCTTTATCCCCATCCACAATAATCAATGATAGTTCTTTTTTCCTTGAAGCTGCTAATAGCATCCCATTTGATTCCGCCCCTCGAATAGTCGCCGGTTCTAGGTTTGAAACAATTATCACCATTTTACCAACCAATTCTTCTGGAGAATAATGTTCTGCAATGCCGGATACAATCTGGCGCTCTTCATCGCCTACTTTAACTTTCAGTTTATATAGCTTATCTGAATCTTCCACTTTTTCAGCTACTAATATTTCAGCTGTTTTTAATCCAAGATTTTCGAAATCCGAATAATCAATAAAGTGTTCTTTATTTTTTGTCTGAACCTTGTCCTTCTTTACATTAATTCGAGGGAACAATGGCGGATGTTGTTTTAACTCTTTTCCAGCTTTTAAACCACCCCATGTTAAATCTGAATCTTTCGCATTTAACGTATCCAAAACAAAATCTGTCCGGTTGGGCATTACAGGTGAAAGTAATAATGTACCAATTCGAAGCGCTTCAATTGCTGTATATAAAACCCGTCCGGCGGCTGCCTTATCTTCCTTAACTAATTTCCAAGGGGCTTGTTCGGCTAAATATTTATTCACACTTCTAATAAATTGCAGCGTCTCTTCGATGGCTTCATTTACTTTCATAGACTTTATTAAATCGTGAATCAAATTCACCGTCTTTTCAGCTGACGTTTTTATTTCAATTTCTGCATGACCATCTTCTCCAGGATTAGGAATAATGTTGTCAAAATTCTTTTCTATAAGCTTACTTATACGGCTCAATAAATTTCCAAAATCATTGGCCAAATCACTATTATATCTTTTAATAAATGACTCAGTTGTAAAGTTTGCGTCTTGTCCCAAAACCATTTCCCGCATGAGGTAATAACGCACCGGATCAACGCCATATTCATCGATCAAGTCAAGCGGATTAACCACATTACCTTGGGATTTACTCATTTTTGAATTGTCCATCAACCACCAGCCGTGGGCAAAAATAGACTTCGGTAAAGGCATTTTTGCAGACATAAGCATTGTTGGCCAATAAACAGCATGAGTTGTCAAAATGTCTTTACCTATCAAATGATATTCTGCCGGCCACCACTTTTTATACGATTCATCATTCACGCCAAATCCTGTAGCTGTAACATAATTAATGAGCGCATCAAACCAAACATAAGTTACATAGTCATTATCAAAAGGTAGATCAATCCCCCAGTTCAATCGTGATTTGGGCCGGGAAATACATAAATCCCCGAGAGGTTTGCGTAAAAATCCCAATACTTCATTTTTCCGATGTTCAGGTTGGATAAATTTTGGATGATTATTTATATGATCAATCAGAGCTTGTTGATATGTTGACATCTTGAAGAAGTAATTTTTTTCCCTCAATTTTTTAATGTCCCTGAATTCTCCGCTTTCAGCTTCTTTTTCAGTAATAAACCGCTCCTCCGATACTGAATAAAATCCTTCATATTCATCTTCATAAATATCACCATTATCGTATACAACCTGAAGAATATCCTGAACAACTTTTATATGACGATCTTCAGTCGTGCGAATAAAATCATCGTTGGAAATATGCAGTTTCTCCCATAATTCCAAAAACCGCGGAGCCATTTCATTGCAATGAATTTTTGGGTCCACATTCCGATCTTCTGCAGCCTGTTGAACCTTTTGGCCATGTTCATCCAATCCGGTAAGAAAAAATACATCATCATTTTCTGCTCGATGATACCTGGCCAAGACATCTGCCAATATCGTTGTATATGCATGGCCAATATGGGGTTTGTCGTTTACATAGTAAATCGGAGTGGTGATGTAGAATTTGCCAGCCATTTTAGGCTTTCCCTTTTAAATAATGTTGAATGTCGATTAGCATATTTGTAAGTGTTAAGGGCATATAAAAATTTCTATCTATAGATGCTATTGTTGTTTCTATTACTGAATTAGCTGTCGTCAGGTTTGCTTGAGGGTAAGAAGTTGTAAATGTTTTAAGAGCTTCTCCAAACCCATTTTGTGCTAATGGAGATGAAATATTTTGACGAAAACGGACCGATTGCTGAAACCAAGTCTGTAATAAAAAAAGATGAAATTTGAAATTGTTTGGATCGCTCCGTACCATTCTGGACATATTATTAATATATGACCGCCAACCATCACCGTTTGAATTCACCACTGCTTCTACTTGATCTTTCATGGTTTTCAAAATTTCAGCAACGGTCCTATCAGCCAAAAACCGTGCTTTATGTATATTTCCATCAGCCAAGTTAGCGTAAAATTCTGCTTCACCAGAATGGATGCCTCTATCCGTTAAATATGTACTGACAATATCATGGGAGATAGGCGGAAAATCAATTTGCTGACACCGTGATTGAATTGTGGATAAAAGCATTGATTTATAATCCGTAACTAAAATAACTGTGGTTTTTTTTGGCGGCTCTTCTAATAATTTCAGCAATGCATTAGCCGAAGCTCCATCCCCATCTGAAAGACAATGGGCATCAAAAATCAATACCATTTTATAACCAGAGTCAACAGATTTTAAATAGAGTTTTTTACGTAATTCACGAATGGAATTAATCAGTATTCTTTTTGCTCGGGGAATATTGATCTTTTGAAATGGATCTGTTCCTTTTTTTTGTAGCAAATCTGTTAAGAGCGCTGCATTGTCATCGCCAATTATTGATAAAACATCCGTATCTTTATCAAAGTTGGCTTTCTTGCGGGGCAATGGTACAATCACGTGAAGATGCTCATGCTGGAGCGATGAAAATCGCACACATGATGAACAACTGCCGCAAATTATTTCATTCCCTTGGCAGTTTAATGCAGCACTAAATGCAAGCGCCGCAGCTTCTTTTCCTGTTCCTTCGGGACCGCTGAACAAGTAAGCACTGCCAATTCGGTTAGATGAAATAATCTTTGTAATGCGTTGCCATACATTTGGCTGAAAATGTTCAGGATTATATTTCATTTTTTTACCAACCATTTTTCCGGATCAAGTTTTTGATCTTTACCCCAAATTTCAAAATGAAGTTTAGCTCCATTGATAGAGCCGGAATCTCCCATGTATGCAAGAATATCCCCAGCTCTTACTTCACTATCTACATTGGTTTGAATTTTAGTCACATGGCTGTAAATCGTGAAAAAATCACCGCCATGATCAATAATAATAATATTTCCATATCCACGGATAAATGTTATAGTTGTAACAATACCACCCATGACGGCAGAAATCGGTGTGCCCGGTTTTCCTTTTATATCAATACCGGTATTGTTTGTAGTTGTTTTTAATTCCGGGTTCCATTTCCGTCCAAATTTACTGATTACTTTCCCGCTAGCCGGCCAGGACAACTGACCTTTTAGAGACGAAAATGATTTTGTTTTTAATGCTTCTCTTTGGCGACGGATTCGTTCTGCTCGATCTGCTTTAGCTTTATCATCTTTAATTTTGCCAATCAACTCTTCCAGTTGTTTTACACCTTCTTCTTTTTGCGTAATATATTGAGCTAATTCTGTTTTACTATTCCGAATTTTTTCCAGTTCGCGTTTTTTCTGTCTGTGCTTCACGCGCAAATCTGCCATTTGTTTTTTACGCTCTGTTTTTAAACTTATGCCTTTGCGAAGTATCGCCTCTATATTCAATTTCTTTTTACCAATATTCATCAAAAGCGATCGAACTTGTTTTTTATGCTGTCGGTCAATTTGAGAAATGATTTTCTGATACTTCGTACGATAAACAGCCTGACGCCATGAAGTAGAACTCAATACTTTTTCAATTTCGGATAATGTTCCTTTTTTATAAACTTGAATTGCACGATTTGCATATCGAATTCTTAATTCTTTCAGTTCGACTTCATTTTCCCCGATTTCATCTTCCAGTTTTTTAATTTCACCTCGTGCAGAGTTTTCCTCTTTTTTCAATTCAGTAATCAGTCTCTCAACTAATGAGATTTCTTCTTCTAAATTAACAATGGTCCGAGCGGCTGATTTTTCTCTATTTTCTTCAGAACGCAGTCTGCTGCGAGTGGATTTGATTTCATTTTTAAGATCCTGAATAGCTTTTGATTGATACTTCAGTTCTTTTTGGAAATCACGATCATCTGTTTGCGCCCAGCTAACCTGACTTATTAGAAATAATATGGATATAATTCGCCTGAACATAGACCGGAAAAGTACCTAGTTCGTTAATCTTGATACAATGGGTTTCACATCATTTTAATTGAACGTATTCTTGACTAGTCTTCTATAAGGTGATTAGTTTAGTACCTTTAAACTCGCAGGAGAGAATTGTGAAAAGTCCACTTTGGTCAAATGTATTTAAAAACTGGAATTCGCAGGAAAGTGAAAAAGTCACTGCCCTTAAGCAAGTTCCGGTTTTTGATGGTTTAAGTAATAAAGAACTGGATGAGATTGAAAAACTCACCCATGAACGAACATATCAATCTGGTGAACATGTATTTAAAAACATGGCACCGTCCGAAGGAATGTTCATCATTATATCTGGTGCAGTTGAAATTTATTTGGATAACGCTGGTACCAAAAATGTCCTTGCTGAATTATCAGATCACGATTTCTTTGGGGAAATTGCACTCCTGGATGAAGAGCCTCGATCAGCAGGAGCAATAGCAACAAAACCGTCTACCTTGCTTGGATTTTTCCGGCCGGACCTACTTTCTCTCATGGAGCGGAATCCCGCTTTAAGCAGTAAAATTTTAACAAATCTCGGAGCTGTATTAGCCGAGCGTCTGCGTAAAACAAATGAGCTTTTGTCACCAAATAGTGATAATTAATGGATAAAGAAAAAAATTATATTCAGCTCATATATCGATTAATGATCGGGCTGCTTGCCATAGTTTTTTTATATGTGATTTGGCCTTATATATCATCCGTTCTTTTAATGCTGATTTTTGCATTTCTTTTTACAACTATTCTTTTGTCTAGTGTTGATGCATTAGAAAGGAAAATAAGAAACCGCGGTTTAAGCGTTTTGGCTGTTACTGTAGGTCTTATTGCAACAATTGCTATTTTCATAGGCAGTTTTGCCACTAACCTTGCGGATCAAGCCGGAGATTTTTCCCAGCGTCTGGAAACAGAATCATTTATGGATGATTTCAATGGATTCATTGACAATGCAAAAGAGAAATTACCGGATTTTGTGAAAGGCGGAGGGGATGATGTGGATGCAGCATCAAAACTGAATGAAGTAGTGGGTGATTTAATGTCCACACTGCTGACTTTTGCCGGTGCCCTTGGGAGTTTTGTTTTTAACATGATTATGGTGATTATTTTTACAATTATATTACTGTTGAATTATCATCAATTCAAAAAATCACTTGTAGGTTTTATTCCCAATAAATATTTTGAAGTTGGGCTCAGGCTTATATTCAATATTGAGCAGCAAGTTTCCAATTATTTAAGAGGTCAGCTTTTGGCGGCAACAAGTGTAGCTATTATGTCCATCATTGGATTATATATTCTCAATTTCTTTGGCGCCAACTTAACACTGGTTATCTTTATTGGTATTATTGCCGGACTGGCAAATTTGATACCGTTGGTAGGTCCCTTTATCGGTATGCTCATCGCTTTTTCAGTTGCATTAATGAATAATCTTGGAATTGAAGCAGCTCAAGCTCATATGTTGTTTAATTCGATTCCATCTCCATTTTATATACTTGATATTGCCTTGATGTTTATTATTGTTCAGCAAATTGATAATAATTTTATTACTCCGTTACTTGTGGGAGAAAGTGTCGGACTTCATCCCATTATGGTCATGATTGCGTTACTTATTGGCGGAACGCTCCTTGGCCCAATGGGTATGTTATTTGCAGTCCCGGCAGCTGGAATTATAAAAGTTATTGGTCAGGAAGTATCATTTGTGACCAAAAACGCACATTTACTTTAATATAAATTGAGCGATTCCATAAAATAAAAAAGAAGAATCAGTCGTTTAAGATAATCTCCCTTTTCATTTTTTCTGTTAAATCTGAATAATTTCCAAAGTTTTTCACCATGCCATGTCCATACACTATATTTAATTATTCATTCTAATTTTAAAGATTTCTTCAGTATTTCTTCAACTCCCCACAAGACCCCTCCTCATACGAGGAGGGGAGTTAGGGGTGGTGTTAAATACAGTTATTATATCATTATTTTTACATTCATAACGCTGACTTATATGTTTTCATCAGCCACGGCAAGAGAAATTTTGTGCTTTTTATTCATACTCAAGGAAGAATCAGTCATTTTGCTTTAAGCGTCTTTTTCGATTTTAAATAAAATATAATCCTTAAAAGATAAATACATTTCCCCGCCGTCTTCTAATGGGTAAATCCATAATTGGATGGATAATCCCTCTTTATCTTTTTTCTGTATAATATCTTTCGGTTGCCCAAGAAGTGATTGAATATCTGGAATAGTCATTCCTACTATTAATGAGGAAGTAGATTCCTTTATAATGGCTCTTTGGCGAACCAAATCCATTCGCTGATCTATTCGACTTGTCATTTCACGATCTTGATCAGAATTGAATTTGATTAATAATTCATTGAGTACTTTTTCATTTTTTTCGCCTAATCCACCCGTCATTTCACTGGCATCAACAAGCAATTGTATTGCTGCACGTAATTCAGAATGATCAGAAATTTTATTAGCCATTACAACCAAGTGCGTAGCCACTTGATAGCGCAATGTACTTACTTCAAATTTTAAACTGCTATCTTTATGCAAAGCTTCATCAAATAATGTTAATGATTTACTGTAAAAACCAAAGTGCAATGCTTTTTCTCCTTCCTGTAGAATTTGCCGAGCTTTATATATAGGAATTTTATCTCTGGCTGCTGTAGAATAATGACTGATTTTCTCCATCAACTCTACCGCTTGTGCTGCATTACCGTGAGCAGACAATAAATCAGCCTTCTCAATTTTCAGGATAGCAATATGATCAAGTTTGTATTGGATTAACTGTCGCATTTCATTATCTGCTTTTCTCAACGCGTCTAGAAACCTAGCGATTGATTTGGATAACATTCCTTGCTTTTCAAATTCAATGCCTTCGTCATAAAGCTGGATAGGAATTTTCTCTTTGGATAATGCAAGAAATTCTTCTGCTCGTTTACGATTAGTATGATTTGGGTAATCATTCAAAAAAGTTTCAAAATATTCAAAGGCAGATATAAAGTCTTTACGATAGTAATATTCCTTAGCGCGATCTCCTATTGTTAATCTACCGCCGTAAAAAACTGAAAATGTGAAGTGGATTCCAAAATCCTGCAAATGAAATTGCTTAATCGGAGTTAAATCATCCGGATCATTTATATCATTAAATTTTGTATACGCATAGCGTAAATCAATGCCAAATGAAAATCTGTTTGATTTACCTTTAGAAGTATTTGAATTTTTTCTTTCACCAATAATAAACCTAGGACCAATGGAAAAAGACATACTTGGTCCAAAAGCAGTTGGTGTAGACAATAATTCCTTTTTTGTATCTAAATAAAATTTTGAATACGCATATCCCCACGTATACCTTAAATCAATATACCAAAATTCAAACCATTGCAGCATGGTGGTATGGCTTATTCCCAAATTGAATACACGAGGAGAAAAAAACATTTTTCCCGGATCCCAGCTTGGGTTCACACTTCCCCACGTTTCAATTCGATCGATTTCACCAGGAACAAATAAATTGCTGTAACGGAAATTCAAACCCGTTTGCATATCAAGCCAACTAGCTCTCAATAGAGTATAAAACAAATTTGTTTTAACAAAATCGATATCTAATTGGTGACCGAACCTTGCAGTTATTGCTCCTCCGTCATAACTAGATACATCATCTTCATATCTCATCCAATCGGATTTCATTTTATCTCCATCAGTACCGCCACCGC
Organism: Fidelibacterota bacterium; assembly: GCA_004124385.1. Lineage (GTDB taxonomy): Bacteria > Fidelibacterota > Marinisomatia > Marinisomatales > TCS55 > UBA2126. Next base: position 134,919 of record SCKN01000004.1, read on the forward strand.
CATAAATGAATACACCATAACGAACTTCTGCGGGTAAAAATTTTATAGGTTCGTGGAATTCACGGCGGTGAAGAATTCGATCTTTACGGTAACCCCGTTCGTAATCAATATCCTGCTTGGGACTGAACTGAATTAAACCCCAAAGATAGGATTTTGTAGAATCAGCATCTGCGCCTGTCAGATTGCAAAATGATACAAATATGATTATGAATAGTATTAACCTCGGATGCATGATAGTTCAAAATAATGCCTATATACATTTTGAACAAGTATCTTGTGACTGTAAGTATGGTAACGGCAGTGGGTCTTTGTAAATTCCCCGCCACTAATAAAAGGAACTATCTTACTCAAATTAAATTCCACTAATAAGATGAAATTAAAACATTTACTACTTTTGTGTTTAATGACGACATCCATCATTGCACAGCATTTTACCATTGCACGCTTGCATTATGGCGGTGGTGGAGATTGGTATAGCAATCCCAGCAGTTTGCCCAATCTGCTGCATTATTTACAAACCCATACAGCTATTATTGCTGCCGATAAAGAAGCCCGGATAAAGCTGACGGATGAGAATCTTTATTCATATCCATATTTATATATGACGGGTCATGGAAATGTTCGTTTTACAGATGCGGAAATTATTCGTTTAAGAACATTCTTGCTACGTGGTGGTTTTCTACATGCTGATGATAATTATGGTATGGATCCATCATTTCGCAGAGAAATGAAACGCGTTTTTCCTGAAAAAAAGTTGGTTTCCTTACCCCATGATCATCCACTCTTTCATCAAGTGTTTGATTTTAATAATGGTTTACCCAAAATCCATGAACATGATAATAAACCTCCACAGGCTTTAGCACTTTATGAAGATGATCGTATTCTCGTAATCTATACATATGAAAGTGATTTGGGCGATGGCTGGGAAGATGCAGAAGTTCATAATGACCCTAACTATATTCGAGAAGCAGCACTGCAAATGGGTGTTAATATTATTCATTTTGCACTAACACAATAATGCAGTCAATCGAAAACCAGCTCAAGCATATTCGCCGAGCCGCCCTTTTAAACGATTTCCAAACTACAATTTGGATTCTTTATTCTATTGGATTATGCTCTGTAATTACAGCCATATCGTTGGAAACCATTTTTTACTTTTCACCACAAATTCGATTTTTGTTATGGCAACTTGGCTTTTTGAGTGGGATGATTATTTTAATTAGCGTTGTTTTAGTTTATTTCCTTGCAATCAATAATCGGATTCATCGCTACCGCTGGTCAACTTTGGCAAGAGCGGCCGGTAGATTGGCATTTCCGAAAGAGGATACAATTATTAACGCATTACAATTGGAACGCAGTTTGGATGAAAGCACATCTAAACAATTAAGCAAATCTTTTGTGACGGATACTATTAAAAAACTTGATGATCTCAACGAAGCTGATTTGTTTCATTCTAAACGAGCTAAACAATGGAAATCATATTCTCTCATATTGCTTTTGGGAGGAGTTTTACTCTTTTCAATCAATTGGGATAATAGTGCCCAAGCTATTTTTCGCTGGTCCCATCCCCAAACATTTTTTCCTGTTCCACAACCATTTGCAATTCAAAACCTATCCGGAAATATCAATCTTTTAGGCGGTGAGTCTGCTGAACTTGAATTTTCAGTAATGGGGGCAATTCCCGATTCATTATTTATCGATTTGCAGGCCTATGCCATATCTGATTCCAACCAACTCCTAACAGTTGTATACAAAGATAGTTCGGATAAATTTAAATTTATTTTGGATAATGTTTCTCAAGATTACCGTTATCGTGCATATTATACTGCAGTTCATTTTTGGGAAGTATGGAAGGAAATATCATCTCCATTCCATGCACTTTCTGTCACCGATCGTCCTGTAATGGAAGATCTGACAATTACACTTACACCTCCAACTTATACACAGTTAAAACCAACCATTCAAAAAGGCAACCAAGCCGATATTAGTGGATTGATCGGATCCAATGTCCATATTACACTACGCAGCAACCGCCCTTTAAAAAAAAGTGCACTCATTTTCAATTATGATGAATTACCCATGAACATTAATGGCAAAAAAGCCAGTGGTGATTTTATAATCAAAGAAGATGGACAATTAGCTATCCAGCTTCAGGACATTCGGGGAATTTCAAATAGAAATCCTATTCCATTTCACATAACAGCAATCCATGATCTTTTGCCGGATATAACCGTATTTCAGCCTGAACGAGTAATTGAGTTAGGTAGCAACCAAAGCATAGCCATACATTTGAAAATTGAAGATGATTTTGGTTTTTCCAACTTGCAGGTTGTCTATGAAATCCATAGACCTGCATATATTTCTATGGATCCTCTACTATCATTATTCACGATCCCAATAGATGATCCGTTAAATATTAACCAGGATATAGCTCATCTGTGGCAATTAATAGAATTAGGTTTAATGCCTGAAGATGAAGTCCATTACCATTTTGAATTGTCTGATAATGATTTGATATCCGGCCCAAAGAAAACAGTCACAAAAGAATTTATAGCAAGACTACCGGGATTAGCTGAACTTTTCACAGCGTTTGAAAATGAAGAAGAAGCCTTACTAGAAGATATATATTATTCCAAAGAAGAACTGGAAGCCATCCGCGAAAATATGGAAAAACTTGAGCTTGATTTATTAAAGCAAGACAAATTAACCTGGGATCAGCAACAGGATTTACAGAAAATGTTGGAAGGCATTAAAGAAGAAATGAAAAAGATGGAGGAAGTGGCTGATGCTTTAAATGCATTACAAGAATCAGCAGAAAAACATGATCTTTTTTCGTCTGATTTGTTAAAAAAGTTCAATCAACTTCAAAAATTAATAGACCAATTGCTTTCGGAAGATTTACTGAAAAACGTTCAAGATATGTATGAATTAATGGCGGAAATGGATCCCAATAAATTACAGGATGCGTTACAATCATTAACAGATAATATGGAACATATAGAACAGGAGCTGGACAGGTTTATAGATATTTTTGAACGAATAAAAGCTGAACAGAAAATAGATGAATTGCGGAATCGTCTGGAAGCATTAGTCGAACAGCAGGAAAAGATTCATGATCGTATTGATCGTACAGATGAGCAAACAGATGCGTCTACTTTCTCTAAATTAAGCGAAGAAGAGCAGCGCCAAGTTGAAGAATTTTCAAACATCCGGAATGAAATGGAAGATGCTGCTGATGCTGTAGAAAAATTTCATGAAGAATCGTCTGAACGATTATTAGATCTAAAACGTGATCCATTAATGAATCAAACATATGCAAACTTGCAACGAACGGTAAATCAATTGCGCAGACAGAATATGAATGAAGCAACTGAATACAGTCAGTCTGCTTTAGAAAATTTGCAGAGTATATTATCAGAAATGCAGGAGATTCAACAGGGTTTTCAATCTGCAACTACAAAAGAAATGTCTTCTAAATTTCAGCACGTAATGAGCGATATATTGCATTTATCCAAATCCCAAGAGCAATTACAAAGTGAAACTGAATCAATCCCATCACATTCTCCCAGATTAGGAGAAATGGCCAGTCGACAACAAATGGTTCAAGATCAATTGCGTCAAATTATGGAACAGTTAATGGAATTATCCCGAAAAACGTTTGCTGTAACACCCGAAATTGGCAAAGGTATGGGAATGTCTAATGCTATGATGCAAGAAGCAATAAATGCTTTGTCACAGCGAAATGGACGCGGTGCAGCAAAAAGCCAGCAACAAGCCATGAAATCATTGAATGAAACAGCCATGGCTATACATCAATCTATGAAACAGATGCGCTCATCCGGGTCTGCAAGCGGTTATGAACAGTTTTTGGAACAAATGAAAAAAATGGCAGGTCAGCAACAAGGAATAAATAATCAAAGTATGCAGTTGGCCATGGGGCAAATGGCCGCAGCTGCGCAACAAGGACTTTTGCAAAAACTACTGCGAGAACAAAGACAGGTTCGTAAATCTCTACGGAAAATGATGGATGAGATGCGGCAATCCGGCGAAAAAGGGCTCGGTAATATGGGTGGAATAGCGCACGAAATGGATGAAGTCCTTAAAGATTTAGAGCGCAGGAGAATTTCCAAAAAAACGGTTGATAAGCAACGGCGAATTCTCTCGCGCATGCTGGACAGTCAAAAATCCATGACTCAACGAGGTGAAAAAGAAGAGCGTAAAAGTGAAACGGCAACTGAAATATTGACCAGTGGCCCAGCTGGTTTACCCACTGATTTAGGACAGCGTCGAAGCCTTACTTTAGAAGCCATGAATCGCGCTCTTAAAGCTGGATATCCCCGGGATTATCAATCCATGATTCGTAGATATTTTAATGCCATCAGTGAAAATAATTTTATTACGTTGCAAACGGATACGTTGAATGCGAATTAAATTTTTCATTTTTATCATTTTGTTGTCCGTTTGCATAGCTCAAATCAACGTTCAAGCTTTAGATAAAAGTGGTTTGGAAAATGCATTGTTAATGGAACGCAAAGGAGATCTGCTCGAAGCACAAATAATCTATGAATTAATTATGGAAACAAAGCCAAAAAACAGGCAAACCTACAATCGATTAAAAAATATTTATAAACGAACAGGAAATTACAAGGCCGCAGCTGAATTAATTAGCAATTGGTTAATACATTCTCCCCATGATCTGCAACAGCAAATTGAACTTGGAGACATTTATTATAGCAGCGGGAATCAGGAACAGGCAGAATATGTCTGGAATGCATTTATTCAACAGTATGGTCAAAACTCAAGTGCATACCGCATGTTGATACACACATTCAGCCGATTGGGGTTGGGTGAAAAAATGATAGAATTGGTTCATACAGGAAGAAAACAATTTTCCGATCCGGATTTTATGGCAATGGATATGGGGAACTATTATCAATCCAGACAACATATAGAAAAAGCGTTAACTGAATATCTAATTTTTGCTAAATACAACCCTCGTCAGCAAAAAATGATACTGGATAAAATATTAATATTTAGCGATGAAGAAGAGTCCATTCCCATCATTGAAAATCACCTTTTGAAAAGTACAGGTGAAGCTCCCGAGAATATTCACTATTTTCTTTCAGCTCTTTATTTCAAAGTGGGAAAATATGATGAATCTTTGCAGCAGCAATTGGCTATATCTGTAGATAAGCAAACTCGCTGGAAAGGTTTAAATACATTTGCAGAAAATTTGCGCAAAGAAAAACAATTTACCCTGGCTATTCAAGCTTATCAAATTTTGATACAGGAAATTCGCAGAAATCCTAATGAAATAGAATCGAAAGAATTGGGAAAAGTTCTTTTAGGCCTTGGGCACGTCTATGAAGACCAAATCCTCCCTCATCAAATAAGCAATTCCCTAGTTTTAAACAGCATTAATAATGTGTTTTTCTCAAGCGGGTTTTATCAGGCAAATACAATTTCCATGGTCTCAATGGAGCAGGCAATTATTTTATATAACACAATTTTAAATGAACTTGAATCAACAACCTTTCCCCCCAAAGCTCACTATAGGTTAGGTGAAATCCAGTTTAAAGTCCTGCAGGATTTAGACGGTGCATTACGGGCATATAATACTGCTTTATCATCTAATCCTGATCAAAAACTTGCTTTCAAAATTCACTCTAGCTTAATTGATCTGTTAATTGCAGAAGGTAAAATTAAAGAGGCACAATTTTATATCAACCGGCTTCCCTTAAAAATTGCAAAAGAGAATAAAACTCAAATCCTTATCAAATTCTTAAAAACTGCACTGTTCGATGGTAAAATCGATAGTTCAATTATAATGATTGACAAATACATCATGGACTTAACGCCCATTAATATTTATTTCAATGACTTTATGGAATTGCAGTCAACACTCCATTCACATGTGACTGATGGATCTGAATCTGACAAGGAAGCTTTGCGTCATTATCTGTTGGGTGAAAAACTATTAGCACAAAATAAATTATCAGAAGCAGTAACTGTATTCGCAAATATGCGTATAAATCAACCCACCTCAAAAATTACAATTACAGCTGCGGTCAGAGAAATATTCAGTCGTTTACAGCTGGGACAAACAATTGAATTAAAGCAAACATTGCAATGGTTAAATGAATCAGCGGATGGTGATAAAGGTCTTGTTCTGTCTGGGGAGATTTCTGAATTCATTGAAAACGATGTTGATTCAGCAATTGTTTTTTATGAACAACTCTTACAAAACCATCCCAATTCATTAATGATAGAGCCTGTTCGTAAACATATCCGTAAATTAAAATCTAATCTGGAAAGCTGATGAAACGATTTTTACTTTTTTGTTTTTTGGTACATTTTTCTTACAGCCAAAAATTATTGATCCCAATGGACATGGGGCAGCGCGATCATTTGAAAGCATACGGATTAACTTTTTGGATATTGGAAAATAATATCAATGTTGAATGGTTATTGAATTATCGGGGTGGAACGTTCATGACAGATTCAAGTCCGGCAATTGAAAAAGAGTGTCGAATTCGCGGTATAAACTATGAACTGATTAACGCATCAGAAACCATGGCTATATACAGTCATATTGAACAAAATAACATGGATGTGGTTTTACTGGAGAAAGCGCCAAAAATTGCCATTTACACACCACCAAACAAGCAACCTTGGGACGATGCGGTTACGCTGGCCCTTAAATATGCAGAAGTCCCATATGAAACACTTTGGGATGAAGATGTTTTTCAAGGGAAATTAGAAAAGTATGATTGGCTGCATTTACATCATGAAGATTTCACCGGACAATATGGAAAATTCTATCGCAACTATCATTCTGCACCTTGGTATATTCAACAGCAACGGGAATTTGAAGCCATGGCAACGCGACACGGTTTCCCCTCTGTTCATGAAGAAAAGAAAGGTGTAGCCAGGGCCATAAAAGCTTTTGTGGGTACGGGTGGTTTTCTCTTCGCCATGTGTAGTGCAACGGATTCGTATGATATTGCATTGGCTTCTGAAGGCGTTGATGCTGTTCATTCAGTATTTGACGGAACCCGCATTGATCCAAATGTTCAGAAAAAATTGGACTATTCAAAATCATTGGTTTTTACAGATTTTACCCTCATGTCCGACCCTATGATTTATGAATTTTCCGATATCGATTATCCGCCGAGTCATGCTCCTGTACTCCGCGGCGCAGAAGCTGACTATTTCACGCTCTTTGAATTCTCAGCTAAATATGATCCAGTCCCCTCTATGCTCACACAGAACCATGTTCCCGTTGTTAAGGGGTTTATGGGACAAACAACCGGTTTCCATCGCGACAGAATTAAACATCATATTGTTATCATGGGTGAAGACCCTACCACACCCCAGGTGAAATACATTCACGGAAATTTTGGTAAAGGGACTTATACTTTTCTCGGTGGTCATGATCCGGAAGATTACCAGCATTTTGTTGGTGACCCGCCGACAGATTTATCTTTGCACCGCAATTCACCTGGATATCGCTTAATCCTAAATAACATCCTTTTTCCGGCAGCCAGAAAAAAAGAACGTAAAACATAAAGACTGATTGTTTGATTGAATGACAAAACTTAAATGAGATATTTAACTCCAACACTTTCAGATTTAGAAAAAGCAGCAGAGCGAATTGCTCCATTCGCTGAAATAACACCCATTTTAACGTGTTCGGCTATCAGTGAAATGGTGGGTGCTGAATTATTCTTCAAATGTGAAAATTTTCAAAAGGTAGGGGCCTTCAAATTCCGCGGTGCCTGCAATGCCGTTTTCAGTTTAACTGATGATGAAGCAGCCAAAGGTGTCGCAACACATTCATCAGGGAATCATGCTGCAGCACTTTCATTGGCAGGAAAACTACGCGGAATTCCCGTTTACATTGTTATGCCCAGCAATGCACCGGAAATTAAAAAACGAGCCGTAAAAGGATATGGCGGAAGAATTACATACTGTGAACCGACCTTAAGCGCCAGAGAAAGTACTTTGAAAATAGTCATTGAGAAAACGCATGCATTTGAAATTCATCCGTTTAATGATGAGCAAATAATCGCCGGCCAAGGCACTGCAACTTTGGAGCTTTTAAACACAATTCCAGATTTGGATGTTATTATTGCACCGATCGGTGGTGGCGGATTGATTTCCGGAACGTGTATTGCTGCAAAAGGAATAAACCCAAATATTACCATTATGGGCGCTGAACCCAAAGGAGCTGATGATGCGTACCTATCTTTAGCAAAGGGTGAAATTGTTCCCCAAACAAATCCCAACACTATTGCAGATGGATTACTATCTTCATTGGGGAAAAAGACATTCCCCATTATTGCAGAACACGTTTCAAAAATTCTGACTGTCAGCGAGAAAAACATCATTCGAGCCATGAGGCTTGTTTGGGAACGGTTGAATATTATTATAGAACCATCTTCCGCAGTTGTATTAGCTGCATTGTTGGAGCATCCAGAAGAAAACAAGGAAAAGAAAGTTGGTTTAATCTTCTCCGGTGGTAATACAGATTTAGATCACCTTTATTGGTAATGATTTGATTATAATTCACGAAAACCAATTAGAAAATGCTATCGCTCTTTCTATACAGATTCCTGAATTTGAACGACCGTATGAAATCGAAGAATACGAAAAACGTTTGAAAGGGAATCATTTAATTTTAACAGCTTATGGGGATGAAACTACATTTGGATTCAAAATTGGATATGACCGTTTTTCTGATGGTTCATTTTATAGCTGGATGGGTGGTGTACTTCCGGAATTTAGGAGACAGGGCGTTGCAAATACATTGGCTGATTACCAAGAAAATTGGGCAAAAGAGCAGGGTTATAAATCCATTAAATTAAAAACCAGAAATAAGCATGAGAGCATGATTACCTTCGCCTTTGAACGTGGATTTGATATAATTGATTCTGAATCAAATGAAGATATCCGAGAAATGAGAATTTGGTTGGAGAAACATTTGTAGAGCGAGATATGCCTCGCCACTATAAATAAAATAATGGTAATTCAAAATCAGATCATTTTACCTTCATTCCCGCGGGGATTTCATATTATTACAGACGAAATTGTAAAGGCAATTCCGGAGATAAAGGATATTTCTGCCGGTTTACTTCATGTTTTTATTCAACACACATCCGCATCACTGACCATTAATGAAGATGCAGATTCAACGGTCCGAGACGATTTTGAATCGCACTTTAACCAAATGGTACCAGAGAATACGCCTTATTACCGTCATACTTTTGAAGGCTCCGATGATATGCCAGCCCATTTGAAATCAGCCATTTTGGGGTCATCTGTGAGTATTCCCATCACGGACGGAAAACTAAATTTGGGAACGTGGCAGGGGATATATTTATGTGAGCACAGAAACCGTGGGGGAAGCCGCAAATTGGTGGTGACAATTCAAGGTGAATAGAAAAGTAACCAATGCACTTGGGGCGATTGGGAATACACCCATCGTGAAACTAAACAAAGTCGTTTCTGACCACGCGGCGGATGTATGGGTGAAGTTAGAGGGTGGAAATCCCACCGGTTCATACAAAGACCGTATGGCCTTGGCCATGATTGAAGGTGCGGAAGCTCGTGGTGAGCTCAAACCAGGAATGACCGTGGTAGAATATACCGGTGGCAGTACAGGTTCCGGATTGGCATTTGTGTGTGCTGTGAAAGGGTTTGATTTTCATGTGATTTCTTCTGATGCGTTTTCTAAAGAAAAATTGGATAACATGCGGGCTTTCGGAGCCAATTTGGAAGTGATTCACAGTCCGTCTGGAAAGATCGATTCGAATCTCATTAATCAAATGATTGACCGGGCAAAAGAATTAGCAGAAAGAGACGATTATTATTTCACTGACCAATTGAACAATTCGGATATTATTAAAGGATTTGAGATCATGGGACGTGAGATATTAGAGCAAATGGAAAACCCAATAGACGCCTTTACCTGTTCTGTGGGTACCGCAGGTACTATCATGGGCGTATCGAATATCTTATTTAATTCCAGGCATCATACGAAAATCGTTGCATTAGAACCGGCTTCAGCGCCCTATTATTCTAAAGGTAAATCAGGCGGGAAACATCATGTGGAAGGGATTGGCTTTGGATTTGAACTACCCCTTTTGGATAAAAATAATTACCATGAAGCACGGGGCATTGATGAAGGTGAGGCCCGAGAAATGGTACGGCGACTTGCAAAAGAAGAAGGTATTTTTGCCGGCACATCCAGTGGAATGAATGTGGTGGGCGCTATTCAGCTTGCAGAAGAATTGGGAGAAGGGAAATCGGTAGTTACGGTTGCTGTGGATACGGGATTGAAGTATCTTGATGGAGATTTGTTCTAAAAAAACCTAATCCTTTGGGCCACAGCTCATATTTGCTGGAACAGCAATATCAAATTTACGTGGGTAAGGACGTTCTTTCCTTTTTTCTGATTCTATAAACTCCTCTTCTTTTATCACATCGCCCACATTGGGATTCCATTGTCGTTCTTCACCAATTGTTGAAACTGTTAGTCCTTCATAATTATGGGCTGGGTAAACCAACGTTTCGTCCGAATATGTAAAAAGTTTGTTTTTACAACTAGAGTATGTATCCTTTGCTGAACCACCTTGGAAGTCCGTTCTCCCCGTTCCCCCAATAAATAGAGTATCTCCTGTAAATAGTTTATCATCTATATAATATGTTATACTTCCTTTTGTGTGTCCTGGAGTATGGATTGCAGTTATATTTTCTTTTCCTAAATTTATTTGATCTCCATCATCTAACAAGACATCCGCACCCTTTACTCCAGATTTAGATCCAAAGTAAATTTTAACATTCATATAATGTCTTATTTTGTTTGCTGCCGTAATATGATCAGCATGCACATGGGTTTCCAGAACGCCAACAAGTGTAAGTCCTAATTTTTTAATCAGCGTTGTATCTCGAGTGAAATTTTCTAGGACGGGATCAATAATGACAGCTTCTTTTGATTCATCATCAAATATTAAGTACGTATACGTACAGGTGCCTTGATCAAATAATTGTCGTGTTTTAATCATTTTAAATTCCTTACCTATACCAAACAGTTCTTTAATTTAAAATGGGGGTGTTTCAAAAGATTACACATTATGTGTTTTGTTTCACCTTATTCCAAATATCATCCATTTCCTCCAAATTCGATTCTTCCACTGTTTTCCCCCTCTTTTTTAATTCCTCTTCTACTCGTGCAAAACGGTCGGTAAATTTTTTATTGGTTTTTCGTAAAGCATCTTCAGCTGGGATATCTAGAAATCGAGCCAGGTTTACAACAGAAAACAATACATCACCAATTTCTTCGGCAATATGCTCTTTCGTGCTTTCGGATTGCGCTTCTTTCAGTTCCTGAATTTCTTCGTGAATTTTATCCCAGACTTGTTCCACTTCATTCCAATCAAATCCGGCATAACTTGCTTTTTGCTGAAGGCGTTGAGCTCGGATCAATGCGGGCAATGTTTTGGGGACACCATCTAATCGTGATTTTCGATTTTTCTCTTTATGCTTTTCTGCTTCCCAATTTTGTTTAGCTTGAAATGCTTCATCTGCTTTGGCATCTCCAAAAACGTGAGGGTGTCTTCGAACCAGTTTTTCATTCACATGATCCAATGAATCATTGATATTGAAATGACCATTCTTTTCTGCAAGTACTGCTTGAAAAACGACATGAAGCAAAATATCGCCCAGTTCTTCTTTTAGTTCCGGCCAATTTTCATTATCCACGCTTTCAATAACTTCATACACTTCTTCTAAAAAAAATGGTAATAACGATGCATTCGTTTGCTCACGGTCCCATGGACAGCCATCCGGTGCTTGTAAGCGCTTAATAATTTTGATCAGTTCATCAAACTTTTCGGCCGCTGAATTATTCATCGATTATTTTCCTCCATTGGCATTGCTGTAAATATTCATCTTCTTTCCCTGTCATTATCGCTTTATCAGCTGCTTTTTGATCATCATAATTCAAAAGATGTAAACTACCATGAATAATCAATCTTCCAATTTCTTTAGCAAAAGGCTCGCTAAATTCAATTGCATTTTCTTTAGCTCGGGGAACGCTGATATAAATTTCACCTTCAATACTTTTATCTTCGTAATCATTCAAGCGAAAGGCAATTACATCCGTAAGTTGGTCTAAATTAAAAAAATCCTTCTTCAGTTTATTCAATAGACTATCATCACCAAAAACAATCGCAACATCATCAGCAAGATATCCTTCTTCTTCAAAAACTGAATTAATTATTTTTTGGATAATGGATTGATTAAATCCACTGAAAGCTGGATCTACATCAACTGTAATTGGCATTAGACAGCGATTTGTTTTTCTTCTGGATATTCAATGCGGATATGATAAATCCCTCTTAAAACCGGCAACATGCCCGTTTGACCATCCACTCTACCTTTGATCCTGCGCAGATCATCAATAGTTAATGGGCATTCGTCCAATTGTGTATCATCCAGACGCATTTTAAAGATTTTGTCAATCATTTCTTCCACTTTGAAGATATCCGGTTCCTTTATGGAACGCACAGCAGCTTCAATAGCTTCACAGAGCATAAGAATGCCTGTTTCTTTGGAATTTGGTTTGGGACCGGGATAGCGAAATGCATATTCATCTACAGCTTTCCCATCAGATTTTTCCAATGCTTTACGGTAAAAATATTCAACGCGAGTTGTACCATGATGCATTGGAATAAAATCACTTATAATTTTTGGTAGTCCGTATTCTTCTGCAAGCTTCAGCCCTTCACTTACATGATTACGGATAATTTTGGCGCTCATTGATTCCGTAAGTCCATCGTGTTTGTTTTCACCGCTAAACTGATTTTCTATAAAATACTCCGGTCGTACCATCTTACCGATATCATGGTAATAGGCACCCACTCTGCATAATAGAGATCTCGCATTAATAGCATCTGCACACGCTTCAGCCAGGTTTCCCACCACAATACTATGATTGAATGTGCCGTTTGCATCGCGCTGCATTCGCTTCAAAAGAGGATGATTGAAATCCAGTAATTCCAAAAGTGTTAAGTCAGTCGTAATACCAAATGTGACTTCAACAATTCCGATCAATCCATAAGTAATTATGGGTGTAAGTAAGCTGGCGACCATTAGGTAGATCAGATCAATTTGCATATCAGGCCACACATGACCTTTATAAAGCCCGTGGGCCAACACCACAAATAAGCTGGCAACCATCATGGCAATGATAGTTGTAATAAATTGGCTTCGTGTTCTCAAACGGCGCACCATATACATGGCGACAGATGAAATAAAAATAATTGTAATAATGAATTCCAGATTGTTGCCGATTAAAATACCGCTTAAAAGAGTGATGGAAATTGTACCCATAAACCCAATCCGGGCATCAAAGAGTATTGTTAGCAGCATGGCCGCAACACTAATGGGGATTAAGTATTCTGAAAACTCAAATCTGAAAACAAAAAGATCTGTTAAACCAATAATAATTGCAAAAATCAATGCAATAAGTAAAACCAATTTTTTATCACTAAAAATGTAACTGCGATACGTGAGTAAAAATGTAAAGAAAAATGATATGACCACTGCAATCATCATTAAACGACCGAGGTAAGAAATTACCTGATCCCAACCTTTTTCACGATTTTCCAGTTTACCTATGGCAATAGAAAGCGATGTAAGTTTTTGATAAATATCGGGAGTAATGCGCTGATTCGCGTCAATAATCATTTCATTTTTCAGCATAATTCCCTGGTTTCGCGGAACTATGTCTAGGCGATTTTTCTGGCGTCGTTCTGTTATATCTTTACCATATATAATATTGGGCTTCATGAATTCTACAAGAATGTTATACCCTAATTCTCGGCGAATATCCGCTTCATCACTGTAGAGTGAATTAATCTCTTTTTTAGAGTGCGTCCAAGCGATATTGAGATCATTCAATTCTTCTGGTTTTAATAAAATGGGTATATCGCCCTGATCAATTGACACTTCATCACTAATTATTGCGGCAACATCAATATCGACAATCCCTTCAGCCCATCTATTTTTACAAATCTGCAATAATTCTTCATAAAACTGATCCAATGATTGATTAGACTGAAAAGGTTCTTGAGGATCTAATATTGAGAAGCGTTCATTTTCAGTTGCTAATGTAGGATAATCTTTTTCGTATTGATTCTGCAGTACAACACGTGTAGTGCTATCAGCGCGATACATTGATCGGACTTCTTCATATTTTTCATCGTGGCGGTAGCGGTAGAGTAGTTCTTTTGTTTTATCCAATTGATCTGATGCAGATCGAATTTTTGTAACCAAAAGAAAATACTCTCGCAAAGCAATTATTTGATTCTGTACACCTTCCTGATTTCGTTGAAAAAGATAGGGTTCAGAACGAAGCGCTTCATCCAAATCAATCGTAAGTTTTTCTTGGGTTTTCAAGATGGGAAAATTAAAAGGAGCTATAACAGGATCCCGTGTTATATCATCCACTTGATAACTATATTGCAATCCTCGGCCCTGATGAAAAAACAAAGACACTACGATGACTAAAACAATAAGTATGCCTATTTGTACTGAATTTTTCAGTAAAACTTCTTTTGCATTCGTGATGGAATTTTGAATTTGTTTTGAAGTAATCACGCTACTTTACTAAATGTTTTAATTAATTCTCTGGAAATAATTATGCGTTGAATTTCACTGGTGCCTTCTCCTATTTCCAAAATTTTCGCATCCCGAAAAAATCGCTCAACATCATATTCTTTTACATAGCCATAACCGCCATGGATTTGGATGGCTTCCGTTGTAACGCGCATGGCTGTTTCGCTGGCGAAGAGTTTTGCCATGGCTGCTTGTTTTGTCACATCCCTCCCTTGGTCTTTCATCCAGGCAGCATGGAATGTTAATAATTTTGCTGCTTCTATCTCCGTGGCCATATCAGCCAGTTTAAATCCGATTGCCTGAAATTTATGGATTTCTTTCCCAAATGCTTTCCGTTCAGTAGAATATTGGAGTGCTTTTTGATAGGCACCTTCTGCTGTTCCGCAAGATAATGCAGCAAGAGATATACGTCCACCCGTTAATGTTTTTAAAAATGTTTTAAATCCTTCGGTTGGCTGTCCCAGTAGATTTTCTTTCGGCACGCGCATATTTTCAAAAAATAACTGTCTTGTATCACTAGCGCGCCAACCCATTTTCTTTTCCTTGGGACCAATTTTTAATCCCGGGTTATCCGTTTCAACAATGAGTGCGCCAATACCTTTATTTTCACCATGCTCAATAATATTTGTTGTTATTGTTAGCAATCCTGCAATACTTGAATTTGTAATAAAGATTTTCCCGCCATTTATGACATATTCATCCCCATCTAATTCTGCAGTTGTTTTTGTAGAACCGGCATCACTCCCCGCAGAAGGCTCTGTAAGTCCAAAAGCGCCTAATATTTCTCCTGAAGCTAATCGGGGTAAATATTTTTTCTTTTGTTCATCTGTCCCAGCAATAGCGATAGGTAATGAGCCTAAAGACGTATGAGCTGCCATTGTAATCGCAACTGACGCATCCACTTTGGCTATTTCCATCACAGCAGCAGCATAGGCAACAGTATCCATTCCAGCTCCGCCGTATTCTTTTGAAATGGGGATACCCATGAGGCCTAATTCAGCCATTTGAGAAATTATTTCCTTGGGGATTTTACCCTTTTTGTCCATGTCTTGTACAATAGGAGCAATCTCCGAGTTGGCAAAATTTCTAACCATTTTAACTAGCATGGTATGTTCTTCGTTGAAAAATAAATTATCCATAAATCAATTTTACCACTTTATGGCGGCTGACGCCCATGAAAAACCAGAACCAAAAGCAGCTAAAATAATATGATCTCCCGTAGAAAATTTACCCTCCTCAAACGCTTCGCACATTGCGATGGGAATTGTAGCGGCTGTTGTATTGCCGTAGCGATGGATATTGCTGTAAACTAAATCCAAGCCAACGCCCATTCGTTTAGCGACTGCTTCCGTAATCCTTTGGTTTGCCTGATGAGGAATTACTTGTGCTATGTCATCCAGCGTCAAATTATTTTCATCCAGCGCTTCTTGAATAACTTCAGGAAACCGCCGTACGGCATGTTTAAAAACTTCGCGACCATTCATCATAAGTCGGTGGCGTCTTTGCTCAAGCAATTCATCTCTAATCCCCCGGTCCTTAAATTTAGAACCGGGTATTTCAACCCATAAAGCCCGCATATACTTTCCTTCGGAATGAAGATGGGTGGATAAAATTCCACTATCATTTTCAGTTTGCTGCAGGATTACAGCTCCGGCACCATCACCAAAAAGTACACCCACGTCGCGTCCAGCTGGACTTTTTTCCAGAATGGAAGACAATACATCTGTCCCAACCAATAGTATTGTTTTACACTGGCCACTTTTAATGTATTGATCCGCAATGGATAAACCATAAATAAACGCGGCACAGCCAACACGAATATCAAAAGCACCAATTGTTTGCATGCCCATACGTTCCTGTAGTTGGACAGCAACGCCGGGGAAATAATAATCAGATGAAACTGTTCCGACAATTATCATATCAATATCGTCAGTTGTAACTCCAGCTTGGGACATGGCTTTTTCACTGGCAAGCAATGATAAATCAGATGCGCCTTCGCCTTCTATAACCCATCTGCGTTCTTCGATGCCACTGCGGGATCGAATCCATTCATCGTTTGTATTCATCATTTCTTCTAAATCTTCATTTTTGATGATTTGATCCGGGACTGAAAAACCCATACCTGTTATTGTTGTTTTTATCATGTTTTAGCTCGTTTAATATCTCTTACATTTAATTGAATTGTTGTATTTCCTTGCCATTCATTTGTTTCTACGACACAGGCAATATCGACTGGTTGACCTGTAATCAGCAATTCGTATTTGCTCGACAAACCGAAACCGACCGCTTGAAATGATTTTAGACCTTGTTTGATTTTAAATCTTAAGTGCTCCCCTGTTTTACCGATAACTTTTGGAGCACCGTCTATATCTACATTTCTAATTGCAAACTTCGGACGCATATTCCCCGGACCATAAGGGCTTAATTTATCTAAAAAACCCATAAAGCGGGGTGTAATATCCTGCAAGGACATTTCACTATCCAATGTTAGTTTAGGCTGTAGATCTTCTTTGGTCAATTGTTCATTTGCAATCCGAATAAATGCCTTTTTAAAACCACCCAATTTGTTGGAAGAAACAGTCAGTCCTGCAGCCATAGGGTGGCCTCCATAACCGGATAAATGCTGCTGACATGCAGAGAGTGCTTCGTATAAATCAAAACCGGGAATACTCCGCGCCGATCCTTTACCTACCCCATTTTCCAATGCAATGATGATAGTTGGTCTGTTGAATTCTTCTTTAATCCTAGAAGCAACAATTCCCACAACACCATGATGCCAGCCTTCATTGGCCAATATCAGAGCATGCTCATTTTTCAAATCTGCTTCTGCATTTACTTTTAACAAAGCTTCATCTACCACAGTCTGTTGTATGAACTGGCGGCGTTTATTTTCTTCATCCAATTCTTTCGATAATATCCGAGCACGGTGTACATCATCCGTTACTAATAATTCGACCGCTCTGTTCGCATCTCCCAACCGTCCGGCTGCATTGATCCGAGGGGCAACACTGAATACTAATTGGCCAACAGTAATATTTCCTTTCAAACCTGCCAATTCCAATAATGTTTTTAAACCAGGTTTTTTTAATTGATTCAACATGGATAAGCCGTAACAGACTATGGCTCTATTTTCATCTTTTATAGGGACAATATCTGCAGCAGTGCCTAATGTAATAAACGGTAAAATTTCTTCATAATCAGTAAGAGGAATATTTAATTCATTTCCTATTGCTGTAATTAATTTGAATGCTACACCACCTCCACACAATCCTTTAAACGGATAGTTGCAGTCTTTCCTTTTAGGATTTAAAACTGCAAACGCATTGGGGAGTGTTATATCTGTGGTGTGATGATCCGTAATAATAATATCCACATTTTTATCATTGGCATAATCCACCTGTTCAAATGCATTGATACCACAATCACAGGTGATAATAAGATTAATATTATTATCTTTTGCAACATCAATGCCCTGAAAAGATAAACCGTAACCTTCCTCTGCCCTATCCGGGATATAATATGACACATCAGCACCAAATTTTTGGAATGCACAAAACAGAGAGGCTGCTCCGGTTGTGCCATCCACATCATAATCACCAAAAACCATAATGGGTTTGCCTGATTTAATATTTTTTAATACGCGTTCAACAGCTTTGTCCATATCCTGCATAAGAAAGGGATCGTGAAGCATATCCAAACTCGGATTAAAAAAAAGATTTGCTGAATCCAGATGCTGAATTTTTCGATTGGCTAAAACGGTGGCAATAACTTCCGATGTTCGAAATGTTTTTCGAATGGAATCCACACGTTGTTTTTCAGGATGTAAGATTGACCATTTCATTAAAGTTTAAAAGCGTTTATCATTGAAAAATATAGAATTTATTTTGTATCCCGAATATCAAAAAATAATGTGATGACAATTTCTGAGTCGACCTATAAGCCGAGTTCTGTACCTCTCGATCCGCCAGCTGGCGGACGAGAATCAGTGGTCATTTCTCTGGACCCAACCTCGCGATTGGATTCTAGCAATCTACCCGCCCCTAATAAGGGACTGTGAAATAAGAACATTCACATCTTACTTTGCTCTTTTGCTTATTTTCTACGTTTTAAACGTATTAAATAAACTGTGGCTATATGCAACGTTTATGCCTTGAAAACAAACAAAATACCTACGTCAATTTTGCACATGTTATTATTTCACAATCCCTAACGACGCGAACAACGTCTTGGAGCCTATTCGATCTTGCACCGGATGGGGTTTACCTAGCCCCCGATATTGCTATCGGAGCTGGTGGTCTCTTACACCACCGTTTCACCTTTATCCCGAAATTTAAATATCGGGAAAGTCTACTCTCTGCTGCACTATCCATATCCCAAGTAAAATTGGGACTCCTCCCGTTAGGAGGCATCCTGTTCTGCGGTGCCCGGACTTTCCTCCCCGATCCGTCCCGATCAATCGGGACAAATCAGAGTAACCACTCAGTCGACTCAGTTTGTCAATTAACTATGAAATTTACTATATATAAGAAGTATAAGAAAAATTAATCATTTTTTTTTGCCGGCCAATACAAAAACCGACTGCACACATCACAGGTTTCCAAACTTTTAGCTAGTTTTAATTCAGCTATTTTTTGGGGAGGAACGATTGACCCGCACCCACCACATGATGTACCCATTGTTTCAATAACTGCCATGCCGTCGCGCGCTTCAAATACACGATCGTATTTTGCAATTACAAATGCTGATAACTCATTTACGATTCCCTCGCGTTCAGATTCAAGACTGGTTTTCTTTTCTGAAGATTCAGCTAATAATGTTTCCAAATTTGTTTTTCTAATATGGAGGCTATCTGTCAATGATACTAAATTATTTTCACGTTCCTCTGTTTCAGCAGAAAGAGTATCCTTCTCTTCGATCAATTCGAATTCGTTCAATTCTATATTATTTAATTCTTCTTTCAGAAAATCAATTTCATGGGATAATGCATCATATTGTTTATTTGTTTTAACCAAGAATAACTGATCTTTCAATTTATCTATTTTACTTGTGAGCTGTTTTACCTGTAAGTCTTTTTTAGAGACCTGCAATTTAATTTCCTTTATTCGGGTTTTACTTTGATCAATTTCTTCTGTTAGTTGCTGTTCTTCTTTGGTTAATTCTTCAACTTTTACAGGTAAATCGCCCAGTAATTCACTAATCTCCAGCAATTGGGTATCCACTTCTTGTAAATTAATTAAAGATGATGTTGAATTCATTTAATGACTCCTAGTTATAGATACAAAAAATGCACCTGTGCAGGTGCATTCAAAAATGGGTTTGGAAAAATCTTCCGAGGTGTTTGTTTAGCATTCAATTAAGAACACCCCTTTCTTTTTGATTAATTATTTTCATATAGACGGTAAATTTAAACATATTTCACTTTATTATAAATAACCCATTTCCTTAATTCTTGAAATAATTTCTTCTACAAGAACTTCAGGGGTCGCACCTGCAGATGTAATTTTTATTTCTGGGTTTTGGGGTTCTTCATATGGATCGTCAATCCCTGTAAATTGTTTTAATTTTCCTTCACGGGCCAAGGCATACAACCCTTTTACATCCCTATCTTCACATACAGCCAAAGATGTATCCACATAAATTTCAATGAATCCGCCTAAAGGTGAAATTAATTCACGATTATAACGACGATCTGCGTGATATGGGGCTATGGGAGCACAAATGGCAATACCGCCATTTTTTGTAATTTCATTGGCAACAAACCCAATTCTTCGAACATTAATTTTGCGATGTTCCTGGGAAAAACCTAATTCGCTAGACAAATTTGTTCGGACAATATCACCATCCAAGAGTGTAACAGGACGGCGACCATCTTCCATAAGTTTTACCAATAAACCGTTGGCCAAGGTTGATTTTCCCGATCCTGACAGCCCGGTAAAAAATATAGTGAAACCGCGTTTATCCAATGCAGGACGAAAGCGGCGCAATTCAGCAACCACTTCGGGATATGAAAACCATTCGGGGATTTCTTCGTCATTTCGCAATTTATCGCGAAGGTCTGTACCGGAAATCATGTTGAATTCTTCATTTTTGCCTAATTCATCTTTGGGGACGTAGGCATCTTTAGATGGTACGTATACCATAAGCTGAAAGGGAACCATTTTGATACCCAATTCTGCTTCATATTCTTTTAATAAATCTTGAGCGTCATAGGGCCCATAAAATGGTTGACCATCTTTGCCTGCGCCGGGACTTGCGTGATCGCGGCCGACGATAAACATATTACAACCAAAATTCTTGCGAATGATAGCATGCCAAAGAGCTTCTCTGGGACCGGCCATACGCATAGCTAAAGGGAGTAAACTCAACATGGCAAGATCTTCTGAGTATTTTGGTAAAACATATTTATAACATCTTACTCGAGTGTAATGATCTACATCACCGGGTTTGGTTAAACCAACAACGGGATGGATTAATACTTTTGCATTATGTTCAGCTGCTGCGCGAATAGTGAGTTCTACATGGGCTCTGTGCATGGGATTTCGAGTCTGAAAAGCAACTATATTGTGCCAACCGTTTTTATGGAATAATTCCCGAACTTGAACGGGTGTACGGCGTAGTTCCGTATAATCATACTGCTTGGGCAACATGAGTCCTTTTAACGGTCCGCCTATATAGATTGGATTGGATTCGTTTAAGAGGTAATTGACAGCCGGATGGCTGTCATCTGTTGTTAAAATGACTTTTTCTGCTTCAGCTATTTTATCCGGTGTCCAGATGGATTCAATTGACATAACAGCAATGGTAAAACCTTCTTTATCCTTGAGGGCTAGTTCATCTGATATTTTTATTTTTTCTGCACAGTCTTCAGTGACATCTAACGTAATGGGAATGGGCCAAATTGAGCCATTCTGCAAGCGCATATTATCCAATACTGAATTGTAGTCCGCTTCATTCAAAAAACCATTTAATGGTGAAAAACTGCCATTAAGTATCATTTCTAAATCGCAAATTTGGCGATCATTCAATGTCCATGAAGGCAATGATTTTGCTTTATTTTTTAATGCGGATGCTGCTTCTGCATCCAGAACTAAATTGCGGAGTTTTCCGCCGTGTGCTTCAACTAATGACATAATAATATATTTATACTCTCTTTTATTGGTTTAATAAGGCGCGGAATTTATAACATAATCCTTTTAAGTTGATATTTTTTTAGTCAAAAATTATGATGCTTTATGTTACAAAGATGCAAGGAGATTGCCGCGTCCTTCGGACTCGCAATGACATTATTGGAGTTTTGTGGTTGTTTTATGTTAGGAGATCACTGCAAGAGCCTACGGTTCGGGATAACAGTGTAAAGTCAATCAAAAAGGCGGTATTAAATACATCCCCCTGAATCCCCTTTGATAAGGGGGACTTTTTTTATGTTATTTTAATCAAAAAAGCGGAAGCGGAGGCAGGCGATAGCGGAAACAAAGCCATCTTTTAAGCGGAGTTTTTTTCCTTGAGCACTTGTTCTGCGCTCATACGAAATAGAAATTTCTTTTACCTTAAACCCTTTTCTAAATACTTTCGCAGTTATTTCAGCTTCCAGCCCAAAACCGTTTGATTTCAGTTCAAGGTTACGAAAAATTTCTGCCGGGATTGCCTTATAACAGGATGCCATGTCATTGATGAAGCGCTGATTAATAACATTAGAAAATAGTGTAATAAGTTTATTCCCCACATAATGAAATGACCATGTGTGTTTTTTCCGGAGCCAGCGACTGCCAAAAACAATATCCGTTTTGCCATTTTGAATCGGCTCTACAAGTGCATGATAATCTTCCGGATTATATTCTAAATCACCGTCTTGCAGAATAACCACATCTCCGGAAACATGTGCAACTGCAGTTTGAACTGCGGCACCTTTGCCCTGATTAATTGTATGATTTAAAAGTGTAATTCCATCAATACGGGAAAGTAATTCAGCTGTGGCATCGTTGGAACCATCATCCACGACAATGATCTCCTTTTCAATAGGTACCGCCTTTACCTTATTGATTAAATCAATGCACGTAGCTGCTTCATTGTATATTGGAATAATAACAGAGATTTTCATTTAATCAGCCGTGTTGCCACAGAGTTCACAGAAATTTTCATTGATTGATTATAAACCACTCCAGACATACATCTGGACAAGCTTTCCATCTTTAATAAATCCCCCCGCCTACACTTCATTACGGACGGGCAGGCAGCCAATCTTCCCGAATTTAATATATCCCTATCTGTATCTTTCCCACTATGGGGAAAGACTTTAAAGGATGGGGAAGACATTATAGGGTGAGGGGAAACTTTAACGGACAGGAAAGACTCCAATGGATTGAAAGTTCTGTTAAAATCACTATATAAGATAATACTTTGAAAACCTAAAATGTCAGCTCATCCAATTGACTTTGGATTCAGGGTTCCACTTGGTGGTCGTTTTTTTCAACTTTGTCCAGAAATCAATGGAGCTCGTCCCGGTAATATCGCCGGAACCAAATTTGGATTCATTCCAGCCGCCAAAAGAAAAGGGCTCTCTGGGAACGGGGACTCCAATATTGACACCTATCATGCCAGCGCTGGCATTTTCGGCAACATAGTCCGCCATTTTTCCCGATTGAGTAAATACAGATGCTGCATTGCCATAGGCTGAACTATTTTCTATTGCCAATGCTTCATCAATTGTATCTGTGCGCATAATCGCCAAGACGGGTCCAAACACTTCTTCGCTGGCAATTTTCATATCCGGCGTAACGTGATCAATTACCGTCGGTCCGACATAATACCCTTTACCATTCACATCTGCTCCTCGGCCATCCACCAAAATTTCAGCGCCCTGCTCTTCTGCTTCTGAAATATAGCCTTCAATTCGTTCTTTGGCCGCTTGGGAAATAACACTGCCAAGATTTTCGCCGGGAATAATGTTTTTAGCTTCCGCACATAATTTTTCAATAATATGGTCGGATTCACCGACAGCCACCATGGCGGATGCTGCCATACAGCGCTGGCCGGCGCAGCCGGACATGGAAGCAGCGATATTGGACGCGGCCATTTCCGGATGGGCATCGGGAAGAACAATGAGATGATTCTTTGCACCGCCAAGTGCCAACATACGTTTAAGGCTGGCCGCACCCCTCTGGTAAACAATTTTAGCTACTTTTGTGGAACCGACAAATGTTATGGCTTCAATCCCGGGGTGATCGCAAATAGCCTCAACTGCTTCCTGTCCGCCATGGACAATATTCAACACACCATCGGGTAATCCGGCATCGTGCAAGAGTTCGGCAAGACGATTGGCGCTCAAAGGCACTTGTTCTGATGGCTTGAGAATCATGGTGTTCCCCAGAGCAATGGCATTGGGAATGGTCCAGTTGGGAACCATGGATGGAAAATTAAACGGTGTAATGGATGCAACTACGCCCAATGGAGCACGATTTATGCGGCACTCTACACCACGACTTACTTCCTGGATTTCACCAGAAGCTATTTGAGGTAAAGAACATGCAAATTCAGTCACTTCAATAGATTTTTCAATTTCTGCTTTAGCTTCGCCAAAGGTTTTGCCATTTTCTTCTTGAATGAGTTCGGATAATTCATCCATGTTTTCTTCTAATAATTGTTTATACTTGAAAAATACCTGAACACGTTCTTTTAATGTTTTTTGGGACCATTCTTCAAACGCAGCGCTGGCCGTTTTTACCGCTTCGTCAACAGTGTCTTTTCCTGACATATTAACTTGCGAAATAATTTCGCCGTTTATGGGACTATATACATCGAGTAATTCGCCTTGAGATTGTTCGGTTTTTCCGTTAATAATATTTTTTACAATTGGATATTTCATGATTTTCTTTCGTTAATTTTGGATGAATTTAACCTGAATTTTTTATAGAAAAATAATTGTTAATAATTTATAAAGCTTCTTTAACTTTTTAGCCTTTCGCAGTATGGGGGAAATTTTAAAGGATAAAAACACCCCTTTATTTCCACCACCTCTTTCAAAATGGTTCGATTTAATATAGTTGTAAAAATCCCCTCCTCGTATAAGGAGGGGTCGCGGTGTTGGGAGATTATTTATTATTTTATTATTTTTCAACCACCCTATTATCCCGGCCTGCGGCAGACCGTGCCTACACTAATCGTTCCAGCAGACAAGCAGGCTTACTGTGAAGAAGGATCTTCACATTTAAATTCATAATTAGTAAATATATTACGTTATTTAGAAAATATTTTTTGAAAGATATAAATCAGCAACCCGGAAAAGAGTAATGGTATACTTTCCAAAAAATATTCTTTGGGTATATTGATAAAAATAAATAGGCAATGCCGCAAGGAATAGCAACAATGGGAATGATGACCGGCCAGCCACCCAGTATTTTAAACGGTCTAATTAAGTCAGGCTGCTTGAAACGCAAACTGACAAAAACGGCAAAACCAATAAGATATGAGGGAATGCTTAACCATGTACCTACAACCAGTAAATCCACAAAACCCATACCAAAGGTCATGATACTTAATATAATTCCCTGAAGCAAAAGTGCATTAACGGGTGTTCTATATTGGGGATGTAACTTGGACAGACATTTGGGTAAATGGCCATCATTTGCCATGGTTCCCATGAGCCGAGAGAGGACTATCAGTTCTGAATTAATGAGGCCAAAATTGGATGATTGTGCGGCGACCATAAACCACCATGCAAAGGCTCCTCCTCCCAAAACAAGCGCTACAGAATTGAATTGTGCTTCATCCCAGTTTGACCAGTTTTGATCGATAGAAATTCCGATCATTAATGGCAGTATATAGACACACATGGCTATGACCAAGGTAATTAAAAGTGCTTTGGGATATGTCTGTGGCATATCGTCAATTTCCTCTGCGGCGGCGGCCAGTCCGGCATAGCCAGAATAATTCCACAAACCAAATATTAAGGCCATTACTAACGCCTCTTTTGTGGAGGAATTTTCCGGAATGTGCCATTGGCTGAAAATGGAAACATCAATGTGACGGATCCCAAGAATAATAAAACACAGCACAGGCAAAATTTGGAACCAAGACATGAAGATAGACCACTTCCCTACTGTTTCTAACCCGCGAATATTCAACCAAATTGAAATCCAAATGACAGATAATGACATTAGCCAAACAGCTAAATATCCAGCATCAGGCCAAAGAAAATGGGTGAAATATGCCACTACCAACGTGGGATATAAAGCTGTATCAAACATCCAACTTAACCACTCGAGCCATCCAAATTGAAATCCCCAAAAACCACCCCAGCTTTCACGATACCAACTATACGCGCCGCCTTGAAGCGGCAATGCACTGGCTAATTCTGCTGTTTGCAGAATATTCGGCAGGCCCCAGAAAATGGCCATAAAAATCATACCAAAAACGGCTAATGTTGGACCGGATTGAGGAACAATTTCTGCAATGCCGTAGGGGCCGCCGCAAAGCAAAATATACATAATGGCCACCATGGGCCAAAAGCGGAGACGGGACGAATTGCGGGGTGAAGTCATGACAGAAAATAATTTATGAATTTCAGTCTGCCAATGTAAATTCGGGCAACTTAAACTGATATTATGCTTTGCGATAAGACACATTTTCTAGACACGACTTACACTACATACTTCCGAATCATGGATTACGGCATGCTGACCTGCGGCTGTCAATCCAGAGAAGCTCCGCCCCGATTTATTTAAATCCACTTTTTTACGCACACGCCGGCTGAACATTTACAAAATGTAATTGGTCCAGCCATTAACCATTAATTAAAAACGTTATTTACCAAAACCATTCAAAGGATTTATTATGAACAATCGAGAAAAATCACAACCTATTTTTGACCGGGCTCTAAAAGTCCTGGCTCAAGGTGTCAGTTCCAATTTTCGTTATTGGGGACCCAATGAAACGCCCGTCATTGCTAAAGGGAAAGGAGCTCATGTCTGGGATGCAGACGGAAATAAATTTGTAGATTACCGTTTAGGCTGGGGGCCCATAAATCTTGGCCACGGCGACGACAGGGTTAATACAGCTGTGTCTGAAGCAATCCAAAATGGAACAACATTTGCTGCCACTACCGAACTGGAAGTTGAAGTAGCTGAAAAACTGGTTAGCATGATACCCGGCATGGAAATGCTGCGGTTTACAAACACAGGAACGGAAGCGACGATGCATGCGTTACGGGTTGCACGGGGTTTTACTGGAAAAGAAAAGTTTATCAAATTTGAGGGGCAATATCACGGCGCTCACGATTATGTTCTTTTCAGCACCGCCAGTTCTCCCATTTCAGAAATGGGCCCGCGAGACACACCGACCCCTGTTCAAAATGGTATTGGTATTCCTGAAAAAATTCGTGAATATGTCATTATGCTACCTTTCAATGATTTTGATGCAGTTGAAAAAGCGGTAAAGAACGCCCATGGTGAAATTGCTGCCATGATGATTGAGCCCTGTTTAGGCAATATTGCAGGATTAGAACCTGTGGATGGTTATCTGGAACATTTACGAAAGCTATGTGATATATACGGGATTGTTATGATTTTTGATGAAGTGAAGACGGGCTTTCGCCTTTCCAATGGAGGCGCAAGGGAAACGTATAATGTAATTCCGGATATTTCTACCTATGCCAAGAGTTTGGGGAATGGATATCCAGTTGCGGCTTTTGGCGGGAAGAAAGACGTTATGAGTATTATCGGTTCCGGAAATGTGACTCACGCTGGGACATTTGGGGCCAATGGCTGCAGTATGGCGGCAGCAAAAGCGGTCTTAAACATACTAGACGAAACTCCCGTATTGGAAAATCTTGCAAAGCGAGGCACCCGATTAAAGACCGGATTAGATAAAGTCCTGACGGAAGCGGATATTCCCCATCAGATGTCCGGGCACCCCACTATGCAGGGATTTTTGTTGACAGAGACGCCTATTATCGATGTGCGAGGCCTTGTTCATCATGATGATGAAATGTATGGAAACATTATGGAACACATGTATGAAAATGGGATTTGGGCTGAAGATGATGCTCGGGAGCCGTGGTTTTTGTGTGAAGCACACACAGATGAAATAATTGATGAAACGCTGAATAAATTTGAAAATGCAGTTAATGCGGTGAAGGGATAAATTGAATAGACAGTATTTAAACCACCCCTTAATCCCTGCCTCGTATCCGCCAAAGACCGACAGGTAAGGAGGGGAATGGACTTGCTATATGAAGTCTACATTGATGAAAATCTGAATACAGTCATTAATATTATTACTCAAAAATGTAATGAACTAAATAATGAAATTCTTCAATAAATACTCAACCTATCGTGTCTCCCCTTTAGGTGGGGAGAAAATAAGAGGGGTTTGTATACCACAATCATTTCTTGAAAAAAGAATAGATTATAATGGGTAAAATAAAAAACTGTATGTGTATAAACTCCCTTTGTATTTCCCACTATGACAGGGGGAACACTCTTCAGGTTTTGATTTGATTATCTTTTTTTGTCTAAAATTTTTTTATGCTTTACTTAAATCATTATTAATATGAAGACTGAACCGTTTTGGACTGACGAATTTGCCCGTCCGGATGATTTACCGGTGGCAAGTGAATTACCGTCAGATGTTGATGTTGCCATAGTCGGCAGCGGATATACCGGTCTCAATGCTGCCAGAGTTCTGGCAAAAACAGGTTTATCTGTTGCAGTGTTTGAAAGCAAAACCATTGGCTGGGGAGCCAGTTCTAGAAACGGCGGCATGGCCACTCCCGGACTGAAACAGGATATTTATAAGATCTATAAGAAATACGGTTCCGATTATGGCAAGGAATTCTGGCAAGCGTCCGTTGCAGCTATCGACCTGATTGAAACCATTGTAACAGAGGAAAATATCGACTGTGACTGGGATCGCTCCGGACATGTATCTCTGGCCTGTAAGCAATCCCATTTTGATGGATTGGAGGAGTATGCTGCATTCTTGGATAAAGAATTCGGTCATAAGAAAACGCTGGTTTCAAAATCTGAACTGCGGAGTGAAATCGGCACAGATGCCTACTTTGGCGGATTGGCGGATGAAACAAGTGGCGGGATTCAACCTGCAAAATACGTTTTTGGATTAGCAAGAGCCGTAGCAAAACATGGTGCATTATTATATGAACATGCAGCCGTAATAGACATAAAGAAAAAGAGGGATGGTTTTGAAATAACTACTACTATTGGAGCCATTAAATCAAAAGAAGTTATCATCGCGACTAATGGCTACACAGATAAACTGGTTCCCAAACTCAAACCAATGATCTTCCCGGTGGGTAGTTATATTATTGTTACCAAACCATTATCGGAAGACCTGCAGAATAAATTGAGTCCTAAAAAACGGATGTATTATGATTCAAAAAATTTCCTGAATTACTTTCGCTTAACGCCGGATGGGCGAATGCTGTGGGGCGGACGCAATAATTTGAGTACACATCTTGATCTGAAAGACAGCGCTGAAAGATTACAAAAACAATTGAATTCCGTTTTTCCTGAATTAAGTCAGATTCCCATCACCCATTCTTGGACAGGAAAACTGGGTATTACATTTGATCTTATGCCCCATATTGGACAAACAAAAGACGGTATTCATTATGTTCTGGGTTATGGCGGTCATGGGTTATCCATCGCTACGTATTTGGGGACAGAAATGGGTTTACTGCTGACAGGGGAAAAGGACAGGAGCCCTTTCAAAGAGATAGATCATAAAACAATGTTTTTTTATCGTGATAAACCCTGGTTTATTCCATTTGCCAGTAAGTATTACCAATTTTTAGATTGGATATCGTAGAATAAAGATGAAATTTTCATTAAATATCACAACCTATTGTCTCCCCTTTAGGAGGGGAGAATATAAGAGGGGTTTGTATACCGCGATCATTTCTTATAAATACGTTTTTTGTTCTAATAGGAAAAATAAAAAACTGTATGTGTATAAACCCCCTTTGTATTTCCCCCTATGACAGGGGGAACACTCTTCAGGTTTTGATATGATTATCTTTTTTTGTCTAGGATTTTTTTATGCTTTACTTAAATCATTATTGATATGAAGACTGAACCTTTTTGGATTAATGAATTTGCCCCGCAGGCCCGCCCAAAAGAATGGCTGACAGGCAGTCTGTCCAAAAAAAACAGTGGGCAAGTAACCAACCTTCCCGACGTTAAATATATTCCCACCTATATCCTCCCCACATTGGGGAGGACTCTAAAGGATATGGGGAAGATACAAGAGGGGTTTTGATATTGAAAATATTTATTATAGATATGTTTCTAGTTTTCTGGAAAATAATAAAAAGCTGTCTGTATTTAAACCGCCCCTGCGAACCAACATTCTTTGTGCAGGGAACATTTCCATCATTAATTATGCCTATATTATCTATTGAACAGTTAATGCGGTGAAAGAATAGTTTAAACTCAATATGTTTCATTCACTTTTAATAATATTAACACCACCCCACGAGACCCCTCCTCGTATAAGGAGGGGAATGGACTTGCTATATGAAGTCTACATTAATGAGATTATTGATGAGACGCTGAATAAATTTGAAAATGCAGTTAATGCGGTGAAAAAATAAATGATTAAAACACTAAATATTTTCCACCACCCCTTAATCCCCTCCTATTACAGAAGGGGCACATCCTTTTTCCATTTTTTGATTCAGATGAAGCGGATAGGCGGGGGACTGATCTTGTTTTTGTGTTTTATCCCCGCCCTACCTGCCCGCCCTCGCGGATACTCGGGAGCAGGCGGGAAGGACGGGGTAAGTGATTTTAGTTTATTGAGAAATTTAGGACTATAGAATAATGTATTCACTCGCGACAATTGATTATATCATTATTGCCATTTACCTTATGATGATGGTAGGAGTGGGTATATGGTTTTCAAAACGCCATTCAAATTTTGATGATTATTTTCTTGCAGGGCGATCATTGACAACACCCATTTTGATTACAACATTAATTTCCACTTATTACGGAATTGATGTTCTTTTTGGGGATTCGCAACTCGCATTTACCGATGGAGTCGTGGCCTGGTTTGGCTATGCCCGGCCTACTTATGCATTTTTTCTAATCGCTGCTTTTCTATTGGCGAATCGTTTGAAAAAAGAGGATTTCCGCAGCCTCCCCGATATCCTGGATAAATATTACGGGAAAAAGACTCGGTATATTGGTGCACTGGCATCCTTTATTTATTCACTTCCGGCATTATCCTTGTACGGATTTGGTATGTTGGGTGACATTATAATGGGCTGGCCGCCGTTTGTAGGCATGCTTATTCTTGGCGGTATTGCTTTGGTCTATACCCTCACCGGCGGATTTTGGGCTGTGGCTTTAACCGACTCCATCCAGTTTGTAATGATGTGTGTTGTGCTGGCCATCGCCGTCCCTTTTGCGTTTAATGTTATTGGCGGTTTTGATACAATGATAGATTTACTTCCGGCGGCCTATTTCGAATCCATGGGTGATTTGTCCATCTGGCTGGTGATTATTTATGCATCCACTGGATTAACCATCTTGGTAGAACCGACATTTTACCAACGCATCTTTGCAGCCAAATCTTATAAAAATGTTCGCAATGCACTTGTTATAGGTATCTTCATTTGGGGTTCATACGATTGGATTGTAACCATATTGGCTATGGCGGCAAAAACAGGACAAATTCAAGGCATAATACCGATGGATGTTGCTCCCGATGCTTCACTGTTGACCATTATGGTGGTTGCGTTGCCGGCGGGCGTTTTGGGGCTTTTCATGGCAGGTGTACTTTCCACAGAAATGTCCACGCTGGATTCTTACTGTTTGGTTGCCGGAGGAAATGTGGCTTATGATTTTTATAAACCTGCATTCAAGCCAGATGCCAGCGATGATGAATTGATACAAAAAACGCGCTGGGGTATAGGCCTATCCTGGATTTTAGGATTTATCATGGCAACAGCATTTGATCAAATGCTGGGACTGTGGGTGTTTATGGCATCTATTTTGATTTCCAGTGTTCTTGTACCCATTCTGGGGGGGCTCTTTTTTCCTAAAGTTCACAAGCCATTGGCGGGGTTATTAAGCACAGGGCTGGGATTGACATCTACTGTTATTTTGAATATTTATATTATGACACAGGGAACATTTGTGGAAGCGGAAGAAACGTATGTACTCCACATCGGTTCGTGGGAAATATTCCAGGAATATCTTATGTATATAACTTTACCTATTTCTTTTATGGGATTCATTCTGGGCGTAATATTTGGAAAGGAGAAACACTCATGAGCGGCTGGGAAATATTCACATGGATTAGTGTTGGTATACTTGGGATTGGGTCCATCATTGTTTTTATACTGTTTTTAAGAGATTTACCGGAATTGTTAAAAAAATCAGAAAAGGGACCATCATGAAAAACCAAAATTATATTAACGGCCAATGGTCCGATGCACATAGTGGTAATACTCTGGGTGTGGAAAACCCATTCACAGAAGACATTATCACTGATGTTCCAGCCAGTGATGAAACAGATGTGAATTATGCTGTTGAGGCAGCAAAAAATGCCTTTGAAGTCTGGCGAAAATTCACAGCTGCAGAACGGTGTGAACTGATGGGAAATATGGCGAAAAAATCCAGGGATCACGCCGAAGAACTGGCTAAAACAATTACATCTGAAATGGGAAAACCGTTCGGCGAAGCGCTGGAAGAAATCGAAACGGTAGCTGACTATTTGGAATATTACGGTCAGTTAGCCAGAGACCATGTGGGACGTATCGTGGCGCCGGCAACTTCACGATCCATGTCGCTGGTGCGCTACGAACCTTTTGGTGTGGTGGGCTGCATTATTCCCTGGAATTACCCCCTGGCCCTCATGGGCTGGAAACTGGCACCGGTATTGGCGGCGGGAAATACAATTGTCATGAAACCATCGGAAATTTCATCGCTCTCGATCCTGCATTGGATCGACGTTGCCGGCGGAGATATGCCCGCGGGCGTGATGAATGTTATCACCGGGTATGGGGAAAAAGCCGGTGAAGCACTGGTCAAACATCCGGATGTCCCTGTCATTACGTTTACGGGGTCTGTGGTAACGGGAAAAAGGATCGCCAGGCTGGCAGCAGACAATTTGAAAAAGGTATCTCTGGAATTGGGCGGGAAAGATCCAGTTATCATTTGTGATGATGCAGATATTGAGGTGGCGGCCAAAGGTACATCCTGGGGCGGTTTCTTAAATGCCGGGCAAGTATGTACATCCATCGAACGGGTGTATGTATTTGATAAAGTTGCAGATGCTTTTACGGATGCATTGGTGGCCGAAGCAAAAAAGGTACGATTGGGAAACCCCATGGATGATGCGACAGATGTAGGTCCCATGTCGTCTGAAATGCAGTTTGCAAAAGCACAGGAAAAGGTTGATCTAGCGATAAAGGAAGGTGCACGTGTTTTGACCGGCGGACAGCGGTCAGATAAATTTGACACAGGATATTTTTATGAACCAACCGTTTTTGACCACGTAACATCGGAGATGGAGATAGTTACAGAGGAAGCCTTCAGCCCTGTTATTCCCATTCAACGGGTGAAATCTATCGAAGAAGCCATTCACTTATCCAATTCCACACGCTACGGATTGGGATGCACCATATTTACCCGGGATATTGAAAAAGCGCTCACAGCAGCGGATGATATAAAATCGGGCACGTTCTGCATCAATAACCCGCTTATGGAAAATATTGCTGCACCCTTTGGCGGCATGAAACAATCGGGTATCGGACGGGAACATGGTATTGAAGCGCTGGAAGAATTTCGTGAATCGAAACATATTTTTATCGATTATAATCATACAAAAAAGGACTGGTGGTACCCCAATGAAGAATGAGCAAATGAATCTAGAACATTTATGGATGCCGTTTTCGGCAAACAGAGATTTTAAATCGAAACCTCGATTGATGAATGCAGCCAACGGGTTGTATTATCAAAAACCGGATGGATCCCCTGTGTTGGACGGGACGGCGGGTTTATGGTGCTGTAATGCAGGGCACGGCCATGAAAAAATTGTTACTGCTATCCAAGAACAAGCTGCCAAGATGGATTTTGGACCTTCATTTCAGTTGGGACATCCTTTGGCCTTTAAGGCAGCGGAAAGATTATTGAAGCTGGCACCCAGCGATGATTTTCAATATGCATTTTTTACCAATTCCGGTTCGGAAGCGGTGGATACTGCACTCAAAATTTCCATGGCATATCAGCAACATATCGGTCATACAGAAAAAACCATGATTATCGGCCGCGAGCGAGCCTATCACGGTGTTGGTTTCGGTGGAATTACAGCGGGTGGATTACCATCAAATAAAAAATATTTCACTCTACTCCCGGGCTTTGATCATATATGTCATACTCACGATCTGGAGCATAATGCATTCAGTAAAGGAGAACCAAGTTGGGGTAAACATCTTGCAGATGATCTTGAACGTGTCATTGAAAAACATGGTGCGGATACGATTGCTGCATTTATTACAGAACCTGTCGCCGGATCCACAGGTATATTGGTTCCGCCTAAAGGATATTTAAAACGGATCCGGGAGATTTGTGATACACATAATATTCTGCTCATTTTTGATGAAGTTATTACCGGTTTTGGCCGATTGGGAACACCTTTTGCCGCCCAGTATTTTGATGTAGAACCGGATATGATTACATGCGCCAAAGGGCTCACCAGCGGAACAGTGCCCATGGGAGCTGTCATGGTTAAAACGGAGATTTATGATGCATTTCAACAGGGAGATGCGAAAGCAATCGACCTGTTTCATGGATATACCTATTCAGCTCATCCACTGGCAGCAGCAGCGGCCCTGGCAGCGATTGATGTATATAGCGAAGATGGGTTAATTGATCGGGCGGCTGATATGGCTTCTTACTGGGAAGATGCAATGCATTCATTGCGGGGCGTTGGATCCATTATAGACATTCGCACCATCGGCCTCATGGCCGGGATCGAAATGGAGGCGCGAGATGGGAAAGTGGGCGCACGGGGATATGATGTATTTACGGATGCATTTCATGAACAAGGTTTATTGATTCGAATTACGGGTGATACTGTGGCGTTATCTCCACCTTTGATCATAGAAAAGGAACATATCGATCAGATTGTAGAAATATTGAGAAAAATCATCCCAAATCATTAATTATTTTATCCTTATGACTCCCTTATGGATATCTACACCCCCCTGAATCCCCCCTTATTAGGGGGGAGTATTTTTATGATCCCATTTAAATCCCCCTTGTCAAAGAGGGCATAAGGTGGATATTTTTTAATACAGAAATAAAATGGAAATTCATTACAACCCTAAATTGAAACAACTATCAAGAAATCTTCGGAATCAATCAACATTGGCTGAAGTACTACTTTGGGTACAATTGAATAAAAAGCAACGATCTGGATATAAATTCAATCGTCAAAAACCAATTGGTAATTATATAGTTGATTTTTATTGTTCAGAACTAAATCTAGTAATTGAAATTGATGGTGAGAGTCATTATAATAAAGAAGTGCATGATAAAAGGAGACAGCTTTATCTGGAATCATTAGGATTAAGAGTGATTCGATTTGATGATGATCAAGTAAAACAAGATATGGATGGAGTTTTAAGTACTTTAGATTCATGGATCGAGAATAATGAGAGTTGATCACACCCCCCTGAATCCCCCCTTATTAAGGGGGACTTTTAATCACTAAATGGCCCCTGCAAAAGAGTGTATTAGAATCTTTCCACTCGATTTGCTCGTGTACATGATGATAGAGATGGTGCGGGTGGAGTTTAATTTATTATTTCTCAACCACCCTATAATCCCTCCTTATAGTAAGGAGGGGAAATTTCTTTTTATAGTTAAAATTAATAATAGATTTGTCATTTCACGATTATGTTACAGCCGTTAATCTATGTTGCTTCGTCACTACCTGGACGACACATACGATACCAGCTCATGTCAATCAGGAGGCTAAAAAGAGGCGGATAAGCTTTGATAAAGGGAAACTTAAAATTTATATTTTTAATATAGGGTCAATAATGATATCGACAAGCTAAAATTCTTATATAATCTTTTTTTACTTCATAAACTAATCGATGTTCTTGATTAATCCGTCTAGACCAACACCCTTTTAATTCATATTTAAGTGGTTCTGGTTTTCCAATACCTTTGAATGGGGTTTTTGATGAAACATCAATTAATTCTAATATTTTGATTGCTTTTTTTTTGTCTTCTTTGACCCAATACTTCAAATCATCTATTGCATTAATATCAAATATGATTTTTTTCAAATATCTAGTTCCTGAATCACTGTTTCATAATCAAAAGATTCCTCTTTCGTTCTTTTTTTCGCCTCTACTAATCGTTGGGCATTTTTTGGACTTCGAAGTAAATAAGCTGTTTCTAATAAAGAATTATAATCACCTTCATCCAACATGATTACTGTTTGCCCATTTCTATTTTTAATTCTGATTATTTCATGGTCTACCGTGGCTTCAGATATTACTGTTTTCAGATTTTGTCTTGATTTTGTGTAAGTATATTCTTTCATAGGACTCCTTTACATGTACATTATTCCTGTACATATTAATAATACTTATAATACCATACAATCATTATATATTGTACAAAATAATTGCCATACTGATCAGAAAACCAAAAGTTGCTAAAGAAGAACCATGAGCATTATTTTTAAAATTTTGCAAGTGATTTCCTAACCTTAAAAAATTCTGTGGCGGGGAACAGTAAGATTTCCCCCAGATTACAAAATTCCCACCTGTATCCTCCCCAGTTTATTAAAGCCCCATCCAACCTTCCCCACGATGGGGAAGACTTTATAGGTTGGAGATATTTATTAATTTGTCTTTCTCAACCACCCCCTACCCCCTCCTTACAGTAAGGAGGGGAATGCTTTAGCTGTTCCATTCGCCTGGCTATAGGAAAATATATAAGATGTAGCATGGAAGATGGAAAATGTTAGATGTTTGATTCTCGATTTTTGATTTTTGATTGAAAAAATTAATAATTAATTGAGTTTCTTTACACCCCCCTGAATCCCCCCTTATCAAGGGGGACTTTTAATCACTAAATGGCCCCTTAATTAAGGGGGACTTTTAATGTGTAAATATTTTTAATTTCAGCATGGATTATGATATAGTCATTATCGGTGCAGGGGTTGTGGGACTTGCTGTGGCGCGCGAATTAGCCGAATCTTCTGATAAAACGGTTTTGGTTATTGAAAAGGAAGCAAGTTTTGGTCAAGGGATTTCCAGTCGGAATAGCGAAGTCATTCATTCCGGGATCTATTATACACCTGATTCCCTGAAGGCCAAATTCTGCACTCGGGGACGGGAATTAACCTATGATTTTTGTCAAAAACACAAGATCTGGCATGAACAGTGCGGAAAACTGGTCATTGCCCAGGATGGACAGCTTAATGAACTTGAGAAACTTTATGATATTGCCCAGAAAAATGGCGTCCCGGACAACCACATTATAGACCCAAAAGAATTATCCGCACTAGAGCCCCAAATTCGTGGTGCTGCAGCGTTATTTGTTGGCTGCACTGGAATTATGTCCGCTCATGAGTTTATGGCTGCCTTGCACCGAATATCGGCGGATAAAGAGCATGATTACTTATTTATGTCGGAAGTAGTCGGCATAGAGCAAATTATTGATGGGTATAAAGTAGATATACGCAATGTCGACGGAGATATAGAACATGTCACGACTGCATGGGTCATCAACGCCGGAGGGCTGCACAGCGATATGATTGCCCAAATGCTGGGGGCGAAGAATACTTTACCAAAATTAAAATATTCAAAGGGATGTTACTTTAAGTTGTCGTCTCGGTGGCGGGGACAGTTCCGGCACCTGGTGTACCCTTTACCGGACGAAAAACATGGTTCACTGGGAATTCACTTGAGTTTTGATCAAACACGATCCGTTAAGCTGGGGCCCAGCGCCCACTGGCTTAATGACAGAGTGGAGAATTACGATGTTGATGAATCCTTGACCCATTTATTCCACCATGGCGCAGCTCCTTATATCAAAGATCTAAAGATGGAAGATCTGACACCGGATTTTGCGGGAATTCGGCCCAAGATTTATCATGAAGATAATCCAATGTCTGATTTTTATATTGCCCACGAAGAAGATAAGGGGTTTCCGGGATGGATTAATTT
>SCKN01000005.1 GCA_004124385.1 Fidelibacterota bacterium
ATCTCTACGTGTTTATGATATAACCGGTCGGATGGTGGATGAGTTGGTTAATGGTGAAATGGTGAACGGTGAGCATAAAATAATCTGGAATGCGGAAGGATTGGCGAGTGGAGTTTATTTTGTAAAATTGATGAATGGTCAATTCCAAACCACTCAAAAGCTCATCTTATTGAAATAAAAAAGGGGCAGAAATATGCCCCTTTTTTCATATTATTTATTACTGAAATTTAAATACCAAATCCTATACGCAGGTTTACACTTCCAAAACCGTCAGCGTCGGGGACAACATCATCCACAATAGTATAACGGTAATTTAAAAAAGTATCCAGCATCAGCAACTTAAACTGTAGTCCTACTTGAAAATGAAAACCAGTAGCCTCGATTGTATTTTCCTCCAAATAATCCATAAGATTATCTTCAAGTGACGATGGATCACCATTAGTTAAATCACCACCCAACAATTCAGTAATCATATCTATATCAGCGATAGGTGTTGACACATGCGTGTTATATCCACCACCGGCATGTATTTTTGCTCCAGCCAGAAATGGGATAGAAAGTCCAAAGACTTTCTTTCTTAAGGTATAGTAGACATCTGTGCTCGCCCATCCAAATTTAATCGGTTCCATTGGACCGGCTTTGTTTTCAAAATTAATATCGTATTTGTTGCCACGAATATTTGCATCGACTTCAAGATCAATAAATGGGATTGCATCAATGTATAAATATCCTCCAATTACATATGCTCCATCAAAACTACTATTTGTTAAGGTTATATATTCAGAACCTGTTTCTGGGCTGGTTTCAGCAACACTAAATGAGCTTTGTCCTACTTGAAGACCAAATCCGCCAATGGCAAAAAGGCTTGTTGCTGAAACAGTAATAATTAATAGAGCTATTTTTAAATTTCTCATGATTTCCTCCATTTGGTTTGTGGTTTAACTAGTAATAAGTTAAATGAACTAGTGCTAATAATTAAAGTTTTATAAATCGGAACTTATCTCAATCAAAAATCGTTGATGAAGAGTAAATTCCAACAACATATTGAGGTAAAAAAATGAAAAATATATTATTAACAATTCTATTCACATTTTCTGTGAGTCTGCTACAGGCTGATGATAAACATGTTATTATTAAGAAAATAATAGTTGGCTCTGAACAGGAAGAAAAAAATGTAGATATTAATGTTGAAGTGGAAGATAATCAACTGACGTTAACCATCACCCAAGATGGAGAAGAAAATGTTTACACTGTAGACCTAAATGACGAAAACGCATTAGAAAGTCTTGAAAAAGAATTGGGTGATTTAGACATTGATGTGAATGTAATGGCCATGATGGCTCCGGGCATGGGTAGCGATTCGTACGTTTTCTTCGGCGGTGATCTGAATAAACCACATTTAGGGATGGGAGGTGGAGGATATTTAGGTGTTCAAATTCAAGATATTACAGACCAGCTTCGTGATTATTTTAAAGTGAAAGGCGCTGGTGGTGTTCTTGTTTCTGAAGTAGTGAAAGAAAGCCCCGCAGAAAAAGCAGGATTAGAAACAGGTGATATTATTGTTAAAATTAATGATGTTCGCATTAGTGACGCCAGAGAAGTAACCCAAACAATTCGCAAAGAAAAACCGGAAAGTAAAATAGACATAATTGTCGTTCGTAAAGGTCGGGAAAAATCAATTAAAGCAATTCTTGGCTCCAGTGAAAATTCGTTTTCATGGTTTGGTAAAATGGGAAATCACCCCAATATGGGTATGAAAAAACACAAAATGATGATGAAAAAAATAGGTCACATTTGCACAACTGATTGTGGAGATGATTGCCCGATGAAAGGCCAAAAGAAAATAGATGTTGATATTGTTATACCTGATGGCATCAAAGGGATGATGAAAAAGAAAATGTTTATGGGCAAATGGGGACATGGCGAAGAACTCGAAAAACTCAAAAAGGAACTTGAAGAATTGCGTAAAGAATTACAGAAACAAAGTGATTCATAAACAAAACAAAATACTTTAAAAAGAAAAAGGTTCCCAAAAGGAGCCTTTTTCTTTTCTATACTATGCATCCCGCTATAAATTGAAGGTACTCCTTCAATATTTATGAATCGTTTTATCATTTACAGTACAATACTTTTTGGGATACTTACTGCCCAAGAATACAATTGGCCCACAGATGCTGGGAAGTCATTGAGGTCAAATTTTGGAGAATTTCGTGATGGGCATTTTCACATGGGCATCGATATTAAAACGAATGGCAAGGAAGGTGCTTCTGTTTTTGCTGTGGAGGATGGTTACATTTCCCGCATGGTTGCCAATTTTAAAGGGTACGGAAGGGCGTTATATATAATTCATCCTGATGGCCGTACCAGCGTATATGCACATCTTTCCAGATTCAATCCAAAACTTGAAGGATTTCTTAAATATTATCAAAATAATAATGCATCATATATATTGAACCACTATTTTAAAGCAAACGAAATTAAATTTAACAAGGGTGAGTTAATTGGCTATACCGGAGATACGGGCCATTCCTTTGGACCGCATCTACATTTTGAAATACGCAATCAAAAAGATCAGCCATTAAACCCGCAATCCAATGGATTTGAAATAGATGACCGGCAATCCCCCAGACTCGAAGAATTGGCTTTGATTCCTCTAGGGGAAAATTCCCGAGTAAATGGTAGTTCTCTGCCGGTACATATTCCATTTTTCCGTAATTCAGATGGATCTTATGAACTAGCAGATACTTTAAATGTGTTTGGAGCAATCGGGCTGGCAATTCGCACTAAAGATAAACGTCAGGGATTTTCCGAAACCTATCAATTGAAAACCATCGAATTAAATATCGATGGTAAACTAGAGTACAAACTTGATTATGAGGTACTTGACTATCGTTTAAATGACCATGTACAATTGGTTCGTAACCATTCTTTACATCGTTTAAACCTCGGTTCATTCCACACCCTTTATGATTTTAAGGAGAATCCTAAATCAACCGTTCAACCTGAAAATCTATCGGGAGTTTTAAAATTGCTTCCGGGCTATCATAAACTGATTATCAAAGCAAGAGATGCAAACGGAAATTCTGCTGTAGTGTCAGGGTGGATTTTTACTCATCCTCCAATTGATTTGGTCATCCAAGATATAATCCAAAAAAGAAATGAAATCACTTTCAGTATTCTATCAAAAGCAATAAGCATTCCTTTGAAAAGCATCACATGCTATTCATTCTCTCCTTCTGGGTTCGCTGATAAAAAGATTGATCCTCTTCGAATTGAAAAAATGGATGGTGGATTATTGGTTACGTTAGATATGAGAATGATTCATAATCGTTCAATTCAATTTATTGCAAAAAATAAAATGGGAGCATTTTCTAAACCTCTAAATTGGCACTCAAAAAATGTTTTTGTTGATTACAATGCCCGGCCAGATATAAAAGTGAATCAAACTGCTTCAGGTATAATTATCCAGATTGAAACGGGTAATATGGGGAGCGCAATACCAGAACTCTATTTAGATTCTCCACAAAAACTAGTCAGCGTGCCCCTTGAACAAATTCAACCCTTTACATATATATCTGAAGCAATGGATGTTGAATTATTCGAAAATGTAACCTCATTGAATGTCAGCATTAACAATGGGACTGAATACACATTTAAATATGCATTTAAACCTGTTTTAGGAAAATCAGGGGAACAGACAGTTGTTGTGTCAGAAGATAAAATGTGTTCAATGCAATCCCTTCAATCAACTTTTTATACCCAAAGCTTACTCTGGATAGATGCTGTTGAAAATTCGGTTCAACCACCTCATGGTCACTTTTTATCAAATATCTACCAACTCCAGCCTTTTGATATACCATTACAAGATACACTTCAAATCGGGATTCGTTATGATGAAAATGTAGCAAAACGTGAGAAAATAAGTTTATACTACTATGATCAGGATGAAGGTTGGACATTTATTCCTTCGAATAATTCTAAAAAACGGCAGGTTCTAACGGGCAGTTTGAACAGCTTGGAAGCTGTATGTATTCTCCAAGATGATGTACCACCCATCATCACATCAACGTTCCCTGCCCATGGCGGCCAGTATTACGTAGAAGACGTTAGACAATTACAAGCGCAGGTAGAGGATGTATTGTCCGGCATTGAACCTGAAGAAACATCTATGACCATGACATTGAATGGCAAGAGATTATTATATGGATTCCAGCCCGTTAGACAACAAATATCATACAACTTATTCGAACATTTAACATTGGGAAATCATACAATGATGATAACAGTTAAAGATCGTGCAGGAAACTTTGCTAGTACAAAAGTAGATTTTGTGATTAAATAATGTTTTTCCCGTATAAAGATGATAATCCTCGAGTTTTGGTTCCAATTGTTACCTATGGAATAATCGCAGCAAACATTCTCATTTTTCTGTATCAATTTTCTCTGGCAGCTTCTGGGCCGGAAACAGAAGCTCGATTTATTTATATGTTTGGATTAGTACCTGCTCAATTTCACATTATTAATTTGTTCACCTCTATGTTTCTCCACGGCGGCATCGCTCATATTCTTGGGAATATGTGGTTCCTATGGATTTTTGGTGATAATGTAGAAAGTGCTCTGGGCCATGCCCGTTATGCATTGTTTTATATTTTATGCGGTCTTGCTGCAGGGTTGGCGCAAGTTCTTTTCAATCTTGATTCAATGATTCCCATGGTGGGTGCCAGCGGAGCAATTGCCGGAGTTTTGGGCGCATACCTGATACGTTATCCTCACGCCCAAGTACATGTATTTGTTTTTATATTCTTTTTCTTTACAACTATCAGAGTTCCAGCAATGATTGTTCTGGGTATCTGGTTTTTAACTCAATTAACAAATGGACTAGGGACTCTTGGTCTTGATACCACCGGTGGCGTCGCCTGGTTTGCCCATATAGGCGGATTTATTGCCGGAGTCAGTTTCAACTATGCTTTTCAACACATAAAACTCAAAGAGTATTGATATGGAAAAATTAATTGCAATAGCTCAAAAAATGAGAGAACGAGCCCACGCCCCTTATTCTCACTATACTGTTGGTGCTGCTATTTTAACATCCGCCGGAAAAATAATCGGTGGTTGTAATGTTGAATCCAGCAGTTATGGTTTAACCTGCTGCGCTGAACGTGTGGCGCTTTTCCGAGCAGTTGCTGCAGGACATTCATCTTTTAAAGCGCTTGCTGTTGCAACGGAAAATGGAGGTTCCCTTTGTGGTGCTTGTCGGCAGGTTGTGTGGGATTTATGTGGAAATATTCCTATTATTATTACTGATAAAAATGGTAAAATTAAAAAAACTACATCGGCAGATTTACTTCCGGATGCGTTTGATCAAACTAAACTAAAATGACAAAAAAATCTATTTTAATTGGGATTGCTGGTGGCACTGGCTCTGGGAAAACATCTGTTTCTCATGAAATTGTGAAAGAATTCAAAACAGGCGAAGTTGCCGTAATCCAACTCGATTCCTATTATAAAGATTTAGCACATATGTCTTTTGAAGAAAGAAATAAACAAAATTTTGACCATCCAGAAGCCATGGATTTTGAACTGTTGCATAATCATTTATCAACTTTAATGAAAGGGGAATCAACCAATATCCCCTGTTATGATTTCGGCTCACATACTCGCAAAGAAGAGTCGGAACTGATTGAACCGCATCATGTACTTGTTCTAGAAGGAATACTTGCTCTTTGGGACTCTTTACTGCGCGATTTAATGGATATAAAATTATTTGTGGAAACTCCAGATGATATTCGGTTTATACGTCGTTTGACCCGCGATCGGGTAGAACGCGAACGCACAACACAATCTGTCATTGATCAATATTTACATACGGTTCGCCCTATGCACAAACAGTTTGTTGAACCTACAAAAATATATGCAGATTTAATTATTCCTGAGGGCGGAAGAAACACTGTTGCTATTGATCTCATACGAACTAAAATCAAATCTATACTACCAAACAAGAGAGCTTAAATGACCCTTACACCACGTACAGGCGGATGGATAGAAGTAATATGCGGACCCATGTTTTGTGGAAAAACAGAAGAACTGATTCGCAGATTAAAACGAGCCCAAATCGCCAAAATGAAAACAGCAATTTTTAA
The DNA here is from genome assembly GCA_004124385.1 of Fidelibacterota bacterium. Lineage (GTDB taxonomy): Bacteria > Fidelibacterota > Marinisomatia > Marinisomatales > TCS55 > UBA2126. The sequence continues at coordinate 6,141 of SCKN01000005.1, forward strand.
ACCGATGATTGATAATCGCTACAGCGAAGAACATATTGTGTCGCACAACCAATCAAGATTGGAATCGTACCTCATTGATGATGTTACTGAAATACTTGATAAGGTAGACGATGCAGAAGTGGTGGGAATTGATGAAGCACAATTTTTTAACGATAATTTAATTGGCGTGTGTCAAGAATTGTCAGCAAATAATACCCGTGTACTTGTCGCAGGATTAGATAATGATTATTTGGCGCGTCCATTTGGACCCATGCCAAAAATAATGTGCGCAGCTGAATATCTTGATAAACTGCGAGCCATTTGTATCCTCTGTGGTGAGCCAGCTAGTTTTACACAACGTTTATCTAAAGATGCCGAGCAAGTTGTAATTGGTGAAACGGATAAATATGAAGCACGCTGCAGAAAATGCTATCAACATCCGGAGAAACTATAATGGAACAATTTACTGGGTTAATTGGAATTGTCGTTTTATTAGCCATAGCGTTCGCCCTATCGAATAATAGAAAAAAGATAGATTTGCGAATCATTGGGTGGGGGTTAGGATTGCAAATGGTTTTTGCAATATTTATTCTGAAATTACCTTTTGGCGGTATACTTTTTGGATATCTTGATAAAGCTGTCCGTAAACTCATTAGCTTTTCTGATGCTGGCAGTGATTTTCTTTTCAAATCGTTTATCCCTGATGTGGGATACCATGTTGCTATGATCAATTTTGCTTTTAGAGCTCTTCCCACTATCATTTTCTTTTCAAGTCTTATGGCTGTGTTATACCATTTTGGGATTATCCAGGTTATTGTAAAATGGATTGCACGAGCAATGCAAAAAACCATGGGTACCAGCGGATCAGAAACGCTGAGCATATCTGCCAATATCTTTGTTGGTCAAACAGAAGCACCGCTCATGGTCAGGCCTTTTATCAGTAAAATGACAAAATCTGAACTGACCGCCGTAATGACTGGAGGATTTGCTACTGTAGCTGGAGGTATATTAGCGATTTATGTCATGTGGCTTGGTGATATACCCGGGATTGCAGGTCATTTATTAGCTGCATCTGTCATGTCTGCACCCGCAGCACTTGTAATGGCAAAAATTATTTATCCTGAAACAGAAATATCGGAAACGATGGGAGATATGAAATTTGATATTGAACAACAAAAAACCAATGTCTTTGAAGCGTTGGGCGACGGAGCATCAACCGGTTTAAAACTAGCTGCAAATGTCGGTGCTATGCTGATTGCATTTGTTTCGCTTGTTGCTATGATTAATTATCTCCTTAGTTTTGTTGGTATATCAATGGATGGAGTTTTGGGCTTTATCTTTAAACCATTAGCATGGACAATGGGAGTTCCTTGGGAAGAAGCTGGAACATTAGGTATGTTAATGGGAGAAAAAATTGTATTTACAGAATTGATTGCTTACGGCGATTTGAAAGAATTGATGGCTTCAGATGCTATTTCTGATCGGACAGCGATCATCGCCAGTTATGCTTTGTGTGGATTTGCTAATTTTGGATCAATTGGTATACAATTAGGTGGATTGGGGGGTATGGCGCCAGATCGAAAAACGGATCTTGCAAAACTTGTTACAAAAGCGATGATAGGCGGAGCATTAGCATCTTGGCTTACAGCAACTATTGCAGGATTATTAATTTAATTTTTATAATTGACAAATAATTTTGCCTTATGCGTTTAATTTTTATTGGCCCACCCGGAGTAGGAAAAGGAACACAAGCTAAAAATATCTGTGCCCATTTTGGCATAATACACCTTTCAACAGGTGTTATTTTACGCAATGAAATAAAACAGATGTCTTCCATTGGTCAATCTGCAAAAACATTTATTGATGCAGGTCAATTAGTCCCAGATGATGTTTTATTAAAAATAATGTATGAGCGACTTACCCAAGAGAATTGCTATAATGGTTTTTGTTTGGATGGATTCCCTCGTACAATGCCTCAAGCCGAGGGATTAGATCATATTCTTAAAAATTTAAATCAATCATTGGATGCGGTTGTCAGTGTAGAAGTCGATGAAGAGGAGTTGATAAATCGATTAGTATTAAGAGGTATCACCTCCAGACGGACAGATGATACCCATGATATAATCCGCCAACGCCTACAAGTATATAAGAAGCAAACAGAACCATTGATAGAATTTTACGAGGAAAGAGATTTGGTGAAAACAATCAATGGTGTTGGTGAAATAACTGAAATAACTGAACGAATTTTGAATACATTGATTTAAAATGCTGAAAATTGGATTAACAGGCGGACTCGGTTGCGGAAAAAGTACAGCAGGAATCGTTTTAGCAGAATTGGGGGCTTACATTTTTGATGCGGATAATGAAGCAAAAACGATGATAAGCAAAAACCTAACTGTGCAAAGTGAATTGATAGCTGAATTTGGAACAGATATTATGGGGCCAGATAATGTGATTGATTTAAAAAAATTGGGTCGTATTGCATTACAAGACGAAGATCATAAATTGCGTCTCAATTTAGTTGTACATCCATACATTTATGATTTGATCGATGAACAATTCGATAAAATATCTGCAAAAAACAAGCATACAATGTTCATCGTTGACGGCGCACTGATTTATGAATCCGGATATGACCAACATCTTGACTATGTAATTGTTGTCACTGCATTGATGAAAAATAGAATGGAACGAGCAATGGGACGGGGGACACTTACACGGGAACAAATATTACAGCGCATAGAACTACAATGGTCAGAGGAAGAAAAAACAGGATTAGCTGACTTTGTAATTCATAATGATAGCACAGAAAACTCTCTGCGCAAAGAAATTACAGAAATCTACGAACAGATTGTTTAGCGGATGCTGTGCCGTAGTGCCCGGGGTTTATCCATAATTTCTTTATAGATCATTGCCATACGCACATCTTGCAGATCTTTGAAAAATATGGCACGGTGGTGTTTTTTCTTTTTACTTACTTTATGGACAAGGGTACCAATTGTCCGATCTCCCTGGACTACTGAAAAATCTACTTTAGGTTCAGGCGTCGATATCTGCGGTTGCTCTTCAAATTCATTTTCATCCAGTTCTGCTTCTAATTCTTCATCTAATTCTTCATCTAATTCTGTATAGGTAACTTCATCTAAATCGCTTTCGCCTTTATCCACGAAATCAGTGAATGTTTCCTTTACAAAATCCGGTGTCTTCCAATCATTCTCACCTTCTTGATTAAGTCCTTTTCTAGCTTCTTTTTGCCGCCGCTTTTTCATCATAGTTGACAGCAAATATATTATGAGTAGAAAAAGCCAATACCCAGGATTATCCATTAATTATTATCCTCAGGGTTTTTTGAAGGTGCTTCTTCCATACCGGATATTGATTCACGCATTCCTGTATCTGATTTAATATTCTGCATATTATAATAATCGAATATTCCCAGATTACCATCTCTAAATGCCTGTGCCATCGCTTTGGGAACTTCAGCTTCAGCAGCTACAACGGTGGCTTGCATTTCTTGGGTTCTGGCTTTCATTTCCTGTTCTTCTGCTACTGCCATCGCTCTACGTGTTTCAGCTCTGGCTTGAGCAACTCTTAAATCAGCTTCTGCCTGGTCGGCCTGCAGACTCGCACCGATATTTTTCCCCACATCAAGATCCGCAATATCAATGGATAAAATTTCAAATGCTGTTCCTGCATCAAGGCCTTTACTCAGCACCGCTTTGGAAATATTATCAGGATTTTCCAACACAGTAGTATAAGTATTGGAAGAACCAATCGCACTCACAATTCCTTCTCCCACGCGTGCAATTATTGTTTCATCTGTTGCGCCGCCTATTAAGCCCGGAATATTTGTTCGGACCGTCACACGTGCACGAGCTTTCAATTCAATACCATCTTTCGCAACAGCAGCCAAATATCCATCTTCTGGGACATCTATCACTTTTGGGTATACACTTGTCTCAACTGCTAATTTAACATCGCGCCCGGCCAAATCAATGGCTGTGGTCGTTTTAAATGTTAAAGCAATATTTGCTTTTTCTGCTGCAATAAGTGCAATAACTATATTTTTTACATCTCCACCAGCAAGATGATGTGTTTCCAGCATATCCGTGGAGATTGATGGTAGTCCTGCTTTATTTAGATTGATTACTCCATCCACAATCAAGCGCGGAGGGATTTTCCGCAAGCGCATACGGATAAGGTCAATAATGGAAATGGGGCCCAAACCCAAACTCACAACTGACTGCACCCATAATCCCAACGGTACAAAATAGAAAAACAGCATTATAAAAAGCAGTAAAAATGACAACATTATTATTGATCCAACAGCCATTATATCATTCCTTTATTTTTGATTAATTTTTCTTACGACAACCCTATTCCCATCTACAGAAAGGATTTTAACTTTTTCATTCTTATTAATATATGAACCTTCCGTTACAACAAATATTCGCTGATCTCCAACATTAACCCACCCGGATGGGCGTAAATCTGTATCCGTAACTCCCTCTTCTCCAGTCAAATCTTCAAGACCAATTGAAGATGAATATCCTTTTTCTTTTTCTTGGACATTTGGAGAAGTTAGTTTTTGCCAAAATTCTGTTTTAGTCATCAGCTTAAACATTAATATGAAACCGATGATACCGCCAATGATTCCTATCGTAAAACCCGTTAGTACCATGGAATGAATTTCCTGACCTACAGGTACATCAGGCAACAGCAATTCATATAATCCCCATAATATAATACCAATACCTGATAAACCAGCTAAACCAAACCCGGGAATCAAAAAAACTTCCACTAGTAATAGTAAAACACCCACAAAAACAATTAAAAGATCCGTCATTGTGGCAAGGCGCACAATATAGGATGCCCCTAAAGACAAAGCTAGGCATACAGCACCAAACGTACCGGGTATACCCCAGCCGGGGCTTTGCAATTCAAACAATATGCCCAAAAAACCAAATGTAGTTAATAATGAAGCCACAACTGGATTCGTCAAAAAACGGACAAAATTTTCAGACCAGTTTTCTTTTGCAGAACGGATAGTTGCATTTGCAATACCCAATGCCGACAGCACCTCTTCAAACGTTTCTCCTTCTCCATCAGCAATTTTATATTTCAATGCTTTTTCTGTAGTCAACGTTATCAACTTCCCCTCTTTTCGGCCTTCCAAATCCGTTACTTCTACTGAATCGCCTGAAATAACTAAATGAGTAAATGATAACTCCTCATCCACCATGCCGGTGGCAATTGTTGTGTTTCTACCGCGTTTTTCTGCTGTGGAAGCCATTTCTTCACGCATATAACTAATAACTTTTTCTGATGCTTTTTTTCCTTGCATATCCACAGCAGTGGCAGCTCCAATTGTACCGCCACCTGTCATGTATATCTTTTCACAGGATAGGGAAATCAATGCACCTGCTGATATAGCACGCCGATTGATAAAAGCAACTGTCAATACTTTCGATCCGAGGATGGCATCTTTAATCTGTGTAGCAGCATCCACTCGCCCGCCAAACGTATCAATATCAAAAATAATCGCGACTGCTTCTTCTTCTTCAGCCGCTGCAATTGTCCTTTCAATAAATGGAGGGAGCCCTAAATCAATGGTGCCTTGAATAGGAACTCGATAGACAATCGGCTCGGCAATTAATACGTTGATAAATAAAGATAGAATTATGGGTATTTTCATGCCCGTGATGTTACCTCAATTCAGCGGTAATTTCAATACTGTCATCATAAAATATTTTATAGATTTAACATTAGTATTGATCATTATATAAACCAATGCGATTTCATCATAAACTATCATTTGCATCATTAACTCTCTTTTCTCGCTGGTTGAGTAGTCTTTCTGAAACTGAAAGAAATAGACTGGGGATTAGAATTGCGGGTCTTGCATATTACTTTCTTGGTTTACGAAAAAAAGATGCATCAAAAAATATAGCCATAGCTTTTCCGGAAAAAAGTGGTGATGAACGTACATTACTCTTAAAAAAAACATATTCATTTTTTGCACAATCATTTTTGCAATTTTTATCATTACCTAAATCTTTCCGTTTTGTGGATTTTGATGTAGAAGGTAAAGAACTTTTAGAGAATTCATTGGAAAAAGGAGGGGGAGTTATTTTAGCTACAGGTCATTTCAGTAAATGGGAAATGATGTCTGCATGGCTTGGGTTTTCCGGATACCCCTGTGTCGCTGTTGCTCTAAAACAAAAAAATAGGGGCGCGGATATATTCTTTAGGAAATTTAGAGAGAGCACCGGGATGAGGATGATTTTTCGAAAATCATCATTAGATGACATGTACCAAATATTGAAAGATAATAAAATTTTAATTTTGGCTAGTGATCAAGATGCAAAGCAGAGGGGTGTATTTGTTAATTTTTTCAATACCCCTTCTTCTACACCAAAAGGCGTTTCTCGTTTCCATCTACAGACAGGTTCCGATATGTTTTTTATCACTTGTCATGTAGAAAATAGTGGAAAATATAAACTACATATTCAACCCATTCTCCCAGAGGGAGAAAGTACAATTGAGTCTATTACTCAATCATTTACGGCATTATTAGAGAAAAAAGTTCGAAAGTTCCCTGATCAGTATTTTTGGTTTCATCGTCGTTGGAAGACTAAACCTCCTTTAGTTACATGATAGAGATTGATGTTCATAACAAAGATGCAATTAAAACTGCTTTACGTGTCATTGGTAAAGGCGGAGTTATAATATATCCTACAGATACACTATATGGCTTTGGCGTTGATGCGGCTAATGATAATGCTATAGAAAAATTAAATAGTATAAAAGGGCGAAGTGGGCCCTTAAGTGTTTTAGCCCCCGATGAAACGACTGCATTAAGTTGGGCTAATATTTCGTTAAATGAAGCGGAGATTATTCGACCACATCTGTCAGGGTATTCTACAATGATTTATAAAGTAGTTAATAATATTGTAAGTCATAAAATATTAGGGAATGATCATTCTCTTGGCGTACGGATTCCTCATCACACATTTTGTAATGAATTGTCAAAATTATACCCACACCCAATTACCACTACAAGCGTGAACAGACATGGCGGCACTGCTTTGAATGACCCCAAAAGCATTTTGAAAGAGTTTAGAGCAGAAATTGATTTGTTCATTAATAGTGGCAGATTAATAGGTAATAAAGGATCTAGTATTTATCAACTGGATCATGGTAAACTGATTCAATTACGGAGTTGAAATGCGGATTGCAATCATTTTTCTTCTAGCAATATTAAATGGTCAAAGCCACCCTTTTCAAATTGGGGAAAAACTGATTTATTCAGCTAGTTTCAATATTATTCCTTCGGGAGTAGCTACTCTAGAAATCCTTGGCCGTGATACAATAAATAACAATTCAACGTTTCATGCTAAATTTACAGCGAGTACTAATCCCGCGCTTGATCGCTTATATAAGTTGAGAGATCGAGTGGATATTTGGATGGATGAAACTGATCTTTATACTCATCAATTAAAAAAGAATTTGAGAGAAGGTAAATACCATAAAAATATTCATACTACTATATATTACGATGCTTCATTCGCAATTGTGAATTCTGATACTGTAACAATTACAGGGCCGGTTCGAGATCCATATTCCCTTTTTTACTATTTACGCACCCTACCATTAAGTGTGGGTCTATTAATGGAATTCACATCATTCGAGAATAAAAAATCAACTCCCTTTAAATTAGTTGTAACGGGAAGAGAAACCGTTAAAACGTTGGCGGGCACTTTCAACTGTCTTGTAGTAAAGCCATTTAGCCAAGGCAAAGCATTATTCAAAAATGAAGGAGATATGCAAATTTGGTTTAGTGATGATGAAAAACGCTTACCAGTTCAAATACAAATAAAAATGAAATTTGGGTCCATGCGTTTGAAGCTGAAAGAAATTACTAACCGAAAAGCCGACTAATATCGTTCACTATCACTGTAGCAATTAATAATAATAAAAATGCCATCCCAACTTGCTGAATACGCATACGGGTTTTGATTCTTAATTTTCGTCGAATAATCCCCTCGATAATAATAATAAAAATATGACCGCCGTCCAGGCCAGGAATCGGTAAAATATTAATAAAAGCTAAATTACAACTGATCAAAGCCATAAAGGTTAACAAAGCTGCCCAGCCTGCTTTTGCTGTTTTACCGGCTAATTGAGCAATCATAATTGGACCGCCAATATCTTTCAAAGACGCTTCACCGCTGGCAAGCATGGATAGAGACATTATGATCATCCCAAAACCATTTACTGTAGCTATAGAACCAGCTTTTAAAGCTTCAATCATGCCAATTGGTCGATAACTATAATTTTGGATAATGCCAATTGCTCCGAGTGTATCTATATGACCATCAATGACAGCTACTTGATATTTTGTTGTAATATCAATATCAAACTCATCGGTATTTCTTTGAATTTTTAAAAGAATTTGTGTGTTTGGTTTAGGGTGTATTTTAGTAGAAATATCCGACCATGTTTCAACTACCTCATGATTAATTTCAAGAATTTGATCGCCAACTTGCAACCCTGCAGCTTGTGCCGGCATTTCAGGCACCAATTGAGCTATGATAGGTTTGTCACTTAATTCAGGAATACCCATGTATCGTGCAATTCCTGTAAATAAAACAAATGCCAGCAGTACATTCATCAACACTCCTGCGCTCATAACCCAAACTTGTTGAAGGGGTGTTTTACTCATTAATTCATCATCGGCATTCGTAATATTATCATTAAGGCTCTCATCTATTGTACCGGCCATTTTTACATAACCACCCAACGGAACTATAGCTAAACAATATTCAGTATTACTGCCTACGCGCTGTTTATTACCAAATGTTTTTTCAAATATCGGCCCCCATGAAAATGTGTTATCTTTATTACGATGATAAAAGAAAAACCTGAATATCCAACCACCATTAATTGAAGTAAATGTAAATAAGCGTGGTGGAAAGCCTATAGAAAACCGATCCACGCGTACTCCAACAGACCGAGCTGCCATGAAGTGTCCCAGTTCGTGCACAGTTACAAGAACGCCTAATACAATGATTGTTGCCCAAAGAGTCGTCATGAATTTTTTACCTTATATTTCAATTATATGCATTAACAAAATCGGTTGCCCAGAGTTCCAATTCCAATAAATCTATTAAAGTTGGATTAGCAATATAATGATGATTCGCACATGCTTTTTCTATAATTGTTGGAATAGCTGTAAATTTTATTTTGCCTTCTAAAAATCGATACACCGCCTGTTCATTAACAACATTTAATACGGCTGGGGTTGAGCCACCGGCTCGAAGAGCTTCATACGCCAATTTAATGCAGGGAAATTTTTCATAATCTGGCTCTTCAAAAGTGAGTTTTCCATATTTTACCAAATTGAGCTGCCCCCAACTTGCAGAACTATGACGTGGATAAGTTAGCGCATATTGAATAGGAATTTTCATATCTGGAACGCCTAATTGGGCTTTAACAGATCTGTCGGCAAATTCAACCATAGAATGGATGATTGATTGGGGGTGAATAACTATTTCTATTTCATCTGCTCCCAGTCCAAAGAGCCACCTTGTTTCAATCACTTCCAGCCCTTTATTCATCATTGTTGCAGAATCAATTGTAATTTTATTTCCCATATCCCAATTGGGATGCCGCAGTGCCTCTTCCCGCGTTATATCTTTAAATGAATTAATATCTTTTGTTCGAAATGGACCGCCGCTGCCAGTTAAAATTATTTTCTTAACATCAGTCATTTCTTCCCCAGCTAAACATTGCCAAATCGCTGAATGTTCACTATCTACAGGGAATATAGTCGCTCCGGATTTCTGTTTTGCTAATTCTATAATTGAGCCCGCCATCACCAAACTTTCTTTGTTGCTCAATGCAACATCTACGCCTGCTTCAATCGCTTTCAATGTTGGTTCCATACCGGCACTGCCCACCAATCCATTCATAACAATATCTACATCATCTCGCCCAGCAAGTTCTAATAACCCAGATCGCCCTGTTAATACTTCAATCGGATCGTTTAAAGCAGCCCTTACTTTTTTACCGGCTTCTTCATCAATTATTGCAACCGCTTTGGGAGCATATTTTTTGGCTTGCGCGATCAGTCTATCTGAATTCTTATACGCAGTTAAATATGTAATATCAAACCGCGGTGCAAGATTATCAACAACAAGAAGGGAGTTAACCCCAATAGAACCAGTTGAACCAAGTATAGATAATTTTTTTGTCATCAGAAAAATAATCGGAAAATTGTAAAGTTAAGTTGGAAAAATTTAGAATTAATCCTGGCTTGTAATTCAAAATCTAATGCGCTTATCCGTAGTTCAGTTCCTGCAATTAAATATGTTATAGAATTATCTATCGATCTGGAAATATCATCTTTTTCAAATCTTATAATACTTCCTCTATAGTTATTGTATCCTAAACCTAACAAAATGGGAATGTCTGCAACAGTCCTTTTTACAATGAAAGCAGAATCTACATATCGAATACGTAAATGGGTTGGCCCTTTCAACCACCCTAGATAAATACTTGTAAACCATGAATCTTCAAGATAATTAAAACCATACCCTGCAATATTCACCATTTCTCCTTTATTGGATATTAAATTCATTTTCCCTTTAATTGCTAGATTATCCGTAACTAAAAATTGCCCTTCTAACATGAACGGATGTAAAAGAGGATTTGATTGATACGATGAAAATGCTCTATCAAATCCCATGTACATGGAAACTGCAACTCCTAACCGCTTATTTTGCGTGAGTCTTATCAATGTGGATTGGCCTCCTGAAAGCGCTGCTGAAATAATTGTTGGTTCTACCTGTTTTTCAAAAGTTGATTTATCCGCTTTAGACAAATCAAAAGATAGCCATTGACCTTTTAACGAAGATAGAGTGATTAGAATAAATATAGTATAACGTAAAGTCATAATCATGATGAACCGTTTCAAATTATACCGCGATTAGTAGATTCGATAAAATTAATGATCATCTTGATTTCATCAAATTGATTAAAATCTTTTTTAATTTTATCAAGGGCATCTTTTCGGTTCATATCTGATCTGAAATATAGCCTATATACTTCTTTAATTAATTTTCTCGAGTCGCCGTTAAAACCTCTTCGACGTAAACCAATCTGGTTAATGCCACTATATTCCAGTGGCTCTCCAGCGCCAAGAATAAACGGTGGCACATCTTGCACTATACGGAAACCGCCTCCAATAAAAGAATGGGCACCTACTTTCGAAAATTGATGCACGAGAACTCCACCACCTAAAAATACCCAATCTCCTAGTTCTACATGTCCTCCTAATGTAGTTAAGTTTGCCATAATTACATTATTGCCTAAAACGCAATCATGTGCTACATGGGTACAGGCCATTAATAATACATTATGACCAATCTCTGTACATCCTCTAGCAGATGTCCCCCGATTAATTGTTACAGATTCACGGATAGTTACATTATCGCCTATTAAAGTAGTTGTTTCTTCTCCGCCAAATTTTAAATCTTGGGGAATTTCACCTATAGAGCAATTATGAAATATACGTGTGTTCTTTCCAATCGTTGTCCCGGCTTTTACTGTTGTATGGTTACCTATGCTAGAATCATCTCCAATATGTACATTATTTTCAATGACACTGTACGGACCTACAGATACATTATTACCCAAGATTGCATCATTTGAAATGAGAGCGGAAGGATGAATGAGTGTGGAAATAATTACGCTCCAGCGCGATCAACAATATTTGCCATAATTATGGCTTCAGTCACTACTTCACCATCAACATAGGCAGTGCCCTTAAGCCTAGCTGCATTCATGCGGATTTTCAGTAATTCCATTTCTATTTTAACTTGGTCGCCGGGGATAATTGGTTTACGAAATTTGGCCTTTTCAACTGCTGAAAAAAACATGTTTTTGCTTAAGGGATCTTCCACAGAATTAAGAACTAAGAATGCTCCGGCTTGGGCCATTGATTCTAAAATAAGTACACCGGGCATTACGGGTTGATTTGGGAAATGCCCCTGGAAATAAGGTTCGTTAATAGTAATATTTTTTATTGCTGTGCATCTCTTCCCCGGTTCTATTTCAATAATTCTATCAATTAATATGAATGGATAACGATGCGGGAGAAGCTCCATTAACTCTTCTATATACAACATAAGCGCTCTCTGTTTTAAAATTTAAATATTATGTTTTTTAAAATAATCAGCATATTCTTGGCGAATCATTTTAACGAATTCTACATTACTGGCATGTCCACTTCTGGCAGCTGTCACATGACCTTTAATCGGAACGCCTAACAATGCCAAATCTCCAATCAAATCAAGAGTTTTATGACGGACAGGTTCGTTGCGATAACGCAATGCTTTACCATTCAAAATTCCGTTCGCTCCGGAAATAATTTTTTCTTCAATACCAAATAGTTTTCTTAAATGATCAATGTCTTTGGTGTCAATTTCTTTATCAATTATCACCACAGCATTCTCCAAGCTCCCACCTTTAATTAATCCTTGTTCTTTTAACATTTCAACTTCACTCATGAAACAAAATGTTCGCGCAGGGGCTACTTCTTTAGCAAAATCCTCTTTCATATTATAAATCGCTTCATACTGTGTCCCTAGTTGCGGAAGCGGGTATTCAACCATGAATGTCACACGAAAACGATTTGCAGGAATAACATGAATATCTATTTCTTTAACAGGATCTGAATAAGTCACCGCCTTGCCAATTGTTAACACTTTTCGTTCTGCATCTTGGGTTATTTGACCCGAACTTTGTAATGCTTCAACAAAGTCTTTGGCGCTACCATCCATCACCGGAGTTTCTTTGCTGGTTAATTCAATCAAAATATTATCTATTCGCAACCCTGAAACGGCTGCTAAAGTATGCTCCACTGTATGAATACGTACACCTTTTTGTTCAATAGTCGTACCACGGGATATATCAACCACATGATCGATATCTGCTTTAATAACAGGACTTCCTTTAATATCCGTACGCTTAAATCGAATACCATAGTTTTCCGGTGCAGGTTTGAATGTAATAGTACTTTCTACGCCTGTGTGCAATCCAACGCCTGTGCAAGAGGATGGTTTTTCTATAGTTCGTTGATTATTATGATTTGCTAATGGCATTTTCTATTGTTTTTAATCTTTTTTGAATTGAAGCTATTTCAGTCATTACTGCTTCTCTTTTATGCTGTTCTTTAATTTCTCTAGCAGGCACTCCAGCATATGTTTTTCCACCCGGAAGAGATTTTGTTGCGACGCTTTTAATAGCGAAAATAGCGCCATCTCCTATCTTCACATGCGGAATAGCGCCCGAGTTACCTGCAAATATACAAAAATCTCCCAATTCAACGCTCCCTGCAATCGAAACTCCGGCAGCAAACAAACATCCCTTTCCAGTTTTCACATTATGAGCAATATGAACCAAATTATCAAACTTACTTCCTGCGCCAATAACTGTATCACCAATGGTTCCTCTATCAATAGTACAATTGGCTCCGATGTCTACATTATTTCCTGTTATAACGGCTCCTGTTTGAGGAATTTTATTATGAATTCCACCCTCTTCTACATAACCAAAACCATCACATCCAATTACCGCCCCACTGAAAATAGTATTTGTGTTACCTACTGTGCAATTATGATAAATGTTTACACTGTTATGTATATTACAACTCTCTCCAATAATTGAGCCACTGCCAATTATAGTATTGGAGCCAATAATTGTATTACTACCAATTGAAACATCTGCTTCAATAATTGAATAGGGACCAATACTTACTTCACTAGCTATTAGTGCAGATTCAGATATAATCGCTGTTTGATGAATCCCTTTCCTTGGTGTTGGAGGTGTATAAAAAAACTCCATCACTTTTGCAAAAGCCAATTGCGAATTTTTAACTATAATGCCAGGAGACCCAGACAAGGATTCTTCATTAGCTACAATGATGGCCGATGCGCCCGTATTTGCAGCATATTTAAGATACTGAGGATTACTTAAAAACGTTATCGTACCGTTTACTCCATTCTGTATTTCAGAAAAGCCCGTAATTTCAAGATCAGAATTACCAACAACCTGACCGGCCGTAAGTTTGGCCAGTTCCTGCAATGTTGCCAACGGAAATGTTACTTATTGTCTTCGGGAATATTATACTTCCGAAGTTCATAAAGTATATCATCCGTTACATCATAGGCAGGATTTCCATACAGCAGTGAAACTGAACCATCAATGATGTAATCATATTCTTTTTCAGCAGCAACTTTATCTACAGCTCGTTTTACTTTGGATAGAATTTCAAATTCCATCTGCGCTTGTTTCTGATAAAGCAATCCTTCCGGACCAACATTTTCTGCTTGAAAAACCTGTAGGTTGCGCTCCATTACAGCCACTTCCTGTTCTTTTTCACGACGCCATTCCGGCGAGCTCATTAACCGTTGGGTTTCAAAAGCATTTTTTACGCTGTCCAATGCCATTAGTTTTATCTGGTATTCCATTTGTACTCTACGGAATTCCATTTGTAATTGAGCTTCAGAATCACGAAACTCTTCATATTCTGCACGAATTCGATCTGATTGGACAAAACCAATTCTTATTTGACCCAGCAATGCTGATGACAGCATGACTAATGCAATTATCATATTTACGATGTGTTTAGGCACAAGACCTCCTTGTTTGTGAATTAATTAAAAAGTTTGACCAAAAATGATTGTGTAGTTCCATCCATCAGGGTTTCCATCGCCGGCATTATCATCAAAACCATAACCCATATCAAACCCAAGCATCCCGATCATAGGCATGAAAAAACGAATACCAAACCCAGCTGAACGTTTTAAGCTTAAGGGACCTGACCTTGGGATACTGAATGGTTCGCTCATGGAATTTGCATTCCATACATTTCCCGCTTCAGCAAACATCAATCCATAAATTACAGGATTTTCCGAAAAGGGTACTCTAATCTCTGAAACAAATCTCATCATCATAGTCCCTGGAACCGTATTACCACTTGATGATTTTGGTCCGATTGAATTTTCTGTATATCCTCGGAGCATATTACCATAGGGAATTCCATTCCCTCCCATAATAAATTTTTCATCAAAAGGTATTATAGAACGTTTTTCCTTTGATGTCAGTGCTTCAACTACACCCATTTTCAATGAACTCATCAATACAAATTTCCAGAATGTAGGTGTATACCATTCCAAATTCAAGACGTGTTTAAAAAAGTCCTCATTGCCGCCAAAAGGTCCACCAGAAAGAGTGGTCTCCCATGTAAAATGCGATCCTCTGCTTGTAAATTCCTGTCTATCACGGCTATCACGGCTGATAACCTGAGTAATTCCAAGCCCTCTTGTTTTATCAAGCCCTCCAGCATATGTATCAATATCGCTTTGTGCGCCATTGTATGATTTTGTTGATGAATTTAATACCCAATAGCCCCTAAAGTAATCATCCGGCCATTTAAAACGCCGACCCCATTGCACCGATCCACCCACAACTTGAATATCTAAAGGAATACCATAACTCATTGAACGGCCTCTAAACGAGTTATAAAATGAAAACCCTACGCGATTTGGTGTGTCAAAAATCATAGGGTCCATAAAGCGCACACTGAAAGATTCATATTTAGCAACCTGATTTTGACTATAATAATTCAAGGATTGTTGAGACCCTACATTATAACTCATTACGAGCTGCTGACCTAATCCGCGAAAATTATTGAACTCAATTCCACCACCGCCCATAAGTCCATATACACCGCTATAACCAACGTTTGCATTGGCTCGGTCAGATGACTTTTCTTCAACAGTAATTTCCAGATCAATTTCATCCTCATCAACAGGAACAACATCAGGAATCACATTCCCAAAATAATTTAAAATAAATAATTCTCTAGCACTCCTTTGTAAAAGCTGCCTATTAAACACATCTCCAGGATAGACATGGAGCTCTCTACGAATCACATTTTCTCGTGTTTTATCATTCCCCAGTACATAAATATTGCGGATATACACTTTATGGTTCTCGGTAATTTCAAAATGAATATCCAAAGAGTCTTTACCAATAGGAGTGAATTTTGGAGTCACATTGCTGTAAATATATCCGCGATCCATATACAGCCCATGCATACGTTCGTAAACGGCTATATTAAATTCTTCTTCATTATATTTTTCTCCTTTTGATAAGTCTAGTGCGCGTCCTAATTCATCCTCCGTATAAAGCGAATTTCCATCCCAAGTAAAATTTCTATAGCTGTATTGAGGGCCTTCATTGATTCTGATTAAAATAGTCATGGCTTTGTTATCTGCATTATAATAAACTGAATCAGATACAATTGTTGCATCACGATAACCAGAATTACGATAAAAATTGACAAGGTTTAATTTATCTTCTTCAAATTTCTTTTCGTCAAAATGTGATCGCCAAAATAAGTACCATCGTTGCATTTTTGTTTCTTTTAGTTCGCGGCGCAATTTGAATGAAGAAAATTGTTCATTTCCTTCAAAAATAATTTTTCGCAGTTTTACTTTTTTGTTTTCACGAATATTGAATACTAAATCGCGTGTTTGTTTTTTCTTTGCAGAGCTTGTTTCAGAAAGGTTTTCCGGCTCTTCAATCTCGGCGTCAATATCCACTAATAAATAACCATCATCGGCATAAAGGTCTTCCATTTTTCTAATAGTCTCATTGATTAGATTTGGACGAATTCTCATTCCGCTTCTTAACTCCAATTCTTCATTAAACTTTTTTTCTTTTATTTTTTTATTTCCTTCATAGCGAACTTCACCCAGTATGAAATTTTCCTTTACTACGATGGTTAGGATTAAACCATCATCAGTTTCATCATCGATCCTAATTTGAATATCACTAAATAATCCAAGTTGCCAAAGGCGTTTTACTGCTCTGGAAAAATCCCCGGGTGCTATATTTTCTCCTTCTCGCAATCCAGCTGTATAACGTATCATCGTTTCTGATGTTAAATTATTTCCTTCAATTTTAAATTCAAGAAGTTTGATATCGCCCTGTTGGGCGAAAAGAAAAGTCACCGACAAGACAAGCATTGGTATACATTTACAAAGTTTATACAACATGTCTTTTCCCCAGTTGTTCGCTTACCTTACCAAAACGTCTTTCACGTTCTTGGTAATTTTGAATTGCTATAAGTAATTCTTCTTCCCTAAAAGCCGGCCAATAAACATCTGTTACAAACAATTCTGTGTACGCTATTTGCCATAGTAAAAAATTACTAATCCTGTTTTCGCCGCCTGTTCGAATAAGTAATTCTGGGTCTGGTGTATTAGCTGTATATAAATAATTTTTAAACATTGTGGGATCAATATCGCTCGTTGTTATTTCTCCTTTTTCCAAGTCTGCACATAATTGTTTAACAGCCTTTAGTATCTCTTGACGTCCACCATAACTCAAGGCAAGCACAAGGTTTAACCCTGTATTATTTTTCGTTTTTTCTATTCCGTCTAGAATTCCCTGACGGGCTTCTTTTGGCATCTCTTCTAATGCACCAATAGAGGTTAAACGAACATTATTTTTATTCAATTCACTTACTTCTTTCGTTATTGTTTTCAGTAGCAATTTCATTAACGCTGACACTTCCATTTTAGGGCGAGACCAGTTTTCCGATGAAAACGTATAAAGTGTCAAATGTTTGACATCAATTTCTCCACATACACGAGTGATTTCCCGGACAGAATTAATCCCTTCGCCATGGCCGGCAAAGCGTGGTAACATTTTTTCTTTTGCCCAGCGACCATTGCCATCCATAATGATAGCAATATGACTGGGGATATTACCGTTTTTAATTATGACTTCCCTTAATGATTCAACTGACATATAATGATTTGATTATTTATAAAAATAGCGGGCGAAATTACTCTTTACACTATCCATAAACAAACAGTGTCTCTTCACTTGTCACGAGTATAACGTACCTTATTCAATCCGGTTCCTCATACAGTTCAGCTATATGATGATCGAAAGGTAATATGCGTTCAGGAATTTCAATATTTTTGAATTCTTCCCTGCATTTATAACATACAGCTTCATCCGGTACGCGTTTGTATAAAAACCAATCGATACCAGCAACAATAGCAAGACTTAATCCATATGTAAAAGGGACCAAAATGGCTCCTGCCATTATAACCAAACACCCAATTGCGCGATTAAAATCTTTCTGACGATAAAAATGTTCACACTCACAATGAGGACATTTTGAAAAATTCATTTCACTCACAATAACAATCCATCTTGAAAAAGGACATACTTATAGCAAAGATCTCCGATCATTATAACTAAAACACTGATGTATAATAATCCCGTTGCGCTTTGCGTCGCATGGAGTTTCAATGTATTCCAAATGAAATAATGCAATACAAGTGGAACAATCAATCCAAAAAACAATGCAACACCGAGGAAAAATCCTTCTAAAGTAATCATATATTGAAAAGTAGAAAGCGTTTGTCCATATTGATCTATAATAGTCAGTGATTGTAATTGGGTCAAATTCCAAATTAACCTTACGGCTAAAAGAAGCGCCAGAGCATTGGATGTTTTACGCAATAAAACAATTGGTAATTGAATAACATTTAAATACCAATGGCCAAGGATCATTGCAAACATAACACCGGCAAGGATTGACTGGCTGACATATCCCGTAAAAGCTATCAAGTACGGATTACTATCTGGAAACATAGATCTTGCAAAAAGGATAAAAACTAAACTCCCTATAAATGATACAAACGATATAACTGCATTGGAAATTTTTTCATTATTCCAATACAAGTATGTCACTAATAAGTGCAGACCCAGCCAACCGGCTATGCCGAAAATAAACATTTGATCCATCTCCGTAGCCCATGACAATATTAATGCCATGCCTCCAATTGTTCCAGAAAGGCCAAGATTGAAATTATAAAAACCAGAATCGATTTTATGTCTAGGTGTGAACCATAAGAATAAGGGATACAAAACAGAAAAACCCAAAAGCGTGTACACGAGAATATCTCCTAAATGGGCTGTCATAATACCCTCCAGGCTTTACGATTGCAGAATAGTTTGAATACGGTCAACTATTTGAACAAACACCTGTGCCACAGGTGAGTCGGGGTTGCTTAATACCAGAGGCTTGCCATTATCGGTAGCATCCATTATTTCTTTGTTTATGGGAATTTCGCCTAATAAAGGAACGCCCAAGCGATCGCTTTCTACAACACCTCCGCCTTTTTTGAAAATGTCTATTTGGAATTCAAAATCACCATTTTCATCTACATTGACATCTCCAATGCCGGCTATATCCATTTTTGCATCATTGCTCCCGGAAATATGTCCTTTAATAACTAATCCAGACATGTTTTCTATAACTCCCAAAACAGGTGTTTGAACTTTTCGAAACATATCGGCTCCCTTACGTACGTCAGACAAAGCAATGTCTTGTGGAGTTGTTACAATAACAGCACCGCTCAAACGGAGTTTTTGAGTCAATGTTAATTGAACGTCACCGGTCCCAGGCGGTAAATCCAAAATCAAATAATCTAATTCTCCCCAGAGGACATCTTTGAAAAACTGTTCTGTCATTCTGCCAACAAGCGGTCCACGCCAGATGGTAGGAGTTTCATTTCCACTTATAAATCCAAAACTCATTACTTTCATACCATAACGATCGAGTGGAATTAATTTTTTCTCTTGAGTTAATTTAGGGCTTTCATTGAAACCTAGAATTATAGGCAGTGAAGGTCCATAAATGTCTAAATCGAGTAATCCTACTTTGTGACCTTTTTGAGTGAGTGCAACTGCAATATTTGCCGCCACGGTTGATTTACCCACTCCACCTTTTCCACTGGCAATTGCAACAATATGTTTTATTCCTTCCACGGGTGTAGGACCTGCAGGTGCTTTTTGCTGTTGAGTGGGGGGTGGCGTGTGGCCTTGATTCGTCAGAGTAACATTTATATTTTCAAATGCATTTGTTTCTTGCAAAATATTTTTTACTGCATCCACCACCGTTTGTTTTTTTTCATCTTTATCAGTCGTTATTTTTAATGCAATAGAGACGTTTTTCCCATCAATCTCAACGTTTTCAATCATACCAAAAGAAACAATATCTCGACTGAAGCCGGGATAGTTAATTTCTTTTAAAAGATTTAATATTTCTTGTTTATTCATTAATTATAAGAAGGTAAAAAACGGTTGTGTTGTCACAGCCGTTTTTTGAACTATGATTGATTGGGAGAGTGAATCAGCCGTTGTATTCCTGGCCGAACCACTCATAATTGATTCTAATATATTTATTCCATTCTTCAGGGACTTCACTTTCTTCAAAAATTGCTTCTACTGGACATTCTGGTTCACACGCACCACAGTCTATACATTCTTCAGGATCAATATATAGCGAATCTTCATCCTTTGGAACAAACCCATCTGCTTTTGCTTCTTCACCAACGCCAGTTTTATCGTATGGGCCATGAATACAATCCACAGGGCAGACTTCTACACAGGCTGTATCACATGTTCCTACGCATGGTTCGGCAATTATGTAAGTCATTCTTTTCTCCTAAATATCTATTGCGTATTTCTTGTAAAAATGTAAGGTGAAAATTTAGTTGGTTTTTTAAAAGGTGGAAAGGATTTTAGACATTAAATTTCTAGCCAATTTACTCCCCATAAAATATATGAGAAACCGTAACGTAACCACTCTCTGGCTGGCCCAACTCATTTCATCTATGGGTGATGCCGTTTACCAGCTGGCCTTGATTTGGTTAATCCTGGACTTGACAGGCTCGACAATAATCACAGGGTTGGTGGCAATGAGCGCATATTTACCTGCAATGCTTTTTGGCTTACTCGGTGGAGTGTTTGCCGATAAATATAATCGATTAACAATCATGCACGTTGCCAATATCAGTCAATCATTAACGGTTATGATTATTCCTCTTACACTTTATTACGGCACAGCCGATGCCCTGCTCATTGGTATGCTAGCTTTCTTTCGCAGTAGTTTTGGTACCATGTTCCCACCGGCATTGTATGCGTTTATACCCGAAGTTGTTCCGGAGGATCAATTAACAAAAGTCAATTCTGTCATAGCAACCAGTTCACAGTTAGCTTATCTGGTCGGTCCTGCAATAGCGGGTATTTTATTGGGAATAATATCCTTGAACCAATTATTTATTTTTGATGCGCTATCATTTTTGTTAGCCAGCATTTTGTTATTGTTTATTGTTAAACCCAAAAGTCGCCCTGCGCAGGAAACTCACGCGACGCTCCAACATCTTAAATCCGGACTACACTACATAATGAAACACCGCAGCATTGGTTATTTAATCATCCTGACCATTTTCCATAATATTTTCATCATGGGTCCTGCAATTGTAGGAATGCCCATATTTATAAAATCCACACTGGGGGGAAGTGTTTCTGATTTTGCTTTTGTGGAAGCGGGTATGGCTGGCGGAATGCTCATAGGATCATGGTTTATGTTCAAAAGCAGTCAACAATTGAGCAACGGTCTTCTTTTATTGTTAGCACTTATTTGGGACGGTATTACATATTCATTCTTTTTTTGGGTGCCTTCTGTTCCTGTGGCTATTGTAATGATATTTATTCATGGTCTTGGAATACCGGTTATTACAATATCACGCACATCAATTATCCAAAAAAATACCCCGAATAAATTTCATGGTCGCTTATTTTCCATGGTACATTTGGCGGTCGTTGGCATGACAGCCATGTCATCAGCACTGGTTGGTGTCCTGGCTGCAGTTATTTCAATACGTACACTTTTCTTGATATTTGGTCTGGGAGCTGTCATTATCGGGTTAATCGGACTTAGCTCTAAACAGTTGAGGCAATTGAATTAACGTTTGGTTTTACGCAAAGGCAGTATAATTTCACATCTAACTTAAAGAAGCAAAATGGAAAAAACATATAAATACGAACATTATAAATCTGTCCCGGGACCTGCGGAAAAGATTAATAAAAAGAAAAAAAAACCAAAATTGATGGCTGTCGTTGATGAAGACAACTGTACCGGATGCCAAGTATGCGTTCCTTTTTGTCCTGTTGATTGCATTGAAACAGTTCCCATCGAGAAATATGGTATACCCATTCCACCTGTACAAATTCGATTTGATGAATGTATCGGCTGCCAAATATGTGCCAAGGTGTGCACCAAGCTCACTTGGGATGCCATTCACATGTTGCCAATGGAAGAATTTGAAACTCTTTACGAATATTCAGTAACAGAGTAACTGTGCCGGTTTCATCCGGTTCACCATTTTTCCTTGTACTTGATCAAGGAACATCCTCGACAAAATGTTTTTTATTTAATGAAATCAATGATGTTGTTTTTAGTCATCGGATTAAACACACATTATCTCGACCCGCTCCTCATCATGTTGAGTGCGATGCCAATCAAATTGTAGAGTCATGCCTCGAATTGATTAAACAATGTGTTGAGTTTGCAAAACAGCATTCCTCAAAGATTCAGAGTGTTGGTGTTGCAATTCAGCGTTCAACTTTTTTATTTTGGGATAAAAAAACATGTACCCCCCAATCTCCTGTTTTGAGCTGGCAAGATAATCGATCATTTAAAATAGTAGATGAATTATCTAACCACAATCAACTGATACATGAAAAAAGCGGTGTTCCTTTAAGTGCTCATTTCGGGGGAGCAAAATACCAGCATCTAATCCGCAATGACCCCAGTCTTAAATCAAAAGTAGATAATGGAGATGTGTGGTTTGGCCCATTAAGCTCTTTTCTAGTACATAAATTGACAGGAGCGCCTGTCATTGATCATACAATAGCCGGTCGCTCTCAACTTATGGACATAACTAATTTGAAGTGGGATGAAGAGTTGTGTTCGTTTTTCAATGTTAATCAAATCTGTCTGCCAACGATTGTACCATCGGCAGAACAATTTGGAATCATCCAGCCTTGGAATCTGCCTCTAGATTGCATCATAGGAGATCAGCAAAGTGCATTGATTGGACAAGGAGGATTGACCGATAATTTTCTGGCAATGAATTTTGGAACATCTGCATCTGTTTTATATCATTCAGGGCAGTCTCCAAAACACGTAAACGGATTACTAAATAATGTACTTTTTTCCAATGAACATGAAACCCACTATGTTACTGAAGGATCTATCAATGCGTGCAATTCTCTTTTTTATTGGCTGGAAGATGAATTAAAGATTCCCCATAAAATAATGAAATGGGATACACGTTGTGAAAATGCAACTACAAACGGCGTTCTGATTCCGGGTTTTTCAGGGTTGGCGGCACCGTATTGGAAAAGTGGATTTGAAACTATTTTTCACCAATTGGATGGTGCAACGCATGATGAGATTATTCGAGCTGGAATGGAATCCATCGGTTTTTTGGTGAATGATATTTTAAACACCATGAACATGAATCTTACAGATAAAATGGTCCCGGCAAGTGGTGGTGGAGCCAGGAAACCTTTACTTCAGTTCATATCCGATATAACAGGAAAGTCTATTGGCCATTCGTCTATGAAAGACAGAACGGCCTTTGGCGTATTCAGCTTATTAAAAAAAGCGGCCGGTGAACCAATAGTGGATGAACAAGTAGAATGCTACCAAATATTTACTCCTAGAATGGAAGAAACTTTAAGAAAATCAAAGTTGAGTCAATGGCATTCTGCTTTAAAAAGTGCAGGAATACTTTAGGAATAATAACCTTGACCCTAACAAGTCTGTATATTTTTTAAAAAATTATTATTAAGGATCTAGTGGACTTTTAACGGCCAATGGCCCTTTTTTCATAACATGGGTATAAATCATGGTGGTGCGCACATCTTTATGCCCTAGCAATTCCTGAACTGAACGTATATCATAGCCATTTTCCAATAAATGCGTCGCGAAAGAATGACGAAAGGTGTGACACCCTGCCTGTTTATGAATCCCTGCATTTCGAACTGCCTTTTTTACAGAACGCTGAATATTGGATTCATGAACGTGATGTCGCCTAATTATACCGGAAACCGGGTTTTTACTTAATGATTTACCGGGAAACAAAAAATACCAACCCAATTCTTTCCCGGCTTTGGGATATTTTTTCTCAATTGAAAATGGAATAAAAGCATCGGGGACATCATTCTTTTGATCCAATTCATGGAGATAAGACACCCGATCCATTTGGTGTTTGATTAAATCTCTTAATGATTCGGGCAGTATAGTGACACGATCCTGTTCTCCTTTGCCATCTCGGACAACAATGAGGTTTTGAGCAAAATCCACATCTTTTATTCGTAGGTGTAAACATTCAGAAATTCGCATCCCTGTGCCATACAGCAATTTAACCACTAATGCATTTCGCCCTTCTAACTGCGCAATAACCCTCTTGGCTTCATCCTGTGAAAAAACAGTCGGTACTTTTCTTGATCGCTTGGCAATAACATAGTTTTTTGAATCACCAATATCTTTGTTAAGGACATGCTTATACAAAAATAGAATTGCATTTCTCGCCAGGTTTTGTGTGGATGCTGATACGTTTTTTTCTTTGGCTAAATAGGTTAGATATGAATTGAGTGCTTCCCCGTCCAACTTTTCTGGGTGTGTTTTATTATGAAATAGGATATAATGTTTTATCCAATGTTTGTAGGATTTCTCTGTCCTATAGCTGTAATGCCTTAATCGAATTTTATCACTAACTTGATCTAATAATTTTGACATGGTTATTTATACGAAATTATCCCTAATATTTATATGGAATTTAAAACATGGATAATTTAATGCAAATACAGTATAACACGCTCAATTCGAACGCTACATTGCACATCCGCTATATAGTAAGTAGTTATGTTGCTTTTAACCACATATAGAAAGGTAGTTTGATGAATAGACCAAATATGATTCCTTGTGCGTCTTGTGGAATCGAGAACAATATTTTATCAAGAAAAAAGGGGAAAGAATTTACCTGTTTTGATTGTGGGGCAGATTTGCAGCTTGCTATAGAGAAATATGACAGTTCAGAAAAGTTTGTAGAAACCAACCCCGATCTCACACAAGCAGAAAAATCAGAAACCTCACCTCAAAAAGAAAAAAAATACCCAACCTTGAAATTAATTTCTGCAATTTTTCGAGTTCTTGCTTGGATAGTGGGTATAGGTGCATTAATCCCTTTATTTTATGGCTTAACTCTTTTGGATAATGAAACGGGAATATTAATTATTGTTTCTTCTCTTATTTGTGGAGTTCTCGGTGTTGTTTTCTTACTTGCTATTTCTGAAGGAATAGTCCTTTTTGTGAATATTGCTAATGATGTGAATGAACTTAAGAATGAGAAAAAAGTGATTAATGGGAACAGTAAAGCAACATAACCCCCAGTGAACCGGACGTGAAATGATGGAAGCGTAATTTAGTGTTTGGAAGTTTAACAATCATAAGTTTGAAAAGGGAAAGTCCTGCGGTTAGAAATTTCACGCCGGTTACTTTTTCCGTTATGCAACATAAAAAGGAGGACCTACCATTAAAAACTTTATCCTAATCACCGGAATTTCAATTCTACTAATACCCATCATTTCTTGCGACAAAGAAGATAAAAATGTTGATGAATTTATTTATCCTCTTTCAGTTGGAAACAATTGGGAATATTCGAGAGAATGGAGTCTTTATTTTTATCCCGATTCAACAGTGGAAAATCCAGTTTATGAAGACACACTAACAATTACAGCTGATATTAATGTTACTATTACAGGTGTATTATCGCTTAATGACACTTTAGAAACATTTGAGTTTTATACAACTGAAACAGAGTGTGGTCAAATAGAACCAGCAATTGGTATCGAATATTATAAAAACAATGATGATGGTTTATTTATGTATGCTCATAAATCTATTGGTGGGATAGTTTTACCAAAGATTTATCTTGAAAAATCAATTTCATTTAAAGGTTTGGAGTTTAATGATTTTCGCAATCTTTCGAACTTTGTACAACAGTTTGCACCCAATTATAGAGTTGTTTCTGATTCAATTTATTATGAAAACCCACCAGTAAAATCATTGCTGTATCCGATAGAAGTTGATGCACAGTGGACATATCGACAAGATAATAATCCCTGGCGAATGGATAAAAAGGTTATCAGTAGAATTGATGTTGAATTAGATGGTCTTGGTACTTTTGATTGCTTTGAAATAAAATTTTTATATGATATGGATCATGACGGTGAATGGGATGATGATATTTGGATTACTGATTTAATAAGTAAAAAAGGTCTAATTCAAAGAGATGTTACAATTCTACGAATGGTAGAATTAACCGAAAATGGTTCAACGGGTAGGTTTTTTGATGGTTTTGATGTTTATTCACTTACTGATTTAAGCATTGAGTAATAAATGTTGCATAACCCTCACTCCACCGGACACACTATGATGATGGATTCTAAATTTTGGATTATGGATGAATCAAACATCCACCATCCAAAATCAAACATCGGTATTTACTGTGAGTTTGTTCGTTAAAACATTTCCTCTAAAACCTCAATCAGTCTATCCGCATCTTTTTCATCATTATAGGCATTGAAAGATATCCGAAATAAAATTTTATCTTTCCACTGATAAATTGGCATTTCAATTTTATATTTATCCAGCAACATCCATTTAAATTCCAATCCATTTTCTATATTGATTATAATACTGGACATTTGACCCAGCCATTCGTCATTATTCGGACAAATGGGTTCAGTTTTAATAATATCATAAACCCTGTCCCGTGTTTCTTGTGTCAAATTACGACACCGTTTTTTGACAGATTCCCAATCATTGTCAATCTGAAATTGAATAGCTGACGGCACTGTTAAAAATGCACTCGGGTCCCACGTTCCTTGATATTGATTTTCATAAATAAAAGGCGAAGGAGACGGGTCAACCTCTGACCCCCAGCTAATTATTAAAGGATTAACATTCTCTTGTAATGAGTTTTTCACATACATAAATGAAGACCCTTTTGGTGCCGATAACCATTTATGGCACGCTCCAACATATACATCCGGATCCATTTCAGAAATATTTAAAGGAATATGTGCCGGCACATGAGCTCCATCTATTATTGTCATAATTCCTTCTGCCTTTGCCCGGCGGCAAATTTCCTCGGCGGGTAAAATCACTCCGGTTGCGCTTGTTATTTGACTAATAAAAATTACTTTCGTTTTTTCGTTTACATCAGACCAAAATTTGTTCACAAAATCTTCATGAGTTGTCATTGGAAATTGAGTAACATGTTCAACTAATTTAAACCCGCGCTTATCAGCATATTGATTCCAAGTACGAATGAGCGCTCCGTATTCCTGGTCTGTAGTCAAAATCTCATCTCCCGGACCAAAATCTAAACTGCGGATGATAGTATTGACGGCAGTTGTAGGGTTGGTGACATAGACTAAATCATCACCAGAACAGCCTACAAATTTTCCTAAAGAATCGCGAGCTTCTTTTAAGTAATCATAAATATCCCTGGCCATAAACTCAACGGGTTGCTGTTCCAATTTATGCTGCCAGCGTTGGTATTCCTCAAAAACCGGTTTTGGACATGCACCAAAAGAACCGTGATTTAGAAATGTTATTTCAGGATTTAATAAGTAGAGGTCTTTCATACATTATTGGGCTAAAGCACCCATTGGATCCCAAGGATGCAAATGGACAGGTTCACGATCATACGTGTCCTGCTCGTCTTGAGTGATATAATCTTTATGAACCACCACTTCGTATGTATACTCATCAAACCATGAGTCTGTCATAATATCGTACCCTTTTTCACTGCGTTTATCCCCCCAGCTGTTTTCCACCCGCCATTTTCTAGGATTACCTTTAGCGTCTAGATCAACCCCTGTAAACAACATGGCATGTGTCATTTGACTATCGCCATATTCAAGTCGATCCGCTTTCGTCATGGGGAAACGAGTACTGTAAAATAATTCAAAATCAAATATATCCATATCCATAACACCTAAATTTCGATGAAAATGTTTTCCTACATCACACCCAAACCAAACAGGATCATCTTTTTGAATTGATTCAACAGCTGTAGTCTTCAATCTTTTTGAAGTCAGGTTCAAATATCGAATTATTTCTCCTTCAATTACATTTCCCAGAAAATCCACAGTGTATACTTCATTATATGATTTATCGGACATAGGGCAGTTTATCAAACACACATAATCTTTCAGGTTTAATCCCACATGTTCACTGAAAAATTTCTTTGGGGTTAAATTGTCAAATCGGTGGAAATTTTTATCTTTATCACGGATTTGCCATTCAAATCTCTCTGGCGGAGATCCCAAGTTAATAGTCAACATCTGATAGACAGTGCCAAGCATATTGTTTTTTAAATCACGCAGTTTTTTTATGGAGGCTCCTTTTTGCCCGGCAGACCGTAGATCCTTCGCAAATCCCCTTAGTTTTCTGGTGATCATCCGATTCATCCGCATAGACTGGCTAGATTGAAAACTTTCCGGCATGACAGATTGGGGTAACACTCCATATTTTTCAATGAGATTTACAAACATGTGCCATTGGCCGCCGTCTTGGATTGGATCCGTAAGTAAGTGCATAACCAAACGCCCATCAAGTGGCTCATCAATCGTTTTAATAATACTTTCCAAAAAATAATTGGATTTTTCCAATTTATCACAAAACATAAAATAATTTTGACTGAATTCAAATTGTTTCAGATTGTACTTCCTGCCTAAATGCACACGAAACAGATTCAAACCAGCAAAGCCCCAACATCGTCCGCTGGATTTCTGATTGGTTACTTTCATCTGTCCGCTAACCATTTCAGAAAACGTGTGATCAATTTTTCGAAAAGCTTCCCAATCCATTGCCAAGTCCATCACGTCGCCGCGAACAGCAGCATTTCGAGCTAAACGAACTTGGGGATTATTTACAGCTGCCTTATTGTATTCTTTAATACTCTTAAGTGTGATTTTTGTACTCATGATTTTTCCTTTCTTAAATAGTGAATGTCAATAATCCCAGTATAACCAAAATGAAATAACCAACCAATACGGCCGCTCCCTCATAATCCTTGGCAATTCGCTGTCCAAAAAAGAGCATTAGAAAATTAACTCCTGATATGGTTAAGCCATACATCAGCCAAAGAGAACATTCTCCGAATAACACCATCAAAGCACCTATACCACATAATAAACCACCTGCTAATTCAAGTAGTGTAACGACTGTTAACATGATAGGAACACTACTGCTTAAAAAGGTTTTACTGAAATGGCCCATCAGCCAATCCATATTTCCTTTGCGGTCGGTTATTTTATCCAAACCGGATTGAACTAAAGCAGCAGCAATAAAAAATCCAATTAATGATTGAATAATAGTTAAAATTGAGACTTCACACCCAAAACATGTTATCATCATTTTATTCCTTCACTTTTGTTATCTATTAATTGTTGAATTTTTTCTCGTAGATGAGCTCTGAGTGTATCAATATCCAAAGATTTATATTGATTTGCAGTTATGGGCTCTCCAAAACGAATAGTCAGTATGCCTGGAGATAGCCGCCAGTCCGTTTTTTTCTTTGCTTCATACGCACCCATCAACGCTACGGGAACTATCGTTACACCCGTATTCAAGGCAACATGAAAAGGTCCTTTTTTAAATTCCCCAAGTTGGCCTGATAACGTTCGGGTACCTTCCGGAGAAATAATAAATGAGATTCCTTTCCGAATAGCTTCTTCTGCTTTATCTAAACTATAGATAGCTTTTGTTAATTTATCCCGTTTGATAGGAATGGCGCCATGGCGCCTTGCAAGGGTTCCCCAAATAGGGTAAGAAAATTGATATTCAGCACCCACAGCAGTAATATAATGTTTAACTGAACCACCTAACATAAATGCATCCATTAATGACTCATGATTAAACAGATAGAGATATGGTTGGCCGTTTTTGTCTGGCCGCCGACCTTCCACTTTTAGCCATTGTCCCCCTGCTAATAACATCAATCTGCATACTATGTTTGCTACAGGGTATAATTGGGTGGGCTTGAAAATAAAGGTTAACAGTATATATATAAATGCTCCTAAAACAAATACTGTTAATGCCAAAGGCCATAATATGATAGATACGATAGTTCTAAACATGCCAACCTTGTTTATTCAGAATAGAAAATAGTTTATGATTAGCCTTAGGGAAAGGTAAATCCTTTATTTGAACAGGCTTTATCCACCTATAAGGTTGAGTCGTTTTTATAATTGTGTTGTTTTTTGAAACACAATGGAATGTTGTCATATGAATGGAAAAGTGACTATAAACATGTTTTATACTGCCAATTTTTGATTTCACATTTACCTCTAAACCGCATTCTTCTTTTATTTCTCTAATCAGAGCCTCACTCTGGCTTTCACCATTTTTCATTTTTCCACCGGGGAATTCCCACAATCCACCCAAATGGTTCATCTCGTTGCGTTGGAGAATTAAAAATTGATCGTGGTCCCAGATTATACCCGTGACTACATCATAGTTAGGGATGGGTTTGTTCTGTTTAGGAGTTGGATAAGATTCAGGTAAATTTGTTTTGGTTGCTCTACATGAATTTTCTAAAGGACATTTATAACAATGGGCTTGATTTGGCTTACAAATTTGACTTCCAATATCCATGAGCGCCTGATTTATATCCCCAGGTGATCCAAACTTCATCCACTTACAAATATGATTATAAATAACTTTTTTATTATAGCGTGATAATGTTTTTTTCTTCATAAACCTAGACAAAACACGCATAATATTACCATCCAAGGCAGGATAAGATTTATCGTGAACAATAGATAAAACAGCGGCTGCAATATATTCACCCACACCAGGCATTTTTATAAAAGCATGAAAATCAGTAGGAACTTTTCCTTTATAATCAGACAAAACAATATCACATGCTTTCTTAAAATTCCTACATCGATTATAATATCCCAGGCCTTCCCATATTTTCAATAAATCACCTTCGGCTGCATGAGCAACATCTTTTAATGTAGGATATTTATTAAGCCATTTCTTATAATAGGGTATAACTGTATCAACCTGAGTTTGTTGAAGCATTATTTCAGACAACCATATTTTATACGGATCCTTCGAATGTCTCCAGGGGAGATCTCTTTTATGTTTACTGTACCATGTTATAAGCTGTTCAGTTATTTTATTTGTATTATACATATTATTCATGTTTCATTAACATTTTTGAAAGTGTCCAGTGAAATGAAGACAATATTTCTTTAACCTCATCCCGATCTTCTACGGCTATTGATTCATAAACCATGTCCCCATAATAATCGATGCGGTCTTCAATTTTATTCTGAATGGCTTCACCTTTTTGAGTAAGTCCTAATAATGTAATACGCTTATCAATAGTGTTTTTTGTTTTAAAAACCCAATCGCGCCTAATCAAAACATCAACCAAGCGAGTGAGAGTGCTATTATCCACACCTATTTGTTGAGCTAAAGAAGTCATATCAATGCTTTCGTTTGGTATACACGATATGAGTAATATCTGTGAGAGAGTTAGTTCACTATCCACAATTTTTGATCTGAATAAGCGCTGCAGATCTAAAAGGAATAATTTAAGAAGTTCACCAAATTCCATACTTGTATATTACAAATAATATAGTGATAAAACAATATTAGCTTATTTTTGCTCCATTTTGGATAGGTTTATCCAAAACAAGCAGCATAATACCTCCTTCGTGTCCATCCACACCAAGAATAAGGACCTCTGATGTATAAGATGCAATTTTCTTTGGAGGAAAATTCACAATAGCTACAACTTGTTCTTTCAATAAATCATCAGAAGAATAATGTTCCGTTACTTGAGCGCTGGATTGTTTTATACCAAACCCTCCAAAATCAATTTTAAGTTTAAAGGCTGGTTTTTCTGCTTCAGAAAATTCATCTACAGAAATAATCGTCCCCACTCGTAATTCCACTTTCTTAAAATCGTTTATATTAATCATAATATCATTTTACATATTTATCTATCAAATCAAAAATATATTTATGAAGCACTTTCCTTTGGTTGGCAAAAACATTGGATTTGTTAAATATAATGGAAATTGCTTCAGGATCATTTTCATTCTTTATGAATAGGGAGAGAAGATAACAACCTACAATGGCGATCTAAAAATTTTAACATTTCTTTAATATCTTCTTCAACTTCGAGACCGTGACCAAGAGGAGATTTATGGTCCATATTTATTGTTTTAATATGATACCATTGCCCTGGAATTAATAATTCATCTAAACGGTATTCTGCGATAGGATCAGCTCCATTTAAACCACTTGTAGGACCATATTGAGAAACTGTATTCACTATACCGTCATTTTGAAACCAGGTAGAATCCGTAGCAGAGCCATCAGCCCAATATGCTTTATTTCGACCCATCGCCCGTGCATTAGCACGTAAAATCAAGCTCATAGTTTCGTTGGGCACATGAAATCCACTAGAACTATCCAATCGCGTATTTGCAGTAGAAAATGAAAAATAATATATATTCGAATTGGCAGGGGCTATGGTATTTAATTCGCGCGCGCCTTCTATACTGATATCCCATGCGCACATATTTTTTGTACCCCAGGCTTTATGTTCTCGCATGCGCCTGTAATAAGCGGCCCACGTTTCTTCTTCTTGTTTATCAAAACCCCATTGCTGAAGATCAAAATCATAAAAATTATTTCCCACCACTGCAGCAATGCCAATAATATCCTGCAGAAAAGGAATTCCTTTTGTAATTATATTTGAAAGAGTTGTCCCATCGTGAGGAGTGGAAATTGATGTGATGGAACGAATCCAACCTTCATGTATTTTACTCATTATAACGCTGGTTTCAGGAATCAATTCTTCCTCGTCCTGATATATTACATTTTCTAATAAATATTGCAGCATCCTAGCAGTTTGCCCGCCCATACTGTGTCCGATAATATGTATCGGATGCTCTTTATCCCATTGCGGATATAACCCAACAAATATTTTTTCTGGAGGTTTTTGTATCAATCCATATTTTTCTGAATGGTTTTGACCGTAATCAACTTGACCGCCTTTAATCTGATAAAATAATTCTACCGCACGATCCCAATTGGAAGAAACTGGCCCAACAGATGTTGTAAATACTTCAAAACCTTCTTGGCGAAGATAGGCTTCATAATCATTTTTACCTCCCCAATATTTATACCCGGACATTTCATTACTTCCCCAGCCCATAAAACCATGGACAAGAATAATGGGGTAGTTATTTTCTGCAAAAAGTAACGTGAAAAGAAAAAAGAAGGGGAGCCCTTTTCGTATAAAATAACAGATCAAGGATAAACGTCTAAAAATTTATTAATCAGTATAATAATAGCCGAAGAGAATCATCATTTCATCTTCGCCCAATAATCCAAACCGAAGAGTTTTATCGGTCCAATTATCGTATGTAGCATTCAATTTCAATCCTTCACCCGCTTCCAACGTTATGGGAGGATCTAGATCAAGGATTGGGGGGTGTTCCCAATCGTAGGCAAAATAAACTAGCTCGCCATCCCGATCACCGCCAACAATTTCCACGGAGAACTCTAGCAAATGTTCATGAGCATGGGAGAACAATTGGAATATATGTATGCGCTCACCTACAGAAATAGTATGCTCTAGTGTTGTTATTTCGTGAGGAGGCAATTCAAAATCTGTTTTATTTATAAACATTACTTGTGCTTCGTGTTCTACTTCTGATGGATCAGCAAAATAAATATTAGTGTAGACTTCTCCAATTTGCACTTCATCCGTTCTATTTATATAGTGGGAGTTTTGATCTAACCCATTATTTATATCCACCTTTAATGCGACTCCTGGAGGGAAATGATAATTCATATATGGCCATTGTGTGCCGGCAAAATAAACATGGTAAGAGGTAATCGCTAGATTGTTTATTAGATAGTTGCCATTGGCATCCCGATAGTCTCTATACTCACCTGGATCAGGAACAAGCATCGGAGGGACAACATTTGTGAAAGTATATAAAATAAAATGGTGGCTACCTGAGCGCATAGAAATTTCATATTGTTTAATATAAACCTCATCTAATGTATCAATATTCACGAAGTTTAAAAATTCGCGTTCATAATGAGGCTGTACTTCAAAAGGGCCTACGTGCACTTGAATACCATTTTCCGGAGGGGTTAGAGGGGCAAATTCAACTTCTACAAAACGAGTTGTGTCATCAAATAATGAAGAATCAGCCACAACTCCCGTTTCAGGTGCTCCTGCTACAATCCATTGTCGAATAAATTCTAACTGCCCATTGGTTAAATAAGGCATTCCCAACGGCATCAATGAGCCATAATGAGGGTGTTCACCATAAAAGTGCTCTTTATCGGGTGCATTTATTTTTTCCCACAAAAAACTTTTATACAAACTGCTTAAACCTTCTGTGCCCAATCTTTCTAGATTATTATCCAACGCACTTTGATTGTTTACTGGATGATTCATAAGCTGATCATACGCCACATCAGAGGTCAGTAATAAATCGGATTGATTTGCAAAGGATGTGCCAACTGTATGACAGTCAACACAGTTTGAAGCAAAAATATCTTCTTGTACAATTTTCCACGAATCACGGCCAATAACAGTTTGGTCTTTTTCTTTTGGTTTATCAACCGCATCGTCACAACCGAAAATCAGAATTATTAAAACTGTTAATATTATTTTTATTGTATTCATAAGCGGTGAGAGCATAGATATTCTATTTCATTTTTCCAAGAATCTTTAACTAAAACAAACCCCCCGCAAAGCGGGGGTTTGTTTATTAATATAAGAGGATCAAATTAACTAATCACAACACGTTTCTATCAAGGCTGCGCAGACTAAATAAGGATCCATGTTGGCAGATGGCCGACGGTCTTCTAAATACCCGTATCCATCTTTGGCTGTGGCCATGGGTATACGTATAGAAGCACCACGGTCACTCACCCCATATCGAAATTCGGAAATTGAACACGTTTCGTGAAGTCCAGTTAAGCGCTCCTCATTATGCGCTCCATACACAGCAATATGTTCATCATGTTTTTTTCCTAATGCCTCACAGGCGGCTTCAATTACTTTAATTCCACCACTTTCTCGCATGGATTTTGTACTGAAATTGGTGTGTGCACCGGCACCGTTCCAATCACCCTTGACAGGCTTTGGATGAAGGGTGGCATTAACACCGTATTCTTCAGCAATACGATATAATAACCAGCGGGCTAACCATAGTTGATCCCCCGCATCTGTTGCACCTACAGGCCCGATCTGAAATTCCCATTGACCAGGCATAACTTCAGCATTAATACCTGAAAATTCTATTCCAGCTTCTAAGCAGGCTTCCATATGATCTTCAACGATATCACGGCCAAATACTTCATCGGCACCCACACCGCAATAAAATGGGCCTTGAGGGGCCGGATAACCACCTTCAGGCCATCCCAATGGAGAACGTCCTACAAAAAATGTATATTCTTGCTCAATGCCAAACCAAGGTTCATGATGTTTAAACTTTTCTGCGATTTCCGCTAACCTCGCCCGAGTATTCGATTCATGGACAGACCCATCTGGTTGGCGGACTTCATTCATTACCAGAATATCATCTTCACCTCGAATAGGATCTTTTATATAATATACAGGAACAAGCAAACAATCACTATCGTTTCCTACGGCCTGCATTGTACTCGACCCATCAAAGCTCCATTCGGGGATATCCTCTAAACTGGTAACCGGACCCTCAAGTACCTTGGTTTTAGATCTGAGTTTAGATGTCGGTTTATGACCATCTATCCATATGTATTCTGCTTTTACTTTTCCCATGACTTTTCCCTTTGTTATGTGTTATTTATTGAAGTTAAATCCAAATCAAACCCTTCTTTATACGTACTCATAATCACAGACGTATGGGTCCTAATCACTCCAGGCCAGGATTGTATTTGTCGGAGGAGTTTCTCAAGGTCTGAAGAGTTTCTCACCATCACTTTTAGCATATGACTCCCATCTCCCGTAACGGAATGACACTCCATAACAGCTGGTTGATTTATCGCCTTTTGTATAATTTCTTCATAATGTTCAGAGGATGAGCTAACTACGGCAATATATGCAGAAAGGTTGAACCCCAATTCCTTTGCATTTAATTTTGCTGTAAATGATTCGATAATACCATTATCTGATAGTTTTTTGATACGTTCGGATACGGCTGGTACTGACATCTCTACTCGATCGGCGATTTCACTGGCCGTTGTTCGCGAATTTTTCTGTAGAATAGTGAGGATTTGAAAATCTTTTGAATCAAACATTAACAACAAATTATAATAATATATAACTGTAAAACAATAATATTTTAATATATACCCAAATAAACCTAATAATTTTAACTATTCAATTTATAATATGTCCAAAATTATTTAAAAATAGAACCCCCATTGCATAAGCATTCTCATGGCTAGATTGTTTTCACCTCCGACTGGATGCGAAACCCAAAAGGGGAAATATAGACCAATTTCCATCATAGTTTGGGACTCCAATCCAATTCCGGCGGTAATATATACATTATTACTTTTACTTAATTGATCGATACGATCCATAAATGATCCTTCATAATCGCTTACGACTGCTCCATCAATATAGACCATGGGCCATGCCACTGTATTTGTTTCCCACCCAATGCTAAAACCACTGCTGAAAATGTTGTTTTGCCATTCTTTCTCGATTTCGGAAACTCCCCGAAAAAGAGGAATTTGACCTTCACGCTGCTGCCACACTTTTGGGACATATAATAGCCTATAAGAAAGTTCATCACTTGTTCGCTCATCCCAAACAAACCCAGCTTCACCATGTAATCGTATAATATATCCTGCGACTTTATGTGTTTCTATATCGGCAGAAAGGCCAAAATTATAAAAAGTGTCTTCGTCTTGGAATCCGCCAAGTAAATGAGCTTCCATAAGATAACGCTGATCTGAAGTATATGAAAAAAGAGTCCATTTCTCTTTCAATCTCATGCTGCGACCTGATGACCACCAGTCGCCCGAATCAGCTTGAGTATATTCAGTATTGGTAAATGTGGTCGTTAATCTAGAATAAAAGGATTCCCCGTGAGCTGCAAAATATTTAGGCTCACTCACATAATTATTGAATGAAATTTTTGTCCATTTCTTTGGATACTCATAACCGGTTTCCATTTCCCAATAGGTATTAACTGTAGATTTCAATGGTGTTCTATAATTGATTTTCCCTCCCCAATTATATTCTGGAACTCCGGTTGAAAATGTGATTTCCAGATCAAATAAATTTTGATAAAAAGCAGGTATGATTGGCATCATATTTATACCAATACCTCCAGAGAATTTTAATCCTGTACGCCAATTCCCACGCCAATCGCGTTTAATTCTAGGTCTGTAATAGACTTTATATGTCTCCCAGCTTGGTAATCCATATTCGGGCAATAATGAAATTCGGCGAGGCCAGCGATTATTAAAGCGGTTATCGTCAAATAGCCGTTTATTCGGATCCAACACCACGGATGCGAGAGGAGACAGGGTGTTTAATTCAATAATATTATTCGTAATAATATCTACCTGTTTCAATAATGTGCTATCACCATGTTCAGTAATGAACAAAATATCAATCGGCATTATCCAGCTACCTTCAAACGATGTGGTGATTTTATTATTCCAAACTCTATTTTTATTATAATTAGTTTCAACGTTTTGTATCTCAATGTCTGACTTCAGATTAGTAGTAAGTGCCAATCTGAAATTATCGGCTATTTGATTATCTGTATATTTATTAATAGCTTGAATAAAATTTTCTGTGCTAGCTGTTTTTCCTTTAAACATTATACAATAATCATACACAATCTTTTTCATAATGGAATCACCTACTGTTGCCTGCAGGGTTTGAAGAGCATGGTTTCCCACAATATATTTGCTGTAAATATTAGCAGCGGCTTCCCAATTTATTTGTTTACCGGGGCGATAAACAGGGGGGAGCGATTTTTGTCCAATGACATCCATTAAAAACCGTGTCCAATCTTCCATACCCATTGCTTTTAGATCTGCCCAAATATTTAAATCCGGGATTGGTTCAGTAAATGTAAACGGATCTGGTTTTTTCTTTTGAGACTGGGCAAATAGCCAACTTGCGTATTCAGCAAATGATTCATTCAACCACGTTTCGGTATAATAATCTGTTTGAATAGAATGGCCAAACCATTGATGTGCTAATTCGTGATCTAATACGTGTCCGTCATCAATAACATCTTGAAAAATCAAATAATTATTTTCTGTAATTACTCTAGCGCCGATATCATATCCAATGCTGATGACCAGTTTATCCATTAATGCTTTACCAAATTGCTCTTCGTAAAAGGGTATTAATATTTTCAGGCGTTCTACAACTTTTTGAATATGTTTAGATTGACTTCGAGATGAAATAATTTCAACTTTAATACCGTTTATATTTATTTTCGTTTTTATCATCCCTCGTACAAACAACGCACTAAATGATAATGAATAGTCGTCTCTAATAATATATTTGACATGCCCCGTTTCCGTTTCATTTAGTTTTATAACTTTTCCCGATGAGCTTACAAGTATATCTCTAGGCACTGATAAAGAAATATCATATTTAGCAAAATTCGTATAGGGCTTGATTGAATTATGATAATTTTTAGAATGCCAGCCGTCTCTATAATAATATTCAAGCACCGGGTAAAATGAAATCGCATTGTATATGGTCGTATCTTTTCGAGTGCCTTGTGTGGATAAGTACATATCCTTTTTTGTAGAAAATTGTGTTTTAAAAGAAATATCAATAATGACAGATTCTCCAGATTGAACCGGGGGAGACAAGCCAATTTTCATCACCAGACTGTTTTGTCCACTAATATGTCCCAAATGAGAACAGCGCACCTTTATAATTTCTGTTAATGGAATTTGATTTAGGTCATGATTACCTGCAGTATGAAAATATAATTCTTTTAATTCTGTCTGGGAATTATTCACAATGCGAACATGGTTCACACCTTCAATATACCCTTCCGATTGGTTAGAACTTGGATGAAAATAAATATCAAGATTATAATATACATCAAGTCCGTTTGCCAACAAACAGATCGGTATCAGCAAACATCCTTTAATGAAGTATGATATTCGTTTGTTAAACACGCATCAAAAATTGATGCCCACAGCCAATCCGGATATAAAACCGCCGGGACCGTAGGAATACATTCCAGTTTCAAAATGATATATATCATAATCCCAACCTATACCAAAACCAGTGTCTGCAAAAAAGTCTTTAGCAAGGTTGTCATGTTTTGATTGTTTTAATCGATTTATAGATGTTCCAAATTTTAATTGCAATTGATACGGGAGCTTAAAAACGCCCCCCAATCGAATTTCCGCCGTCTCTTTACTTAATCGATTATAAATATCAACCGATAATGACAAGGGTAAGTACGCGAGTTTTTTAGATAAAGAAAGGACGAGTGCCGTAGGAAGCTTTTCTTCGCTTTCTGAATATTTTTTTAGTATAGAACCAGCATTAATTAAACTGATTCCTAATTTTGATTTAAGCTTTTTAGAATTGATTATAATACCACTGGAAAAGGTGAATAATACTGCTTGCTTATCATCAAGGGAACTGATAAAGACCCCTGCGCACATACCCCAGGATAATGGCCATCGTGAAGAGTGCCCTGCTACAGCCCAATTTAACCACGTATCTGTTGCTGAATAATTTTCTGTCTCTTGGTTTAGCTCATCCCGGCCATCAAACAAACCATAGTTAATTTGACGCAATCCATACACAGTTACAGATTGTTTTCCTGGTAAAGACAAATGGATTGATTGCGCAGTAATATCAGCAGGATAAGAAACAAAACTAACCTCAAACAGCCTTGGTAATGTCCATAGAGCCGCTGGATTAATTATATCAGAAGTTACATTTGAAACAGTCCCGCCAGCGCCTGTAAGTGATATGCGGTGTGGATGATACCAGTTTTCTAAACCGGGGAATGTAACTCCTGCAGATAATGCGCTTAATAAGATACTAAAAAGAACACCTTTCATAAGACTGACACCGGATTTACATCAACAAATGCTTTTATACTTGAAGGCAGTGAATCGAATAATTTTGCAGACATTCGTTTTTGCAAATAATCATGCAGCTTTTTACCATTACTATCATGGGCTTTATCTGACTTTAGCATGATATGCATACGATATTTCCCCCGTAATCGTTCCCGATAACAATTTGCTGGTCCTAATATTTCTATTCCCCTTGGAGAAGGGTGTAATTTTCTTTTTATTTTTTCAGCATGCGTTACCACATGTTCTTTTTTTATCCCTTGAATTTCTATGCGAAGCATCCATGAAAACGGTGGATAATTAAGTTCCTGCCGCTCGCTTAAGGCAATATTATAATATGTTTTTTGATCCAGTTTTGCCGCATGTTTTAATACGGGATTATCGGGATTATATGTTTGGATAATGACTTCGCCAGGTCTTCTTCTTCCTGAACGACCTGCTGCCTGATAAAGAAGTTGAAACACTTTTTCCCCAGAACGGAAGTCTGGTAAAAAAAGACCTGTATCGCCATTGATAATCCCTACCAAAGTTACATTATCAAAATCTAATCCCTTGGCAATCATTTGCGTACCAATCAATATGTGAATTTCTCCTTTAGAAAATTTTTCTAATATATTTGTAAGCGCAGAAATATTTCGTGCAGTATCCATATCGATTCTTGCAATTATAATATCCGGATATTGTTCATGAATAATATCTTCAACTTTTTGTGTGCCAATACCAAGAAGCTTCATATTGATGCTTGTACATTTTAAACATGCAGTAGCAATATTACGTGTTTCAAATCCACAAAAATGGCACTTCATTGCGCGTTCATGGCTATGGTATGTTAGTGCAATTTCACATTGGCTGCATGATTCAACATAACCACAATCTCCACACCTCATAATCGGAGCAAAACCCCTTCTGTTTTGTAGCAGTATCACCTGCTCGCCTTTGGCAAGCGTGTTTTCTATTTTTTTCTGTAGTTGACTAGAAAGAACTTGCTGAAACTTGCCAGTTTCTTCCTGCTCCTTTATCATATCAACAATGTGGACTTGAGGGTAAGGCGCTCCGCCATATCTTTCATTTAATTTTAAATATAAATATTTTCCCTGAACATGATTATAATAACTTTCCAGACTTGGTGTTGCGCTAGACATGATAACAACCGCATTATTCAGCTTCCCCCGCATTAGAGCAACATCTCTGGTATGATATCTCGGGGCGGGAGATTCCTGTTTAAATGAAGATTCCTGTTCTTCATCAATAATGATAACTCCTATATTTTTTAATGGAGCGAACACGGCGCTTCTGGCCCCGATGACAACTTTAAATTCCCCTGCACAAATTTGTTTCCATGTCCATGCTCTGGCGGCATGGGGCAATTTTGAATGCCACAACGCAACTTGATCGCCAAATACTGCTCTAAACCGACCGGCTATTTGCGGCGTTAATGATATCTCCGGAAGTAATAATATTGCAGATTTATTCATTGCTAACGCTTGACGCACTATTTCAATATATATTTCCGTTTTTCCACTGCCCGTTACGCCATGCAGTAACGTTGGGCTGAATTCCCCCGAATTCAATTTTATACTTAAATCATCAATTGCCAGTTGTTGTTCAACCGTGAATGCAATTTCCTTATGTATTTCTGAAAATGTAAACCCCGTCACATCAGGCAAATTCGTTATTTCATCTAGCGTAACGAGGCCTTTTTCAAATAACGTTTTACACACTGTATTAGGATTGCTTACCATTTGTTTCAGTGCAGCAATTGGAATTGCGTTTTCTTGATCCGAAAGGTATTGTAATATTTTTGCTTGGCGCGGAGCTCTTTTCTTTAACATTTCTATATTCTCACCGAACGACTTAAACGTAACGCGTTGTGTTGTGGGCGGTGAATAATGTGTAGAGAGCTTTGCTGGCAAAACTGTTTTAACAACTTGTCCAAGTGGCGTAAAATAATATTTACTCATCCATTGTACCAGTTTCCACAGTTTCTTATCCATAACCGGTTGTTGGTCTACAAGCTCTTTAATACTTCTGTGCTTACCTTTATAATCTGATTCAGTAGATTTAGACACTACAATTCCCGTAACCAATCTCCGGCCTAATGGCGCTTTTACGCGTGTTCCTATTTGAATTTGATCAATGAATTCTTTTGGAATACTATACGTAAACTGAGTATAACTAGAAATCGGAAAGGCAACTTCTGCAAACATTATCATTGAAAATAGATGCTGTTAAAATATTGGGCAAGAATTCTTTGTAAAAAAAATAGCCCTCTGCTTTGCTGCCAAGGGCTATTAAATATAATCATTTTTATCTGGTTTATGCTTTAATCACATATACTTTTAGTTCTGGTTTCATGTCTGCAGAAACACGTACCGGAACATGATAAATGCCCAACGCTTTAATAGATTCATTCAGTTCGATATGATGGCGTTCAATAACAATACCTTTTTCATCCAATTTTTTGTGAATATCATTCGTGGTTACTGCACCAAACATTTTTTCTTCTTCCCCCACTTGAACTTCAAAAGTCATTTCCAGATCTTTTAACTGATCGGAAAGTTCAAGATTGATTTTCATATCATGTGCGCGACGTTTTTCTGAATTACGTTTGCGTTCGTCTGCTATTGCCAGATTACGTTTTGAAGCCCGCAACGCCAGCCCTCTGGGGAAGAGAAAATTTCGAGCAAAACCCGGTTTTACATTTACAATATCACCGGCAGTACCCAAGAGATCTACATCCTGAAGTAATATTATGTCCATTGTTTAATTCCTTTTGGTTATTGAATTATTTAACTATCGCCTAATTGCGTATAAGGCATTAGAGCAATGTTTCTTGCTCGTTTAATTGCTCGAATCAATTTCCGATGCATTTTTGCGCTCGTTCCTGTAACTCGCCTAGGCATAATCTTACCTTGTTCTGTTACAAAACGTCTAAGCAACTTAACATCTTTATAATCGATAT
Organism: Fidelibacterota bacterium; assembly: GCA_004124385.1. GTDB lineage: Bacteria > Fidelibacterota > Marinisomatia > Marinisomatales > TCS55 > UBA2126. The sequence continues at coordinate 49,226 of SCKN01000005.1, forward strand.
TTGTGATACCGTTTTCTTTAAAATAACAATACTTCTTACGACTTACGAATGCCATAATTTCCTCGCTTAATTATTATGCTGAAGTTTCTTCTTCAACGGTTTCAGTCGCTTCTTCAGCGTCCTTGTTTTTATTTTCATCAGATGTTTTTTCCGTTTCAATATTTTCCTGACTGTTTTCTATTATTTGTTTTGCTTTGCTTGTTTTCATAATGTCATCAACTTCGATTTTTTCCGGCTGTGCATCAAGACGGACATTTTGATAACGCAAAATAAACTTATTCAGCTTCAAATAATTATCAAAACTAATCAAAGATCCTTGGTCTTCTGACTCGAATTGCAAGAGTACATAAAATCCATATTTATGGTTATCAACCGGGTATGCCAGTCGTTTTTTATTCCAAACACTATGGTTTATAACCTTGCTAAATTTGCTAGCCTCTTCTTCAACTTCCTTTAAAATGTTATCTATTCTTTCCTGTTCATATTCAGGGTTTAGAATATATAATGTTTCATAGTATCGCATAGATTCTCCTAAAATTCCTTTATACTAATAATGGTGCTATTACCAATGACACCACCGACATTAACTTAATTAAGATATTTAATGATGGTCCGGATGTATCCTTAAATGGATCACCAACCGTATCGCCAATGACTGAAGCCTTATGAGCTTCCGATCCTTTTTTAAGTATTTCACCATTCACATCAACACCTGCTTCTATCATTTTTTTGGCATTGTCCCAGGCGCCACCTGCATTGGATTGAAAAATCGCCAAAAGGACACCTGTTACAGTGACACCTGCGAGCAATCCACCCAGTGTTTCCGGTCCAAAAGTAAACCCAACCAATAAGGGAGAAACAATCGCCAAAATTCCCGGAACGACCATTTCTTTAAGAGCTGACTCTGTAGAAATTTCAACACATTTACCGTGCTCAACTTTTGTTAATCCTAACTCATACACTTCTCTATCAGCCTCTGACCAAGTTGATTCATCGCCTTTATTGAGAACACTCAAGGCTGCTTTTAATTCGGGAATATCTCTGAATTGACGCCGAACTTCTTCGATCATAGACATAGCTGCACGACCAACGGCACCCATAGCCATGGATGAAAAGAGAAATGGCAACATACCGCCTACAAATAAACCAGCCATTACTTTGGGTTTAGAAATATCAATACTTTCGATTCCAGTTTGGACCATGAATGCTGCGAAAAGCGCTAATGCTGTCAAAGCTGCGGATCCAATTGCAAAGCCTTTTCCAATAGCTGCAGTTGTATTGCCAACTGCATCAAGCTTATCTGTACGCTCGCGGACATCTTCTGGCAATTGAGCCATTTCAGCAATACCGCCTGCATTATCAGAAATCGGGCCGTAAGCATCTACGGCAAGTTGAATTCCAGTATTTGCAAGCATTCCTAATGCAGCCATTGCAATACCATACAATCCTGCAAAATGATGTGCGCCCATAATTGCTGAAGCTAAAATTAAAATAGGAATTGCAGTCGATTGCATCCCAACACCAAGACCGGCAATAAGATTAGTAGCCGGACCAGTAACGGATTGCTTTACAATGGATAAAACAGGAGTTGTTCCTGTTCCGGTATAATGCTCGGTTATCATTCCAATTCCTAACCCTGCAACTAATCCTATGACTGTTGCCCAGAACACACCCATTGAGTGAGATGCGGGTAAAAAATGATTAACCAAAAAGTAAATAACGGCTACCATGATTGCTGAACTTCCAAACTCACCAATATTTAATGCTTTTTGCGGGTCCCCACCTTCTTTAACGGATACCATAAATGTTCCAATTATAGAAACGATAATTCCAGATCCTGCAATAAATAAAGGCAATAATATAAAATTGAGACCATTTGCAATCCCCGTTGCATATATACTTGCTCCAAGAATCATTGACCCAACAATTGAACCCACATATGATTCAAATAAGTCAGCGCCCATTCCGGCAACATCTCCAACATTATCACCCACATTGTCTGCTATAGTTGCAGGATTAAGCGGATGATCTTCCGGGATACCCGCTTCTATTTTACCCACAAGGTCAGCACCAATATCAGCGGCTTTGGTATAAATTCCACCACCAACACGGGCAAATAACGCAATAGATGAGGCGCCTAAAGAAAACCCTGAAATCACATTTAAGACCGTTTTCATAGAATGAGTATCTGAACCAAAGAGATTAGTATAATACATAAATAATCCCCCCAAACCTAAAACACCGAGACCCACAACGCTCAATCCCATGACTGTCCCCCCGGTAAAAGCGACATTTAATGCAGAAGCTAAACTTTTACGAGCAGCGTTTGTGGTACGGTTATTTGCTTTTGTAGCAACTTTCATCCCTAAAAACCCAGCCAATCCTGAAGCCATTGCGCCAACAATAAATGACATGGCAATCAATGCACTTGAATCATTGCGGCCGTAATTTGCAAATCCAAGCAATAAAGCAACAGCAATGACAAATATAGTCAATACGCGATATTCTGCTTTGAGAAACGCCATTGCACCTTCGGCAATACTGGCACCAATTTGCTTCATCCTATCTGTGCCTTCATCTTGTTTATTAATCCAAGTTGTTTTCCAAAATGAAAACACCATGGCCAAAACACCAGCACCCATAACAAATAATAGATTGTTCATTTAAATTTCTTCCTTCATTTAATCAGTTAAAATCGTTCATTGTTTTTTGTAGCCCACGTTTCAAAATAGATTCTACAGCATCAGCTACAGTTTGAACCATATCATCCGCTTCTGGCTGGTCGTTTTTTTTAAATGGTTTAAGAACATATTTTTCTGCTGGCCGTTTGTGATCAGCAGCTGCAACTCCGAACCGTACACGCGGAAAGCCCGTATGCCCTAAATGATAAATAACAGATTCCATCCCCCGATGACAACCATCACCACCTTTGGACCGAAGCCTCATAGAGCCCAAAGGCAGATCCACATCATCTATCACAATATTTAAATCAGCAAGCTCAATATTCCAATCTCTCATTACCGTTTTCACTGCAATGCCACTGGCATTCATTCCTGTCGTGGGTTTAACCAAAAGTGAATCTTTTTCTGACGATTCAGCGTACACAAACGATCCTTTCCCAGGTTGGAATTGAATTGACCAGCGCCTTGCCAATTCGTCCACAACCCAGAATCCGGCATTGTGTTTGGTGTCGGCATACACTGGTCCGGTATTTCCGAGGCCTATAAACGCTTTCATATTTATTCAGTTTTTTCCTCTTTGGTATCTCCACCTTCAGCTTGATCATCATCGCTCCTTTCATCATCAGCGGCCCCTTCGCCTTCCTCTCCTTCTTCTCCTTCTTCAAGATCAACAACTGGTTCTTCCTCTTCTTTGGGAGGCGTAATTGTAGCAATCGCAACTGCTTGATCGGTAAGAATTGTGTATTCGCCTGAAACAACGATATCTCCGACGGACAAACTGCTGTTCATTTCCAACTCTGTCACATCAACAGGGATAAATTCAGGAACGTCTATTGGTAGACACTCAATCTCGATATTGGTGAGTAAATGAGAAAGAACACCACCTTCATTGATGCCAACTGCATCACCTTCCAAATGTATTGGAACAGTAATGGTCATTTTCACATCACGACGTACACGCATAAGGTCCACATGTAAAACATTTTCTGTGACCGGGTGGTATTGTATTTCTTTAATCATCACATATTGAAGATCGCCTTCTAATTCCACTTCAAACACACGACTTCCCGAATGCAAGGCGTGAAATAGACCCTTTGTATCAAGAACTAAATTGATATTGTCTTGCCCTTTGTAATAATAGTTTGCCGGAATTTTACCATTACGGCGCAAAGTTTTTGTTGCGTTTATTCCGATTTTCTCTCTTTTTTCTACAACTAATTGATAATAATCTGCCATTGGTTAACTCCGGTTAAAATTCGAACAGTGAGCTTACAGATTCGCCTTCGTGAATGCGTTTAATCGCTTCGGCAAAAATATTGGACACTGTTACAATTTTCATTTTATTTAATGTTTTTTCTTCTGATATATTGATCGTGTCTGTTACTATCAGCTGACTGATAGGTGATTCGTTAATTCTTTCTACTGCTGGTCCAGACAATAGCGCATGTGTTGCAACGGCCGTTACTGAATTGGCTCCGTTTTGCATTGCTGCTTCTGCAGCATTAACCAATGTGCCGGCTGTATCAATCATATCATCAATGATAAGAACATCTTTTCCATTCAAATCTCCAATTAAATGCATAACCTCTGCTTTGTTTGGAGCATATCTACGTTTATCAATTAACGCAAAATGCATTCCCAGTCGTTTTGCATATGCCTGACTCATACGCGCCGAACCTACATCTGGGGCTAGCGCTACTGATTTTTCCGGATTCAACCCTAATGCTTTAATCTCATCTATCAGAACCATCCGACTGTATAGATGATCGAATGGAATATTTGCAAATCCCTGAATTTGTGTTGAGTGTAAATCCATTGTGACAATTCTATCTGTGCCGGCAGTCGTAAACATATCCACCATAACGCGAGCAGAGATTGGAACTCTTGGAGTGTCTTTCCTATCTTGTCGTGCATAACCAAAATAGGGAATCACAGCTGTAACGCTTTTTGCAGATGCTCGAACCGCTGCATCAATAATAAGGACAAGCTCCAAAATATTTCTTGCTGGACTATGGGTGCTCTGAATAATAAACACGTCCCTACCGCGGATATTTTCCTCGAACTTCACCCAAGTTTCACCGTCAGCAAAATCCTTAATGGATAATTTCCCCAATGGAACATCCAGATATTTCGCAATTTGCTCCCCAAGTTGAGGGTTACTGCGGCCGGTAAATAATTTTATAGTATCTTTTCTCATATTTTTTCTGCTGGGGCGCAGGGATTCGAACCCCAACTGCCTGGACCAAAACCAGGTGTCCTACCCTTAGACGACGCCCCAAAGAGTTGAATGGATTTGATTTCAGCTATGAATAGGGCAGGTTAGGAGGGTTCGGTAGTCGGACGATATAACAGACTCCGCTGCTTTTGCTGCAGTCTCTTCGTCAAACATTCCGAACACAGTCGAACCACTGCCCGACAGACTCGTAAATCTGGCTCCGTTATTAATAAGAGCATCTTTGATTTTACCAATCTCTGGATGTGCTGGAATCACAATCCGTTCAAAATCATTCTTAAAAAGCTCAAAAGGAATTATATCCCTTCTGAATAAGTCGGCAAATTTAGCTTTTTCAACCCTCTCCTCCAAACCATTTTTTAACTCATTATATGCCCATGCTGTGGAGATAAAAACAGGGGGGAGGACTAATAATAAAACGAAATCAAATTTTATATTTATTATGGATAATTTTTCACCAATTCCTTCACCTAATTGTGTTCCCCCGCGAATAAAAAAAGGCCCGTCTGCTCCTATCTCTTGTCCAAGTTCTTGAAGTTCAGCAACTGATAAACCCAATTCATATAACTCATTTATACCTTTTAAAACTGTAGCGCCGTTACTGGAACCACCACCCAATCCCGCTCCTTGGGGAATATTTTTTTCAACATGTACCTTTATTCCGTCCAGATTAGGAAATTGCTCAAGAATCACAGTGTAAGCCTTTGCGCATGTATTGGTGGAATCTAGGGGAAAACTTTTGTCGTTTGAGGATAGTTCACATCCTTCATCTGTTTTTTCTAATGTAACAATATCATGAAATTCCAATTCCTGAAAAATAGTGTGAATATTGTGGAAACCATCTTTACGCTGATCCAACACCTGCAGACCAATATTCACTTTTGCGTGTGATTTTAATGTTAATAAATCCATTATAAATTAATTCTTGAAAATTATTTAGATATGGTTGCAACCGCCACAGCACCCACACCTTCTCCGCGACCGATAAATCCCATTTTATCCGTTGTGGTGGCTTTGATGGATACCGATGTTTCTTCTATTTGGAGGGAATAAGATATTTTATATGTCATTTCCGGGATAATATCAACCAGTTTAGGTTCTTCCAGAATAATTGTGCTGTCGAGATGGTCTATTTCATATCCTTGTTCTCTTACCAAACTTATGGCGTGCTCTAAAAAATGGATACTTTCCTTGCCTTTCCATCGCTCATCGGAATTGGGGAAATGCTGGCCAATATCTCCCAAGTTTGCAGCACCCAATAATGCATCCACTATGGCGTGAAGTAACACATCCCCATCCGAATGGCCCACTGAACCCAAAGGACTGTCGATTTTGACCCCGCCAATGATAAGCAATTCCCCTTTAGCCAAGGGATGAACATCGTAACCTATGCCCGTTTTAATCATGATTAGATACTAACATTTCCGCCAGCTGCCAATCTTCGCTGGTGGTAATTTTAAAGTTTTCGGCTAAACCTTCTGTTACGGCCACAGATCCGCCAGCTACTTCCACCATGGATGCTTCATCGGTTGCTTCCATGTCTTGTTGTAGCGCTTTGATTAAAATATCTTTGTGAAATGTTTGAGGCGTTTGGGCTAACCAAATCGCACTGCGGTCTAATGTTTTTTGAATTTGACTATTTATTACGTGTTTTACCGTGTCCTTTGAGGATAAAGCCGCAATGCATCCATCAGCATCTTTACAACCATTTATTGTTGATGATATAAGTTCAGGTGTTACAAATGGACGGGCGGCATCATGAACGGCAATAATATTTACATCATCAGATAAAGCCCTGCACCCATTCAAAACAGAGTCTTGTCGTCGTGTTCCACCCGTAACAGTTTTCACAGGTTTAGCAGATGTAAATGAAGCCAATTCACGCGAAGTGTTGAACACGTCTTCTTCCGGTATTACTACAACTATTTCAATAATTGCACTGCATTCCAGAAAGGGTGATAATGTGTAAAACAGAAGAGGGCGTGATCCCAACAATTTGAACTGTTTTTTTTCACCAAAACGCACCCCCATGCCAGCCCCAACAATAACAGCACCGGCTTTGAATTCGGAAGACATTATTTTACAAACATGGCATCGCCGTAACTCAAGAAGCGATAATTATGTTTCTTGGCTTCCCTGTAAGCTTTCATTATCAAGTCTCTATCAGAAAATGCAGAAATCATCATAAGCATCGTGCTTTTGGGCTGGTGAAAATTGGTAATAATCCCGTTAACCATTTTAAAATTATATGGAGGATAGATGAATTTGTCTGTCCAACCCCGCTTCGGCGAAACTTGGAATCCGGATACAGCTACCGTTTCAAGTCCGCGCACAGAAGACGTTCCCACGGCAAACACCTTACGCCGTTTTTTCTTTGTTTCATTAATGGCCATTGCTGTTTTGGGGGACACTTCAAAATACTCGGAATCCATCTGGTGGCGGTTTAAATCTTCTACCTGTACTGGGCGAAAAGTTCCTAAACCAATATGCAGAGTGGTGTATTCAATTCGAACGCCTTTTGCCTTTAGCCGATTCAAAAGGTCTTGCGTAAAATGAAGTCCGGCTGTGGGTGCGGCTACAGCCCCACGCTCATCGGCATATACAGTTTGAAAACGTTTCTTGTCTTTCGCTTCAGCTGGTCGTTTAATATACGGCGGTAAAGGCGATGTTCCGATGCGATCAATTATTTCATAAAAATTGTCCCCTTCATATTCAAATCGTACCACACGACCACCGGATATGGTATTATCGATTACGTCACAAAAAACGTTTTTAGTAAACATGAGTTTGTTGCCAATTCGCACTTTTCTTGCTGGACGCACCATCACTTCCCACAGCTCGTTTTCCAGTTCGCGGAGTAAAAATACTTCCACTCGAGCATCTGTTTTATCTTTACTAGCATAGAGTCTAGCTGGAAAGACTTTGGTATTGTTCAAAATAATCAAATCATTTTTACGAAAATATTCTACAATGTTTGAAAATATTTTATGTTCTATTTTTCCTGTCTCTTTGTCAATAACCATCAGTTTTGACCTGTCGCGGCGGGGTGCAGGGTACTGAGCAATATATTTTTCCGGTAACGGATAATCAAAATCAGCCAGTTTGTACTTTTTCTTTTTATTTATCATTTAAACAACCTCTGTTGTGTTTTTGAATTAAATGTTCTGTTTAATAGTTTGAATGCTTTTTCTTGGGCTATCCGTCCTCTTGATGTGCGCTGAATAAACCCTTCTTTAATCAAATATGGTTCATACACATCTTCAAGGGTAGAAACATCTTCGCTTACAGCCACAGATAACGAACTGACACCTACAGGTCCGCCATTAAATTTATCAATAAGTGCAGTCAAAATTCGGCGATCCATATCATCTAAACCATGAATATCGATGCCCATACCATCTAGCGCTTCTTTGGCAACGTCTTTATCAATTTTACCGTTTGCTTTCACTTCGGCATAATCACGAGCTCTCCTCAAAATACGATTGGCTATACGCGGCGTTCCCCGACTACGGCATGATAATTCTTTGGTGCCGCCATCATCTATATCAACTTCAAGGATTTCTGCAGAGCGCTGAATAATATAATATAGGTCATCCGCATTATAAAAATCCACGCGTAATATTACACCAAAACGATCTCGCAAGGGCGAAGTCAGATTTCCCAATCGTGTTGTGGCACCAATTAATGTAAATGGCTCCACATTCAGCTGTACGCTGCGGGCGCTGGGACCTTTATCGATCATAATTTCAATCCGGTAATCTTCCATGGCGGAATAAAGATATTCCTCCACGACTGAATTCAAACGGTGAATTTCATCAATAAAAAAGACATCTCTCCCCACAAGATTGGTTAATACTCCCGCCAAATCCCCAGCACGCTCAAGCACAGGCCCGGATGACTGTTTTAGATTTACGTTCAATTCTTTGGATATAATATTTGCCAGTGTTGTTTTTCCAAGACCGGGAGGACCAAATAACAATACATGATCTAAAGATTCTTTACGCTTATTAGCCGCTTCGATATACAGTTTCAAATTGTCCACGACTTCCTGCTGACCGATAAATTCATCGAACACTTTGGGGCGTAAAGACTTTTCAACAATAATATCTTCTTCGAGAGGCGTGGGATCTGTTATGTGTATTTCAGTCATAAATTGAAGTGAATTGATTGTAAATCATGTCATTAGAGTCTTGAAAGATACTAAAATGATAGGGGGGTCGTCAAATTTATGAATTTTCTTCATTTTTTCTTTAATTTCCCATTTTTTCTACTATTCAGTGTTTTTTTTAAAAATGCGCCTGTATAGGAGGATTTTTCCATGCTCAAATCTTCCGGTGTGCCGGCAAAAATTAATTCACCACCTTCATCACCGCCTTCAGGACCTAGATCAATAATCCAATCTGCAGATTTAATGACATCCATATTATGTTCTATAACAATTACTGTGTTGCCTTTTTCGATCAACCGTTGCAATACAGCCAGAAGCATCTTTACATCTTCAAAATGCAAGCCGGTTGTCGGTTCATCTAATATATATAGTGTGCGGTCTCTGCTGACACGTGATAACTCTGTGGCTAGTTTTATGCGCTGGGCTTCTCCTCCTGATAAAGTAGTGGCTTGTTGACCGAGGCGGATATAACCAAGACCGACTTCGAACAGTGTTTTTAATTTTTTCTTTACGGAAGGAATATTTTCAAAAAACGTAAGTGCTTCTTCTACTGACATACTTAAAACATCGGCGATTGTTTTTCCTTTATACATAATCTCCAATGTTTCTCTATTATATCGTGCACCCTTGCACACTTCACAGGTAACATATACATCCGGAAGGAAAGTCATTTCTATTTTAATAATGCCGTCGCCTTCGCAGGATTCACATCGTCCGCCCTTAACATTGAACGAAAAACGTCCTGGTTTATAACCGCGTATTTTTGATTCCGGCAACTGGGAAAACAAATCTCTGATAAACGTAAACACACCTGTATATGTTGCCGGGTTCGATCGTGGGGTACGCCCGATTGGCTTTTGATCAATTTCGACCACTTTATCCAAATATTCCAAACCAAACACTTTATCATAGGGGAGTGGATATGCGCGGGCGTTATTCAATTCTTTATATAAGATAGGAAAGAGCGTTTCGTTGACCAGTGTACTTTTTCCGCTCCCGGACACTCCGGTAACGATTATCATTTTTCCTAAGGGAAAAGATATATCCACATTTTTCAAATTGTTCCCCCAAGCTCCTTTTAAAAAAAGCGCTTTCCCATTACCTTGTCGACGTTTTTTCGGAATGTGAATTTTCCGTCGACCTGACAAATATAATCCCGTTATCGAAGATCTGCATTTCAAAAGTTCTTTTGGCGGACCGGAAAAAATGATTTCGCCGCCATGTTCCCCGGCTCCAGGACCAAGATCTATAACTTGATCAGCTGATTCCATTGTTTCTTGGTCATGTTCAACTACTAGGATTGTGTTCCCCAGGTTGCGTAAAGTTTGCAACGTTTCTAATAAGCGTGCGTTATCACGAGGGTGGAGGCCAATGGATGGTTCATCCAATATATATAGCACACCTACAAGTTGGGAACCAATTTGTGTAGCCAATCGAATACGTTGTGCTTCACCTCCGGAGAGTGTCGTAGCAGAACGATCAAGTGTTAAGTAATTCAAACCAACATTTACCAAAAACCCGAGCCTGTTTTTGACTTCTTTTAATATCTGTTCAGCAATCTGTGTTTCTGTTTCATTGAGTTGAATATTTTCAAAAAATTGCAGTGTTCCTTTTATAGATAAAGAAGCTACATCGCCCAAGCTCATTTCATTAATAAACACGGAGCGGCTTTCTATACGCAAACGAGCACCGTTGCATTCTGAACAGGGGCGCATGCTCATAAATTGTTCGATCCAGTTTTGTATATGACCTGATTTTGTCTGTTTATAGCGGCGCATAAGATTTGGGATTGCTCCTTCCCAACCGCCCGTATATGTCCCCGTCCACCGTTGAGAAGAATAGGTCATTTTCATTTTTTCGGACCCGGTACCATATAAGAGCATTTCTCTCACTTTTTGATCCAGTTTCATCCATGGCGTGGAAAACCTGAAATCATAATGACGGGACAGACTTTTTAAAATACTTCCGTACCAATTCCCTCGGGGCTGTTCACCTAGCGGCGCTACAGCGCCTTGAATGATAGACTTTGTTTTATCGGGGACAACGAGTTCCGGATCAATTTCCATATGGGAACCCAAACCATCACAATTAGGACACGCGCCATAAGGGGAGTTAAAGGAAAACATTCTTGGAGATAGTTCTTCCAATGACACTTCGCAATGAGGACAAGCAAAATGTTCGCTGAATAAATGATCTTTTTTGGGCAGTTCATGAACAATGATTAACCCGGAACCAATTTTTAATGCAAGCTCAATAGACTCAGTTAAGCGTTCTTGGTAATCACCTTCAATAATGAGCCTATCAACAACGACTTCAATAGTGTGTTTCTTATTTTTTTCTAATTTTATCTTACCATCTATTCCATACACCTTACCATCGACTCGAGCACGGAGAAATCCTTCTTTCTTAATTTCTTCCAATACACCTTTATGCTGGCCTTTTCGCCCACGGACAACCGGAGCCAGTATAAAAATCTTGGTCCCTGTTGTCAATTTGCAAATTGTGTCAACAATCTGCTGGACTGTTTGTTTTTGAATCGGGCGGCCGCATATCCAGCAATGGGGCTTACCAATATGAGCATAAAGCAGCCGTAAATAATCGTGGATTTCTGTAACGGTTCCTACCGTTGATCTTGGATTGCGTGCTGAAGCTTTTTGTTCAATGGAGATTGCAGGAGATAAGCCTTCAATAGTATCCACGTCCGGTTTTTCCATAAGGCCCAAAAATTGCCGAGCATAGGATGACAGCGACTCTACATAACGGCGCTGGCCTTCCGCATAAATTGTGTCGAATGCCAAGGAGGATTTACCGGACCCTGACAGACCGGTTATAACCACTAATTTATTACGTGGAATCTCCAGATCAATATTCTTGAGATTATGCTGGCGGGCACCCTTGATGATGATTTTATCTTGCTTCATAATACCGTTTTTGTCATTTCGAAATGAGAGCCTAGAATTTACGTATTATTCAGCCGTTTTCATAAAACCATTTGCAATTATCTTACTGGAATTTGGTGAGCGGTTGCTAAACACCCTTCTGCCGGAATGAAGTACGAACCTGTCTAAAACAGAAGAGGTAGACAGGCATTTTGATATGATAATGTACCAGGTTACGGTATGAACAACGGCTATCCTGAAACCACTACTGATTTCTTGTACTCCCTATCCCACATATAAAAAACCTTTCTCATTGGCGAGGTTTAAATCAATAAATCCAGTTCTCTCTTGCTTGTTTCACAGAGTTTAAGCTTGGTATACTCCCGGGCTATTTTTTAACCGAAAAATCAACCTAAACAAAGAAAATATGTCAGACAAATTTTACATTCCAAAGCCCTTTAATGAGCCCATCAAAGATTATGCTCCCGGTTCGCCGGAAAAAGAAAGTTTATTAGCAAAATTTCAAGTTTCGATCCGGTTAATTATATTCATTATGGGTATAGAGTGATATTAGAATTAACAATTTGCTAGTTAATTTTTGGCGTACAAAATAAATATTTGTTCAGTGGTCATTTGTCATTCCTCCAGATATCAATCAGCTTGTTTCAATATCTCAAAAATGGTACATTTAAACTATGGCGTCATTAATAAATCAAATAATTATTTCCATGCCTCACATGCAGGATCCCTATTTTGGACGAGCTGTTGTGTTTATTTGTGAACATAATAAAGACGGTGCATTGGGATTTATTGTTAATAAGCCCTTTGAAACACTGGAGCTTCAGGATTTATTTTCAGACTTTTTTCCAGATGATGACGATATTTTAAAATTGGTTCCTGACGTTTATTTTGGCGGGCCGGTTCTCGTGGAGCGGGGAATCGTTTTGCATTCAGCTGATTATGAAATTGAAAGCACTATAGCGATCGGGAATGATTTTTCATTAACCAGCAATAAAACTATCATTAAGGAAATTGCAAAAAAGAAAGGGCCCAAACATTCTAAACTTATGCTGGGCCATGCCGGTTGGAAACAGTATCAATTAGAAGCAGAAATTGAAAATGGTGACTGGCTTTTACAGCATACAAATCTTGATTTTATTTTCAATACAGAAGAAAAGTTCATGTGGGATATGGCGACTAAATCCTTTGGTATTAATATGTCTGAATTTTCCGGGCTGGGTGGATCGGCTTAACACTTATTTATTATTTTTAGATATACCCTTTCTGTAATTTCCTGCCCGTGAAAAGATACCTTCCACCTCTTGCTGTCATTGCAGCTGCGTTTCTATGGAGTCTTGATGGATTACTTCGCCAAAAATTATTCAGCGTATCCTCTTTTTTAATCATTACATTGGAACATGCATTAGGAGCTATCCTATTTTTACCTTTCTTGATTAAAGGTTGGAAAAATGTAAAAAAATTGAATCAGCGAAGTTGGGGTTCAATAATGTGGATCAGTATCTGCGGTGGAATTTTAGGTACGTTTTGTTACACAAAGGCATTGAGCTATATCAATTACATTGATCTTTCTGTTGTTGTATTGCTCCAAAAATTTCAGCCCCTTTTTGCCATTATACTCGCAGCCGTTATATTAAAGGAAAAATTGACGAAGAGGTTTTTGTTGCTAGCTATTACTGCTTTTGTTGGTGGGTATCTGGTTACATTTGGAGTCAAACCAATAGCTGCTTGGGATGATAAAACAATTATCGCTTCCTTATTGGCTTTATTAGCCGCATTCAGTTGGGGCAGTTCCACTGTACTGGGTAAGCACGCATTAAATAAATTGCCATTCCAGGTTGTAACATCATTAAGGCTTACTATTACCGCTTTCGTGGCAGGTTTAATTATGATAAGTATGGGGGACATATCCTCGATTACCTCATTAAATGCCGATCAATGGGGAGCTTTAGCTACCATTGTTATTTCCACTGGAGCGGTTGCACTTTTTATTTATTATTACGGACTTAATCATTTGCCCGCATCGCACGCAACTATTTATGAATTATTCTGGCCGTTTTCTGCTATTTGTTTTGATTGGTTTATTCGAGGGCGAGCTATGTCACCCGCTCAAGCATCTGGTGCAATTATCCTGTTAACAGCTATTGTATTATTGACGCAGGAGCGGCAAAAGGCTCATGGTTGAATTAACAAAAAAAAATCTTTCTCATAATTTATATTTAAACTGCTTTCATGAATTCAGCTGGGGGTTTGGTTTAGCGTTTCATACAACGTATGCAATTATACCATTGTTTTTAAAAAAACTGGGTGCCCCAGATAGTGTTATAATTTCAGTTGCCGGATTATTTAGTATTTTAATTGCATTTCCCATGTTTTTTTCTGCAATCCTTAGCCGAAATATTCGCAATATTAAAAAGGCTGTTTTTATATCTCATTTATTTGCTCTTCCACCTATGTTTTTTGCAGGATTTCTATTTGCATTTTTGACACCGACAGGACCAAATGCTTGGATGTATTACTATGCCTGTTTCATTTTATACTGTTTATCTTTGGGGTTTATTATTCCTATTTGGGCAGATTTTCTCTCCCATATTTTTCCGCGAAAATCCCGGGGTCATTATTTGGGTATTTCATTTGCATTTAATAGTGTTGGTGGTTTTTTTGGAGGTATTATTGTTAAAATACTGTTGAATAGTTCTGTCCCTTTTCCAAATAATTTTGGGTGGGGTTTCATCATTATGGGTGTTTCAATGGGTTTAGGTGTTTTTATTTACTTATTCTATAACGTTGAAAATAAATTAGAGAATACACCTCATAAAACAATTGCTGATTTTTGGCATGATACTAAAATGATCATCAAAACACATGAAAACTTTAAACGCTATTTATTAAGCCGAATTTTTATCACAGCTCATTTTCCCGCCATGAGTCTTTACGCAGTATACACTCAAGAGCTCTTTGGGTTTAAGGTTAGTTCAGCAGGGATATTTATTGTTTTACAGGTTATTGCATTTGGGTTGGGCAGTATTTTGTCTGGAAAATTCGGTGATCGCTGGGGACATAAAACAGCTATTACAATTTCTTTCAGCGGTTATCTACTAGCAATAATGTTTACAATTTTTGCAACATCCATGACCCATGTATATGCTATTTTTCTTGCATTAGGTTTGGGACACGGAGGATTTATGCCATCAGCTATGAACATGGTTTATGAATTTGCAGAATCGCGGGACAGTAAAACATATATGGCGCTCATCGATACATTTTTGGCACCTTTTGTTTTACTAATGATTGTGAGCGCAAGTCTATTGAATCCCATTATCGGCACTCGCAATTTATTCATATTGTCAGGGATACTCATCGCAATCGGTTTGTTATTACTTACTTTTTGGGTTAAAGAACCACGACTCCATCCACACAAGATGATTAGTTAAATTATGAGTAAATACAAAACTTTTCTCTTGTTTTCTTGACGGTACGCAATGAAATTCCATACGGATTCCGAGGATGATTAAACACCTGAAAAACATATTATTGACGCTTCTTGCTGTATTAGCATTTACAGGATGTAAAGAAGACCCGCAACGCCATTTACAATTAGCGCAATGGTATTCTCAAAAAGGACTCATAGATGAAGCAATCCTGGAATATCGTGAAGTAACCCGCCTCTTGCCCGCTGACATTAAATCTTTAAGCCGGGCTGATTATGAATTGCTGGCCGATGCGCACTACCGGCTGGCGCTTATGTACACAAAAAAGGATTGGTGGGGTTACGCCCTTCAGGAAGCAGAAACATGTTTTGAACTTCTGCCCACCCGGGAGCATTATGATATGGTCACACTTTTAAGAAAGCGGATTGACCTGTAGAATACAGAATCCTGAT
The DNA here is from genome assembly GCA_004124385.1 of Fidelibacterota bacterium. GTDB lineage: Bacteria > Fidelibacterota > Marinisomatia > Marinisomatales > TCS55 > UBA2126. The sequence goes on from SCKN01000005.1 coordinate 65,088, forward strand.
TAGTCTATATACCTTTCTCTATCTAAAAAGACCCCGATCGGCTTTCGCCGCCATCACAATATATAATAGAACAATTTATAAAATCTGCTTCAGGGCGTAGTAGTAAGGAAATAGTATTAGCCACATCTTCGGGCTGTGTCGTCCGGCGCATGGGATTGCGCTTCTTTGTGTTTTCCACCCACGCTTCCCAATTATCAGTAATCTTTGTTAATGCTCGAGTTGGAGTCACTCCCGCTTGAATCGAATTTGCTGTAATACCAAACTGTCCAAGCTCCCAACCAATCTGGCGAATGATGGCCTCCATAGCCACTTTTGCAACACTGACCGGACCATAGCCTTCCATAGCCACATAATTCCCCTCACTGGTTAGCCCTAAAATGCGTGATCCTTTTGCAAGAAGTTTCGCGTCGTACAACTTTTGTGTCCAATACAATATAGAGTTCCCCATAACATGAACAGTCATATCCATTTGTTTTTGGTTCACAGGTTTTTCACCAAAAAAGTTAGTGGTTGTGCCAAAAGCGATAGAGTGCAGCATTAGCTTCAGTGGTTGGCCCCCGGTAATTTCAGCAATCTTCGGAATGTATTTATCCATGGTTTCCAACGCAGCTGCATTTGTATTAAAATAATGACAATTTCCACCCGTGGTCTCCTTGACTTCGGCAATGGTTTCGCCCGCAATTTTTTTTGCTTCCCCACGGTCAAAGTGAAAAGCAATAATACCATAACCATCTTTTGCTAATCGTTTAGCTGTAGCGGCGCCGTGACCAGTTGATCCACCTAAAATTAATACCCATTCAGACATGTTTTTACTCCACTTTATTAAAGCATGAATTTAGGGAAGTCTTCAGCAAAGCCAAACCAAGAACACAAAAGAATAATGAGCAACTAATCATTATGATTAACTTCTATGCTTATAAAGGATATTATAATGGATAAAAAGTCTTCATTTTCAAAACAAGATCTTCTAGACATTAGTTCTGGAAAAATGTTTGGCAAAGCCAATGGCAAATTGCCAACGCCTCCAATGCTAATGATTGACCGCATCTTGGAAATTTCAGATTCCGGTGGAAAATACGACAATGGTTTTATAAAAGCTGAATTAGATGTTGATCCGAAGAACTGGTTTTTTGATTGTCATTTCGTAAATGATCCGGTCATGCCAGGTTGTTTAGGATTAGATGGTTTTTGGCAATTAGTTGGATTTTTTCTTACCTGGGCCGGTGGCAAAGGGCGCGGTAGAGCACTGGGTGTAAAAGAAGTAAAATTTAAAGGGCAAGTTAGACCTTATCATGACAAAATCACTTATCAGATCGATATTCGAAAATTCATCACCCGTCCGATGTTTATGGCATGGGGAGATGCGGTATTACATGTAAAAGATAAAACGATTTATTTCGCCAAAGACTTGCAGGTTGGTTTATTTGAAAAACTGGTCTGGGATACAGGCATGGATCCCGCTCTCGATCCTTTTTAAATATCAGCAAACATCTAATATGGCATTACGCTGCGGTATCGTCGGGCTGCCCAATGTGGGCAAGTCCACCATTTTTAACGCTTTGACAGCTTCATCTGTCCCGGCTGAAAATTATCCCTTTTGTACAATTGATCCTCATGTAGGCATTGTAGAGCTTCCAGATTATCGATTGGAGAAATTAGCAGAAATCTTCAAACCGAAAAAAGTAACTCCTTCCACTGTTGAATTTATTGATATTGCGGGCTTGGTTCGTGGTGCCAGTAAAGGTGAGGGGTTGGGAAACCAATTTCTGGGACAAATACGTCAAGCAGCAGCCATTATCCATGTGGTACGCTGTTTTGAAGATAATAATGTCACCCATGTAGAGGGCGGCGTTGATCCTGTTCGCGATGCAGATCTTATTGAAACAGAACTTCTTTTAGCAGATTTAGACACACTGGAGAAACGATATACTAAAGCAGAAAAAGGAACGCGATCTGGTGTCAAAAAAGAACATTTGGAGTTCGATATTATTAAAAAATTATTGGATCATTGTAATGAGGGTCACCGGGCACGGTCATTTCAAGCAAATGAAGATGAAATAGATATTATCCATTCATTGCACTTGCTAACACATAAACCAATTTTATATGTAGCTAATGTAGATGAAACAGAAATTACCCATAATAAAAGGGGTGAGCCGGAAGAAAAGCTCGCAACATTCGCAGAAAAAGAAGGCAATCTGGCTATACGTCTCTGTGGAAAACTTGAACAAGAAATTGCTGTATTACCAGATGAAGAAAAATCTATGTTCTTGGAAGAGTTTAATCTGACAGAACCGGGGTTAAATAAACTCATTCATGCCGGATTCAAACTCCTCGAATTGGAAACATTTTTTACATGTGGACCAACTGAAGTCCGAGCTTGGACGATCAAACAAAGCGCCACCGCCCCAGAAGCTGCAGGGGAAATTCATACTGATTTTCAAAGAGGATTTATCAAAGCCGAAGTAATCAAATATAACGATCTGGTTCGGCTAGGATCAGAAAAAGCTGTGAAGGATGCCGGACTGGCAAAGCTTCAGGGTAAGGAATATGTGGTGAAAAATGGCGACTGTATTTATTTCCATTTCAATGTGTAGTTTCTGATATGTGGTTTTTCATGATTTTATCTTATATAATGGTCGCTGTGTCTGGAGTCGGTCTGGCGCTTGTCGGGCTGAACCATTATTTAAATTTCTGGCCCACAACTCATATTACTTTGGACCTGCTGGTGAGTATTATCTTTATCGCCACTCAAACTTTGGTCATGTTCTTTTTTGTAGGAACAGGCGTAAACATAAAAGAATACACTCAAGACCATCCTGAAATTGGCGATAAATTTTATAAAGGCGTTTTAGGAATCAAACGCAAACTCTATCCGCCCACAATGATGGTTACTATGCTGTTTATGGCAGCTGTTATTTTGGATGGTACTTATTATTTAGGCAAGGTCAATGAGTGGTGGTTTCATATATTTTACTGGCTTACGGTATATTATTTTATAAAAGCCACACGGGCTCAACACACAGCTTTTATCGGTAGTACAAATATTGTTTTGGCTATGACGGGGGTAGATAGAAAATAGATTGCTTCATAAAACAATATTTTGCGTATGAATGCCATTTGGCGTTTCTAATCTAACTAAATACATCCCGGAACCCATCGGTTCATTTCTATTGTTGATGCCACTCCATTTAATAAAATAAAATTATAATAAAAAAGGGCAGTCACCTGCCCTTTCAACTGTGATCTAACGTGAGGTCCTGTTAGCCCTCTTCTTCATCCTCGTATTCATATTCATCATCTTCATCATAATAATAGGGGTATTCATAATCATACTCATCATATTCTTCGTAGTCATCCTCTTCTTCATCGTCGTTGTTAACTTCTTCCGCTTCTTGCTTTACAACAATAACCCGAGGGTCATCGTGCCCCTGTAAAGCTTTATCCACTAATTCTTTTTCCCTAGTTGTCAACGATTGTACGTCAGAAATACGTTGCCTAAACATGACGCCTATCAAAGTACCAAAAAATAATACCATTAGCGCCATGACAGAGCCTTCTGTTTTGAACTCAATTCCACCCCAAATATTTTGCTCCCAGCCAAAATTCATAAATACTGCCATAGCTAACAATACACCAAAAAGTATAATGAAATTACCCATGGTGTCGGGCGTTGCTGTATTCATCACCGCCAAATACAATAGCCAAATAAGAATTCCAGCCACCGCAAAGAAAATACCTAAAATGTAATTTTCAGCAATAATAGATAGAACAAAGCCAATAATGGCTCCGAATGGAATTAAAAACCCGATTCCGGTTTTAACGTTAGACGCCATTGAAAATATGTTTACCTCGGTTCATATTGTTAGACTTACCTCGAATGATGGTCTAAAATTGGTCGTTTTCTAAAGGAAAAGCAAGTGAATTTCTTTCAAGTTATTTTTTGGAACCCTTATAGTCTTTATAGTGTAGAAGTGTAATTTCCTCGATTATTTATGGCTGATTTAATTTCTAAAATAGGTGTTATCGGTGTGGGCCACTTAGGCCAACACCATGTAAAACATCTGTCCAATAATAATGTATTTTCCTTCTCTGGAATCTTTGATGTTGACACAGATCGAGCTAATAAAATAGCTGTTGAATACAATTGTAATGCGCATGATTCGCTTAATGATTTATTAAACAATTGTGATGCGGTGTCGATTGTAACACCTACGCTTACCCATGCGAAAATTGCCGAACAATGTATTATGGCAGGAAAGCACGTATTTATAGAAAAACCTATTACTAAAACTGTTGCTGAAGCTGATCGTCTGCTAAACCTAGCTGCTGAAAATAATGTACTCATCCAAGTAGGGCATATTGAGCGGCTAAACCCGGCATTAATTCCCCTGAAAAATTTTGAACTAAATCCAAAATATATTGAAGTCCAACGCTTGGCTCCCTATACGGTGCGCGGCACCGATGTACCCGTTGTTCTTGATTTGATGATTCATGATATTGATATCATTTTATCTTTGGTTAATTCACCGGTAAAAAACATTCGAGCCAGCGGGGTGTCTATTTTGTCTGATTCGGTTGATATAGCCAACGCACGCCTGCGCTTTGAAAACGGAACTGTTGCCAGCATAACATCCAGCCGAATCGCCCGGGATAAAGTCCGAAAAATTAAGATTTTTCAAAAAGATATGTACGTAACTATCGATTTTCTTTTAGGGCTTACAGAAATATATCGCGTTCTAGAGGCAGATCAAGATGACCCTGATGCATTGGAAACAGCTTCATTAGAAGCTTATGGGAATCATAAAAAGATTGTGTACGAAAAACCGGACATCAATCAGTTTGATGCTCTAGAAATGGAATTAACAAATTTTATTCAATCAATAAATGGTAACGATAAACCAATTGTAAATGGACAAGCTGGAAGAGATGCCCTGGACGTTGCTGTCAAAATTCATGATATGATCTTGGAGGATATTCATTGATGGATAAAATAATGTATTCTTTAAATAATGAAAAATTGTTAAACATCACACAATCTTACACCACCCCTAAATTCCCTCCTCGTATGAGGAGGGAATTTAGGGGTGGTGTAAATTATAGTGTTAAAATCTTCTTTTCGCTTACGGTTTCTACAAATATATTTTGCAGATTGATATAATGGATATTCGCAATTTCTTTTTCAAAAACCGCAGCTATACACCTATACCATTAGCAATATTAATCATTTATTATTCAAACCCTGCTTTTGCAATTATGGGGGTCGGGTTAACGTGTTTGGTCTTGGGTGAATTTATTCGTTTTTGGGCAGTAAGTTATGCCGGAGGAATTACCAGAACAATAAAAGTGGGTGCGCCTGCTCTTTGTTCTTCCGGGCCATTTACACATGTTCGCAATCCATTATACATTGGAAACTTGTTTCTTTTTTCAGGAGTTGTTCTCATCGCAGGCGCACCGAATATTTGGTGTATGTTGTCTATTACATGGATATTTTTCCTTATTCAATATGCATTAATCATTTCTCTGGAAGAAGAAACGCTTGTTGGTTTATTTGGTGAGAGCTATGAAACCTACCTACAAAATGTGCCACGCTTGCTGCCGCGATTAACAACGTGGCAAAATAACGATAATCGGTCGACTATGACGTTTATAAAAACACTTAAAACTGAAAAACGTACATTGCAAAATATTATCCTAATTTTGCTTTGCATTATACTACGCCAACAGTTTGTGTAATTTTGATTTGCATCCATAAAAATCTGTAGTCTATTTCTATGACCTCTAGCCAAAATACAGTATTTTTTCTCGTGGCAGGAGAAGAGTCCGGTGATATACATGGGGCTCGACTCATTTCTGCTCTAAAAGAAAAATGCCCTGATGCTTCTTTTGTGGGACATGGTGGAAATAAGATGAAATCTGCAGGAATGGATATCCTTGAACATGTAGATGACTTGTCAATGATGGGTTTTACAGAAGTATTAAAGCATCTTCCTTATATGTTAAATGTAATGGGGAATACATTGGGGAAAATTCAGGAAATAAAACCCCATCGCTTAATTCTTATTGATTACCCCGGGTTTAACTTGCGTTTGGCAAAAAATATTCATCCTTTAGGATTGCCCATCACATATTTTATAATGCCTCAAGTGTGGGCCTGGAAAGAAAAACGGGTAAAGACAATCCGTAAATGTGTTGATCAAGCATTATGTATTTTCCCTTTTGAACAAGAATGGTTTGAACAACGTGGAGTCAATGCTTATTTTGTTGGGCATCCGTTTTCAGAATTCCACAAGCCTACAATGCATAAAGAAGCTTTTTTCCAGAAACACCATTTGGATATAAACAAACCATTGCTCGTTCTTTTCCCTGGTAGTCGCCAACAAGAGATAAATCGTCATCTTCCCATTTTTAAAAAAACAGTTTCTTTAATTAAAGATAGCAATCTTCAACTCATTATGGGCAAGGCACCCAACATATCATTGCCGTCCATCCCCAATAATTGGAAAATAGAAGAGGAGGATACGAGCCTTTGTCTGGAATATGGTACAGCCGTATTGACCTCTTCAGGAACAGCTACGCTCCAATCTGCCGTTCAGGATATTCCAGCCGTTGTGAGTTATAAACTTTCAGTCGGAAGCTGGCTCCTTGCCAAAAACTTGTCAAGAGTACCGTTTGCAGCTATGACCAATCTTATTGCCGGGAAACAAATCGTCCCGGAATTTCTACAATATGAAATGACAGCGGAAAACCTAGCTGAAGCTGTTAAACCATTGCTTTATAATTCTCATGAAAGAAAAAATATGCTTATGGAGTACGAAGAAGTAAGAAGAACACTGGGTATGCCGGGAGCCTACGAACGCGCGGCAGATGCTATATTATCACGAACAGTTCGTTGAAATGAACTTTTCAAAACAGAATAAAACCCCTCTTCGCTTCTACCCTATGAATGGGAGAAAGTTATTTTGAAAATCCATTATTTTTCCCCTCCGCTGACGCTAACATGGGAAACACAAAGGGATATATAATGAAGAAAAAGATTCTCTTTTTTCTGGGTGTGTTTTTTGGAAAATGGGCATTGAAATTTCTTTATAGTACCAACCGATGGAATATCGAAGGTGATGGGCAAATTGAAAAATTACGTGCGGAAGGCAAGTCCATTATTTTTACAACGTGGCATGGAAATTTATTGCCCGGTTATTTATATGTGGCAGATAAACAACCCTACGGTGTGGCGGGAAAACACGGAGATGCAGAAATCATTTCACGAATTGCTGTAAAACTTGGTTATAAAACAATCCGCGGTTCCAGTTCGGATGGTGGGAGAGAGGCTTATAAACAAATTATAAATGTGTTAAATGAAAAAGGCTCCCTTGTGTTTATTACTCCGGATGGACCCAAAGGTCCGGCTAAAGAACCCAAACCGGGAGCAGTAAAAGCTGCCATGCGAACCGGTGCCGTATTATTACCCACCGGGAGCTATGCTACAAAACACTGGGCGTCTACAAACTGGGATACCTTTTATGTAGCTAAACCCTTTGGTAAAATCCACTTGTTGATTGGCAAGCCGCTGGCGTTTTCTGAAAATGACGATTTTGATGAATGTTCAAATCTATTAAAAAATGAGCTAGACAGATTGGAAGAGGAGGCCAAGCGTCGTGCCGCAGTTTGATCCCCAATCTATAAAAAAATACCGAATGTTTCTCTGGCCCCTGGGATTTTTCTATTGGCTGCTGATCTTCTGGCGGAACTTCTTTTATAATTTAGGCTTTTTTGTTTCCCGAAAATTGCCCTGCAAGGTGGTAAGTATTGGCAATCTTTCTGTGGGCGGAACAGGCAAAACACCCTTTGTTTTATTTCTGGCCAATACTTTAAAAGCCACAGGATTGAAGGTTGCTGTTTTGAGCAGGGGCTATAAACGTAAGTCAGCCGGAACGCTTGTCGTCAGTGATGGAAACGCAGTTCAATCAAACCTGGAAAATAGTGGCGATGAACCTTTTATGCTGGCCAATAAATTAAAAGGAATACCCGTCGTTGTGGATGAGAACCGCTATCGGGGCGGGCAATTAATATGTAATGAATATAACCCTGATGTGATTCTCATGGATGATGCCTTCCAGCACCGGCGGGTGTTTCGGGATGTGGATATTGTTTTAATCAACAGCAATCACCGCCGTCCAAAACTGCTGCCTTACGGACTGCTCCGGGAACCATTGAGAAATATTAAACGTGCTGATGCAGTCATTTTCACCAAAGCTAATTTGACGCCCCCCGATGAAAAACTAGTCAATGCAGTATCTAACTATTGCAGTTTTACTATGGAGTCTGATTTAATACCAAATACGCAGTTGATTGGATTAGATGGTTCAACAAAACCTGTAAGCGATTTCAATGGCCCCGTGGTGGCCGTTTCCGGCGTGGGCGATCCGGATAGTTTTGAAGTAATAATGGAAGAAGCTGGGTTGGATTATGTCCATCATTTTCGTCACGACAATCATGCGGATTATTCAGCTATGGATTTGGAAGTTATTCGGGAAGTATTTTTAGCGGCTGAAGCGCAGGCAATTATTACGACAGAAAAAGATTTAGCAAAACTAGAGGAGCTAAAAGACCTGCCTGTTTATGCTTTGCCAGTGGGTGTTTCGCTTTATACAAAAGACGAGGAGCAGTTAATAGATTTAGTGTGTTAATGAGCCGTAGGCGACGGCGTTCTTTTTACATAAGTTTCTAATTATTGCAACAAAATAACTTTCTGATTCTCCACAAACTCACCACTCTGCAGCCGCACAAAATACACACCACTGGGTTGACTGCCGGCATTCCATACAATTTCATGCTCTCCTTGCGTAAGTGGTTCATCAATGAGCGTCTCCACCAACCGCCCGGTTATGTCGAATATTTGTATTTGCGACGATTGTGTCGAGGATAAGCTAAACCGGATTGGGGTAGTTTTGATGTAGAACGAATTTAAATGGTGTGAGTGGGAAGTCTTCAGTGGTAGAAACTACGTCGTACTCAAAAGCTCCCATGTCGGGGTCGGAGTCAACATATTCACCGGGACTCAAGTTAACAAGCGTATCGCCTTGCCAAACAAAGAACGCTGTGCCAGCATCAATACAAGGCGAACCGTTTTGGAGCGTGTAGTCGCCGCCGCTTTCGTCAGTAAAGAGCGGATCAGTGTCGATGTTGCCTGTTTCCCAATACACGGTGCCGTTATTGTTAATTCCAATGCCGGCTGAATCTCCTTGAATATCAGAGTAGGCAATCATAATAGAATTAGAATTGAAAGAATCATCAAAATAAACCTCTTCCGGTGCATCATTCCACAAAATACTATTTGTAACGGTTGGAAAAGCCTGATAGCAATAGATGCCGCCCCCTTCTGGGGCCGAATTCTCTGTAATAGTACAGTTTACTATATTGGGGGAATTATGCTGAACTACAATACCACCTCCTTTTCCTGGGCTGGTATTCCCAGATATTAGACAGTTCTTAATTTCAGCTGCAGATTGGTCAAGATTTAGCCCTCCACCCCACCACTCAGAGGTATTACCTGAAATAATACAGTTGATAACAATCGGAGAACAATAAGAAAAGTAAAGTCCGCTATTTTGATTATTCTTTATAATACAATTTTTAATAGTCAAACTATTGCCCGAGATACACAAAATACCACCACCATCATTGCCATCATTAGGGGTTCCATTTTGTATTGTGAATCCATCTAATATTAGTGTAGCACCTTGTTCTTGGGGAAAGAGAAATCCTCTACCATTATTCTCACAGTCTATAATGGTTGATGTTGCCCCACTTGCTGATATAATAGTAATGGATTTTCCACCAATTTCAAGGTCTTTGTTTCCACTACCTGTATAAGTACCAGATTGAACAAGGACTGTATCGCCATTACTACTTGCATCAATGCCGGCCTGGATGGTGGTGTAGTCCGCAGGTACATGGATTGTTGTAGCAAATACAACTGTCGTATAAACAAATAAACTAATAATTAGACGCTTCATTTTGACCTCCCTGGTAAAATCATATTTTTAAGATATTAAATCTACCACAACCCAAATCTACCACCCCTACAACAGATTTTTTAAAGTAAAAAACTTAAGTCATTTAATACAGATTAGAACTGCGCCACACCCCAGGCGAACATAACACCTACAAAGGTGAGCATGAGCGGCCAGCCGGTGCTCACAAAGCGGCGGGCATCGGGGTTTTCAAATACATGAATCTGAAACTGGTGGGTCGTGGTGGCGCCCCGTTCATCAATGGCCGTAATGATCACATCTTGGGGCCCTAGCTGGCTGTTGCGGGGACGCCATTTAAACTGGCCTGTCTTTTTATTAAATGACGCATATTTGGGTAAGCGTATAGAACGGAAAGCCACACGGTCGCCATTCAAGTCTTCCGCAACAATTGTATAGCGGTACTCATAACCTGTTAAGCCCACAGGTTTAGGCTTGGAAATGATCGAGGGTGGAATATTCACAAAGACGCGTCCTGTTTGGTTATCTTCATGATAGCCGTCTGATACTTTTATAGAAAATGTATGCTTATTCACTTGGGACGATTTTGGAATCCAAACAATTTTCCCCGTGTTGGACATCTGCATGCCCTGGGGACCTTTCAAAAGTTCATAATGGAGCTCGGCATCGGCGTTTTTATCCTCCACCTGTACTTGATATTTATACATTTCTTCAACGAGCGCAGCTTTCGGCGCCTGGGATACAATCGTTGCCGGATGATTCACATATAGCTCAAATGATTGCTCATCTTTGGTATATCCATCAGACACCACCAATTTGATAGGATAGGTATCGTATTGGTCTTTCCCCGGCGTCCATAACAATGTTCCGGTAAATTCATCCACTTCCATGCCATCGGGGAATTCTTCTAACGTGTAGCGAATGGCGCTCCTGCGTTCTACAATGACTTTGGGCGGTTTACCTTTTGATCCCTGGAAAAATTCCCAGAGAACATCTTTAACACTCACAGAGCGATCATCTTTTTCTTCGATGATTACCATCAGCCGATCGTCCTCCCAAAAAATAGAGTGTACATAACGCTTCAAATTCAGGCGGCTGAATTCATCTGACTCCATCTCCCCTTGGCTGGTCATATAAACAACTTCAGCTGCATTCCAATCCCCGATATAGCGATCCACATTTTCACGATACACATCATCTGTAATATTGACTGCATACACTCGTGCTTTTTCTGTGTCTTCCAGTTTTACAACATGGCTAAAAGGTAAAAGGGATCCTTTATTCAGATCCGTCGTCATAATTTTATATTTATACTGCTGTCCCACCGTTGCCTGCATGACTGGAATCGATACCAATTTAATAGGGGAATTGATAAAAAAATCTGCTTCAATTATCCGGACATCTTTTCCGTCATCCACTTCGATCTTCAAATGACCAAAGTCCATTTCATCTCGGGTGGGTTCCCAGCGCAAACGTCCGGTAAAAGGATCCATGCGCATTCCATCAGGCATTTCCACAGCCGTATAGGTTAGGACGTCATTCACATTGGGATCTGTTACGTCCAATTGGAAATCCCAAACATAACCCAAATTAACCTTATTCATGGGCGGTGGTGCACGATCAATAACCGGCGGATGGTTGACAAATAAAATAACTTCTTGTGTATCAGCCGCAACACCATGATTGGCGACGATTGCAAAATTTTGCGTATCAATTTGAGAAACGGCAGGTGTCCATTCGATTAATCCTAATTCAGACAAAGTCATGCCTTCCGGATGATAAAGCATTTTATATGTCAATTCCTGATCTAAATCCGGGCGCCAAACGTCCACCTTATATTTGAAAAGTTCATTCACGCGAATAATTGAATCTGCTTCTGACAGGATTTTTACACCGGCACGGGCAAACAGCTGAAACTCCTGGGCTGCGCGATCAAATCCATCGGAAGCAACAATGCGTACATCATAAATATTCACATGACTACTGTCCGTTTGCCAATACAGGGCACCGCTAGAATCCATTTCCATACCATCAGGGGATACTTCCAGCATAAACTGAATCTTGGCATCTTCGTTATAATCATTAATAATCGGAGAATATGTAAATAGTGAGTTGGCAACAAATTCAGTAATGGCCGGTTCAGAAATAAATTCCGGAGCATCATTTACATAAATCCATAGGCGTTCATCATAACCTTCTAAATGGGGGACAACTTTGTATGTGAGTAAAAAACCAATTTCTTCAGATTCTAATTCAACCGTTTCACCTGTTTTCATTTCTACGTGATAAGCCAATTTATACGCACCCAGTTGTGTTCCGTTTGGCACCCATTGAATAGAACGTGTTTCATAATGGAAGAACATGCCTTTTGGAGGCGGAAGTAACCAGCGAAAACTATAAAACAGATTCGCTTCATCTTCCGGGATTGAATACACAAATAATTGTTCAACAGGAAGAACATGCCTGGGTAAAACGCCTTTAGGCAATGGTTGCCCTAACGATTTTATCGGTTTAATGCCTGCGGCCAGTGAGCCAATATCAAGACCGGTGATTTCCGGAAATATATCCAATAAATCTATGGGATCTGTTAACGTATCCTGTACCGTTGGTTTATCAACTGGCGGTGGTAAACCCAAGTCTGTTAGAAAAACGGATGTTTCATCACCATCCCAGCCGGCAGCAATTGTCGTACCAATATATTTGCCCTGTTTTATAATTGGAATAGCTGAAAAAACCTGAATGTCCACTGTATCAACAGTGAGTGTAAAATAACTTTCACTTTTTTCTTCCGGTTTTTCTGCTCCAAAAGAAACGGTCATCATATTCATTTCACCGGACACTAATAATAGGTCTGTATATGTGTCATGATCAAAATCAGCAATTTGTACGTCGGAAAGAGGCCCTGCTTCGTTGGGAATATTATCTATATCAATCCCAGCTTGTGACAATGTTAATGCAATTAAATGACCGCTTTGGAATGGTGCAATTACATCCAAAAATCCATCAGCATCCCAATCCGTAATTGTAATCGACCGATTAAGAAATCCATTCATTCCAGAAACTGTAATATAATTTTCTTCTCCTTGAATAAATGAACCGTTTTTATTAAAAAACGGTTGTGCCTTCATTACATTTCCTTCAGGGCTGAAACTGATTATATCATCAAAACCATCGTTATTCCAGTCTACTACTCCGACATATACAAAACCAGACCCGAAGCGCATTGCTTCTGGTTCCAAGCGATTACTTATAAAAAGCTGTCCGTCCTTATTCACATCAACAATAGCCAATCCGCGGACCGGGCTTCCCAGAGAAACAACCAATTCCTGATCGTCATCGCCGTCGCGGTTCAACAATTCAAAATTGTGACAGCGTAGAAATGTATTACGTTCTGATAGGTTTAATGTGCTCGCGGGCGTTTCGCTGAAACCTTCACCGTCCCAAGGATAATAATACACGATAGGTTGTAAAATGTGTTCCTCGTTTTCATCCGCGAGGTTCATTATAGTTATAAGTTCAGGAACGCCGTCACCATCCAAATCGCCCAATTTCAAATTCACAAAATTACCCAATAAACCATCCGGAGCAGCCAATTCCCAATTCAATTGCTGATATCCATCGCCATCAATCTCATAATAACGGATCATAGAAACGGATCTACCGTTGTCTTGCCCGGTTTCAATTGTAGCAAACTCATAAAGGCCATCCTGATCAAGATCAAATGTTCCCTCCATATGAATAATCTGCAGATCCTTGCTGAAAACAAGGCTAAAAATTAGTAAAATGATTGTGGAGAGTCTATTCATCGTATATTTATTCGAGAAGAATCTACAACAACACTATCTACACCCATAAACTCTAGAATTTGAAATTTCATTTCTTTTAACCGTTTGGTAAAATTTTCACGGTTATACATTTCGGCATGTATACTGTAGGGGTAAAATTCACCTGTAAAAGTGATGGTTGTATTCACGATTTTATTTCCAAGGCTATCCATTTTTACATCCCCGGTAATATTCCACAATTCGACAGCTTTCATGCTAATTGAAATATTGTGTCCATTTTCAGATAATGGGGTTAATACTGAAATATATGAATTATTTTTGGTTTTCAACCCTGCTTCACTAGAGTATAAAAAAATTCCATTATCACTATCACCCAAACGCATGGATTCAGGGAATCCCTCAAATTCATACATGGGATAATGTTGTAAGGTTGACCGCCAGTTTGATGGATTCAAGCTTGATATTGTATTCAGTGAATCTATAGTCGGTTCAATTTTTGCGTAAATAATATTTTCTGTCAAATCGTGATTCAGCATTAGGGTCATCATTTTATCACTACTGTCTTTGTTTGATGTGTAAGAAAAATTGACATGTTTATCAATATTGACTCTCCCAAGATTCGCAAATATTGAATGGGAAAAGGATGGGTATTTTGGAATATCTATTTCATTAACCGATACACTAAAAGGAGGTACGCCATCAAAAAGAAAGCGTTCATTCCCGGCTGCTTTTCTGGGAGTGAGCACCAGAACACTATAGGGCTCATAAGGAGGTGGAACATAAATAATAGGCGGTTTTGTCGTATCAATTACAATAACCGCATAGGAGCGCTCTAATCCTTCTAGAACGGGGAAGATTCTATGACGATCACCTAAATCGTCTTCATCCGATACCAGTTCTTCGTTTAATCGTTGTTCTATAAAAAATTTGATTTCATGTACTCCAATATCTTCTCGTCTTGGTATCCATGAAATAGTTCCTGAACTCGGGTCAAAATAGGCATTGGATGGAGGTTTTAATAACCAATTAAAACTATAAAATTCTATAGCCGTATCCACTGCTGCTTTATAATTGAGTGTATCCCCCAGTCTTAAAGTATCATCGGGAATGATAGATATTATAGTATCTGGTTCGGGTATTTTAACTAAATCATACACTCCAAGATCTGCTCTATTAGATAGAATTTCATTTATCCTTTTCGAATCGGCGCTATCTGGAAGGATGAAAAGATTTTGTCCGCTCAAATCACTTTCGGATAAAACCAACAAACTATCGAGAAACGCCAAGGTTAATACTTCGCCACTGATAAATGGTAATTGAAGTTCTTCAAAATCATTTTTATCTAAATCTGTTTTTTGGATTGCGGAACCTATCAAGTTGCGAGCGCCGTTCAAGGGAAATATGTTTTCTGTTACGACTACAGCTTTTTCATCGGCACGATACAATACAACTTTTAATGAATCATTTTCCGGGCTAAATACGGCCAAGTGGGCCTCGCCAGATAAATTCATAAAACTAGAAAACACAGGTCCAAACCCATTGCGTAGCTTATCGGGCAATTCAATATTCATAGTTGAACCAGTAAGGCTTTCTTCTTGATTTTGAACCTCAAGCAATACGGCTGCTCGATAAGGCGTGCCAACGGCTATTGATAGTACTCTAGACTGCGCATCAATATCACAATTATTTGGATGCAATAAATCGTCATTATCCATTTCAATGGATTGCGGAACAAAAAGAGAATCTGCCCAAGAAAATAAATGGAGCCACTTATTTTCCTTACTGCGCTTACCGGGCAAATAATCAGCCACAATTATTAAATTTATTTTACCATCATTGTTAATATCGTAAATATTGGCATCTTTTATTATATAATTGTCTGGAATAATTTCCCACATTAATACATGTGATCCATCGTTTAGAATTTCAACATACCGTAGATGATTTTCATTAAACAGGAGCGCTTCGTCCATATTATTATTATTGAGATCAAATGGACCGCCAATATTTAATGTGCCTGCATGGATACTCATCTGCAGAAAAACTGCGTATATATACAACTTATTTGAGTTCATTTAATCACCGTTTTGAATTCCCTCGAATCAACCCTTGGAAGGAAAACGAATTAAATAAGCATCAAAATGTCTCTTAAATGACGTTCCCTTACCTCAACTGAAAAGGAATATAGTTTCCATATCTCGAAAAATACAAGGAAAAGGGCCTGTTTTACCCATAGAATTGTCTAAATTTGTTACAATATTTCCCTTCTCAAATTGAAGTCTGCAAATATAAATTAAATAACGTATTGCACAGAAAAATGCTGAAACGAATATTTTTCATATCACAATTAATTCCGCTGTTATTAAGCGCTCAAAGCGACTTATACCCAATACAGGACTATTTTGGTGGTGGGGTTGGGTATAGCCCAATGTATATCTCATTGGATTCAATTCCCGGAACCAAAATGATGACAGCTTTGGGATTAAATACGAAAAATTTTGATAGTCCATTTATCGTTCACGGGGGGGAAGGTTTTACTCATATTTCAGGTCGTTGGCGACTTGGCGGTTACGCTGGAATTGGATCTTCAAGAATCAGCAATATTATGGATGTGTATTTTTACCAAGAGACCAATGATTCTATTGGTATTCAGCAAAATTCGTTACCGTTGTTAAATGATGGGGATAAAATCGTCCCATATGAAGGCAGTTTTCGTCCGACGGTAACTGCAAAGTTTTCTTTTACACTTGGGGCTGTTATATTAGAATACGTTGTGCCTATCTTCAGGGATTTGGAAATTTCAGGCGGTGTATTAATGGGACTTGGGCGAGTGAATATCAGCATTGATCAACATACCGGCGAGGCACAATGGAGCAATTTGTTTTCTAACGCATATGGAACTGTTTCAAATGGCGCTTTATACTTCAGCGTTGATTCTTCTTTAACAGATTCTGCTGCGAATGATCTTATAGAAACCATGCAGGGAACGACCCTTTCTCCGGTAAATGGATATGGTGGAATGACTGACTTGAGTGGCACATTTTTTAATTTTCAACCTTATGTAGCTATAAAATGGCAAATTATGGATCGTGTGGGATTACGTTTGAGCCTTGGCTATAACCAGGGAACTATTGACGCAGGAGAATGGCGTTTGAATGATCGCAAACAAATTGCTGACTCTCCAAAATCGACATTACAAGGCATAACTATACGCACCATGTTTTATTTTGGTTTATAGTTTCTCGCTGGCTTCGTTTTACTTATCTTAAAATTAATCAAATGAAAAATAAGACACTCTTCAAAAAAGTTCCTTTTGTGCTGATGCTTATTACCGTCACATTATTTGCATTAATACCACTTTCACAGATTGTATATTCCAAAAATCCTTACAGCGCCATTGAAAGCAAGCTTAAGGTTATGAATCAAATATTATATTATATCAACCAACTGTATTTTGAAGATGTTGATATGGATGAACTTATGGAAGGCGCTTTTCAAGGCATATTCAAACAATTGGACCCTCATTCAATTTATATCCCAGCGAAACAACAAGAAGAAATCGAGGAGCTCTTTCGAGGCTCTTTCCAAGGCATTGGAATTGAGTTCGATGTTTTAAATGGTTATATTACCGTTATTTCCCCTGTGGCAGATAGTCCATCAGAGCGGGCAGGGCTCATGCCCGGTGATCAAATAATTGCAATCGATGGTGAAGATGCATATGAAATCACTAAAAAAGATGTGTTTAAAAAACTGCGTGGGCCAAAAGGGACTAGTGTTGAAATCACCATTTTGCGATTAGGCGGAGATAAATTTGATGTAACAATTATACGTGATGATATTCCCATTTATAGCGTTCGAGCAGCATTAATGTTGGATAATGAAACAGGGTATATCTGGCTAACCCGCTTTTCAGCAACCACAGACGAAGAAGTCCGCACTGCATTTAATCAGCTTGAAGCACAAGGAATGAAAAGGTTGCTTTTGGATCTCCGTAATAATAGTGGTGGATATTTAGAACAGGCCGCAGCTATCAGTAATTTATTTATTGCCCGTAAAGACACGCTTGTCTTTACGAAAGGAAAAAGCAAAAAAATGGAACAGGTGTTTATTGCTGACCCCAAGCAAGGGAGAGAAGATTATCCCTTGATTGTATTAATCAATCGCGGTTCTGCAAGTGCCAGTGAAATCGTTGCTGGGGCCATCCAAGATCTTGATCGAGGACTTGTAGTAGGCGAAACCAGCTTTGGTAAAGGCCTTGTCCAACGACAGTTGCCATTAAATGACGGATCAGCTATGCGCGTTACAATAGCCCGCTATTATACTCCTAGCGGCCGTCTTATTCAACGACCATATACAAATGGTAATGCAAAAGAATATTATAAAGATCTATATATTGAAAATCGTGAAACGGTTTTGGATTCGTTAAAGGAGCTCAGACCTAAATATAAAACGCGTTTAGGAAGAATTGTATATGGTGGTGGTGGTATCACCCCCGATCAATATATAGCTTGGGATTTAAAGCTTCAAAAAAATACTCAAAAATTACTTACTCATTCTAAACGTCCATTTTTCAATTGGGGTTCAAATTATGCCAACAGTCACCGCGATGAATTCGAAACATATGAAAATTTTAATTCTTACTGGATTCTTGATCAAAATGACTTTCTTACATTTTTAGATTATGTTCGTAATCAGGAGATTGAGTTAAATTTAGACGAGCTTGAAATTGATAAAGATTATATCTTAAACATGTTGAAATCAGAAATTGCTAGTTCTTATTGGGGAAAAGATGAAGCAATTGGTATTCGTTTACGATATGATAATCAAGTTATGAGTGCTTTAAATTATTTTAATGAGGCAGCTGGTTTCATCAAAATTTCTCAGTAAAATTAATTTATTGGATTCATTGACATTCCCATTTGAAATTGATAATTTCAGCGTCAATTTTTTCGATTAATATAAACAATCAATAGAAGAACGGAGGACTAGATGCTAGTCGAATATTTCGTAAACGGCGGACCTTTCATGTGGCCCATTTTACTGTCACTTGTTTTTGGTCTTGCTTTTGCAGGTGAACGCTTTTATTCATTAATTATGTCATCAATAAACGCACAGAAGTTTTTTGAGGATGTAAATAATACATTAGACAATGAAGGGGTAGATGCTACACTTGAGTTGTGTGAAAAAACAAACGGCCCAGTTGCTGAAATTTTCCACGCTGGACTTTCTCGAGTTCATCGTGGAATTATAGAAGTAGAAAAAGCTATTCAAAATGCTGGTTCGATAGAAATGTCTTTTCTGGAAAAAAACATGATCTGGCTCAATGCAGTTATCACGATTGCGCCTATGCTAGGATTTACAGGTACAGTGGCTGGTATGGTAAATGCTTTTGATGCAATTGCAGCTGCAGACGATATTTCACCTGCGGTTGTGGCGGGTGGAATTTCTCAGGCATTATTAACAACTGCCTTTGGTTTGATCGTGGCAATGATTATTCAAATTTTTCAGAATATCTTTGTATCCCGAATTGATAAATTGGTTCTAGATATGGAAGAGAATTCCATAAAACTTGTTGACCATCTTTACGAGATGGAAGTAAAGAAGAAAAAGAAATAAACCAATAGTATAATGAAAAAGAAACGCCGCTTTCGACGCGGAGAAATCCCCACAGCTTCTATGGCCGATATAGCCTTTTTGTTGCTCATATTTTTTCTAGTGACTACTACAATTGATATGGACAAAGGACTGGGTATTGTTCTACCCGCTGAGGGAGAAGAGATAGAGATTAAAAAAGATAATATTCTCAATTGTTTGATTAATTCAAGTGGAAATGTTTTGTTGGGTGGTGAACCAATTAAAACAAAGGATATTGGAAAAGAGGTTCGGCGGAAAATTGCTGAAAATCAAAAACTGATTATTTCTGTTAAGGCTCATGCAAAAACAAAATATAGTGATTATATCGCTGTTATAGATCAACTCAAAATGGCGAATGCAAAACGTATATCTATTGCGGAAGTTGAATAGTGAAACTCAAACGTAAAACAAAAATATCGAGCGAAATCCCAACAGCATCTATGCCGGATATCATTTTCATGTTGCTGATATTTTTTATGGTTACAACTGTCCTGCGTAAATATTCCGGCCTTCCCGTGGAACTCCCCAGGGCAAAACGGATTGAAAAGCTTAAATCAAAACGACACACGTCTAATATCTGGGTTTCAAAAGAAGGATTAGTTTCAATTCAAGACAAATTACATAGCGTTGAAAATATTCGTCATGTGATGTATGATATTCGCGCTGCAGACCCATTGTTAACCGTTTCTTTAAAAGCGGATAAATCTGCAAAAATGGGCTTGATTTCGGAGATTCATAATGAATTGAGAAAAGCAGATGCGTTGAAATTAAATTATTCAACCAAAACAGCTGTTGAATAAATATGGTTAAATATTCCCCCGTATTAAAATTCAACTACCCTGTTATAGTGCGTATAGCAGGTTTTTCTGGTATTTTAATTATAACTTTTGGGTTTTTATTTACCCCTCGAAACTTTGATGTTTTTATATTAGATGAAGCCAATCAAATTATTATTGAACAGATAGATATTCCGCAAACCCAGCAGTTAGATTTGCCGCCACCGCCAGCAAGACCCTCTGTGCCCATTGAATCAGAGGATGAAGATTTAGAAGATGTTACAATTGAAGAAACCGATTTGGAAAGTTTTGAAGCGTGGGATGCCCCTCCACCTCCACCAGAGGGACCTAGAGTTAAATTTATTCCTTATGATGATCCCCCGAGGCCGCTCACGCCTATTCGCCCAAAATATCCTGAAATTGCTCAAGAAGCTGGAATCGAGGGGACTGTTATTGTTCAGGTCTTTGTAGATAAAAAAGGACGAGTAAAAGAAACAATTATTTTAAAAGGTATCCCAAACACTGGGTTGGATGAAGCAGCTATAAAGGCAATCCGTAAAACCCGCTTTTTCCCGGCTAAGCAGCGTGAACGGGCTGTGGGTGTTTGGATATCTATTCCAGTGAATTTCAGATTGAAATAAACTAAAAAGTCCCGATATTCATCAGGGGTTTTTTATATAATAAAATTTTTGTTGATTTTAAAATTTTATTAGTTACGTTTAAAAATTTTCCTATATAACCACATAACAGGATCATAATATTTATCTACCACTCGTTCCTTTAGGGGAATAATCCCATTATCTGTTATTTGTATATGTTCTGGACAGACATCTGTACAACAGCGGGTAATATTACACATGCCTGCCCCAAATTCTTCTTTAATAGCTGGAATGCGGTCTGCTTCATCCAGAGGGTGCATTTCTAAAGAAGCTAAACGTATCATAAATCTTGGACCTATAAATTTATCTTTTTTATTGTGATCTCGCAAAACATGGCATACATCTTGACAAAGAAAACATTCTATACATTTTCTGAATTCTTGAATTCTTTCTACATCCCGTTGAAACATTCTATGGTTACCATCTTTATCTCTTGCTCTAATCTTAAGCGGTTGAATTCTTTTATTCTGTTCATAGTTCCAGGAAAAATCAGCAACCAAATCCTTGATTATGGGAAAGGCCTTAATGGGCTGTATTGTTATTTCTTCATCTTCTCTATAATCATTTAATCTAGTCATGCAGGCTAATTTTGGTTTACCATTTATCTCAACACTGCAAGACCCACATTTTCCTGCTTTACAATTCCAGCGAACAGCAAGATCAGATGCATGTTCGGTTTGAATACGATGCACTGCATCTAAAACAACCATTCCTTGTTCAACTGCTACAGAATATGAAATAAATTCCCCGCTCTTTTTATTCCCTCGCCAAACCTTAAATTTACGATCCACTTGATTCACCTTCTAATTCTGACAATGTGGCAAAAGCAATATCCGATAATTCTTTAGGAGGTTCTTCGCGGTGTCTTTTTTCAGCTACCATACCAGAGGATGTATTTCGGATAACAACATTATACTTCATCCCCTCTTCGCTCTCACCTTCAAAATCTAATCGAGTATGTGCACCGCGACTCTCTTCCCTTAAAAATGCAGCTTTAGTGACAGCTTCGGCAGTTACCATGAGATTTTTTAAATCAAGAGCTTCATTCCAGCCTGGATTATATTGAGGTGATGCGTGGGCATACACTCTACCCACATCTTCTTTGATCTTTTCAAGTTTTTCAAGCCCTAATTGAAGCTCATCGCCCGTTCGAACAATACCAACATACTTTTGCATGGTTTCTTGTAATTTTTCATGAAGAACAAACGGGTTAATGCCTTCATCTCGATTTAATATATCTGTAGCAGATGTAATAATTTCTTTTATTTTTAAATTGTTGATTTGCGGTTTATTCGAAAGATTATTAATATAATTTGTTACTCCATCACCGGCCAACTTTCCAAAAACAAGTAAATCTGAAAGTGAATTTCCACCTAATCGGTTAGCGCCATGCATACCTCCGGCACATTCACCGCAAGCAAATAAACCGGGAATATTTGTTTCCTGTGAATTGCTATCCACGCGAATACCACCCATAAAATAATGTAGGGTTGGACCAACTTCCATGGGGACCTCGGTAATATCAATAACGGCCAATTCTTTAAACTGATGATACATAGAAGGCAATTTTCGCTTTATAAATTCTGCTGATTGTTGTGATGCAATGTCTAAAAAGACACCGCCATTCGGAGAACCGCGCCCAGCTTCAACTTCAGCCTTAATAGCTCTTGCAACAACATCTCTAGTTAATAATTCTGGTGGTCGCCTAGCATCTCGATCTCCAGACAGCCATAGATTTGCTTCTTCAACGGTATCAGCTGTTTCACTCGCAAATATCTTTGGTATATAATCAAACATAAAGCGCTTCCCGTCACTATTTTTCAATATACCGCCATCACCACGAACACCTTCTGTAACAAGAATACCTCGAACTGAAGGTGGCCACACCATTCCCGTTGGGTGAAATTGAGTAAATTCCATATCAATTAATTCAGCGCCTGCTCTATAGGCCATCCCTAAACCGTCTCCAGAATATTCCCAAGAATTAGACGTTATCCGCCATGCTTTACCACCGCCGCCCGTAGCAAATATAACCGCTTTTGCTTTAAATAAAATAAACCTGCCAGTTTCTCTCCAATAACCAACCAATCCTGCGACACGCCCATTATCAAGCACTAGGTCAAGACCGGTACATTCCATGTGGGTGTGAATTCCTTTATGAATGCAAAAATCTTGAAGGGTACGTAAAATTTCCAATCCTGTACGATCACCCACATGTGCTAATCGGGGATAACGGTGACCGCCAAAATTGCGCTGGTTAATCAAGCCATTCTCTGTACGATCAAAAACAGCACCCCATTCTTCTAGTTCGCGCACGCGTTCTGGGGCTTGTTTAGCATGTAATTCAGCCATTCGCCATTGATTTAAGAATTTTCCCCCACGCATTGTATCTCTAAAATGAATTTTCCAATTATCTCTGGAATCCACATTCCCCATCGCTGCGGCCACTCCACCTTCCGCCATAACCGTATGGGCCTTCCCCAGTAATGATTTAGAAATCATTCCAGTGTTTAACCCATTTTGAGCACATTCAACAGCGGCGCGAATTCCAGCGCCACCAGCACCAACAACTAACACATCATGTTCAACTGTTTGAATATCAGAAAAATCCACTTATAGGCTCCACGTATTAAAATCAGTCCAGTTTCCCATAGCAACCATCCGTACATAAATGTCTGCAAAAGCTACCCATATCATACTTATCCATGCCCAAAACATATGTCTGTCATTTAACGAAGAAATACCCTTCCATAATTTATGTTTAAATTTTTCTTTACCATTTGGACATGAAAAACAATCCATTCTACCGCCAGACAAGTGTCGTAAAGCATGGCAGCCGAATGTGTAACCCGCTAACAATATGGGGTTAATAAGTAATATTATAGATCCAACACCTATACCGAGCTTACCATCGCGAAAAAATGATAAAACCGCATCGTAAGATAGAACAGCAATAATTCCAAAGGCTATATATAATGTATAGCGATGAATATTTTGAATTACCAAAAGTACTGTTTCCCCTGAATAATTTTTTTGGGTTACTCCACCGACAGCACATCCCGGAGGGGATAAGAAAAATGATCGGTAATAAAATTTTCTATAATAATAACATGTTAAACGAAACGATAAGGGTCCAGCTAAAATTAGAATTGCCGGTGTCATTGGAATTAAGCTTGGCCACCAACCAGGGAATGAGCCGAGCCAAGCATGAGCCGCTGGAGCGGCTCCTGCAACTGTTGGGTTAATAAATATCAAAGGAGAATAAAAAGGGGATAAATACCCTCCAAACCCTTCTTGTCCGGCACTCCACCAATAATACTCTCCCTGTAACATAGACCAAGTTGTATAGACAACAAAAGCAATAAAGCCTAGTCCTGTAAGTGTAGGCTCAATCCACCATCTATCTTCTCTATTAGTAGATAAAAACCCTTGTTTGTGTCCGCCTGTTGGTTGATTCATTATAAAATTAGATTAAAGTAAATAATTATTAATTATCTAGGTAATAAATTAAAAATTATCTAACAACTAATGAAACTAATTCATGGAAAATTATTTAATAATGACCCGCTAATCCTGCACCTAAATGGCTTCCGTAAAATAAAATACATACAGAAATAACCCCTAAAATATAATACCCCGCTGGCGGCCTTGTATGTATATGGTTATTACTATAACGCCATAAACATAAACCAATAAAGAAAATAGCTGCTATAATTTGTGTAGATCCATGTGTTTGAAATATTGGAAATGGTTCAGACATATGCCCATAAACTATATCCGCGATAAACCCAGTTATTATGGCAACAACTGATAAAAGAGCACCTGTCAATAATGTACACCAACCTGAAAAAAACAATTTGTGATTTTTAAAATAAATAGCCAAAAAATCAAAAAATATACTTATTGATAATAATGCAATCGGGAAGTGAATAACTTGATGATGTAAATAATCCAGGCTAAACATAGGTGGTCTTTTCCAGTAAAAATTCTTTTATTGGGATATTCTGTTTAGCAAATCGTTGTTGAGTTTGCAATGAAAATACATCCTTTGAAAACACACTTTCAAAAAATGGTTCAATATATTTTCGTTCCGATTCAATATTTAATCGCTCTGATCGCTCATCCAAACTATCATAAACTAAGCCCGCTAACCATTCAAGCGCTTGAAGAATTGTTTTGCCGTTTACAGCAGATTGTTTCATGTCTAATGTGGAGGCTTTTAAGTTTAAATCAATACGTTCAGATAAGGGCCAACAACTAACTTCTTCCAATAATATATTGCGCGTTTTCCCTTGTTCCATAAGAGCGAGCCAAAATGCAACGGGGGCTAATTCTAATCCAATAGGTGGTCGATCTGTAGAACGAATTTCCAGTACTGTTTTATAACGTTCATGAGTAAAAATCTGGTGAAGAGCCGTTTTAATATCTTTTGAATTAAGTTCATTGTTTACAGCTGTTATTTCTAACCATTGTTGAATCGTCCCATCGAAAGATCCTACTTCACCTGATAAATTAGGTGTCGTAAAAATAACGGGTACGTCTAAAATATAATTACAATATTGAGTCAAAAGGTTTGTACTACCATATAAACCATGATCCATTAAATGACCGCATCGAATCGGATCTGTATCCTCCCAAATCCGATAACGCATATTATCATAACCAGTAGGATTATTATTAATAAAAGGTGCATTTGAAAAAAGTATAGTTGCCAATGGGCTGATACAATCAGCAATGAATCCACATTCTTCTGCGTCCTGCTTATCCAATAAATCGATATTTACTTGCACGCTTGCAGTATTGCGCATCATCCAGGGACCGTATTTACCAACACCAACAAAACGTTCATGCATCAATTTGTATTTGCGTTGATTAATTAATATTATATCTGAAGGCTGATAAATTGGCTCTAGGGCTAAATCAATAATTGTAAGTTGGTTTTCTGTACATATACTTTTTATTGTATTGTCAATTGCATCCCATTCTTTCTGAATATCATGCAAATTAAATGCAGGCTGCGAGGCCCATTCTACTTGACCGCCAGGCTCTAGAGAACAGGTAACATATGCACCTATATCTCTATATATGGACTCTATGTCCATAATAACATCTACGGCTGAGTATTTTGGACAGGGATTAACTGGGATTCGTTCTCCATCATTATTATATATTATAGTCTCAATTTCTACTCCTATGGCCCTTTCTTGGCCATATGTACATCCGGAGAGAATATGGGTTTCTATTTGTTCAGCAAAATGATTCAATATTTACCTTTTTTTAATATAATTTGATTAAATTGGGTTTATAATAGTCCTGAAAATAAAACAGCCTTCGCATTCAGCGGAGACTGTTTATAATAATAAGCGGTTTTTAATATAATGCTTATTCTACCATTTCACCGCCGCCAACCAAATCTGCTAGATTGAAAGCTCCATCTTTTTCCATCTGTTTTGCCGATGCAACAATTGTCTTTCTTGCTAGTTCTACTTCCCGCTTTGCAACAGCTCTTTCTACAGGATCAAACATAGCTTGTTTTTTCTTTGGTAGGTTTTCAATTACACGATTAGTTATGTCTTCTGACATCCCCTTCAAGGCCATTGCTATTGTATCAAGCTCCACAGAATTCATTAAATCCCGTATAATACTATCGGTTAATAAATCAAATAGAGCATCCCACGTTAGGTGATATTTTTTCACTTCAGCAGCAAGATCAGGGTTTTCTCTGGCAATATTTTCCAAAAATTGTGCTTCTTCTTCGGAACTTAAACCACCCAAAATTTCCGCAACTTCTTTACCTCCACCCCGTGAAAATGCAACTGTTTTAGGTAAAAATTTTGATTTTTTATGGAGATCATTAGCCACGTTCACCATAGCCTCTAATGGAATATCGTTTAAATTTCCCATCTCCATTATAATTTTTCCTTTTGATTCGGCAGATAAACTGTTTATCACTTTATTGCGACGTTCTCCAGGAATTTGAGCAAGTGCAATTGCTGCAACTGAATCCGATTCGGGTTTAACGAGAGCAATTAGCTGCTCATCTGTTAAATCGTCCAAAAATATAAAGGGTTTTTTTGGTTCATCAGATTCTTCATCTTGAAATTTTTCACTAACGAAACTGAAGTAAAATTCTTCCATTACATGTTTTTTCACAGCAAATGATACATTATCAAGATCGCGCATTGCCGCTCGAACTTTACGTACCGATGTTTTTGATAAATCTTTTACCAACGTAAGGGCAAGCCCTTCTCCTAAAACAGAGAACAGTATTGCTGCCTTTTGAAGGCCTGAAAGTCTGTTAATATCTGTAATCATGAGATTGCCTTATTTTTTCTTCTTTTTTTTCTTTTTATCGCCATCATCTTCTGTTTCAGCGGGAGTAGCCGCAACCACTGGCTCTGGTTCGGGTGGGGGTGTATCATCTTCCATCCATTCCTTTACTATTCGCGTCGCAGTGCTTGGCTGACTAACACTCATAGATACAACTGCCTGACGCATATCAGAAATCTCGCTCTGCAAAACACTGGTGTCTTCCACGGGGGTGGATACTGCTTGTATGGCTGTCGCTTGTGGTGCTGGTTTCAACGATGTGTTTTTACTTTTTTTTTTCCGGGGTCGAGGAGGATACATCCACGGTGGGGGTAATTGTTGTTTCTGCCTATTACCCATAATCATGATTGCCAACACAACAACAAGCACAATCACCAATGCCCCCAATAAAGATACGAATACAATCATCATTGTTGATGACCCACCTCCTCTGTTCATACTACGATCTAAATCTGATTGCACAGCATCAAGCATGGCCAGTTTTTCAGCTATCTGAGAGTCTAATGCTGCTTTTTCACTCACTTTTTCACCCATGGCATTTTTTGCTTGGGCGGCTTCATCTCCTGAAATATCATCAGAAGACATCATAGATTTTAAGCTGGTAATTTCATCGTTAAGCGCTTGTAGTTTTAATGAATCGCGGCGCAAAATATCTCTTTTTTCTGCTTGATATGCTCTTTCTCGGGCAGCGGATTCTAGGTTTGTTAATTGTTGTTGAAAATACATTTTGTCTTGTTCTCGACGCGCTTCTTCCTGTGCTTTATAATTGTCTAACTCCTCTTTCCAGTTTACCAGACCATCACCCGATTGCCGTTGTTCCAATGATTCAAGTTTTTCAGCTATATTCTTCAATAAAATTTGTTCGGCTGTTTTCTCATCACGCCGTTCTTTAAACGTCGCTGTCATAATACTTAAAGCATCGTTTCGAGCACGATTAAATCGGGAAGCAACCATTACAACCTGCCGGATATTTTCTATGAGTTCCGGTGCTGCACCCTCTTGCAAAATAATGCTGATATCTAGTTTTTTAATATACGCAGTTGAAGGACGTCTACTGGTTACTGTGCGTGAAAGAACTTTGTTGTATCCATTATTAGACTGAACTGAAACAGGAGATTCCGCTGGAGATGTGATTTCATTCATAGCAGGGGTAGTCATTTTACCCGCATCAGATTCAAACTCAAAACCGGGAATGGGTAAGCCCATAGAAATACCACTATTTTTGTTGTATGTAAAATGATCAACTTTATTCGACGACTCGGTAGATATTGCTTCCAGTACTTGTCTGGGGCTTTGTTGACCATCGTCCACAATTGTAATTTGTTCCTCTGTCCCGGCACTGATTTCAATATCAGCATTTACATCAATGACATATTTCCGATCGTCAATTATTTTTGACAATGCGTTTGTTATGCGCTGACGAAGATCGTTTTCTACCATCAATTTTTGTGCCAAGTAACCACTGCCTTGCCCAAAAAGCATACTTAAGCAGAAAATTGCTGTCAAAAATTGTTTATAAAATACTTTATAATTACTCATGATAGCTCCTTTGCTTATCAAATATAAATTCCTTTTTAATTAGTCGTTTTACCATCGTTCCCTACATAACTTGCTGAGTGGTGCGCTGGTTTCAAAAATGTTATTTCTATTCTCCTGTTTCTGCCTTTTTTCTCCGGTGTATCATTGAATTTTAAGACAGTTTCCCTATCAAGAGATTTAAGCGCTAAACCGGCATCGCCCCTGTCACGTGGAACCCAATCAGCATAACCTGCAGCAACTAGGCGAGTAGGGTCAACCCCTTGAGTAATAATATTTCTCACCACTGCTGCGCCTCGCGACGTTGACAGCTCCCAGTTCGATGGAAATTGTTTGTGAAAAACTTTTGGCAATTGATCGCTATCAGTGTGGCCTGCTACTTCAATTTGAAAGATCGAATTGTTTATTTCGCGAACAATATTATTTTTCAACAATTTTATTAAACCTGGGCTTAATTCAGAACTTCCAGATGCAAAACTGAAATCGCCGCTAATTTCCAAAGTTACTCCTTTAGGGCTTGTGGTTATCTCTACTGGAGGATCCCCTTTAGTGTCTTTCATTTCTGCTTTTATTTCTTTTACCATTTCTTTTAATGATGCTTTTACTTCAACCAACTTTGTTGCTTTTTTATCAAACCTACCTTCAAGTTCTGCTCTGCCTTCTATTTTAATTTTACTTCCTAATGATTTTCCTGCAGAGTTTGCCATCTCCATAATTTTTACTGGATCCATTGTAGACAATGCAGCTAACAAAACAAAAAACGCAAAGAGAAGTGTCATCATATCAGCAAACGTTCCAAACCAACCAGGTAACCCTTCATCAACTTGGGATTTCCCCTTTTTAATTCCAGCTTTAAATGCTTTTTTTTCTCCTGACGTTTTTGCCATTTAATTATTCTTCTTTTTTCCATTCCTTCGGCGGTATAAAAGAATTCAATTTTTCCCTAACGATCAAAGGATGTTTCTTTTGATGAATAAGACGAGCTGCTTCAACCAGCATCGCCTGCAATGTACTCGTGAAACTCATTCGTGTGTTTAATTTTTCACTCATTGGCAGAAAAAATAGGTTCGCGAATACAGTACCATAAAATGTTGTAATCAACGCAGCCGACATACCGGGGCCCAATGCATCCGCGCCACCCTCTCCACCAAAACCTGACAACATAATAACCAGCCCAATCAACGTTCCGATCATACCCCAGGCGGGAGCCATGGTCCCCATAGATTTAAACAATCCTGCCTGTGTTTTTTCACGTATTTCCCGATATTCAATTCGTGTTTCTAATATTTCAGTTAATTCATCTAAGCTATAACCATCCACTACCATTTGTACACCATCCCTGAAAAATGGATTTTTTATACTTTCAACTGATTTTTCAAGTTCAACTACGCCTTTACGACCTACCTCTGCTGTTTCTATAGCATCATCAACTACTGCACCCAGCTTAACTTCCCCGCCTTTAAAGACAGCGCCTATAGCGGAACCCAGCTTGAGAACATCTGACAAAGGAAAAGCAACCGATACCGATGCTATCATTCCTCCAAAAACAATTGCAAAGCTTGATGGTGAAATAAATCCGCCCATTCCTGCATTAGCAGCTGAAGCGGCTAAAAATATTCCGCCAAAAATTGATACCAAGCCAAGAATAATTCCTACTAATGTTGCAATATCCATAGTCTCCCTACTCCTCCACAATGCTCGTGGAATTTAAACGGTTTTCGTGCAAAGCCTTTAAAATATTACGCACATCATCATATTCGGGATCCAGACGCAAGGCCAAATTCCAGTTAATCGTTGCCCGTTGCGTATCCCCAAGTTTATAATATATTGAGCCTCGTCGAGCATAAGCTAAGGCCATATTTGGATTCAAATCTAAAGCTGATTCCACTTCTTGCAATGCGGCTCGGTAGTCTCCGGCATAAAAATAGCGTAATGATCGAGATAAGTGACGCATGGCTTCATTCATATTTTTTTCGTCAACATTTCGACTCAATTTCATTGATAATAATGAATCTTCTAAAAATTGAGACTGCTGCTCTATAGCCGCTAATTGGACCATTAAATTACGCATTTCATTTCTTAACATGTTCATAGAGTCCCGAACTGTATGAACAGCAAAATCAGCCATAGCCAAAGTGGAGTCCATAGAGGATGATAATGTTTCATATTGACCTGTCGCAGGTAGTTTAAGCTGTCCCCTGGGCAAAGGTGAGGGCACCCCTGAACGACCAGAACCTTTTTTAAATCCGCGTGGTACTGCCATATCAAATCCCAAAGTAATACCGGGATGACCTTCCCAATATCTGGATTTCCAGTCCGGCAGTTTTTCTATGTGGGTGAACCCTAGGTTCAAGCGATAATCCGAGGTAAGGGGGATGCGGAGTCCCACATTGATGCCTGTCCCGTCGAATTCACCCACAATATCTATTCCACCCCATTTTTTCAAATAGGGTGTATTCATAATTACGCCCACAAATACACCAGATTTAGTGCCTCCAGACGTTGTTACTTCTGTAGTAGAAGATGATGTTTCTTCAGACGTACTTAAAGCCTTTATTGTATCTGCAGGTGCAAATCCACCCGACCCAAAACCCATAAAAGTGCTTAAATGATATTTACCCAAATCTTTTTCACTGCTTACCACAACAAAAAACGATAATTGTTCTGGGTCTAGACTTAAACCGCTTCCTCCGCTTGTTTCTGCATTTTGAAACACAATATCCTGCAAACCCAATGAAAGCGAAACATTATTGTATGTATAGACGCGCTGCTGCAAATGAAATCCAAATTCTACGGGCGGCGTGTATCCCGTTTTTCCCAGAAGAGCGGGGGCAGTGCTGTCTGCTGTCTGTACAGATGAAAAACCCAATGTGAAATTCTTTCCTAGCTCCATATCAAAATAGATACCTTTAGCCGAGTTAAAAGGGTCAAATCTGTGAAGCTCTATACCAAAACCTGTACGGAATAAATATGGAGCTTGGGTTGTGCTGGATGTTGGAATTTTCATCATAAACCCGGGACGAGTGTATGCAACACGAGACGCACCTGAGGATACTGACATTAACACCAAAAACGGTAATAAATAAACATATGATCGTCTTTTCACTGCAACACCAGCTCCCCTCGCTTTATTTCTAATGTTGCTAATCGTAAGTATTCACTTTCAGGATGACCCACCACTACTTTTTTAAAAGAGTTCAAAGCTAAACCCAAATCGCCTTGATCTTTATAGAGTAATCCTTTTTTAACTAATGCATCATCAACCATATCTGATTTTTTATATGATAATAATTCATTTAAAACTGTTAAAGCGCGTTCATAATCATGCATTTGTAAATATGCATCCGCTTTCCAATATAGAACATTTTCAATTTTATCAAGATCCGCTGATTGTAAGTTAAGGTCATCAAAACAATGCAGTGCAGTAGCAAGGTTTCCGCATTGGTATGCAAACATACCCGCCATATATAAATCCATGTCAAATCGTTTTGGTTGTTCCGGCAAAACCAGTACAATACTTTTTACTATTGGCAGTTCTTTAATGTCAATATTTTCCAGTATCTGTG
This sequence comes from Fidelibacterota bacterium, assembly GCA_004124385.1. Lineage (GTDB taxonomy): Bacteria > Fidelibacterota > Marinisomatia > Marinisomatales > TCS55 > UBA2126. The sequence continues at coordinate 97,366 of SCKN01000005.1, forward strand.
GATCAATAAGCGCCATGTTGATTTCTGGAAGATCGGGTTTCTCTAATGCTGGTATAGAGAGATCTGTAAGTATTTGCTGTAGTTTAATATTTTCTGATACTAACACCATTACTTCATTGTGGAAAAATGTTTCCAAGTTCATCAATCGAGTATTAATTCTATCAATAGCAGTTAAAAGCTCCTGGTTTGCTATTGTATTCAATGTTCCGCTTTTAACCTGCTTAACCCTAATATTAACTTCTTTTGAAGGGCTTTCTATGTGGCGATTATAAACAACAACCCCACTAGACGGTTCAATAACAACACCAAGATCTAAAAGGTAAATCTCTGATAAAGATGATGATGGGTGCTGTTGGCCACTAATTGGAATCGTTAGGGAAAAAGTTATTCCCAGTCCGAATAAAACACGGCGGTAAAGAGATACCGCTGTCATTATTCGTATTCCTCCCAATCAATGACATAAGAGTATCCGATAAAGGATCCAAAATCATTGGGCAAGAATAATTCAAACGCTCCAAACGCCCCCGGGAGTAAAGTGGCATCTGTGGTGATGCCGGAGTCGAAGGTGTGGTATGTTCCGCGTAAAAACGTAGTGAGTGTCTTGGTCTCACCGCTCCAGTTTTTACGAAATACAAAATCAACTTTCACAAAATCTGCCCGGCGGCCGCCAATGTTTTTAATCTCTCCTGTAAAGATAATTGCACCCTGATTATCCTTGCGCTCACTGATATTGCCAACCAGAACACAATTCGCAGAATATCTTTTTCCAGCTGAACGACTAAATGGATCAGCTGATGTATATTTGGGTTGTGCCAGTTTGGGCATGGGCGGTGGGGAGTAACTATCGCGAATCTGTTCTGGTACATATTCTTGTGTTTCCTCTGTTACCACATTATCAATAACCCTGACTATATTTTTACGTTCAATAATCAGATAACCCAATAAAGTTTCGATTTTTAGTGTTTCTTCATCTTGATAAATAATCTTACCAAATACTGTGCTACCGTTTTGAAGTATTATTTCTTTTGAATAAATAGCCAGTGGGTTTATCCACATTTTGCTTAAAGCCTTCAAGTCTTCCAGTTCGGAATTAAGATACTTGATTTCTGCAGATAGCTTTTTTAGTTCAAAACTTAATTCTGTTGTTACATAATCCGCATCGGTACCAGGAATATCTCCACCCCCTTTTAATACGACTTCTTTTTTGACTTCTGCTTTTACAGATAATACTAATTCTAAATCTTCTAAATCATCATTTGAAACAGTAATGGGGATACTGGCTTTCCCTTTTTTACCAGCATCTGCTTTTAAAACATAGTCACCAGGAAGGACTTTTTTAAATTTGAACGTAACCACCGCCCATACCCATCGCTTTTGGATGATTCCGTGCGTTGGGATTCAACGCCATCTGATGTAAGTAATAAAACGGTTGTTCTGCCAACTTTTTCACCATCTGCATCAAATACAGTACCTTTAACTTTGTAACCTTTTGCATTGAGGGTGGAGCTATAAGCAAAAATACTAAGTACAATAAGTGTGTATTTAAACAGCGATTTTATGTTCATAAAGTTACCTCGGGTATGCAAGAATCAAGACGAACTACTGCCTTGGATAGATGAGTTTACCTACAACTCTGACCAAGTGTCAAGTAGAAATATAAGAGTATTTTATCGAGGAGAAATCAGTTTTAGTTTTAACCTGACTTACATATTATTATATAAGAACTAAATTCTATATTGTGATTGTGCGGGGTGTGATAAATGAACAATTGAATGAAATGTTACCAATAGAGATTCGGTTTAATTCTTTAACGCTTTAACGCTTTAATCAAAGCGTTAAAGCAAAAGAGTCTACAAGGATACCAGGACATGTTGTTGCGCCTAAGGATCGACCGCCATATGTTTCTACTTCCGGGTTTACACTAAATTTATCTTCTACTTCAATCAGCCTTCCTCCAAAGAAGTTGTAAAACGAATCATCAAACCTCATCGTTTCAATGGGAGCAATGATTTCTCCGTTTTCTACCCAAAAGCATGCGTATCTTGTTAATCCAGTTATTCGGCCACCCGCATTATCACTCCAGTTTAAATAATGAATATTTGAAAGATATAATCCCTCTCCAATTTCACTAACCACATTTTCATGGTTCAGGCTTCCAGTGGACATTTTAGGAGAACGCATATATTCACCGGATTCGGCATAGTTGGACTCCACACCATATTCTTTTGCAGATCTGGAGCTCACTAATGTGTTTTTCAACTCTCCGTTTTCAATCAAGGATAGTTTCTCTGCAGACACTTCTCCATTAGAATTGAATTTGGGGCAAAATCCCGAAGAGAAATCTTCAACAATAGAAAACTTTGGAGACAAACGAATATCATCATGCCGCATACGGCCAAAACCACTACAACCTTGGCGCAACGATGCTTCAGAGATTCCATTCCATGAAAACATTCCCAAGAAATCGGCTACAGCCGCTGATTCAAACCAGGTTCGATAATTACCCGTATTAATTTTTATGGGCTTTCTTTCCATAAGAATTAATTTTTCTCGGGATCGTTTTACATAAGATTCATAGTCTTCCTGATTCCAATTGTTTCCTGTAAATGAACCCTTCACCATTTGGTGTTCCGGTGTAACCAGAGAATAATCTAAACTGAATGATTCTGTCTCGAACCAATGTTTTTGTCCTAGGCTATTTGCATTGCCGCGGAACATTCGTCCATTGGCCCAAACACCAACGAAATCAACTCCGGACATGGCTGGCAAAATTGCATCCACCGCATGTTCGAACGGCAAACTTTTGGCTGGTTTTATTTCATGGCTGGAACCAGTGTTCTCTGGAAAAACAACAAATGGATCTTCTGGAATTTCCTGGGCCTCCAATCTCATTCGTGCAATCTCTGACTTACCGCGAGCAACATCTATATCAAAATTACCCGACACAGTAAACCCGCCGCGGATAGTTCTATTGTTGGCGATAAATTTTAAACCTAAGTTTGTATCGTCGACTAAACCAGTCTGGCGAACAGCTGCATTATTAAACCGAATAAATTGACTGGTTTCTCCTGAAAAAGAAAGAATCAGGTTTTCCCCGTTTTGTAATTCAGAAAAAAGACTTTCACTCAATTGATTAAAAATTTGTTCCATAATTAAACACCTCCAAAGACTTGTATGTTTTCAAATAGACAGGCGGGCGAAGCATGTCCAACACGTATGACCTGGTTTGGCTCACCCTTTCCACAATTCGGCGTTCCATAAATACCAAAAGTATCCACATTCCCCACACCTTTCAGACTGCGCCAAAACGGATTGGAAATGCCACGATAATTCGGGTTTTTGACTGTCTTTGTCATTTTACCATTTTCAATCAATTTGCCATATTCACAACCAAACTGGAATTTGTTTCTGTAGTCATCAATGGACCAGGATTTATTACTTTCCATATAAACACCGTACTCAACTTGGGATATTAATTCATCAAATGAACTGTTGCCTGGTTCGAGATTTATATTAGCCATACGGTCGATGGGCGCTCTATTCCAACCGCTGGCTCGGAAATTTGCAACACCATTAAGCCCTGAACGAATCTGGCTTTCTTGTCCACCCAATCCACGAACCAATAAACCCTCTTTTATTAAATATTCCTTCGTTGCTTTCAACCCGCCGTCATCAAAGGCATAGGATGCAAATTCTGATTCCAATGTTGGGTCAAAGGTAATATTCATAAGTTTTGACCCGTACTGCAGCTTTCCAAAATCTTCTAATTTCACAAAGCTCCAACCGGCATAATTCCGTTCATCCCCGAGGATTCGATCAACTTCCAACGCATGACCAATGCTTTCATGGATTTGCATCATCATTTGGTCTGGTGCAATAACAACATCCATTTCTCCCGTTGGACAATCATCAGCAGATAATAGTTCTAGAGCTTGTTCTCCAATTCGATTTGCATTTGCAAGGATCTCATATTTATCAAAGTATTCCATTCCTATTTGTCGGCAAGTACCGCGCATTCCGCCAAAGGTTCGAGTCTGTTGATTTGGCCCGTCCGCAGCTGTGGCGCTTAAGTCAAATTCAAGCATTAGAAAATCCTGATGAATATCACTCCCATTTGAGCTCACAAAACGAAACGTTGTCTCAATTACCTGACACAAAGAAGAGGCGCTTACAATTTTATCAGATACCTTTAGATGGTTGTAAGCTTCCAATAAAATCTCATTCAATTTCCCCGCAGAAAGATCATTCCGGTTTTTAGTAAAAGGAGATTGATAGCTTCCTTGGTGGCTTGGGCGGGCGCTTTCATCAAATTGATAATGGGCGTTGTGAGATGCAATTTCCGCCTGCCGATATGCTTTTTTAGCAGCCTTTGCGATGCTTTCCGGCGACATATCCGGTGTTCCATAATAGCCAAACTGACCATTGACCAACACTTCTACCATGATTCCATGAGTAGATACTCTGCCGTTTGCAACTGGAACTCCATCCCGTATCATTCTTGGTGTATGTGCTTCGTATACTTCTCGCAGACCCACCCATTGCGCCGGTACGTCTACAGCATTTAATAATTGTTTTATATCTATATCTAATTTCATTGCTTATCTTTCAGTTTATATTTCTATTTCCAAAAATCTTCATATATCTTTTGTTTTTTCAACATTATGCTTAATCGCTGTTCTGTGTCTTTTGTTAGATTTTCATCCAAAATGCCTTCTAACGATTTTTGATATGACTCAATAATAAGTTCAAAATCTTTTGAATCTTTTTTTTCATAGGTTCGACCCATCCAATAATAAGGTTCATTCTTTTCGGGGTTATAATATGCAGCTTTACCATACTGTTCCAAGGCCTTCCACAGCGCTGAATTACTTCCTTTCTTGAAAAAACGATGCCCAGATATCATCGCCAGGCCATATTTGGCTGATTTATTTTTAGTTTGAATTTTTAGCACATTGTTAAATTGTAATTCTGCTGATGAATAATCGCCATCAGCCAACGCTTTGGTTCCCAAATTATTGTGGGCGCTTACAATCGCCTGAATTATTTCGTCCGATATATTTTCTCCCTTTAACAACTCTTCTTTATTAGCAATAATGGTTTCGGGTTCAGACTCTGCCAATTCGGTCACAGTAGGAACACAGCCAACTATTATTAGAGTTAACACCATCAATAGGTGTTTTTTGTTCGGGACCATCATGTAACTATCCTAAATACCAAAATAAGTCTTTATTTTCATTAAAGGATTTGTATAATTCTGACATAGAGTCAACAACATAATACCTATCCTGTATTTCACTGTAGTCAAAACAAGTCATCACAACCTCTTCGATATTAAAGGGAAGAAATTTTGAATGGGTTGAAAGACCTTTGGCGCATGCTTCAATATTCTTTGTTTCGTCGTAAGACGATATAATTCCTGCCCCATAAATTTCATAATCAATATCGTTTGCTTTGCGTCTGAATTTGTCCGTTTCGCCATTATTTTTGACCAATCCAAACTCATATGTCCACCATGCAAAGTTTTGGAGACGTTTCAAATTATGATCAATCAGCTCCTGCCCCAATCCTTTTTCATCTTTTATTATTTCAAGACCTAACTTTCCCATATCACATAAAAAATTCGCATAATTAATATTCATTAAAAAAGGAGCGTGGCCTTGAACATCATGAAAAATATCTGGTTCAGGTGTATAGCCTTCATCGTTTTGAATATTTATTCCTTCATACTTTTTTTTAAATCGAGGTGATTGGCGGATAATATCTGTTACCGGAAACATACGCTTTGAATTCATTTCAAAAAATAATTCTTCCTCCAAAAAACCCGCCACAGGAACCAATACCCAACCTGTGGAGTTTTCAATCAATGGCGAAACAGTTTTAAACTCGGGGAAACGATCGTTCGGTATTGGTAATGTGCGTAATCCAATTAAATACTCTCGGGATGCATATTGATTAAGCAACAATTCAAGTTTTACAAAAAGATCTTCCCATATTTTATTTTCCAGATTGGTTACTTCGCTGTATTTTTGAGGTTTTTGATATGGATCATTTTTTCCATAAATACGAATTCCGCCAATAGCGTTTGGAATAATGTTTCTAAATAAATAATCGTATTTGGTATAATCTTCAGTCATAATGTGGTTTATAGCCATTTAATTTACGCCAAGCGATCACAATGGTTCAATCTACCAAAGCCATATATATGTTACAGAACGGTTTTTAGTTCCATAATGAGGGTCTTTCGGCAAACCACATACAGAGCGCATATCCACGCTCTCTTGATGAAACATATCATATTTTTCTCCAGGAATAACAGCTTTAAACCGACCCTCTTGTTCATTGCACCATGTGCGCACAGCGGTGCGAAGCGTCCCTTCTCCATGTCCGTGAATAATTTTCAATGCTCTGATTTTTCCTTCATGGAGAGCAGTGCTGACGTTTGTTTCTAAAATAGACAGTGCTTTATCCAAGTGATGGTTTTGGTGGCCGATATCTATTGTTTTTAACATAATATTTCCAAACCAAGTTTACGCTTGTTCAGGCTAATTTTGCCTTTAAATCAAAGGGGATAAATGAAACAAATTACACTAGGTAGAACCAAAGCTGTTGTATCGGCTATTAGTTTAGGAACGTGGTCTTATGGCGGTGGAAATACATCTGGGGAAATTCCCGTAGGCTGGGCCGGACAACGCGATGATGATTCAAAATCCGCACTTATAAAATGTTGGAATAAGGGGATTAACCACTGGGATACAGCAGATGTGTATGGTGATGGTCGTTCAGAACAAATCATTGGATCCATGTGGAAAATTATTCCTCGAAACGATATTTTTCTAGCCACAAAAATTGGATGGAACCAAGGTTCGTTTGACTATTGGTATAATCCTCAACACATGAGAATTCAAATGGAGAATTCGTTGGTGAATTTAAAAACGGAATGTGTTGACCTTATGTATCTTCACCATTGCGGGTTTGGTAAACAAGGTGAATATTTTGACGATGCTTTGGACGTTATTAAGCGTTTTCAAGAAGAAGGAAAAACACGTTTTATAGGATTGTCTGATTGGAATCTTTCCAAAATTATGCGTTATATTAATCAAGTTGATCCGGACGTGGTGCAACCTTATAGAAATGTGTGGGATGATACCTACGCATCAAGCGGTTTACAGAAATATGTAGAGAAAAATAATATTGGTGTCTGTTTTTTCTCACCTTTAATGCACGGATTACTAACAGGTAAATATTTAGAACCTGCTACCTTTGATAAAGGAGATTTTAGAAATAATGTAAAAGCGTTTAAAAATCAGGGTATTATTGATAAAATAAAAGAAAACGCCCATTTTCTTCAGGAGCGCTTTTCAAATCATCCCAATCCAGTTTTGAGAGGTATCGTTGATACCCTCATTTCAGACTCATCAAATAGTTGTGTATTGTTAGGACAACGAAATGTTGATCAGGTCAATATTGCAACAACGCTTGGTGAGTGTTTATCAGAAGAAGACGCAAATTGGGTAAAACAACTTTATAATCACTAACGGCTCCACGAATGGGTAGACGTCAAATCAAGCAGATTGTAGATGGTCTGAAAACAACAGATGGTGCCGGAGTAAATCTCACTCGTTTTATTGGCGGCCCTGAATTAAACATGTTGGACCCCTTCCTTTTGTTAGATGAATTCGGGAGCGACAATCCAGATGATTATCTCGCCGGTTTCCCACCCCATCCCCACCGCGGATTTGAAACAATAACCTATATGTTAAATGGGAAGTGGCAACACAAGGATTCTGTGGGGAACGAGGGTTTGCTGGGCGATGGTTCCGTACAATGGATGACGGCCGGTCGTGGGGTCGTCCATAGCGAAATGCCCATCCAAACCGATGGGCTTGTACGGGGATTCCAACTTTGGCTTAATTTGCCAAAAGAGAAAAAAATGATTGAACCAGCCTATCAGGATATCCATGTTGAAGAAATTCCTATTATTGAAGAACAGTCTGGAACTGTGAAAATCATTTCAGGAAATTTTCGAGGTACGCTGGGACCGGGACTCTCTCATACACCTGTTTTAATCTTGGATATAAGATTAAATAGGGAGAGCGAAATATCTATCCCCGTAACGGACGGTTGGAATGTTTTTAGTTTTGTTTATGAGGGCGATGCACTAACGCACTCTAAAGGCCAATTGGCCGTCTATGAAAAAACCGGGGATATTCATTTCAAAACCAACAAATCAAAAGCAGGTATTTATCTTGCTGCTGGGGAACCCTTGAATGAGCCCATCGTCCGGGGCGGCCCATTTGTTATGAATACACGGGGCGAAATATTGCAAGCATTTGAAGATTATCAGAATGGTAAATTTTGATTATGAAAAAAATACGTTGGGGAATATTAAGTACGGGAAATGTCGCAAATAGCTTTGTGAAAGATATTAAGCATGTTCCTGATGCGGAGGTGATTGCTGTGGGTTCCAGAAATCAGGAAACGGCAGATACCTTCGGACAAAAATATAATATACCTCATTGTTATTCTTCTTACGAAGCCTTGGCAAATGATCCTGATGTAGACGTTATTTATATTGCAACACCTCATGTATTTCATGCGGAAAACAGTATTTTATGTATGGAAGCTGGAAAAGCAGTCCTGTGTGAAAAGGCATTTTCTATCCATGCGGGCGAGGCGAGGACTATGATACAGGTGGCTCGTCAGAATAATGTTTTTCTCATGGAGGCATTAATTACTCGACATTTCCCTGTGATCCATCAAGTCCTGGATTGGGTCAATACGGGGCAAATTGGAGAGGTTCGACTTGTACAGGCTAATCGATGTGTTCGGGGAGAATTCACGCCAGAAAGCCGTGTTATGAAGCGTGAATTAGGTGGCGGAAGTTTATTGGATCTTGGAATTTATGTTATTGGGTTTTCATCAATGATTTTTGGACAAGCACCTCAACACATTTCCGGATTTGGGTTTGTCGGAGACTATGGGCCTGATGAGCAAGGTGCCTCATTGCTAGAATATGAACAAGGTGCAATGGCTGTTTTGACCTTTGCATTGCGAACAGACACCGTTAATGAAGCTTATATTTATGGCACCAAAGGTTATATTAAACTACCGGATCTTTTTGCAGTTCCCCATAAAGCATCCTTACATATTAAGGGACAATCAGAGATTGAATTTGAAAAACCCATCATCGGAAACGGTTTATATTACCAGGTAAAAGAAGTTCATCGTTGTTTACGAGAGAGTTTGTTAGAAAGTCCCCGTATGCCATTGGAAGAATCTCTACAGATCATGGAAACCATGGATGCGATTCGTTCATCTTGGGATTTGACATATCCAAACGATTCAAACCAAAGTTTATGATACGCTGCGAATGGGGAGGTACTAGCCCCCTTTATCAACAATACCACGACGAAGAATGGGGCGTTCCGGTTCATGAGGACAGAACCCTGTTTGAATTCCTGATTTTGGAAGGTGCCCAGGCAGGATTAAGCTGGGAAACCATTTTAAAGAAAAGAAACGGATACCGTGAAGCTTTTGACCAATTTGATGTGGATAAAGTTTCCACTTTTTCAGAATCCAAAATAGAAGCTCTTCTCCAAAATCCAAAGATTGTCCGTAACAGACTCAAGGTGAATTCCGCTGTTTTGAATGCAAAATTGTTTTTAGATGTCCAAAAAGAGTTTGGCAGTTTTGATCAATATATTTGGCAATTCACCGCTGGAAAAACTATCCAAAATTCATTTAAGAAAATGTCGGATCTACCAGCAAACACGCCTGAATCAGATGCCATGAGTATAGACTTAAAAAAGCGAGGTTTTAAATTTATCGGTACCACCGTCTGCTATGCCTTCATGCAAGCAACAGGTATGGTAAATGACCATGTAATTAGTTGTTTTAGATATAAGGAATTGTTGACTCAATTATAATTCAGTTAATGTTGCCCAATGACGAGTCTCATTATTTAAATAAATTATTCAATGAAGAAATTCAAGCAGCGTTGGATGAAATTAACAAAAATCACAATGACTGTTCGTGCGAAGAAGCGGCAGGACTAATATTAAAACATTTTGGTATTGGCTTGAATACGCCACTGGAAAAACAATTAAAAAGTTCAACTCAATTAGATAAATACCCACCTAATGAAATCTATCGATTAGCATTGGAGTTTGTAGAATCAAAAGAAGCAGCTATGCAAATGGCAATTGCAATGGGTATTTATGGTGAAATATATATATTGGGGAAAATATCCACAGGGGTATTCTCATTCGCCGATTTAGAAAGTAATTATCAAGGATTTCTATTTGCCTTAAATCTATGCAATTCTGGCGAACCTTGGGTGGGGCTGTAGGTCAATTCTGTATTGAGGATCTCATTGATATCATCCTGAAAAAAAAGATCATTTATAGTTCCGGGGTGCACACCCCTCTCCGAAAGGTTATAATGCACCTCATTTTCCCAGAGAGACTGTTCTCTCTCCAGTACAAATGTCTCGAATTTCATTTAGGGGCTATTTGGCGAATTTTATAGCACAACCCAGCGCTTTGGTGGCTGCCGGGTCAATGGCGCTTCCAGTCAGCATATTATCGATAGCATCCGCTAAATATGTGTTTTCAACTTGATCCGGTTTGCGGGCATTGTCATCGATGGCGCCCCGGTAGACAAGCTTGTCTTTTTTGTCAAAAAGATAGATATGGGGTGTTCTAGTAGCTCCAAATTCGCTTGCTAATTTTGAACCATTATCCATGGTATAATAAAAATTATATCCCTGCTCTTTGGCGTGCGCCTGCATCTCTTCCATGCTGTCAACAGTTTCAAATTGTTTTTCGTTGGAATTAATCGCAACTATACCCACACCCTTGTCTTTGTACGTTTCAGCCAGTTCAACATAGCGGTCTTCCCAGGCGATGACCCAAGGACAGGTATTGCAGGAAAAAATGACCAATAGACCATTCTTTCCTTTTGCATCGTTCAAGGATACGTCCTTTCCGCTGATATCTGCCATTTTGATATCCCCCAATGGCAATATTGACCCAAGGTCCAGTTCCTTTGCGGATAGTATGGTCAAACATCCTATTAAAATTAAACTGATAAATTTTTTCATTTACATAGCTATGAATTTATTGCGTTAATAATTGCTTTTCTAAATCGTTTTTCAGGCTGCTCGCCTTCCCAGAAATCTACAACTTCTCCGCTGGTTTTTCCGTATAGAATTGTAAAAGGCAAAGCGCCGCTCCACTCTTCATGGATGCCGTTGATGAATGCATTGTCTTTCTCATCTTTGATAAATGTGGTCCAGGTGACCCCTTGATCTTTTAAGAATGATAAAACTTTATCCTCTTCATCCAGCCAGTCAACACTGATGAAATAGACTGCCAGATCATTTTTATATTCATTCGCAAGGTCTACGATTATTGGGAATTCTGCCATACAGGGCTCACACCACGTGGCCCAAAAATTCAAGAGAATAGCTTGATTATCTTTTTCTGACTCAATATTTTTTTGAATGGACTTTGCTGTGGCATGATAAAGGATTGGCTGCTCGCAGCTAAAAAGTATCAGTGATATTGTAATTAAATATCTACACATTTGCGGGAACGCCTGGGAATCGAACCTAATAAACTCACAACAATATTTGAATTTAGAGAAAAATGTGACCATTTTGTTTCGATTATTTACTCCTATTGCCAGACCCTCACAAACAAAAAACCCCGCTATTGGGCGGGGCTTATTATTATTAAAAGATTAATACCATCATGTCAAACTTTATTTACTTAGTTTTAGTTATAGTCTTCATTATTATCGCCACAACACGATTAAAGATCCATCCTTTCTTAACGCTTCTTGTGGCTGTAAATATTACGATAGATAGTAAAACGGTTGTTCACCTGCGGGTTTAGCGAATATAAACAATAAACGGACATGGATTTTCCATGTCCGTTTATCATCTCGCTCCCCTTGCGTTACCATTCCTATTACAAAAAACAGAGAATTTGTAGAGAGAATCATTCATTTTCCTTCATCAATTGGTATCGTCGTTACCTAGTTAATGAAAATTTTGATCTATTTTATGGGAATTCGTGTTAACCAGCAGGTTTGGAAAAATGTAGAATAAGCAGAGAATCGACTCTCTCTTTGTTAACCAAGGCCGAATTCTTTTTTTTACCTTAGTAAAATAATAACTGGTTAACAGTCATCAGGTGCGAATTGGGAGAGGCGGGAGGAGATGTGGCGAGAACTAAAACAATAAACTATCAAGGGACTGTGATCGCTTGACTTTTTCTATAGAAAAATTGGACTTGATCAAATTGTCAATATCTAAACAAAATGGTTATATCTCAGTATGGATTTAGTTTTTGGAAGGGACAGTACTCGAGAATTGCACAATGCAGACAATAAGTAAATTAAGTATAGTTGATACTCTCTTCATAATTACTCCAAAAATTAGTTCAACGACTAATATACTTCACAGTCAATTTCAATGGTAATGGCTTACATTGGTGCTTTATTGCCAATATTATGCCAGTATCTTATCTGCCACTGATTCGCTTTAGCTATCGAGAGCATCTCCTTCCTAGGATTAATTACAACAGGATAACCCACTTTTTCCAGAAGTGGAACCTCTGTAATACTATCGGCAAAATACGTGACTCTATCGAGATCAATTTTCCTTTTTGAGCATAAATCATCCGCACTCTTAAACTTTGCCTCTTTCATTAGGAGGGGTCCATCAATTCTTCCCGTAAAATAACCATCCTCAATTTCAGGTTCTGTCGCAATTAGTCTACTTACACCTAATGATTTAGCAATTGGATTTGCAATAATCCGATTAGTCCCAGTTAACAAAATTGTATCGATTTCATCATGATTAAATTTATCAATCACATTTCTTGCTTGTAGATAAATAAGCTTTCTAACCCGTTGTTCGAAATGTCTATCTGCAATTGTTCGAATTTCAGCGATAGATCGACCTGCAAATTCGCTCAATTGAAATTCTATAAATTCAATTATGGGTGTGCGTCCCTTCTTATAGAGATCCAGGAATCGATCTGCTTCATCACGATGGGCAGGGGGAGCAAAGCCTTCGTCAACTAAGAAATATTTCCACGAATGGTCACAATCAATACCTAGCACAGTGTGATCCATATCGAATATGGCGAGTTCTATCAAAATAGCACCATTTTCTTGGTCTGCACAAACTCACCCTCTTGCCCGCTGTTTATCTGGCGGGCCTGTATCTGATAAAGGTAAATCCCAGCACTGACTGGCATGCTGTAGTCATTGGTAGCATCCCAGATCACTGATCTGTAGCCTGCATCTTGGGTTTGATTTACCAGTGTTCTTACTTCTCTGCCAAGGATATCATAGATGGTTATGTTAACCAAAGCATCTTCGGGTAAATCATAGTGTAGCGTAGTGGTAGGGTTAAAGGGATTGGGGAAATTCTGGTGTAAAACAAATTTATTTGGTAGTGAAATATCTTCAGTCAAGTCAGTGCCAACCGTTGCGCAGGATTCATCCTTCAGAACCTTTAAAAATAGATCATCAAAATAGCTGTCATTATCCGTACCTGCGTGTCGTGTTCCGGTAAGGGTGTATTTTATTTCCCGTGTTCCCGGTGGAATGAGAATTGAAGTATTAAATTCTGTCCAAATACTGTTTAAGGTCGTAAGGGATTCACTTGTGCCTAAAACGTCATTATCCTCATTTAAAAAGGAAATATGTATTTCCGGCTGATCACTACCGCTCCAGTTAGATAAATATCCACCAAAAACAGTTGTGGCAGCGGAATCATCAATACAATCGGAGAATTCTGAAACATCAATCATCTGATACACTTCCGCGTATGGACTCTCATTACATAATCCTCCTACACAAAAATAATATTGCCCTGAGTGGGGTGTTACTCCACTGCATTGATGAGCTTCCAAAGATTCAAAAATTCCTTCTTGAAGAATCCAGCCGGTAATCCCTGATTCTCCTCCTGGATTTACCACAATATTATCAGAGTACATGGATCTCCCGGTGGTAAATGACTGAGGTTCAGACCATTCACTCCACATCAGACCACGGTCCCGATATCGTACCCGCCAGCAATATTCACTATATCCATTCAGCCCTATTATCATTTCCTTTGTCAGATCATTTCCTTCCTGTGTATTTTGGTAATAAAACCAATTCTCATGGGATTCATAAATGTCCCTCACAGGATTTGTGAAATTATCACAGTCGTTCAAAATCTGCCAATGGGAATAGCCGTGTTCATCTTGGTCAGAATCGGCATACCCGCTACCCCAAAGCCAAAGGGTATCTGGATTGACACCATTGCCAAGTGGATAGATGGGATTCGGTGTTGAAGGAGGATCGTTAAAGGTTCTAATGGTGAATTCATCTCGTAATTCATTATCCCTAAAAAGATTCTCATTCCCCCGGCTAATCCGTTTTACAGTGAATTGCGGATTATCTCCGGCGGTAATATCCACAACCACAAATCCCCATTCATCCTGAGACACTGAAAATTCATCGTAATCCGCCTGAGCATACTCCCCCCAGTAATCGATATTGCCTCCAGCCGTTGCCACATTGATCATGACATGTTGATGATCTTTAGATTGGCCCCGTGAATATCCGTGGGTATGCCCGAAAAAATGGATACTGGGTTTTCCACAATCGCTGGTGAACTGTTCCAGTCTTTCTATAACTTCTCCGGTGAAATCTGTTTCCCCGGGGACCCATAATTCAGATTTATGGGGATGATGGAGTTGTGCAAAAACAAAATCAATGTTTGGATCAATGCAGGCTTCTTCCAACACATCTTCAAGCCAATCTAACTGGACGTTTAATTGGTAATCCCAGTTCGAGTCCAATCCAATGATACGAACATTCGAAAAATCTGCCCACCACCAATGTTCCAAATATCCGGGCGACCCATTAGCGGGAAGATTGAAATACCGGAAATAATAAGGTGTATTATTTTCATGATTCCCCAATACCGGATAAAGTGGTACATGGGAGAAAAGTGGATTAGACGGTTCAAAAAAGTGGCCTGCCCATTGGCCGTGTACTAACCCATCATCAACGAGGTCGCCAGCAATAAGTACCAGGTCTAATTCTTCTGAAAGATGAGTACTATCGTTAATTCCAAGATACGAAAGGATTCCGTCATTTATGATTTCTTCAAATTTATAATAATTTGAATTATCCTTCTGTGGATCACTCATGGCAACCAATCGAATAGACGATTCAATCTCAACATCAGTGGGGGTAATGAAGTCATATATTTCAGATTCCAGAGTTCCCGTAACTGATTTGTAATAATATCTGGTGTTTGAATTTAAACCAGTAAGATAAACATCATGAATTTTATAATTACCTGTATTGGAAATTGCGACACCGTTTGTAGTTATTCCCAATGATTCTGTCTCGCCCCAGCGAACAATGCTTTCTTCTCCATTTAATGTTTCCCACATAATATGAATAGAATTGGGTGTCACATTTTGCACGTAAGGATTTACATTGAAAGTTTGTGATAACGCAAACGAATAGAAAAAAAAATGTAAATGAACTTTTCTCATACTTACACTCTTCAACCCCTATTTTATTTTTTAATAAATTTGATTCAATATAATATTTTGATTTGATAAAGTTCAACCATATCTGATGTTTCATCGTCCAATTCAAAGAATTTTACAGATAGTGTTTGAGGAGAGCTTATTGTATTGACTTCTGCAAAACCATAAACTGCACCAATCACTGGTGGTGTTTCTGCAAGACCCTCAACGGAAACGTTCACCGGCGGTACTTTCTCGATCGTGTTTTTTGGCATTCCCCAATCAACACGGAATATTTCATAAGAGTAGAGATTATTATCCTGGTTCTCTGGAATGAGTGGATGCCTTGTTGCCCTTTTATAGTTTAGATGAGACGCAGAAAAATCAAAAACGGCAGTCCCTAAATCTTTGAGCGAATATTCAATTGATTTTTCAAGTTGCGAAATATGTTTCAATGGAGGATACCAATTTAGAATGTGCGCGCTGGGATAATGTTGATCGCTGGAAAACACAAGAACACCCTGAATATGATTGTCTTTAATAAAGGACAAAATCTTTTCTCGCTCAAATTTGTAGTCCATCCAACTATCGTATCCTGTCCTTCTGGACGATGTGTCACCACCATAATCGTTCAGGGAAGTACTTGAAAAGAAAATTTTGAACGTCAAGGTCGATTCTTTAAGCCCGTTAAGCAACCAATCAAGTTGTTCATAACCCAGCATCTTCTTCTCTACAGTATCTTCATTTTGCATGGGAGAACGGTACCATCGTTGTTAATATCAGATACAACCAATCCTGTTAATAGTGGTGAACCAAACGAAGCGTCAATAGGTAAGGGTAAAGAAAATAATAATTGGGGTTGGGATTGGCTTTTTGCTATGTCCAAAACCAAGAAATGTGAAAAAAATAGGTAAATATATATTACTAGTGAATTTTTCATATTTAAGTGTATATATAAAATATCAATTGAAAGTTAAAAAAGGTGTTATTATTTTTTTTGAATAATTAATCGCATTTAGATTTTGGTTCTCTATTTATCTTAACAGCTTTCTAATGAATTCATATTTTAATCTAATTCAGCTTGAGCTGCTGCCAGGCGAGCAATGGGAACACGGAAAGGAGAACAACTCACATAATCCAAACCCTGTTTTTTGCAAAAATGTATTGACGCAGGATCACCTCCATGTTCACCACAAATGCCAATTTTTAAACTGTCATTTACACCGCGACCCAATTCAACAGCCATGGAAATCAGTTTTCCCACACCGTTTATATCCAAACTTTGAAATGGATCGCCCGGAAGAATCTTTCTTTCTAAATAGTCCGGGAGGAAGGAACCAATATCATCACGGCTGAATCCGTAGGTGGTTTGCGTTAAATCATTGGTACCGAAGCTGAAAAATTCTGCATGTTCTGCAATTTCATCTGCTGTGAGACACGCCCTCGGAAGTTCAATCATTGTTCCTACCATAAATTCAAAAGAAACGCCTGTTTCATTTAATACCTTTTCTGCGACTTTTCTGACAATCGCTTCCTGATCGGTGTATTCGGTTACAGTTCCTACTAACGGTATCATAATTTCCGGGTAGACAGACACGCCTTCTTTGGTGAGTTCCGCTGCTGCTTCAAAAATAGCCCGCGCTTGCATTTCTGTGATTTCCGGATAAACAATTCCAAGTCGACAGCCGCGATGGCCCAGCATGGGATTCAACTCATGTAAACTTGCGACTCGTTTCTCCACTTGAGATTTGTCCAATCCCACATGATTGGCCAATTCCTGCATTTGCTCATCAGACAATGTTATGAATTCATGGAGCGGGGGATCCAGGAGGCGGATTGTAACCGGTTTTCCCTCCATGACTTTTAAAATACCTTTAAAATCTTTTTTCTGGAATGGGAGTAATCCCATAACTGCAGCTCGCCGATCTGTTTCATTATCAGCCAAAATCATTTTCCGCATAGCAAGAATTCGTGTTTCATCAAAAAACATATGTTCGGTTCGACAGAGACCAATCCCTTCGGCGCCAAATCGAATAGCTTGTGCTGCATCAGCAGGGCTTTCTACGTTTGTTCTAATTTTTAATTGGCGAATTTCATCAGCCCAAGTCATAAGCTGTTTATATTCGGGGTGAGTGTCGGGGTTGGCTGGTGTTAGTTCCAGCGTATCTTTATAAATATTACCCAATGTTCCGTTCATGGTAATCCAATCGCCCTCTTTTAAAACGATATTCCCTATTTGTACTTCCCGATTAGCAATGTCAATGTGCACTGCGCTACAACCAACAATACAGCACTTCCCCCAACCTCGCGCCACAAGGGCAGCGTGGGACGTCATACCGCCCTTGGATGTCAAAATGGCTTCGGCAGCATGCATACCATGAATATCTTCTGGTGATGTTTCTTTTCTTATTAATATAACCTGTTCACCACGAGCGTGCCACGCTTCAGCATCATCTGCAGTAAAAACAATCTTTCCTGATGCACCGCCTGGGCCAGCTGGTAATCCTTTAGCTAATAAAATAGCTGTTTTTTCACTTTCACTATCTAACATCGGGTGTAAAAGTTCATCTAATTGTTCGGGTTTTACGCGCTGCAGTGCTGTTTTTTTATCAATCATTCCTTCGTGAACCATATCAACTGCAATTTTAATAGCAGCTGCTCCTGTGCGTTTTCCTGTTCTGGTTTGCAGCATCCATAAGCGTCCGTTTTCTATGGTGAATTCAATATCCTGCATATCTTTATAATGTGTTTCTAGCTTTACTCTGATTGCAGCCAATTGTCCATATTCATCCGGTTGTGATAATTCTAATGAAGGTAAATTTTTTGTCTCTGGTATTTTTGTCGCTTCGTTTAAAGGGTTGGGTGTTCGCGTTCCTGCCACCACATCTTCACCTTGGGCATTGGTTAGCCACTCACCATAAAATTTGTTTTCTCCCGTTGCCGGATTTCGTGTGAAAGCAACACCCGTTGCCGATTCTTCACCTGTATTCCCAAAAACCATGGCTTGAACATTGATCGCGGTACCCCATTTATCGGATAGGTTTTCGATACGTCTGTAGTTTACTGCGCGCTTGCCCTGCCAGCTTTGGAACACAGCCTTAATACCCCCCCAAAGCTGCTCCATGGGATCGTCTGGAAATTCATTTCCTAGTGTTGTGTTTATTTCTTCTTTGAAAGTCTCAGATATTTTTTTCCAATCGTTCGCAGAAAGATCCGTATCCTTTGTATAGTTATTCTTTTCTTTATACTCTTCAAGAATTGATTCCAGTTTCTGGCGGATACCCTGCCCTTCTTCCGGTTCAATGCCGACCGCTTTTTCCATTACAACATCTGCATACATCATAATGAGTCGACGATACGCATCATAAACAAATCGTTCGTTATTTGTTTTTGCTATAAGCCCGGGTATTGTTTTTGTCGTTAACCCAACGTTCAACACTGTTTCCATCATTCCCGGCATGGATATTCTTGCGCCGGAACGGACAGAAACAAGTAGTGGGTCCGATTCATCCCCAAATATTTTTCCCATATCGTTTTCTACAGTTTTGAGAGCATCAAGTACTTGTGCAGAAAGTTCGTCCGGCAAAGATCGTTTATTATCATAATAATGTGTACATACTTTTGTGCTAATTGTAAAGCCGGGAGGAACAGGTAGATCCATATTGCACATTTCTGCAAGATTGGCGCCTTTGCCGCCGAGTTCGTTTTTCATCTCGGCAGACCCTTCTGCTTTTCCAGTTATAAAAGAATAAACGTATTTCATGTATTAAGCCCTTTGTATTGAAAGGTAGTTTGTGGTTCCTGGAGTTCCAACCGGCACACCGCCTGTAATAATATATTTTTTTCCTGATTTAATGATATTTCGTGCAATCAGCTCTTTTTCGATAATAGCTGTAATATCTTCTGTGTTTTTGTATTCAATTGTCTTAAAAGGAGAAATTCCCCAAACAATCGCTAATCTGCGACATGTTTTTCTGATAGGCGTCAGCGCTATTACGCGTCCATTAGGTCGGTATCGTGAAATCATTCTTGCTGTGCTGCCGCTATGAGTCATCGTTACGATACACTCAACAGCTACATCTTGAGCAACTTGACACGTGGCATGGCTTATAGCGTCTGCTGTTTTTTTATTTTGCCCTATGGGTTGACGTACTAAATCAAAATTGATCGTTTTTTCAGTTTCTAAAATTACCTTTTTTAGAACTTTAATCACTTCAACCGGGTGCATTCCTATAGCGGTTTCACCTGTAACCATTAAGGCATCGGAGCCATCAAATATTGAATTGGCAATATCGCTCACCTCTGCCCGCGTTGGCACTGGTTCAGAAACCATAGATTCTAGCATTTGTGTAGCAATTATGACCGGCTTGCCCATTGTGTTGGCTTGTTTAATAATCATTTTTTGTGCAAGTGGTACTTGTTCCTGCGGGGTTTCTACTCCCAAGTCTCCCCTCGCAACCATAACAGCATCAAATTTGTGGATTATTGCATTGAGATCTTGTAATGCTTCCCACTTTTCAATTTTTGCTATAATAGGTATTGTGACTTTTAAATTTTTTAATTCTTTATCTATTTCAGCTTTGTCATTTGCAGAGCGCACAAACGAGAGGGCAATCCAATCAACTTTTTCAGCTGTTGCTAATTTTAAGTCTTTACGGTCTTGAATGGTAAGAGTGGGGAGTTGAAGCGTTACTCCGGGGAAGTTTACTCCTTTTCCTTTTTCGATTATTCCACCAATTGTTGCAATACATTGTAATAGTGTAGGGGAAAGTTTTTTTTCAACCTTTAACTGAATTCGTCCATCATTAATTTTTATACTTGCACCTTTTTTAACTTTTGAAAACTTGATTCCCCTAGAAACAATAATCGTTTTGTCATTTATCGCATTTTCACTGCTAATCAAGACCTTTTCTCTGTTTTTAATTTCAAATTCGTTGAATGTTTTTCGTACACGAATTTTAGGGCCAGCCAAATCAGCAATAATACAGGGCCTTTCTCCATTGGGCATTTCTAACTGTTTGAGCTGCCGTATAATTTCTTTCTTATCCTTTTGACTTCCATGAGACATATTTACCCGAAAGGCGTTTACGCCCGCATTAACCATTTTTTTTAAAGTGGACATTTTTATACAAGCGGGGCCTACGGTTGCAATAATTTTTGTTCTATTTTGAATCATCAAAATTTATATTTTATTCGAAGGTTTAATTAACCGAAAACGGAATGGCTAGTTTGAAGGGTTTTATTCGAGCTTCAAACGCATCTCCATCAACAGGGGCCATGTGAAAAACACCGTGCATAACTCCAAACTCTGTAGGCAAAGGACAGAAGCTGGTATATTCAAACGCTTCACCCGCCTTTAGGCTTGGTTGTTTTCCTACAACTCCCGGACCTCGAACTTCTTCAACGTTACCGTTCGAATCAGTAATGTGCCAGTAACGGCTCATAAGTTGAATTGTATTATCAGATTCGTTTGTTATAGTTATGTGGTATGCGAAAATATATATTGGCTTAGTGGGATCAGATCGCTGGGGAACATATTCTGATTCTACCTGAATTCTAATTCCTTTGGTGAGTGTATTTGACACGGTAACTTCCTAAATTTAAAAGATCTACAGACTACTAATTTACCTAAGTAAACTAACGGAATTAAACATGATTAAGTTTTTAACATTTATTTTATTCTTCACAGTCCTATTTGCAAACAGTGAAAAAACTGTTGATGATAAAAAGAATATTACCGCCGATGAAATTCGGGATCACATTAAATTTTTATCCTCAGATAAATTAAAAGGGCGCCGTCCGGGAACCCGGGGATCTAAACAAGCGATTCGCTATATTGAAAAAGAATGGAAATCTTCTGGGGTGTTACCGGCAGGGGAAAGGGGCTTTAAACAATCTTTCATATTTACCAGCGGTGTATCCATTTCGGGTTATAACCGTTTAAAGATAGATGAATTACGTAAAACGTTTCGGGTAAAACAGGATTTTATGCCCCTCGGTTTTTCAGCAGTTGGATTGGTAAAAGCAGATGTTGTTTTTGCCGGTTATGGCTTTAGCACAGAAGACAGTATTTCTTGGAATGATTATTCCAATATTGATGCTAATGGGAAATGGGTGTTAATTTTTCGAGGAAGCCCTGATGGAAGCAGCCCCCATTCTACATTTTCTGATTATGCGCCACTTCGTAAAAAATATATGGCAGCTAGAGATAATAGTGCGGCCGGCGTCCTGTTTGTAAACCCGTTCAATGATGATGAATTAGAAAAATTTGTTGCGTTACGCTTTGGACCATCCACGACAAGGGGATCTATACCGGCAATTCATATCTCACAAGAAGTTGCCCAACAACTGCTTCCACAGAACACATCGTTGAAAAACTTGCAGAATGCGTTAGACACTAATCGAGCCAGTGTTTCCTTCGACTTAAATATCAGTGTTAGCGCCACTATTAGTTTAAAAATAATAAAATCAAGAGGGACAAACGTCTTAGGTGTTGTCCGCGGGGACGGTTCTACTGATGAAATTATTATCATTGGGGCGCATATGGACCATTTAGGGTTAGGGGGTGAGGGAAGCGGTTCTCTACGACCAGATGAAGAAGCAATACATAATGGGGCCGACGATAACGCTTCAGGAATTGCTGGGTTACTAGAAATGGCTGAAAAAATAGCTATTAATTCAGAACAGTTAAAAAGAGATGTTTTATTTATCGCTTTTGATGCAGAAGAAAAAGGGCTTTTAGGGTCCAAGTATTTTGTAGACAACCCAAATATCAATTTAGAAAATGTTTCAGCAATGATTAACATGGATATGGTGGGTCGATTGAAAGATTCATCGTTAACGGTCGGCGGCACCGGAACGTCCCCCATGTTTGAACCCCTCTTGGATTCATTACAAAATATACATAATCTAAATATTTCTTATAGCAAAGAAGGTTTTGGCCCAAGTGACCACAGCAGTTTTTATATAAAAGATATTCCTGTTTTATTCTTTTTTACTGGAACCCATGAAGACTATCATAAGCCCAGTGATGATTGGGAAAAAATTAATGCCACGGGAGAAAAAATAATTCTTGATCTTATCTATGACGTTACAAAACATCTTGGGTTTTTAGATAAAAAACCTGTCTTTACTATTGCGGGGCCTAAAGAAAGATCCCAAAACCAACGAGGGTTTAAGGTAACTTTTGGAATTGTTCCATCTTATTCAAGCGGCGGTCCCGGGCTAACGATTGATGGTGTTCGCCCAGAGGGTCCGGCTGAAATCGCCGGTATTCAGTCTGGGGATATTATAATAGAAATAGGAGGAAAAGATGTTCAGGATATTTATGACTACATGCACCGGCTGGGTGATCTCAAAAAAGGACAGCGTGTTGCTGTTACAATCAAACGGGGAGAGGATACTCTAGAATTGGTCGTTAATCTCTGATTCAACCTTTTTTTGTAATTCATCGCGCAAAGCCAATACGGCTTTAACATAATTATCAGAATGATTATAGGCATACACTGCCTTGTATACTTTTTCACTGTTTGAATAATCGTTTGCTGGATAACCATTCTTTACCAAATAATTTGCGATGCTTGCCATAACATCCAGCCATTCATATGCTCGGCGTATTCCATCTTTGTCAAAATCAACTGCATAATTATTAAAACTAGATGGAATAAACTGCCCGTAGCCAAATGCCCCCGCATAAGACCCGTACACGCTATGGGGGGGAATGCTATCTTTATAACAATATGCAAGGAATTCCACCATTTCTTTTTTTGCCCATCTCGCTCTTTTTGGCATGACTGCAATTTGAGTATACAATGAATTAAACACCGTAAACTGTTTGTGGTGACTGCCGTAGTTACTTTCTACACCTAAAATGCTCAATATTAAAAATGGCTCTACTCCGTAACTGTCTGCTACTTTATTAAGATCGTTTTTTTGGTTGTTATAAAATTGGACACCTTTTTCAATACGCGACTTTTTTACAAATATTTTTTTGTATTCTTCCCATGTTTTCTTTTCGTATGGTCGGGAAAATCGTTCTGGAATTACAGAATAAATTTTGATCTTTTCACTCTCAAAAGAACTAATTATAAAAGCATTGGGAATACCTTTTTCTACCGCAAGCTGTGCTATTTCTTCACGCACTGAATTCTTTTTTTCTGATGAGGGTGCTTCTCCGGCGAATAAAAAAGGGATTAACAGATATATAAACATATTTCGTATCGTTAATCTGCCCATTCACATATAAATATGTTTGTATCCCCGCGCTTGGCTTGATTGCGGTTTGAAGCAAAAACAATAAATTTACCATCTAGGCTAAACATTGGGAAGCCGTCAAATCCATCAAAATATGTAATGCGTTCAAGGTTTTCTCCATTAATATCAACCGCATATAGGTCAAAGTTCCTTTTCTTTGGGTCGTTCATATTAGAAGAAAAAATAATTCGTTTATCATCCGGGAAAAAGAAAGGCCCAAAATTTGCTGCATCATTATGGGTAATTTGTTTTTTGTTTTTTCCTTCAGCATCCATAATTCTGATTTGTAAAGCCATGGGTCGGATAGCATTTGTTTTTAACAAATCTTTATAGTCTGCTATTTCCTCCTCCGTTTTTGGATAATAAGCTCTCCATACAATTTTTGATCCGTCATGACTGAAAAAAGGACCGCCGTCATAGCCAAGCTCTTCTGTTAGTTGGGTTTTATTTGAGCCGTCTGGATTCATTGTCCACACCTCTAAATCGCCGCTGGATATTGATGTATAAACAATTTTTGAACCGTCAAAAGCGTATGTTGCTTCTGCGTCGTAACCATAAGAGCTTGTAAGTCGTTCCATTTTTGTTCCATTGGAATTAGCTCGAAACACATCATAGTCAGGATACAGTTTCCAAATATAACCTAAGCTATAATCTGGTTTTGGTGGACAATCTTTGCCGCCTAAATATGTTGAAGCATAAATAATTTTTGAGTCGTTTGGATATTCAAAATAACTACACGTTGTTACACCGCCTCCGGTGGAAACCTGCTTTGTGGCGCCGCTCACTAAATCCATAATAAATATTTGGTCACATTGTTCCATGCTGTCGTGGGCTTGATAAATAAGCTTTGTTCCATCTGGGCTGAAATATGCTTCTGCGTTTTCACCTGAAAACGTTAGTTGGCGCATATTATCAAAATGTAGTTCTCCATCAACTAAAAGATTTTCACCACTTATTAATAAGCTTGTGGCTAATATCCCTGTTATAAAATTATATATTGTTTTCTTCAGCATATAATTCAATTCGTTTATCTCCTTTAACTATACCGTGAGTTTCTTTCGGCAATAGCGCTGCAATTCTGCAAATTATATTTTCACCAATTGTTTTTATTTGAATTTCTCTATCTAATGCTTCTTTAACACCGCCTTTGGGTAAAAAAGGTTTTCCTATTTGAATAATTACATTTGGTCGAACACCTTTAAACCAATTTGGCCACACGTTCATAAGCCCGTGAATACTAACAGGTAAAATAGGAGTGTTGTTTAGAATCGACAAATATACTATTCCTCTTTTTGCTTCCCTTAGCGTTCTTTCGGTTGATGTTCCTTCAGGAAATATACCCAAAATGTTATTTGTTTTTAAAACACGCTTTGCGGATTTAATTGTTGATGGTGCAAGACGTGTTCTGTTTGTAGGAATAAAACCGTAAAGCCAGGCAGCCCATTTAAAATACCATTTGATAGCATGGTCGCTTGCAGCTAGAAACGTAATTGGTCTCTGTAGGGCATAGACAACGAAAGGCGGATCTATATAGCTGAAATGATTTGCTGCCACAACATATGGTCCTGATTCTGGAATATTATTTCGTCCTTTCACTTTTACTTTAGTTAATACACACACCATAAAAAGCGCAAAATACCCCAACAAATAACGCATCCATTTTGGTCTGGGTGAATAGTTGTCTAGTTCTGTACGGGCGCTCATAGTTGTTTAAATCGCATTTTGATAGGGCCAAAAAATAAACCAGTCGGGGGTCAAAAAAGACCCCCTTTTATAACTGTTTTAATCTATGGTTTAATTCATAGAATCAAAAAGGGAGATCATCGTCTCCACTTGCGTCAGTGGGCGCTGCGCTCTGGTTTTCATTTTTACGACCCAGCATAGTGAACCGATCACCTAATACTTCTGTCGTATAGCGTTTCATTCCGTCTTTATCTTCCCATGAGCGAGTACGAATACGTCCTTCAATGTACACCAATTGTCCTTTTTTCATGTACTCATTCGCTGTTTCAGCTGCTTTTCCAAAAAGAACAATGCGGTGCCATTCTGTTTTATCTTCATACTCACCTTCGCTGTTTTTCCATGATTCATTTGTTGCCATGTTGAAGGTTGTTACCGCTACGCCCGATGGCGTAAAGCGGCTTTCTGGATCGGCGCCCAGATGTCCAACCAATACTACTTTATTTACGCTTCCTTTTTGCATAATTATACTCCTTTTCTTATCTATTATACTTCAAAGCGATACTCTTAACCTGCGATTTTTGCCTCGCACATTATTATTTACTACTGGATTTGAATATATGTCAAGCGTTTTTTGTAGATTAGAAATATATTAAAAAAATAGGGGCCCTGAGGCCCCTATAAATTTGCATTATTTTTTCAAACTTATTTAAGCAGTACCAGTTTTTCCATGGCTATATAGCTTCCCGCATGCAGTTTATACAAATACATACCAGAAGGCAATTCCTCTCCATTGTCGTTTTTTCCATCCCATTGTGTAATATGATAACCGGGTTCTACTGCGCCATGAAACAGCGTGCGCACACGCTGGCCCAATAAATTATAAATCTCCATACGAGCAAAACTCAACTCCGGAATATCAAAACGAATGCTTGTTACGGGGTTAAACGGGTTGGGATAGTTTTGGTGAAGCGCAAAAACGCCAGGAACACCTTCGGAAATATCAACTCCAGATTCACCGACGGACATACCGATACTCACGCTTACCTCATATGCTGTACTTCCGTCCGGTCTTGAGGCGGTTAGCACAGCTGTTTCATTAGCACTAAAACCATCCATGATACCATAGACCCCCACAGTGATGTCTATTGTATCTCCAGCTCCAACAGTGCCTTCATAAGGAGAAAGAGTTAACCAGGAATAATCATCGCCGTGTTTAATTGCAATATTGTCTACACCAATTCCATAGCCCCAGTTTCCGCCGCAATCTGTATAATGAACAGCAACTTGAATAATCTGGTTTCCGGTGGTATATGGTGTAATATTATACAACAGCTTATCCCACCCCACGACTTCATAGTCTGGACCATTAAACCAATTGCTAAAACTACTGTCGAGCATGGTCCAGGTATTACCGCCATCTGTAGAAATAAGCAGCTCCGCAAAATCTGCATAACTGCCATTATTACCACAAGGTCCTCCCCATTGGGGATAAAACATATCCAGCATAAGATATATTTTTTCATTTCCATTAATTATGACAATATTTGAAGTTAAATAGCTGTCTACAGAATCTGTATCTTCGCCGGCAAAATCATCATTATAATATGCAAACAAACCATCGCTTTCCGGATATGGCAAATATGAAGAAGAGGCGCCTGTAGAATCTCCAATAAGCCAAAGGCCTTCAGCGTCGTAGACCTCATCCCAAAGTCCCATATTAAAATCAGCCTCCATAAAAACAACGGCCACTTCCAGATTTGAGATTTCCATGCTGAAAATTGAAAAATCAAGAGCGATTGTATCGTGGTTTGCAACGGCAATAGTTGTTTCGATATATTCATCCACGCCAACTGTTATTGTTATTTCGTCTGGATCAACAATAAACGGATCTAGGGGGGTAGCGCAGGATGAATAAGATGTGTCCGATTCTCCTTCTGCATATTGAGCGGTAATATTAAAACAATACTCAGTAAAATTTATTAATCCATCAACAATATATGTTGTCTCTTCTGTGCTTCCAACCAAATTTCCGTTTGCATAAATATTATATGTTTGAAAGGTTCCACAAGGGCTTGTGCGGTCTGAACTATTTTGTGTGAAGCTGGACATGCTTGTAATAATTCGAGTGGTGTATTCCAATCCGTTTTCTTTTTTACCGATTGGAGTAATATTGCCAATAGACCCGTTAGTCAAAAACCTCGCTGTTCTGGCTCCTGTTCCACCCCAAACGCGAATATTATCAACATACCATGCCTCTCCATAACCTGTTGCATCAAAATACCGAAAAGCTATTTGAAAAGACTGACCGGCATAAGACGAAAGATCGATGGTTGTTCCAATAATTGTATTGCCAATATCCCAGGGCAAGGAAGAATAGACAACGTCCCACGTTGCTCCGCTGTCTGTAGAGATTTCAACCATATTTGAATCCCACGCATCTTCACTATAGGCATATCCTTCTACAAACTCCAAGATAGCTGTGGTATAATTTGTTAAATCCAAACTACCTGTAATTAAACGACTGTCTACAGGGGTTGCTTCAGAAGAATAAACAGCGATTGCACTATAATTGTCACTTCCGCCATCATTACAAGGAATCATGCCCGTACCACACGATGACGTATCCCCGGACGAATTGCGAAACCAGCCGCCCGTTCCATTGTCAACAGCGTGAGAAACAGTAAAAATATTTATTGCATCATCACAATCGGAAAAACATTCTGATAATAAAATGTCTCCATAAAATACTGTGTCTGGGGCGGACCAAAATAGCGATACTTCCCTGTCTCCTGGGCTTGCATTAAGAAAAGACGGGGGGCACAATGTTTGTCCAAACGTTATTGTTAAGGATATTAAAAAGAAAATTAAATATGTGGTTAATTTATTCATGTCGAACGCTCCTTTATTTCAATTTATCAATATTAATACTTGAATATGAATTAGGTCAAGAATAAAATAAAAAGCCCCATTCAACAAAAGAAGAACAGGGCTTTTTATTTATTAAGGTTAAAACGTATTCTACTTCATTAATACCAGTTTTTTCACTGAAGTGAATTTGCTGGATTGGATTCTGTAAATATACATACCAGACGCCAATGGTTTACCCATATCATTTGTTCCATCCCAACGTACAGCGTGGAATCCCGGCTGCATCGTGCCATTCATTAGAGTACGAACTCGTTGACCCAGAACGTTATACACATCCATTCGCACATGACTTTCCTGAGGAATATCAAAGCGAATTGTGGTAACCGGGTTGAATGGGTTTGGATAGTTTTGATGTAAAGCAAACACATCTGGCACACCAAGCTCATCGCCTACACCAAGAGCATATCCGGCATCGAAAGTAATGGTTCGCGGACCGTTGCCAGCTTCCGTTTCATCCATACCGTCTGATGCATAAACCTGCCAAGTAATATCAACTGTGTAGCCATGACCAGCCTGTTGCAATGAATCAATATAATCCACAATATCCTGTAGTGGTACAAATTGTGCTGTAGATGTTATTCCTTCATCACAAAATTGATCAAAAGGAGCAACAATGTTATAGCATATTACATACTCTACCGGCGTTCCGTTTGGATCAACTGATGCATTCCAAGCAAAGAGTTGGTTGCCGCCAATATTGTCCAGAGAAATCATAACTGTATCACCATCGTTTGGCGTTAACAGAGTAAAGTCGCCAGGAGGTTGGTTAACCATTGCTGCGCTTACTTCGTTAGACGGCTCTGTTTCAATCAGCGTGTCTGATGTTGCATAACCCATATTATATGACTTATACACAGTGCCTGTAACAAAATAGTCGCTTTCTGATAAGGATGCGTTTTCATCTACCCATGTATTTTCATCAAGTTCATTATCAGCCAAGCTGCCGTTCTTGTACACATTATACGTTAAGCCCGGGTAGTTCCAGATCGCACCTACTTCCAAAACATATGTGCCTTGATCTGATCCGTATCCATCAACAACAATATAATATGTCCCGGCTGTTAATCCTTCTGCTTCAAAATAAGATGTCCATAATGTGCCGTGTGAGGCAGTACAATAATCATCGCTACAAGCAACTTCGTTCCCCGCTGAATCAAACATATACACTTTTGTGTCATAATAAGATTCACATAAACTGACAATCAGTTTAACCGGAGCAGCCGGCAATGTAATTTCATAAACTACATCTGGAGAACCTCCTCCTACATACGGACAGACAGCATCATAATCATCTGTAAAGCCCACAGTGCTGGCTGAATCCCAATAGATAAAGTGATATTCTGAATCACCAAAATACTCCACCGAATCAACGAAGAATGGGTTTCCGATACTATCACCCTGTGCTCTAGAAAAACTCGGATTTGGCGGTAGAACATCATCGTTTCCACTTAAAGCCAAAGCAAGATCTTTTTCCAGCTGATCAGATCCTTCAGGATATTCATTAGGTCTGCTTACATCGCTTGGCGCTGACCAGGTCAATGTAATATCGTCAATTGACGCATCAGCTTCAAGATTTGATGGGCCAGGAAGAATCGTCATTGACAGATCGTCAATAGCGATACCATTGCCATATCCGGAATTATATCCAGCCGTATGGGTATAGTATATCGCCAGCTGTACTTTGTCCTCGCCAGCAACAACATGGCTCATGGGGCTTGAATAATCTCCCCAGCCTGCCAAGTGGTCATAGCCGAAATTGATAATTTCATGCCATTCACCCAGGTCTGTTCGCGCTAACAGGTAACAGGCGTTCAAATCAGCGAAGTTGGAAAAAACCTGGGCGTAACCTGCCAGGCTGACAACTCCTGTATGATTATCACTGAAATCAAGGAACGGCGAAATAAGGAGAGATTCAAAATTTCCCTCTCCTGCTCGACCATCACTCATAAAGGCAAATTGTGTATGATCATCCGGAGGTACAGCGCCGGCTCCAAACGCATCCGTGGAATCGGCCATAGCAGAATCACCCACAACCCAATGGGCAGCGTCTGTGCTGTAAAACTGTTCCCATTGTTCTATGTGTAACATTGAAGCTCCTCCTTCAAAATCTTCATACGTCTCATCAGGGACAAACACATGAACAACCGGCGCGCCTGCGAGGGCCAGGGCATCGTTTGTTCCTTCTTCGCTCTCTCCTTCGCTATACACTGCTGTAACATAGTATTCGACATAGTCGCCATCTTCTACGTCATCGTCTGTATACGATTCGCCACTGGTATTGGTTAATAATCCCCAATCACCGAAAGGCCATTCGCGTTTGAAAATATTATAACTGACCAGGTCTCGAGAAGAAGGACCTGTAAAGGTCTGATCAATTTCAAGCTGTTCAAAATTACGCTGGCCGCGGCGGTTTTCAACCGTATTACCGTTATCATCTACATATGTAGACCAAGGAATATTTTCTATATCCTGCAAATTTGCACGATAGGCTGTATGACTGACGCTGCCAGCCGCTGCGGGACCACCCCACGATAATGGGATTGAAGACCCATAGCTTTCTGCCATCAGATCTTCCGGTGGGGCCAGATAAAAGGGGTTGCCAAACACCTCGACATTGTCAAAGGCGCCACCCCAACCATCAACCCATCCATAGTCAGATGCAAAAGCGATAAACGGCGTTGCTGTTTGAACGCCATAATCTGCCATCCAAGTAAAGTCATAGGTTACCGTTTCCCAACCGTTGGATTCACCTGTTAATACTGAATTCCAATAAGATATACCGTCGTCACCAACTAGACCAACAATAAAAACATCATAGCCATCTTCTGTTGCATAGTTAGCATCAATGCTCAAGTATAGATAACTACCGCCTGAATATTCAGAAATATCAATTGCGGAATCAGCCATCCAATATGTCCACGCGTCATTTACATAGCCGTAGCCAGAATCTGGGTAAACAAGCATGGCTGACGAATCTGGGGAATAAACCCAAGATGTGTCTACATAATACATTGTGTCATCATCGGCATAGGTGTAAACAGCCATAAAAGAATCTGCTACAACTGCAAAATCCCCGCCACCGTAAACAACCATAGACCAACCTTGATCGTCACCCGCTTCAAAGCCGGTTGAGTAGTCTGTTAGTACTTCGGGGGCAAGGGCCATATCTTGTTCTATAGAATCCCCTTCAGCCACTTCAACATAAAAGCCGGCTGAATTATAACCGTCTTTAGAAAAAGTAATGTCAAAGTTTCCTGGAGAAAAACCATAAAGGGAATAGCCACCGTCCGTACCGCTGGTTGCAATATATCCATTCACATCTACTTCTACGCCGTCAAGACCAGCGCCTGTGCCTGCATCTGTTACCGTACCAGAAACATAGGTTACAGGTAAAACACTTACAACAACTTCATCTATATTAAAATAAGTAAAGCCACTACCTGAATCCGGGCTGAAATCAAACTCTAATTGAATATCACCTGTTCCGTTGAGTAAAAATCCATATTCAACCCAACTTGTTGTTGACCAAAGCGTACCCAACGTATCTTTCGAACCATCGCTATTAACCTGAATAACATTCAAAGGTTGCGAGGCGCTACTGCCGTAAGCCATTAAAGAGACCTTTGAGGGGGTTGCCAGTGTAAAAACAGGTGTTGTTAATTGTTCGCTCGCATAGTAACCATTTGAAAAACCTATATAAACCGTCATACCGCCACTATTATCCACGCCGTAAGTATCGTGATACCAGGTATAATATATCTCTGGTACTGTCGACGCATCTCCGTTTCCGTCCACAACTGTCCAACCGCTCATAGGCAGAACCGTATTGGATCCTGTTGCCGGATCAAAATCTTCATAAAACACAGCGTTTACACCATATCCAAAAACGTTTACATCGTCCGTTTCTCCATCGTGACTAAAAGAAACAGTAGCGCTTTCTTCGCCTTCTGCGCTGGCTGTGTACGTAACTGAAAAACTAGCGGATTCGCCGGCTGCTAGCGTTGCCGGCACGGTGCCGGAAACAGCAAAAGCTGTGTTGTCAGATGAAACTGCATCAATAACCATTATCGCAGAATTGCCATAACCAGCATTTGTCACTGTCAGGGTCTTAGTATCAGATCCGCCGACTACAACGCCAGCGAAATCAACATCCGCTCCTGAAAATACCGGCAAATTAATGGCAAAGGGAAACTCAACCCAAATGTCGGCACCGTCTGACGATTCTACTGCTCCAGCGGCGATAACAGTGCCGTCGTCTGCTGTAATCGTGAAGGACCCACCGTTCCAGCCGTCACCATAGGCATCCATCCCCCAGAAAGTATACAACCCATCATCTAAACAAAGATCATAAGAGTCTGTCTGATTGTTGGCCATACTGCCTTCGGCTGCAGCCACCAGGGTGTCTCCATCCGCGTTGGTCAACATATAGCTGATTTCAGATCCCCAAGATACGGAAGAAACGGATAAGTTAATGGCGTTGTCCCAGCATGGATCATCTGGGTGGCCGCCAATGTTAGCAAAATAGTTCTGGTCAAAGACGAGCCATTCTGAATCCGAAGCGTCCGTTCCCGCTGAGGCTGTCCAATCGATATTGCCCATGGTGGTTCCAGGCTTCCTAATCAGGGTGTGCTCTTTGGTGGCATCCGTCACACCAGCAACTTCCCAGCCGGAGCCGGGGTCATCGTAGGACGAATCAGCCGCAAAATCGTAATCACCAATAACATCAATAAACGTTGTGTCACCGCTATGTATCTTCGCTAGGCCTCTGACATCATCGCCATTAAAGGAGGTGATATAGGCGTTGTCGGAACTATAGTTGTAGGTGGCGTCCGCCGCTTGTAGTATTTCATCCCAAGCGTTTTCATTGGCCGCTACAAAAACGTCGCCCGGCAGCACTGTTGCGCCGGCGGGAAATGTGTATATACCACTAAAATCGTTTCCATTGTAATTTGTGTAAATAAGATAATTGTCCAAGCTTAGGGTATCGTCAGTTGGATTATATAACTCGAGAGCCTTGTTATTGCTGCTCCCTTCAATATATTCGGAGAAGAAAAGATCTGAAGTGACCGCAATCGGGGCAACCACATCAAAGCCAAAAGAACCGGCTGATGAATAGTCACCGGAGCCCCACGTAACGAGCGTTGCGCCATCCGCGTCTGACACCGTTCCGGAAACTCCGCCATCGCCCCAAGAGTCCCAAACATCTATTGAATATGCGCCTTCGAGAAGTGAAAACAAAACAGTTTGGTTCTCATAGGCGCTGGCAAAAGTCAGGTTCGAAGAATAATAATATGCGCCGGCCGTGTAATCATATAGATTCCAGGATGCTTCGCTGGCATAGCCGTCTACGTCTAATGATGCTGTAACATCATAAAATCCGATGCCAAAGCTAAAGGAACCCGCCGATGAATAGTCAACGGAGCTCCATGTAACGAGCGTTGCGCCATCCGCGTCTGTCACTGTTCCTGAAACGCCGCCGTCACCCCAAGAGTCCCAAACGTCTACTGAATACGTGCCCGCTTCAAGGGCCAATGTTACAACTTGGTTTTCATAGTTGCCGGAAAAAGTCTGGTTTGAGGTATAATAGTAGGCGCTATCAGTATAGTCGTATAAGTTCCAGGATGCTTCGCTGGCATAGCCGTCTACGGTAAGGTCTATTGTTACGTCTAAAGTTACAGGTGGAACCGTGAAACCAAACTGACCAAATGTGGTATAGCCAGAGGATGTCCACGAAACAAGAATAATTGCATTGGCGTCAGCAACCGAGCCTGAAACGCCGCCGTCACCCCAAGAGTCCCAAACGTCTACTGAATACGTGCCCGCTTCAAGGGCCAATGTTACAACTTGGTTTTCATAGTTGCCGGAAAAAGTCTGGTTTGAGGTATAATAGTAAGCCCCTGCGGTAGAGTCATACAGGTTCCAGGATGCTTCGCTGGCATAGCCGTCTACGGTAAGGTCTATTGTTATATCTGCAGATCTTCCAACTCTAAAGGATCTTGTAGGGTTGGAAATCGCCTCGTGGCGAGACTCGGGGGTAATGTCTAATAATTCACTTTGAGAATAATCAGCAATATCTTTTGTGCGCGCTTCAATATCTGTTTCCGTTCCCGCGGTAACAAACGGTGCTTTTTGCATATTATTGATAGCCCTGTGTTTTTCTGCGGGTGTTATATCTAAATATTGTTCTTTGCTCCAAGACTCAATGGGGGCTGTTCGAAACTCGCCCTGTTGTTCTTTTCCCTCTGTTATTGTTGTCTTGGGGTAGTTGCTTCTTAGGGCTCTAATTTTATAGGCGCCCATGTTTAACAACGCATTATATCTGTCTTTTGGTGAAACATTAATATAGTCATCGATGCTCCAAAAAAGAATCCCGGGAAGATCTTCTCTTTGGACAGCGTTTGGCGTCATATCTGGTCCTTTAAGAAAAATTGCTTCCGCTTCTTCCAGGTTTTCTATGTTTTGGCCTTCAAAGGCCCCTTGTGGAATTACGTTTTGGCTTGGATTTACAGCATAAACTGCACTGGTCCAAAAGATGAAAAGAGAGGTTATTGTTATAACTGTGCGTCGCATAAACGCCTCCTTACGGTTTATTATTTTTATATTTTAGGGCGAAAATTACTCTGCTTCTCCGTCCCTACCTCGGTTCAAATTCGATACAATATAGGGCTGGTTGGTTTATTTGTCAAGAATTTGGTAGATATGAATATTTTTACCGCTTCTTCTCGATAGATAAACAACTTACTTATTAAAATGTTCTGAAAACGCCTGAAAGCTGTCCAATAATCTGAATTGGGTCTCTGTTCCAAGAGGCGCTTTGAAGCGATTGAGCGCCCTTTTTATTTTCAACAATTATGGGGCCCATTGAGTGCTTTGTTTTCTTGGAGTCCACAACAATATAGTCACCTATTATAATGTTATGCTTATCAAGTGAATTCGTTTTTATATATATAAGGAACGCATTGTTGTTATGAACCATATCAACAGGAACACATATAAGTTCATATTTTGGTTCATACCAACTAATTCCACCTTTCCCCCATTCAGCCTTTAATGGTAAAAAACTTGCTGTCTTTTTTCTTTTCCCGATCAGTTCAATCGATCGTACCCTATTCCACTCTTGGCGGATAAGGCCTTTTAGCTTTAAGGCTTTGATGTGTTTGTAAACAGTTCCCTTGGATTTATATTTAAAGTGGTGGGCGATTTCTTCAAATGTGGGCGAAAATTCATTTTCAACTATATAGTCTTTAATATATTCAAAAACGGCTTTCTGTTTCGGTGTAATTGCCATGGAGTACAAACATTGTACAACAGCAAGAGGTATTAAATCAAGGAAAAGGTGAGGTCTTGCCTGAGGGAGCGGACCAAATAGCCAACTCGCTTATCGCCCTTAATCTTCTTTTCAATCTTTCTGCATGCGTGCAGGACTGTGGTGTGGTCTCGACCGCCAAAATGCATGCCAATATCCATCAGAGAGGTACCCATGATTTCACGGCAAAGGTAAATTGAAATTTGCCGAGCCTCGGCTATGGGCATTCTGCGACTGGCTCCGACAATATCTTTTTCGTCAATTTTTGTCGCTTCGGATACACGCTTTACAATATCTGTTGCTGAAATATCAATAGGTGCGCCATTACCGAGCCTTTCCCGTACAACTTTTTTTACGAGAGCAAAGTCTATTTCACAGTTAGACAACGAAGAGTAAGCCAGAAGCCTGATAATGGTGCTTTCCAGCTCTCGAACGTTATTTTTTATATGGGTTGCCATAAACTCCACCATATCGTAAGGCATATCTAAACCGTTTTGTTCTGATTTTTCCATTAATATAGCAACGCGCGTCTCAAAATCTGGAGGCTGAATGTCTACTATTAGTCCCGATTCAAAACGCGAAAGCAACCGCTCTGTTAATCCCTTCATTTCATTCGGAAGCTTATCTGCTGTTAACACAATTTGTTTTCCGCGCTGATATAAATCGTTAAAAGTGTGGAAGAATTGTTCTTGCGTTTGTTCTTTTTTCTGAAAAAACTGAATATCGTCAATTAATAAAATATCAGCCTTACGATACGTTTTTGAAAAATCTATTGTTTTGTTTTTCTGGATAGATGAGATAAAATCCAGTGTAAACTTTTCGCTTGATGCTACTACGATTTTTGAAGATTCATTTTCTTCAAATATATAGTTTCCTATTGCATGGAGCAAATGCGTTTTTCCCAACCCAACCCCGCCATAAATTAAGAGGGGGTTAAAGTTTTGCTGGCCAGGCGCTCCGGCAACAGCTAAAGCTGCTGCTCGAGCAAATTGATTATTCGAACCTTCAATAAAATTTGCAAAAGAATATCGCTTGTTTAGGTTTGGTTTTTGGGTGTTTGTTTTTTTAATACTTTGAACAAAGCCCACGCCCTGCACTGTCGCCGGTTTTTCCAAAGCGACAGTATATTTAATATTAATGTTTTCACCAGCCAAGGATTGGGCCGTATTTTTTATTTGATTTTTATAATGACTTTCTATCCATTCATAAAAAAATTGGTTTGGAACTTCTAAAATCAACTCATTGTCAGAATACCCAATAAGATTTATAGGTTCAAACCATGTATTATATGCATGGTCGGGTAAAGCGACCTTTAAACGGTCTTTTATATTGATCCAAATGTTATCCACAAGTTTTCCACATACGTTATAACCGTAATTTATGGAATAAAATCTCTATATATCAATTCTGTTTTCCTGATTTGTTAATAAAAACAAATAATAAATTGCTGGGTATTTCTTTTGGACTTCTTTTCAGAGGTTGTGTAGTTTCCCCGGCTAAAATTTAGGAGTTATTTAATGAAACGTACTTATCAACCCAGTCGTCGAAAGCGTAAGAACAAACATGGTTTTCGGGCGCGCATGAAAAGCCCCGGGGGGAAACGTGTTTTAGCCAGCCGTCGAAAAAAAGGACGCAAAATACTTTCGGCCTAAAAACATGGCTTTGTTAAAAACAATTCTCTCAAGGATCAATAGGACGCTGGCCTACCCTTTAATAATGTGTGTCTATATATATAAATACACTCTATCATCTGTTTTTGGGGGACGGTGTCGTTTTTATCCAACATGCTCTAGTTACGCACTAGATGCATTAAAAACAAAAAGCGCTGCTCTTGCTATCTTGTTAATTATTAAACGTTTGTCTAAATGTCACCCGCTTCACAGCGGCGGTTTCGATCCTATAAAATAGAAAACATATCCTTATTTAAACAATGGACAGAAAAACACTTATAGCTTTTTTAATTATAGCCGTTATAATACTGCTCACGCCGGCTTATTATAACATTGTATACCCAACCGCAGAAAATGAATTTGCTGACAGCTCTGCAACCATAACTAGAAGAGCCGCATATCCAGTCACTTCCTATACAAAACCGATCAAAGAAGACACCAGCTTCCAACCCGTTTCAGTTGTTGAAAATAAAATATATTCAGTACAGACAAATTTATATTCTGCCACGATTAGCTCTTTTAATGGGGGCTCTTTAACGTCTTTTACTTTAAACAATTACTCTTATTTAAACAATAGCCAGGTTGAACTAATTAACGAAAACAACCAGCAAAACCTTTTAGTTTCTTTTCGTAGTGTTGACGGCGAAAACATCGAATTATCCGGACAGTGGGAACCGGTTGCTAATGTTTCGCCCGGTTTTATAGAGTCAGAATATTCGCTTCGATTTAAACGGCTTCTGGGTGGGGCGTGGATATATAAAACGCTAACATTTTATCCTGACAGTTATATTATTGATGTTGAGACCGATTTATCCATGGTGGAGCGTTTTATTTCTCAGGGGATTTATAATCTGTCCTGGTTTGGCGGGCTGCCTATTACAGAAAAAAACGCAACGGATGATGCAAGTTATTTTGATGCCTATATTTACCAAGGTGGCGAACTACACAGTCCGAAAATATCCGAAAATAAAAACCCAAAAGAAGATAATATAAAAGGGGAAACGGCCTGGGTTGCTGTCAGGTCTAAATATTTTGTTAGCGCTCTTATACCTAACAAACCTGGGTTAGGCGGAAAAACCTCTGGCTATAAAAACGGCAAGGTTGAAAAAATATATAGCGTTTCTATTTCTCTTTTAGCGCATCAAAATAAAAACACACGTCTTTATCTTGGGCCTCTGGAATACAGTCGCATTAAAGCGCTTGGTGTAGAATTAGATTCCATTATGAATTTTGGGTGGTCATTAATACGTCCAATTGCAAAAGGCGTTCATTTTTTGCTCATTAAAATGAACACGTTTATTCCAAACTATGGTGTTGTATTGATTGTTTTCTCGCTCCTTATAAAAATTCTTGTTTATCCGCTTACAAAAAAGAGTTATGAATCTACCCAAAAAATGCAAGCGGTGCAGCCACAACTAAACGCTTTAAAAGAAAAATACAAAAACGATCAAAAAAAAATGAGCCAGGCACAGATGGCGCTTTTTAAAGAACATGGTGTTAATCCTTTGGGTGGCTGTTTTCCTATTCTACTTCAAATGCCGTTGCTCATATCTCTTTTCCAGGTGTTTAGATCCACGATTGAATTAAGAGGTGCGCCTTTTGTACTCTGGATCAAAGACCTTTCCAGTCCAGACTCTGTTATCGACCTTCCATTTTCTATTCCAATTTATGGCGACCACATTGCTGTTTTGCCAATTCTTATGGGCATTACAATGTTTATACAGCAAAAAATGATGCCAACCCAGTCCACCGGACAACAAAAATATATGTCTTATTTTATGACGGGGTTTTTTGTATTATTATTTAACAATTTTCCCTCCGGTTTAAATTTGTACTACACACTTTTTAATATTCTAACAATACTCCAGCAAAAATACCTCACGCCTGCACCCGCACAAATACCCGCGACACTTGTCAAAAGAAAATGAAAATTAATGATACGATCGTTGCTGCGGCAACACCGTATGGTTATGGCGGAATTGCT
Source organism: Fidelibacterota bacterium (assembly GCA_004124385.1). Lineage (GTDB taxonomy): Bacteria > Fidelibacterota > Marinisomatia > Marinisomatales > TCS55 > UBA2126. Next base: position 136,738 of record SCKN01000005.1, read on the forward strand.
GTAGTACGCATAAGCGGTAATAAAGCCGAAAAAATTGCTCAAAAAATCTGTCAAACCCACGGCTCGTTTAAAAACCGCCATGCAACCAAAGTTACGCTTTATGATCAAAACAGACACCCTTTTGATAGCGCCGTTGTTCTTTTTTATAAAAGCCCCAACTCTTATACCGGTGAAGATGTTGTTGAAATATCTTGTCATGGTAATCCCACAATAGTAGAAAAAATCGTTGGTGAAACAGTTGATCGTGGCGGACGCCTAGCAGAGCCGGGAGAGTTTACTCAAAGGGCTTTTATTAATGGGAAGCTCGACCTTGTTCAGGCGGAGTCCGTTGCTGCTGTAATTCAGGGAGATAGTGAAAAAAGCAATCAGTTAAGCCATCGTATTTTAGCCGGGGAGCTTTCAAATATATTAAGAGAAATTAAAAAATCTATTATAAAAGCTCTTTCGTATGTAGAGTTTGAACTTGACATTTCCGAAGACGATTTATTACCCAATTCCGTTCAACAGATTAAACAAGAAGTTGCTTCTGCGCTATTAAGAATGAAGCGGCTTACAGAATCTTTTAACGAGGGGCGCTTATTAAATCGAGGGGCAACGGTTGTCATAGCAGGGCCTCCAAACATAGGTAAATCAACTTTATTTAATATGCTTTTAAACGAAAACAGATCTATTGTAAGCACAACCCCGGGAACGACGAGAGATGTTGTTGATGCCAGCGTTGTTTATGATGGTATGCGTGTTTTTTTAACGGACACTGCTGGAATTCGCGACACCGGAGAAGAGATTGAACATGAGGGAATTCGTCGCGCTTCAGAAAAAATTAAATCAGCCGATTTAGTTTTAAACATGTTTGATATAAACACACGATCCATTCTAAAAACAACAAATTTTAATAACCCCACTATACCCGTGTTAAATAAGTGTGATTTGTATTCCAAACGTCAGATAAAAACTGTAAATAATAGCATTGAAAACTGTGTTTGTGTTTCTGCAAAAACCGGTTCTGGAATAGCTGTTTTAAAAAATGTGATAAAAAAAAGTTTACAAATTTCTAACAATAGCTCTGACGCTGTTTATTTAATTACGCAAAGACAATACGATATAGCAAAAGACTGCGCTCGAGCGCTTAGGCGTGCGTTGCTGATGTTGAAAAATAAAAAATCTGACTTTGAATTACTTTCAATTGAGCTTCGAGATGCTCTAGACGCTATTGATAAAATCCTGGGTAAAACAACAAGCTCAGACATTTTAAACAATATCTTCAGTAATTTTTGTGTGGGTAAGTAGGTTTCACGTGAAACACCTTTCTAATAAACCCCATATCTTAATCGTTGGCGGTGGTCACGCAGGTATCGAAGCGGCGTTAGCTGTAAGCCGTATGGGTAAAAAGTGCTGCATAATAACAATGGATCCAAAAGCATTGGGGAGGATGTCTTGTAATCCAGCGATTGGTGGATTGGCAAAAGGACAAATGGTTCGAGAAATTGATGTTTTTGGCGGTATAATGGGTATTGGAGCTGATGTAGCAGGATTACAGTTCAAAATATTGAACAGGTCCAAAGGAAAGTCTGTTTGGTCTCCCCGCGCACAAGTAGATAAACGACTATATGAACAATATGTTAACGAGGCTATTAGCAAAGATCAGAAGATAACTCTTCTTGAGGGTGAAGTTGTTCGTCTTATTATAAAAAATAATGCGTTGGGCGGTGTTTTGTTAAGGAGTGGTGAAAAAATCTACGCCCGCTCTGTCGTTTTGACTTGTGGTACTTTTTTAAACGGACTTGTTCATATTGGTGAAAGAAAAATTCGCGCTGGTCGCATGGGTGAGCAAGGAGCGGATGGAATAACAGAGTTTTTAGTTTCCCTTGGTTTTTCTTGCGGTCGCTTAAAAACAGGTACCCCGCCTCGCCTTATAGCAGATACCGTTAATTGGGAAAAGTTAGAGGTTTCGAGTGGAGACAGAAACCCGACTCCTTTTTCATATAGCAGTTCTGATTTTAACCCTCCAAACATCCCCTGTTACACCGCACAGACATCGCCCGCGTGTCATGAGATCATAAGAGAAAACCTATTTTTATCCCCAATGTTTTCTGGTGATGTTTCTGGCATTGGGCCGCGATACTGCCCTTCTATTGAAGATAAAATTCATCGCTTTTCTCATCGCGATTCTCACACACTTTTCCTTGAGCCCGAATGGCGCAACTCCAACCAAATATACACTAACGGTTTTTCTACAAGCCTTCCTGAAAAAATTCAACTTAAAGCGTTGCGTTGCGTGGCGGGTTTAGAACAGGTTGAGTTTTACAGACCTGGCTATGCTATTGAATATGATTTTTTCCCACCATCTCAACTAAAGTCTTCTTTAGAATCAAAAGACCTGCCTGGTCTTTTCTTTGCCGGTCAGATTAACGGAACCTCTGGTTACGAAGAAGCCGCGGCACAGGGGCTTATAGCTGGGGCAAATTCAGCAAACTTTATAACAAGCAGAAACCCTCTAATTTTGGGTCGTGACGAAGCCTACATTGGCGTTTTGATTGATGACCTTGTCACTAAAGACACCTTGGAACCATATAGAATGTTTACCTCTCGAGCAGAATACAGACTGTTGCTTCGTTATTCGAACGCAGGAGAAAGATTGGTTGAAAAATCCTTAAAACATGAGCTTATTACCTTAGAAGTGTATGAAAAAATATTTAATTATTTTAATTTTTGCAAAAACATTCTAAAATCGCTGGATACCACACTTCACCCGGACGAGATCAACCCCATGTTAATTTCTATTGGGGAACCACCCATTAAACAGGGTTGTTCTGCTAAAAAAATACTGAAACGCCCAGCCATCGCCATAAAACAACTTCCACAGAGGTCTCTTGGAGCAGCCCCCGCCAGACAAATACCTTCATATTTTGCAGAAGAAATGTTTATGGAGGCCGAAGCCATTATTAAATACGACGGCTACATAAAACGGCAGTTAAAACAAATAAAAAAGATGGAAAAACAAGAACATATTAATATTCCCATTGGCTTTGACTATCTAAAAATGTCTGGTCTTTCAAAAGAAGCGCGTGAAAAACTAAACACCGTAAAACCCGAAACCCTAGGACAGGCCTTTAGGGTTTCGGGTGTGTCCCCGGCTGACGCATCGGTGCTGTCTGTTTACCTCTCTAAATAGTATGGACGTTTCACGTGAAACGTCACCTCCTTGGGTTTCTTTGTGTGACCATATAAGCCGGTCGTTGTTCTATAAACACATTTTTAAAACCAACAACCCCTCTGTTCTAAAAAACAACCCGCCTGGGGCTACAGAGCTTTTATTTTCAGCTAATATTGTTCAAGGGGAGATTGGTTTTGCATTAATAGTAAAGGGGAAGTCTCGTGCTGAAAAAATGTATTTAGGGCTGTCTGATCTCTTTCCTGGGCATATATTCTATGCCCCCAGCAAAAAAATCGAACCAGGCCGGCCTTCTCTTTTTATTTCTGAAGATGAGAAAAACTTTGAGTCTGCTTTTGCGGCAACTGTTTCTAAAAAACCAGCTGTGATTATTGCTGATACAGATGCCCTAAATCAGCCAGTGCACACCCCCAAACAAAAACATGGGAGATTGTTTTTTAATAAAAATAGCTCCTCATCTTTAGGTGTAGTTGTTAAAACCCTAACCGATTGGGGTTATGAACCTGTGGATACAACAACAACTCCGCGCTCTTTTGCGGTGCGCGGTGGCATATTAGATATATTCCCTTTGTACTCCACTCTCCCTGTGAGGATTGAGTTTTATGGAGACAACGTTGAGACGCTGCGCGAGTTTAACCCCGTTTCACAGCTGTCTATATCCAGTATTGAAAACCTTGAAATTGTTGCTCCTTCTGGTTATAAATCTGAAAATAAAATTCTTTTTAGAGATGCTTTAAAAGGCGCTTTTTCTCAATTTTATTATTTAAAAGAGGGCTCTGTTGGTTTAACAATTTCAAACACTTCTTCTTTTGATGGCGCATTGTTAAAAAATGATTGTGTTTCTTATAGTGGTTCTGGCATTATTAAAAATCCTGGCTTAAAAACGTTTGTTTTTGGAAGTGGTTTTTCTAATCAACACAGCACAAAAGAAAAGCTCGGTAAATATTTTACTATAAATAAACCTCTTTGTCGGGGTTTTGTTTCAAACAGCATGGGACTTTCTGTGGTGGGATATAAAGACCTAAACATGTTTAAACCCGTAACTTCTTCTGACCCAACTTTTTCGCAGAAGCCGCAAGAAGATATTAGAAAGTTTGAATGGGGGGATTATGTTGTTCATGAGGATTATGGCGTTGGGGTTTACAGAGGGCTGACTTTTATCGGCAAAGCTGCCGCGCGAAGAGACAGTGTTGTTATAGAGTTTTCTGGGGGCGATTCGGTTCATGTTTCGGTAGATCGCTTTGATAAAATTCATAGATATATGTCGCCAAAAAGCGGGATTGTAATTCTTTCTAGGCTTGGAACAAAAACTTGGCAAGGCAAACTTGCTCGTGCTAAAAAATCTGTTAATAGTATAGTTGAAGAATTAGTTGATCTATATTCTTTTCGTCAAAAACCTCGGGGGTATTCATACGTTTCTGATAATGAGCTTGTGAATATATTAGCAAACTCTTTTCCTTTTGAAGAAACCCCTGACCAAAAACAGGCCATTAAGGACGTTTTGTCCGACCTAGACAGGCCCTTTCCTATGGATCGTGTGATTTTGGGAGATGTTGGTTTTGGAAAAACAGAGGTGGCTTTAAGGGCATCCATGAAAGCCGTCGCTAGCGGGAGACAGGTGTTTTTTATGGCCCCGACTACTATTTTAGCCGATCAGCACTATATTACAGCAAAAAACAGGCTTGGTGGGTTGGGGGTTAACGTAGATCTTCTTTCGCGGTTTCAAAAAAAAAGCGAACAGCTGGTGGTGCTTGATAAAATAAAAAATAAAAAAACAGATATCGTTATCGGAACGCATAGGCTCATGTCAAACGATGTTCCAACAGAGAACTTGGGGGTGCTTATTATCGACGAAGAACATCGTTTTGGGGTTAAACATAAAGAGCGTATTCGTTTGTTAAAAAAAGACGTGGATGTTTTAACTCTAACGGCGACTCCTATACCAAGAACCCTACAACAATCTCTTGTTGGTGTTCGAGACATAAGCAGAATAGACACGCCCCCAAAAGAAAGGTTGCCCATAAAAACAACTATTCTATATTATACCTGGGGAGCCATTAAACATCAAATTCAAAGAGAGGTTGATCGGGGTGGTCAAGTATATTTTTTACATAATGATATTCGCTCTATCCCTTTTGTTGTCGAGAAAATTAAAAAACTTTTTCCCGATTCTGTTGTTAAGGGCGCGCATGGTTCTATGACTAGCAAAAATTTAGAAAAAACTGTCTTATCTTTTTTTAGCGGGCAGGTAGACGTTCTGGTGTGCACAACGATCATAGAGTCGGGGCTAGATGTAACAAATGCCAATACAGTTATTATAAACAATGCCCATCGACTTGGGCTTGCCCAGCTTTATCAAATTAGGGGTCGGGTTGGTCGCGGAAAGATACAGGCATATTGTTGGTTGTTAATTCCTGATAAAAAACTTAACGAAAATGCTTTTAGAAGACTAAAAGCAATTGAACACTATTCTGCCTTGGGTTCCGGATACCAAATTGCTTTAAAAGACTTGGAAATCAGAGGCTCCGGCAGTCTTTTTGGATATGAACAAAGCGGACACATTAACAATGTTGGCTATAATATGTATTGTAAAATACTTAAAAAGGGATTAGACGAGGTTGTTGGATCAACAAAAAACGGTAAGGGTTTTTCGTTTCGACCCGTAGTTTCGTTTAAAGGTCCTGCATATTTTCCAAGCACATATATATTTTTAGCACAGGATAGGATATATTATTACCAACGCCTTGCTACGGCTGTTGGGGTTAAGGACGTTCTTACTGTTCGGGGTGAAATTATAGATCGCTTTGGGCGCGCTCCCTCTGATACAGAAAACTTATTTTCTATAGCAAAAACACGTGAACATTTTTCCGGTTGCGGCGTGAAAAAGGTGTCTTTAAATAAAAACTCTGTTGGAATAGTCTTTGCTGATGCTCAACGTGGGTTCGGCTTTAATTTTGATGGGATTCAAGAGCATATGTCTTCGCTTGGGCGAGTTTTTCGGTTTAATAATGATGATGGTTTTATGCTTTTGGTAGAAACGGAATCTCTTAATGATTCCTTGTTTTTTACTTCCGGCTTTGCAGAGTGGATACGGACAGATATTTCGGCTTAACTTTGTCGCCCTTGATGCATATATTATTAATACTATTTGTTTGTTTTCTTCAAGGTTGCGGCGGCGGCAACAGTCGTTCGGGGGTGGCAGAAATAGAAAAACCAGAAACATCCCGGCTAGAGGGCCAGCGGGTTGACGAAAACATTCTTTTTTTAAACGCTTTAGGCTCGGGCTTCAATCTGGATGCCTCTTTTAAGTCTTCTTCTGATCTTTTGCAGCGGAAACTACTGGGGCAGCGCTACCTACAGTCTATTGCAATTAAAAACATTGGCGTTTCCAAAGAGGAGGTCTTGGCATATTATAACAAAGAAAAAAATGGTTTTAAACGGACAAAAAATCAGGCAAAAATTTATCATTTATATACAGATAATAAACCGGAAGCAGATGAAATTATGCGCGTATTAAGCTTTTCTGGCAAAAAATTTGAAAAAAACGAACTTTTCCTTAAATACAATATTCTGCCAAGCGTTGTTTCTCAAGGGTCTCTTATTCCCGAACTAGATAAACCCTTGTTTTCAAAAAAATCAAACCGTCTTTTACATGGCCCCATAAAAAGCAAGTACGGTTATCATGTTTTGTTTGTTATAGAAAAATTTGCAGTAGGAACATCTATTCCAATTGAAGAAGTTTATGATGAAGTTTATCAGCGTGTTTTTCAAACAAAATATGCTTTAAAGTCTCTTCATGTGCTTGACAGCTTAAGAAACTATACACCATACACAAAGAAATAATAATCATGAAAAAAATACTCATATATCTAACAATTGTCTTTTCTGTTGTTTGCGGACAAGACAAGAACAACAGTGTTTATGCGGATGGAATTGCAGCCGTTGTAGGCGAACATATTGTTTTAAAAAGTGATATTGCTCAACTCGTAAATATGGCCGCCGCACAACAAAGGCTAAACCCCTCAACCGACATTGAAAAACTTCTCCTCTTGCAAAATGAAGTGGTGCGTTCGGTTGTTGATCAAAAAATTATATTGGAGATGGCCGCGGTAGATTCTATTGAAGTAGAAGACAAAGACGTAGATCGGGCGCTAGATCAACAAATCGAAATGTTTATTTCTCAGTCTGGCGGCGAAGAACAGGCAGAAGAAATGCTCGGCCAATCTTTGAAATCATTTCGTCGTGAGTTTTGGTATGAAATGAAAGATCGCCTTACAACCGAAAGATATCAACAAACGTTGATTAACAAAATAAGCGTCAGTCGGGCCGATGTTGAAAGTTTTTTTTACACATATAAAGACAGCTTGCCCATTTTTCCCATGATGGTAAAAATGAGACATTTGCTCATCACGGTTGAGGCCGGCGAAAACAGTCGAAGGTTAGCGTACGATAAGCTTTCTAATATTAGAAAAAAAATAATTGGGGGTGATTCTTTCGAAGAACTGGCCTCTCTTTATTCTCAAGACCCCGGAAGCCGTCAAAAGGGAGGCTCTTTGGGTTTTGTTCGTAGGGGTTCTCTTGTTTCAGAGTTTGAATCAGTCGCTTTTTCTCAAAAGGTTAATGTTGTCAGCGAAATAATCGAGACACAGTTTGGCTATCACATAATTGAGACAGAAGAAAAACGTGGAGATAAAATCAGGGTTCGCCATATTTTAATTGTTCCTGAAATTGTAGAAGAAGATGAGTCCCTTTCATACAAATATGCTTTGACCTTGAAAGACACAGCAGAGACGCTAAAAGACTTTAAGCGTCTTACTGCGCTTTATTCTAAAGATGCCCAAACAAAAGAAATTGGCGGTGACCTTGGTTGGATAAATCCTAACAAATCCCCCATACCAGAAATCTCACAAATCATAAGCCTGTTAGAGATTGGCGTCTGCAGCCTGCCTGTACGCACAGAGCAGGGATACCATCTCTTTTGGGTTGATTCTTATAAACAGGGGGGCCGCCCCAGTCTTGCTATGCATTGGCCAGAAATTGAAGGCATGGCTCTCAATCATAAACGTTCGGAATGGTATGGAGATTGGATAGCCGACGTTCGCGAGCGTTTCTATATCCAAATCAATAATTGGTAGATATCCACAATTTTATTCACAATGAAGGCACATATTTTATTTATAATTAAAAAGCGTCTCTAAAAAATAATTAACGACCTTGTTTTTTATTTTATCCACATTCCCCAACTTCTTTTCCACATAACCTTTCACTTTAACTTTTGCTTTTATTATATCTTTGTTGATTGATCCTACAGCTTTTTTATAATACTTATCCACACTCTCCACATATTATATATTATATATAATTATAATTAATCTTATCTTTATATATAATTACAGTATTATTGAGTCAAAACATCTTGTCTTATTTGGTCTTATTTGGTAAAATTGAAAGCTGATTCACAGCATAATTTTTTGATTTTATAATAATATTGAATGGACCATTGAATGCGGATATCTACATCTTCTGACGAACTTTTAAAAACACTACAAAAGCTATCCAAGGGAACCCCAGCAAGATCTACGCTCCCCATACTCAGCTGTGTTTTATTTGAGGTTGATAGTAATGGAGTGTCGCTGCGTACAACAGACTTAGAAATAACGATAAACTGCAAAATGGAAGCAAGCATAGAAGAGCCTGGTTCAGCAGCCATACCCTTGCAGACCTTGATGGATATAACCAATGAAATGTCCGACACAAGAATAACCCTGTCTGTTGATGAGGGGCAAAAAGTAGAGCTAATAACAGATTCTGGCACATATGATTTAATGGGAAAACCCGTTGAAGAGTTTCCCGCCCTACCAGAGGCAGACAATCGCAAAGCGAGCGGAATAAAAGCAAATATACTAAAAGAAATCATCCAAACAACAACATTCGCAATAAGTAAAGATGAATTAAAACCGGCCTTGACAGGTGTATTGTTTCGTTTCCAAGAGAAAAAACTTACGGTAGTCGCAACAGATGGGCACCGACTTGTACGTTATATAAGAAACGATTTTGAAGGAAAAGAGTTTTCGGGAGATGTAATTATACCCAAAAAGTTCTTAAATTTAATGAACACAATGCTTGTAGCGAACGAAAATATTCAGATTTGGATGGGCGACAATAATTTAACGGCGAACATCGGCGGAGATATTATTTTTACAAGAATAATTGACGAAAGATTTCCAGATTTTGAAAGTGTAATTCCAACCGATAATGACAAAGAAATTTTGGTTGAAAGAAGTAAGCTTTTATCTGCTGTAAAGAGGGTTTCTATTTTTTCAAACAGATCAACACAGCAGATTGCGTTAGAAATATCAACAGAAAAAACAATTGTGCGAACAGAAGATCCAGAAAAAGCATCTAAAGCAAGAGAGGAAATAGACACAAAGCTTAACGGCGACGATATTACGGTTGGCTATAACGCGGCATACTTGAAAGAGGTCTTAATGCATTTAAAATCTCAAAATATAGTTCTCCATTTAAAAACAGCCATAAGCGCCGGGCTAATATATCCAGAGAAGCAGGAACCAAATTGTGAGGTTACAATGCTGCTCATGCCGATTAGGCTAAATGATTAATTGTCCAGCAATAAAAAAAACAACAATCAAGCTAACAAGCATACGTTTCAATGCCGCACATTGAAGCCATTGATATATATAATTTTAGAAATCATGATCGCGCCCACTTTGTTTTTAAAAGAGGCGTTAATGTGATTTGGGGGGAAAACGGTTCCGGAAAAACGGCTGTTTTGGAAGCGGTGTACACACTATCAATGGGGAGGAGTTTTCGTACGCATAACCACAAAGAAACGCTTAAAGAAAACACAGACAGCCTTTCCCTGAAAGGCCTTTTTAACGCAGGGTCAAACACAAAGGAAATAAGGCTAAACCAACTTTCTTCGGGGCAGCGCAAATTTTTTGTTAACGACGCTGTTCTCAAAAAAACAAAAGACCTTATAGGCGAGAACCCAATAGTTTTATTATCTCCAGAAGAACAGCGTCTAACAAAAGGAACGCCTGGGGATAGAAGAAATTATTTCAACAAAGTCTTTTCCACCGTTTCCCAAGAATACTTAAACATGTTAATTGTCTACCAAAGAATAATTAAACAGAGAAATTCTGCCCTACAAGAAGTTAGACGGGGTAGAACACATGAAAAAGCGGTAGAGGTTTGGAATGAGCAAACAGTTTCTGTTGGGACAAAACTTTGGAGGTTAAAAACAACTATTATAGAAAAGTTTATTCACGAAATTAACAAAATAAACGCAAAATATAACAACGAAGGATCAGATATTGTTCTTCGTTTTGTACCAGAAGGTGATATCGAGACCTTTGAAGAGCGTTTAAAAAAAGCATTAAAATTAGACCTTGTTAAAGGGTGGACAACGGTGGGTCCCCACAGAGACGACTATAGGTTTTTGTTTAATGAAAGACTGTTAAAAAAATACGGATCACAAGGAGAACACAAGCTTGCGTTGGTTCTTATAAAAATGGCAGAAATAAACATAATTAAAACAAACACAGGAAAAAACCCGATTTTAATGCTCGATGATTTTTTTGCAAAACTTGATTTTCAAAGGGCGGACAGCCTTTTGTCTTTATTAAACGGAGATTATCAAACAATTATTACGACAACAGATATAGAAGATTTTGAAAAACACGGAATTAATTTGAATTTAAAAAATAACGCCACCTTTCATTTGGAAAGAAAATGCAAAGTCTGAAACAAGTTTTAAACATATATCTTCATAAGACGGGACTTGCAAAGGGGGTTGCTCAAAACGCGGCAATTCAGGCTTGGCCAGAGATTGTTGGTGCGGCAGTTGCTAAAAACACAACAGCAGAAAGCGTAGAACACGGAGTTTTAAACGTGAAAACATCAACGCCAACGTGGAGGCAAGAGCTTCTTTTTAAAAAAGAGGACATCTTAATTAAATTAAACAAACGTATAGGAAAAAACACTATAAAGGATATTCAGTTTTTATGATTGAAAACCAAGCGTCGGAAAAATACAGCGCAGAAAAAATAACAGTATTAAAAGGGCTTGAAGCTGTTCGTAAAAGGCCAGCGATGTACATTGGTGACCTTGGCAAGCGCGGTCTACACCACCTTGTGTATGAGGTTGTTGATAATAGCGTTGATGAGGCCCTTGCGGGTCACTGTACAACAATTAATGTTGTTTTTGAGAAAAACAACAGCGTATCTGTTGAAGACAACGGCCGCGGCATTCCTGTAGACATACACAAAACAGAAAACAAGCCGGCGCTGGAGGTTGTAATGACAGTTCTTCACGCTGGTGGTAAGTTTGACAAGGGTTCTTATAAAGTCTCGGGGGGGTTGCACGGCGTGGGTGTTTCGGTGGTTAATGCTCTTTCCGAAAAATTGAAAGCAGAGGTCTACAGAGATGGGTGTATTTATGCCCAAACATATGAGCGGGGAGACGTTACGTCGGAGCTAATAAAGACAGGCACAACGATGAGAACAGGTACAAAAATAACCTTCTTGCCAGATCATGAAATCTTTAACGCAGTAGAGTGGGAGTTTGATATAATTGCAGACCGTTTGCGCGAGTTAGCATATTTAAACAAGGGGTTGGAAATAAATTTGCGAGATTTTCGCAAAGAAGAAACAAGAGAGGAAGGTTTTAAATTTAATGGAGGGTTGTCAGACTTTGTAAAATATTTAGACGGTGCAAAAACACCTCTTCATAATAAAATAATTACAATCAATAAAGAAGATGGCGCTGTGCCCGTTGATGTGGCGATGAGGTACGGAGAAAATTATTCCGACAGTATTCTCACCTTTGTTAACAATATAAACACAATTGAGGGAGGTACACACCTTTCCGGTTTTAGATCTGCTCTTACTCGAGGTATGAATTCATATGGAAATAAAAATAAACTTCTAAAGGGTAGCAAGGGAGAAAAAATAACGCTAAGCGGAGAAGATTTTAGAGAAGGCCTGACAGCAATTCTGTCTATTAAAGTAGCAGAGCCACAATTTGAAGGACAAACAAAAACAAAGCTAGGAAATGGAGATGTTAAGGGCATCGTTGACGCCGTTGTTTATGAAGGGTTAAGTGATTTTTTAGAACAAAACCCATCTGTTGCCAAGAGAATTATTAATAAAGCTCTTTTGGCCCATAGAAGCAGAGAAGCTGCGCGCAAAGCCAGAGACCTTATTCGTAGAAAAAGTGCCCTGGAGGGCGGTTCTTTGCCCGGAAAACTAGCAGATTGTTCAAACAAAGACCCTTTAATGTGTGAAATATATTTAGTTGAGGGCGACTCTGCTGGGGGTTCGGCTAAACAAGGAAGAGATCGCCGCTTTCAAGCTATTTTGCCCTTAAGGGGGAAAGTGATAAACGCAGAAAAAGCACGCATAGACAAACTTCTTTCTAACAATGAAATTCAATCTATTATAACAGCCCTGGGTACCGGTTTTGGTGGTGATGATGAAGATGAAAATGGAGAAAAGAAAAAAAACACCGCAGATTTCGATATAAAAAAACTTCGTTATAATAAAGTCATCATTATGACAGATGCTGATGTGGACGGTAGTCACATAAGAACTCTATTGTTAACCTTTTTATATAGGAAAATGCCGCAATTGATTACAGGTGGAAATGTTTATATAGCCCAACCACCTCTGTACAGATTGAAACAGGGTAAAAAAGAAGTATATACATATAGTGATAACGAACAAGCAATTGTAATTGAACGAATGAAAAAAGAAAACAAGACAACAAAAATTGATATTCAAAGATATAAAGGGTTAGGTGAAATGAACCCTGAACAGCTGTGGTCAACAACGATGGATCCAGAAAAAAGAACACTTCAGCTTGTTACGATTAATGATGCTGCTGAAGCGACAAAAACATTTACAGACTTAATGGGCAGCGATGTAGAAGCGCGCAGAACTTTCATCGAAACAAACGCAAAATTTGTTGTTAATCTTGATATTTAAAAAATCAAAGTAGAGTAAAATGGACAACCAAAGAGATAATATAATAAAAATCGACATAGTTGATGAAATGAGAGAAAGCTATCTCAATTATTCAATGTCTGTAATTGTATCCCGGGCACTGCCCGATGTGCGTGATGGGCTTAAGCCTGTTCATAGAAGAATTTTATATGGAATGAAAGAACTGGGTGTTCAGTGGAACAGATCCTATAAAAAATGTGCTAGAATCGTTGGAGACGTGCTGGGTAAATATCACCCCCATGGGGATTCTTCGGTATACGATGCCCTTGTGAGAATGGCTCAAGATTTTGCTATGAGGTATGAGCTGGTTGACGGTCAGGGTAATTTTGGATCAGTTGATGGAGATAGGGCCGCTGCTATGAGGTACACAGAAGCCCGTATGACAAGAATTGGTAGTGAAACCATGAACGATCTTGACAAAGATACGGTAGAATGGCAATTTAACTTTGACGAAACCCTTAAAGAACCAACTGTTTTACCAACAGCTTTCCCAGCTCTTTTAGCGAACGGATCTGAGGGTATTGCTGTGGGTATGGCCACAAAAATCCCACCACACAACTTAACAGAAATAGTAAATGCTTTAATTGCGACAATTGAAAATCCGGAAATTGAAACAGATGAATTGATAAATATAATTACTGGCCCAGATTTTCCAACGGGCGGTATTATAATGGGCACAGATGGAATTAAAAGTGCTTACAAAACGGGAAGAGGAAAGGTTGTTGTTAGAGCCCGGGCTTCAATAGAAACAGATAATCAAGGAAGATCAAGTATAATAATAAATGAATTGCCCTATCAGGTAAATAAAGCAAGGTTGATAGAAAAAATTGCAGAATTGGTAAGGGCTAAAAGAGTAGAAGGAATAAGAGACATAAGAGACGAGTCAGATAAAGACGGAATAAGGGTTGTAATAGAAACAAAAAGAGATGCTATACCCGAAATAATTCTAAACCAACTTTTTAAATACACACAACTTCAAGACACGTTTGGAATTATAATGCTCGCACTGGTGGGCGGTATCCCAAAACTTTTAAAATTAAAAGATATGTTGGGGTATTTTATTGAATTCAGGCATGAAATTGTTGTTCGACGAACGCAATTTGATTTAAACCAAGCTGAGGCAAAGGCGCATATTTTAGAAGGATTAAAAATAGCTCTTGATAATATAGACGAAATAATAGAACTAATTAAAACGAGCAAAGACCCCGCTGCTGCAAAAGAAGGACTGATGAATAGTTTTGATTTGTCTGAAAAGCAAGCTCAAGCCATTCTCGATATGAGGCTTCAACGACTTACCGGTCTTGAAACAGACAAAGTAATAGAAGAGTACAAAGAAATAATAAAAGTTATAGCAAAGCTAACAGGCATTATAGAGAGTAAGCACCAAAGAATGAACATTATTAAACTTGAGCTAGAAGAAACAAGAGAGCGTTTTGGAGATGAAAGAAGAACAGAGATAATGCCCTTTGGAGCAGATGTTTCAATTGAGGACATGATAGTTGAAGAAGATATGGTTTTAACAATAACACATAGCGGCTATATAAAAAGAACCCCCCTAACAACATACAGAACACAAAGGCGTGGCGGAAGAGGAATTCAGGGAGCCTTATCAAAAGATACTGACTTTGTTGAGCATTTATTTATAGCCAATACACATAATCACATACTCTTTTTTACCGATAGGGGAAAATGTTATTGGCTAAAGGTATATGATATCCCACAAGGCGGTAGAGCCACACAAGGCCGTGCAATCGTAAATTTGATAGGATGCGAACCGGGTGAAAAAGTAGAAGCGTTTGTAAGCGTAAAAGACTTTAGTGATAGCGAATATATTGTTATGGCAACCCAAAAGGGCATTGTTAAAAAGACAGTTTTATCTGCATATAGTAAACCTAGAAAAGGCGGAATCTATGCGATTGATATTCGTGAAGGCGATCGGCTGATAGAAGCAAAGATTACCGATGGAGATAACGATATCCTTCTAGGAACAAAAGAAGGTAAATCAATTCGTTTTTCTGAAAAAGATGTACGGCCAACCGGGAGAAAAACAATGGGCGTAAAAGGCATTACCCTAAGCTCGACAGAAGACGATGTTATTGGAATGCTTATCGTGAAAAGAGAAGGAACAATACTTGTCGGTACAGAAAAAGGCTTTGGTAAACGAACAGATGTAATACAATACCGAACTCAAAACAGAGGCGGTAAAGGTGTAATGACAATGCGCATCACAGAAAAAACCGGTAAAATGACTTCCATTATGGAAGTGGTAGATGCTGACGACCTTGTAATTATAACAAATAAGGGCGTTTTAATGCGCCAACCCGTTTCAGCGATTAGAAGCATAGGCCGAGTAACTCAAGGAGTTAAGCTTGTAAAGCTTGATGTTGGAGCAAAAATTTCATCAATAAGCAGAGTTATTCACGAAGAAGAAGAAGAAGAAGCAGATCAAACACCTCAAGACAAGCCAGAGATAGATACATAATAAAAATCAGAAAAAGAGAATGAACTCTGAACAAAAGGTCTTTGATAATTTATCTTGGATTAAAGACAGTATACGATTAAAACAAGACAGTTGTGGTTTAAAAGGGCCGGTTACACTTGTCGGCGTTACTAAAACCCAAACAACAGAAACAATCATCACAGCAATCAATGCCGGGCTAACCAACATTGGTGAAAACAGAATTCAAGAAGCGTCCGCTAAATTTAAAAAAATTAAATTCTGCAACAATATTACCAAACATATGATTGGCCATTTACAATCAAATAAAGTAAAAAAGGCGATTGAAATATTTGACAGAATAGATTCAATAGACTCAAAGAAGCTTGCGAATAAAATTAATATTGAAGCAACGGCACAAAAAAAAACAATTCCTACCTTACTTGAGATTAACACAAGCGGCGAAAAAGAAAAGTATGGATTTTCCGTGAACGAGTTAGATGAAATACTCACATGTTTTGAAAACAATAATTTAATAATTGAAGGACTGATGACCGTAGGACCACACACCAAAAATAAAGAAAAAATTAGAAAAGCATTTTCTTCTTTAAGACATCTGTTAGATAAGATTAATAAGCAACTACCCACTGGTCACACAAAACTATCAACGCTATCGATGGGAATGAGCGGTGATTATTTAATTGGGGTGGAAAAAGGAAGTACGATGGTTAGAATTGGTACGGCCATATTTGGCCCGAGATAAATACAAATAGGATATCAGTCAGATATCTTTATAAGAGATATTTTATTTATTTGAAATAAGCCCCAGGGCTATTTTTGCCCCAAGGAGTACATTGTTTAAAGCTAGTGATATATTTGCTTTTAAACATGCTCCTCCAGATTCTTGTGATATTATTTTTAGCAAAAAAGGCGTAAGGTTTTTTCCGGTAATTTTGTTTTTATATGCCAATTTCAGGGCACGTTTCAAATAGAGTTCGATTTTGTCTTTCGGTATTTCATCTTCTTTAGGAATGGGGTTGGCAACTAATAAGGCAGACGTAAGCCCGGTAGCGCGATGGTGTTTGTATAAAGCAGCAACCTCTTCAGGTGTGTCAACCAAAATAGATAGCCCTAAATCAGACCCCCTAGAATAAAAGGAAGGAAACGTGTCCGTTTTATATCCCACCACCAGAACGGAAAGAGTTTCCAAAGCCTCGAGGGTCTTTGGTAAATCAAGAATTGCTTTTGCGCCGGCAGAAACCACAACAACAGGAACAGAGCTTAGAGCTGTCAGATCTTGAGAGATATCAAATGATTGGTCCGCGCCTTGGTGAACTCCCCCAATTCCCCCAGTTGCAAAGACATTTATTTTTGCTTTTTGAGCTAAAAATATTGTAGAAGAAACAGTAGTGGCGCCTGTCAGTTTTTTGGATTGAACCCAGCCTAACTCGCGAAGAGATGTTTTTACAACATTATTGTTTTTACATATAAACTCAAGTTCCGATTCGGAAAGGCCAATTTTTATCTCCCCATCAATTACGGCGATTGTTGCAGCTACAACCCCTTGATCTGAAGACAGTTTTTCTGACTGTTTAGCAAATTTATAATTATCAGGAAAAGGCATACCGTGGGCTAAAATTGTAGACTCAAGAGCCAAAACAGGCGCATTGTTTTCCAAGGCTCTTTTTATATCAGGACGTATTGTAAACGCGGGTTTAGTCATAGATAAAGTTATCAGAGACAGACATAATAAATGGCATTAATTTCAGAACCATAATGAACGTAGATAAAGACATGCAAAAAATAAACCCGAAAATATACAGTATAAACAGCCGCATCTCTATTTTTCGTACAACAAACGGAGGCGTTCTGGTAATGATAAATAGAAAAAGTCGTATAATAATGAAAGATGGTCATAAAATAATTGAAAACGTAAAAAAAATAAATAAAATAGAAAAAGACGTTAAGATCACTATAAAAATAAATGCACCCCTGTGTAGTAAAACAAAAACATTTTTAGAGAAAAAGGGGGTTTTTCTTGATATTGTAAAACCATGATAGGCATTGTAAAAAAATTCATTTTACCCACCAATTCTAAAATTTCTAAAAATGTAATAAGGCTGGCATTTCCAGTAATTATAAGCAATTTAAGCCGTGTCTTGATGAGCGTCGTTGATGTTGCAATGGTTGGAAGGCTGGGTGTGGCGGCATTAGCTGCAACCGGTATGGGTGTTATGCTTTTCTGGGGAGCCCTAAGTTTTGTTATAGGAATTCGAACGGCAACTCAAACACTGGCGTCTCGAAGGTTGGGTCAAAAAAAATTCAATGAATGCGGAACAGCGCTTCATAACGGACTTGTTATGGCCTTATTATATGGTTTGCCAGTGTCATGGGCAGGCTTCAAGTTGGCAGAGAAAGTAGTACCGTTTTTTCTTTCAGAATCAGAATCTCTTTCTTTATGTATAAACTATACCTCTATTATATATATAAGTCTCATTTTTTCAAGCGTAAGCTTTGTTTTACAAGGTTTTTTCACAGGAATAGAAAAAACCAAAACACATATGAATGTTTCCATTACAAGTAATATAGTTAATGTATATCTTAATGCGGGACTGATTTATGGTAGTAGCGGCGTTGATAGTTTTTTTACAGCAAAAGGCCTGGGTTTTATATCTGGATTGTGGACATGGTATGATTTCCCCGCGCTAGGCGTTCGGGGGGCAGCGATAGCAACCCTTATAGCTTCAATTTGGATGCTGTTTCATTATATGTATTATTTGTTTTCAGTTGAAGCAAGGGTAAAATATAAAACCTTAACCCCCACAATTGATTTAGCTATGATGAAACGGCAGTTGAAATTAGCTATCCCACAAAGCACCCAAGAAGTAGCAATTACAGTTGGCTGGTCAATCTATTATAAAATAATGGGAATGATTGGGTTATTAGAACTGGCCACAACAGAGTTAATATTTACCATTATGCACGCTTCTTTTATGCCGGCGCTGGGGGTTGGTCAAGCGTGTGCAACGCTAGTGGGGAAACACATGGGAGAAGAAAACATTGAAAAAGCGGAAATTAGCATTTGGGAATCTGTTCGCTGGGCGGAAATAATTATGGGAACAATGGGTTTGGTCTTTATTTTGCTTCCGGAATTCATTTTGTCTTTTTTTACAAACAACCCAGAAGTAATCCATTTGGGGGTGTTTGGTTTGCGAATATTAGGATTGTTGCAATTTATAGATGCTATAGGATTTACTCTTTGGTTTGCTCTGTCTGGAGCAGGAAACACCTTTTTCCCCGCCGTGGTTGAGTCTGCTCTTGTTTGGTTGTTATTGTTGCCTGCCAGCTATATTACTGGGATTATTTTGGGTTACGGTTTTTATGGTCCATGGTTGGTTTTTCCAGTCTATTTGATCATTTTTTCACTTGTTTTATATATAAAAATAAGAAAAGGTGATTGGAAAGATATAAAAGTATAACTGTTTTATTGTAATTTTGTCTACTCTCTTAAATGTATAAACCCTACCAAGACACCGACCCCGAAGA
The DNA here is from genome assembly GCA_004124385.1 of Fidelibacterota bacterium. GTDB lineage: Bacteria > Fidelibacterota > Marinisomatia > Marinisomatales > TCS55 > UBA2126. Next base: position 155,915 of record SCKN01000005.1, read on the forward strand.
AACACAAGAATGGATAGAGTCTATTGAAGGAGCAATACAAGAACATGGCACCGAAAGAGCACGTTTTCTTTTAGAAAAATTGATTGATTTTGCTGAACGCCAAGGCGCCAGAATGCCGTTTAACACCAATACGCCATTTATAAATACAATACAGCCCTTTGAACAAAAGCCCTTCCCCGGAGATAGAAGTATTGAGAGGCGAATAAAATCGCTTGTACGTTGGAATGCCATGGCAATGGTGACTCGCGCAAACAAAGAATCCGATGGAATCGGTGGACATATTTCAACCTTTGCTTCTTCAGCTACACTGCTCGAGGTAGCTTTTAATCACTTCCTAAAAGGGCCAGACCATCCAAGTGGAGCAGACCTGGTCTTTTTTCAAGGTCATGCATCTCCGGGTATTTATTCAAGAGCGTTTCTCGAGGGCAGGTTAACTGAAAGCCACTTGGAAAACTTTAGGAGAGAACTCTCAAAAAACGGAGGACTGTCTTCTTACCCTCATCCGTGGTTAATGCCGGACTTTTGGCAGTTTCCAACGGTTTCGATGGGGTTAACATCTATTATGGCTTTATACCAAGCCCGATTTATGCACTATTTGGAAGATCGTGGACTTATACAAAAATCGAACAGAAAGGTGTGGGCATTTTTAGGTGATGGAGAAATGGATGAACCAGAATCTCTGGGCGCAATTACTCTAGCCTCTAGAGAAAAACTAGACAACCTCCTTTTCGTTGTGAACTGCAATCTGCAGCGGCTGGACGGACCTGTGCGTGGTAATGGTAAAATAATTCAAGAACTTGAAGGAACGTTTCGCGGTGCGGGGTGGAACGTTATTAAAGTTATTTGGGGGTCGGACTGGGATGTTTTATTTGAAAAGGATTCAAGCGGTGCGCTAGCAAAAAGACTAGAAGAAGTTGTAGATGGTGAATTATTGAAATATGTTGTTGCCGGAGGTGAATACTTTAGAAAGAATTTCTTTGGTAAATACCCCGAACTTTTAGACATGGTAAAAGATATTAGCAACGAAGACCTTTTACGCTTACGATTGGGAGGCCATGACCCTGAAAAGGTCTATGCTGCATACGCTGAAGCGGCGGAGCATAAGGGCAAACCTACTGTTATTTTAGCTAGGACAATCAAAGGTTATGGACTGGGAGAAGCTGGCGAGGGTCGCAACATTACCCACCAGCAAAAGAAGTTAAATGAAGAAGAGCTATTAAATTTCAGAGACAGGTTCAATATACCTCTTGATGATAACAAGGCGATGAAAGCGCCTTTTTATAAGCCGCCAGAAGATAGTGATGAACTTATTTATTTGAGAGAAAAACGTAATAAGCTTGGCGGCTATCTTCCTTTTAGAAACAAACAATCTCAAAAACTAAAAATTCCCGAAATATCTTTGTTTGAAGAAGCTTTAAATGGATATGGTGATCGAGAAATTTCTACAACAATGGCATTTGTAAGGCTATTAACCAAACTGGCAAAAGATAAAGACATAGGAAAACATATTGTACCTATTATTCCTGACGAAGGCAGAACTTTTGGAATGGAGGCTTTATTTCGCCAACTTGGTATCTATTCTCACAGCGGGCAGTTGTATGAACCGGTAGATTCAGATCAATTCCTTTATTATAAAGAAGAAATTGATGGGCAAATATTAGAAGAAGGTATAAATGAACCTGGAGCAATGTCTTCATTTATTGCAGCTGGGACAGCATACAGTAACCACAAAGTTGCAATGATACCATTTTATATTTACTACTCTATGTTTGGTTTTCAGCGCGTCTGGGATCTTATTTGGGCGGCGGGAGATATACGCGCCCGGGGGTTTTTATTAGGAGCAACAGCAGGGCGAACAACTTTAAACGGAGAAGGCTTACAACACCAAGACGGACATAGTCATTTAGCTGCTGCAGCGACACCAAACATAAAAGCATATGATTTGGCGTATGCTTATGAAATTGCTATTGTGTTACGCAAAGGCATAAAAGAAATGTTTTATGAACAAAAAGATGTAATCTATTATCTTACTCTTCAAAATGAAAATTATATACATCCGAAAATGCCAAAAGGCGCAGAAAAAGACATTATAAACGGGATGTATAAAATTCGAACGACTAAAAACCCAGTAATCAGATTGCTGGGAAGCGGGTCATTAATCAATGAAACTTTAAAAGGGGCAGACCTATTAAAACAAGATTGGGGTATAAACGCAGGCGTTTGGAATGTAACCAGCTTTAGTGAGCTTCGCCGCGAAGCAGAAGAAACAGAACGTTGGAATTTAATCCACCCGGATAAGCGTCAGAAAAAGTCACACCTGGAAAAATCACTAAGTAAAAACAAGGTACCCACAGTGGCTGTGTCAGATTATGTAAAAATGGTAGCTGAACAGATTGGATCTTATGTACCTGGAGATTATTATGCGCTGGGAACTGATGGGTTTGGCCGCAGTGACACCAGAGAAAACCTCCGCCACTTTTTTGAAGTTGATAGATATTATATAGTTTTAACAGCTATACGAGCCTTGGTTAATGCCGGAGCTGTAGATGCGGCCATGTCCAAGAAAGTTATAAAAAAGTATGGTATTGATCCAAATAAGCCCAGCCCGATAACTTTATAACTTTTGTTTATAAAATAAGAAAGCTCTATGGTGGATATTGCTGGTGAAAAAGACAGACTTTATTGAACCAGAACAGGCAAATTTTTTGCATCTTGGGAAGCGTCGAAAAAAGAAACAGAAAAAGCGCCTTGATTAGGCTATTGATCCTAGGCGCCTAACGGGCATTAAACCCTGTAAGTTCAACAATATCAATAGGAACTTTGGATCGAAAATCCATGTGTCAATTTTGCATATAAAAACACCTGCAAAAAAGTACATACTTTTGGAAATCCTCATTGAGAGACAAGGTATAATGTATCTGAAGTTGAAAACTACAGGAAGATTAAAGCTTAATCTAGTTTAAATTAAATTTAGTTTAAATTCATTCTGGCAAAAAGGTCTAAAAAGGTTGTTTTCTATCTTCATGTGCCCACAAGACATCAAGATATCCCAGCGGGATCATTAACATCACAGAAATAAAGACTTTTTGAGTGGTTTAAATATCATAATTCGCAGGCGAAATTTGCCGATATTATGGATCGTTTCTTTTTTGATGTGGGTATTATGGAATAGCCAGATGCGAGCCCGTTGGAAGATAATGGAACTCCAGCAACAATTGTACTTGCAAAAGATGTAGGGAATGGCAGGATACAGAATTCAGGGCATGCCCTGAATGCAAAGAAATATCAATGAAAGGATTTGAACCCGAAGAATGAATAATAAAATCAGATTATTTACCCCCGGGCCAGTAGCCATGTCCGCACGAACGCTTGCAATTGGTGCGTCACAGCTTCCTTACAATCGCACAGAACAATTCTCACAGATCACGCTTGAGATTATTGAAAGTCTGAAATACATATTCGCCACTCAGGGAGATGTGGTTATTTTTGCCGCTTCCGGGACAGGTGCGATGGAAGCTGTGATTTGCAACTTCCTCGATCAAAGTGACAAGGTTTTGATTGTGAATGGAGGAACCTTTGGTCAACGTTGGGTCAATCTGTGTATTCAACATGAAATTCCATTTGAACAAATATGTCTTGATCCCGGACAGCCAATTTCACTCGAAGATCTCGATCGTAGACTATCGAGCCAAGAGTATTCGACGTTGCTAATCAATGCCCACGAAACATCAACCGGGATGATTTTTGACACAAAAGCTATTGGGGAACTCACTCAAAAATATGGTGTTTTCTTTGTTGTTGATGCTATCAGCACTATCTGTGCAGATGTTTTTATGATGGATGAATGGCATGTCGATGTGTCTCTGCTAAGTTCCCAGAAAGCATTAGCTCTTCCACCCGGGCTTTCCTTTCTCGCTTTAAACAAGAAAGCAAGGTTGAGATTAGAAACCAAAACTTGCCAATCTTATTATTTTGATATCAAAGCATATCTTGCAAACCAAAGCAGAGGACAGATGCCTTTTACGCCTGTTATTGGCCATTTTATGATGTTGCAAGAAAGGCTCAAAGATATTAAATTACGTGGAATCGACTTTTTTGTTTCTCGCCATTCTAAATTAGCTGAATTTTTTAGAAAAGGCTTACAGGGCTTGCCCCTTAGTTTTCTTCCAAATAGTCCTTCAAACGCTCTAACAGCAATTAGTTGCCCTACGGATATTGATGCGTTTGATTTGGTTAAGAGGCTGGCAGACGATTTTAATTGTTTTGTCGCCCCTAATGGGGGCGATTTGAAACACAGAGTGTTTCGGGTGAGTCACCTAGGTGAACAGAATAAAACGGATATCGATTTTTTAATTAATGCCCTTAAGGACACACTTAATAATTTTCAATAAACTGAAAATCCAACAATATTGGAAGGAGGTAACTATAAATGAAAGCTATTATTATGGCAGCAGGGGTAGGAAGGCGGTTGCTAGGCCTGAATTTGAATAAACCAAAATGTCTTTTAACCGCAGAAGGAGGAGAAACACTTATCCGTCGTTCAGTTAATTTATTAGTGAGTAAAGGAATTAGTGATATTACCGTCATTGTTGGCTATAAGGCAGACCTTATTCGCAATGAACTCAATAATGATGTTGCTTACTTTGAGAATCCTCATTTCCGAACTACCAATAGTATTATGTCTCTTTGGTACGCCAGGGATTTATTAGAAGATGATGTTCTTTTATTAAATGGAGATCTTTACTACGAACCTAGCATACTTAATTATGCCATAAACCAAACAAATGCGGTAGTAATGTTGGCAGATAGTACGCGTATTGATAATGCGGACTATCGCTTTGGTTTCATAGGTGATCAAATTAATCGGTTTGGAAAGCATTTAACTAATCAGGAGACGGATGGTGAATACGTTGGAATAGTTCGAATTGACGAATGTTTTATAAAAACGTTTAAGCAGACTTTGGAGGAAATGATTACTGCTGGAAAATCTAATATTTGGTGGGAGGATGTTTTGTATTCGTTTATATCAAAGCAAACACCGATCCATTTCTTCGATGTAGCCGGCACATTCTGGACAGAAGTTGATACCCTTCGAGATTACAATTATCTGAAAAATTGGATTACAAGCCAAGAGATGACCGTACCACGCGAAATAATTCAGTTTTCAAGTAATTGATGGAATGGCCGACTCTAAATCCTTTGATGAAACAAAGTTTCAACGCCTGTGGAAAACTAAAAATAAAGATGATGAGTGGTGGTCGTCTTTTGTCACCGCCCCTATAGGTATATTGCTCAATATAATTGTTGTTGATTGGTCGATTTTAAATCCCAATCGGTTGACAACCCTGTCTTTTATTGTTTCGTTATTTGGAGCGGCTTTCATTTTGCCGCATGCATATCAAAACTTTGTCACCGCCGCGATCCTAATTCAACTTAGTCATGTTTTAGATTGTATGGATGGTCAAATGGCTCGCTATCGGGATATTTCATCTCCAGCTGGTTCCTTCTATGATAAGATTGCCGATTTCATCAAGATATTCCTTTTCTTTGCTGCAGTTTCTTTTACAGTATTCGAAGAAACCCACAATATAACGGTTGTTTTTCTCGGTTTTACAGCAACTTTTTTTTACACGTTACGTTCTTACATCAAATATGTAACGTTAAATATTCGTGTTGAGAACGATCCGGAATATTTTAAAAATGGCTTAAATACCGAAGTTGAACTTTCAGCGGGGCCTGGTTTCGGTTTGAGAAAAAATTTACTTTGGTTTTTAAGAGAACAACGCAAATTCTTTCAATTTGATGAAGGTGTGTTTGTATTCCTTATTTCGGCAGCACTTCTTTTGCATGAACTCCTTCCATTACTTTGGATCCTCGCAATAAGTCAGTTGTATTACGGCCTTATGAAGGCTTTACAGCGAGGGTTTCAAATTCAGAATTCAAAATATCGAGAAATGAGTCACCATTTTAAAAAGTAATCATTTGAGTTATTAGAATAAGACAGGATTTGAGTAATCGTGGAAGATATACTGGCATTCATTAAAGCGAAATACGAGAAACATCGTTCAATAACCCAGTCCTTTGTAGTTGGAATCAATGGCATTGATTGTTCGGGGAAAACAACTTTTGCCAAGTCTGTGTCCAAGTATTTTACACAACATAAAATCGAAAATGACCATCTCGATATTGACAATTTTAATAATCCAGCTATTGAAAGTGAAACCTACAAAGCATTTGTATCTGGCTCATGGGATGAAGAAGGCCTGAATAAGTATTACGAATTGATAATTAACTATAGTGACGCAATCAGAGCCGTTTCAGAGTCCAAAAAAAAATACTCTCTTGTTATTCTGGAGGGCATATTTATTTACAAGCCACAACTAGTGGATCTCTTTGACTTCAAGATATATTTGGACATTGATATTTCTCTTGGACGAAAAAGATTTGCAAAGAGATGGAGCCTTAAGCAAGACAAACGACCTTTTGAGATCTATGATGAGATATGGATGCTTTCCCATATTAGATATGAGTCAGAAGTTCATCCAAAGCGGATAAGTGATTTAGTGATTGATTATAATGATGAGAGACAGGGTATTATAAGTCTGGTGTAATATTGCTTATATGAAGCGCCGCATACGAGAGGACGAATTCGAGCCGATGGTTGAGGAAACACGTAACAACTTCATGCGCTTCTTCGCCGAGCATGCGGTCTATCCGGCATGGCTCGGACTGCAGTTAGCCAGCGAGATTCCCATCCGGAAGGAAGTGCATCTCTATGATTTCACTGATAGATCCGTTTGTTGGTATAGAAATCGAAGATTTTATGCACCTAACACT
>SCKN01000006.1 GCA_004124385.1 Fidelibacterota bacterium
TATTATAAAGATGAAATTAAATTATGTTTTGAAATGTGATATATTTCACATTTCACTTTTTTTATATAAATATGAGCGGGCGATGAGAATCGAACTCACGTCACGAGCTTGGGAAGCTCGGGTAATATCCATTATACGACGCCCGCATAGAGAAAAATTTAGTTGCTTAAGGTGTATAAGAAAACAAAAAGACCATTTTATTTTCACGGTTTTAATTCGTAGCGTACATCTGGATTCTCGGAGTGTGGCTCATAATCTCCCCAGAATTCTTCAGCAAAATTCAGGCCGGCCTTTTCCATAACACGAATGGAACTGTATTCCCTTCTGAATCTGTTTTGATTAACCATACATCCCAATCACCATTTCCGAAAGATTCTGTATACCCTGTTATGATATATCCACCATCTGTGGTCTGTTCAACGGACCAACCCCAATTATAACTACTTCCACCAAAGGTTTGATTCCACTCCTCATTACCATTGGAATCTGTCTTGATTAACCACACATCTATTAAACCATTCCCGAAAGATTCTGTACCACCTGTTATGATATATCCACCATCTGTGGTCTGTTCAACGGAAGAACCTCTATCATAATCACTTCCACCAAAGGTTTGGTTCCAATCTTCATTTCCATTTGAATCAGTCTTGATTAACCAGACATCATCACCACCATTCCCGAAAGATTCTGTTAAACCTGTTATGATATATCCACCATCTGTGGTCTGTTCAACGGAATAACCCCTATCATAACTACTTCCACCAAAGGTCTGATTCCATACTTCGTCTCCATTCGAATCTGTTTTGATTAACCAGACATCCCAACCACCATTCCCGAAGAGATTCTGTTACCTGTTATGATATATCCACCATCTGTGGTCTGTTCAACGGAATAACCATAATCATTACTACTTCCACCAAAGGTCTGATTCCACTCTTCATTCCCTTGTGAATCAGTTTTAATTAACCAGACATCATATTCACCATTTCCGAAAGATTCTGTACCACCTGTAATAATATATCCACCATCGGTGGTCTGTTCAACGGAATAACCCCTATCATAACTACTTCCACCAAAGGTCTGATTCCATACTTCGTCTCCATTGGAATCTGTTTTGATTAACCAGATATCAAAATCACCATTCCCGAAAGACTCTGTAAAACCTGTTATGATATATCCACCATCTGTGGTTTGTTGAACAGAATACCCACCATCATAATCACCTCCCCCAAAGGTTTTTACAAATACTACAGTTTCTTCAGTCGTTTCGATACTCGTATCTTCTTTCTCATCATCACAACCAACAAAAAGAAACAAAAGAGGTATTATCAGTAATAATGTTTTATTCATTTCAGATACAATTTACAAAATATTATTCTATAAAAAACAAAACCCCACCAGTCTAAATATCTATAAGCAAAAACCCCGCTGCTGCGGGGCTCTTGCTTAAATCCGTTGTTATTTATGATAATAACTACTGAGTAGCAAGTCGACCCGGCAGATTTTCAGTTCGTTGGCCGTTATTCAAGACCAATCTGCCGTTAACTATTACTATCTCAATGCCAGAGGGATATGCCCTGGGCTCGTCATCGGTACTTTTATCTGATAGCTTATCTGGGTCTAAAACAACTAGATCTGCAGCCATGCCTGGCGCAACACGACCACGCTTAGATAATCCTGCTGAGTCCGCCGGTAGAGAAGTCATTTTACGAATCGCCTCTTCCAGGCTAAACATTTCACGCTTAAAAACATACTCATCTAAAAATCTTATGGTGTAACAAAAACTAGACCTGTTCATGGTGAAGTTTGAGAGAGCCCCATCTGTTGCTGTTACGACACCATCGCTTTCAACAGAACAGTATGGCTCACTAAGCAGCAGATCCAGATCATCGCTGGTAGCAAAAATATGTCTTAGCATCACATTATAAAAATCCGCGCCATCAGCTAGCACCAGCTTAAAAATGCCTTCCACAGGATCACACCCAAAGGCCTCTCCTATTTCAATAAAATTCTTACCAACAAGCTCTGGATGCGCAATAGAGGAGGAAAGATAAAACATTTCTAGGCCTCCTAAACGAAGCAGGTAATTCGTGGGATGGTAGAAATGATCTCGACAGTTTTCTATTGTTTGAGGATCGGCAAGGCGTTTCAATACTTCACTCCGATCACCCTCGTATACCCACGGGGGCAAGAGAGCTACTACCATTCCCGGCCCCCAGACATCTGGAAAGGTATCGATTCCTAGCCGCATACCCTCAACCTCTCTAGCGAGATTCACTGTTTTGAGAACACTTTCAAACGCCCCTTCCGGTGCATAAGGGCGTGGGGCCAGGTGCGATAATTGCCCAGGAAGATCTGATCGCCTACATATATTTATCGCTTCCTCTACCGCATCCTCAAATAATTCTCCCCTGTTACGAATGTGACTAGCATAAATACCGGAATATTTTGCAGCGACAGAGGCAAGGGCAGTCAGCTCATCCTCATCCGCGTACATGCCGGGAGAATATTCAAGGCCTGAGGATAGGCCTATAGCACCAGCACACATAGCCTCCTGAACCATGGATTTCATATTCTCCAAGTCACTGGATGAGGCCTCAGCAGTGGAGTGTCCCATAGCGGCCAGTCTCACGGATCCGTGTGGGATGAGTGGCGCGACATTGACGGAAAGTCCAGGCGATAAAAGAGCCTCCAGGTATTCATTGAATGATGTCCAAGAAAAATCGACGCCCCAGCTTTCGCTAAAGCCTATAGTATTGCGCTTGGCTAGATCCAGATTGTGTAATGGAGCAGGCCCGTGTCCGCAGTTGCCTGTTACCAGCGTCGTGATGCCTTGACGAATAGCCCCCTCATTGCGACGGTCTGCCATAAGTGAAAAATCAGAGTGGCTGTGTATATCAATGAAGCCTGGGCATACAATCTTACCTTGCACATCAAACTCTAGATTGGCCTCTGTTGTGGATTGACTAGAGGTGGATACAATAATGCCGCCATCTACAACAACGTCACCGGAAACCGCAGGATGCCCCTCGCCATTAATGATTTCACCGCCTCTCAACACTATGTCAACCATAAATAGCTCCTAATCTAATTAGCATAGTTTGTGATGATATCTTGCCTGAGCTCTTTATCCACATTGCTCCCAGAAGCAATAAGACAAACAGATTTATTATTTAATTCTTTTTTCATTTTCAGTGCCCCTGCCAGCGCCGCTGCGCCTGCCCCCTCTACCAAAACATCTATTGCTTTTAGAAAAAGAGCCATGGATTCTTTTAGCTCCTCATCAGAGACGAGTATCACATCATCCACCACTTCAAGCATAAGATCCACGGCCTCGGGGATCGCAACCCGAACAGCGATTCCTCCAGCAAATGTATCACAACTTTCTGTATTTACTGATGCCTTCTGCTGGAACGAGTATGACATGCACGGGGCCAGATCCGACTGGACCCCTATGATACGAGTGCCGGGGCTCTCGTGCTTAAGGACGCTTCCTATGCCACCAATGAGTGATCCATTTCCTAGAGGCACAAACACAATATCTAAAACTGCTCTCTGTTGTTTTGTGATTTCATAGCCAATTGTAGATGTACCTGCAACAATTTCTGCAACGGCACCATCTTCAATAAATAGACAGTCATCAGGCAAATCCATTTTCTGTATGATGTCTTTAGATTCATCAAGGTCCTGCCCCAGGATTTGCAGATCCGCACCAAATGTTTTTATCAGCTCGACCTTGCTTCTGTCCGCTCCTTCTGGAACAACAACAGTAATAGGCATATCAAATTTTTTGCAGGCGTAAGCCATCGCGGATCCGTGATTACCGGTGGATGCGGTTATCACTTTTTTTACTTTACCTGAATTTTCAAGATGGTGCACTAGAGTAAGCGCACCTCGGGCCTTGAATGAATTCACCGGGGATTTATATTCATGCTTAACGTAGGTATCAGTTCCCACGATCGCGCTGATTGATTTTTCAAATTCCAGAGGCGTCTGAGATAAATAAGGACTAATAATATTTACAGAAGAAAGTGTCTGTTCTATGGAGGGTCGCAATTTCATTCAATGAAATTTATATGAACATATGATAAAATAACATATGATTATTTTAGGGCTGACTAATTGTTTTTACCTCATTTCTTAGTGCAATGAGGGCAAAAAGATTTGCAAACACCATCAAACCTATAAAAATATCGGCCCAGTCCCATAGAGGCTTCACCTGAAACATTGCGCCTAGCCCGGCCAGCCCGCAATAAATCCATCTGAAAGGAATAGAAAATTTTATTCCTCCAATATGTCGAAGTGACTGCTCACAATAATATGCCCAGCCTACCATAGTGGTAAAACCAAATAGGGCAGACACGATGATAATAATGACTCCTCCAAAAGGTAGGACGCTTTTGAAAGCCATTGCAGTCATTTCAGTGCTGATAAGACCAGAAGACCATGCGCCAGTAGTCACCAGCACGAGAGCTGTCATACTTGATACGACTATAGTATCAATAAATACACCCATCATTCCTATAAGCCCCTGACTATGAGGGTCCGAAGTTCTGGCTGCTCCATGAGCGATAGCGGCAGTGCCAATGCCCGCCTCACTAGACACTGTTCCTCTGCGAAAACCATAAGCCATAGCTCTCGCAACTGTTGCCCCGGCAAAACCTCCAGTCGCGGCTGTGTCACTAAATGCACTATCAATGATAAGTGCAAAGGCAGCGGGGATCCCAGATAAATTGGTGTATAATATTACTAAGCAACTTACTATATAAATAAGAGCCATAGAGGGAACCAGCGTTTCTGCAACACGGCCTATGCGTCTGATGCCCCCTATTATTACAAGCCATAGGACAGATGCAAGTACGATACCGCTTATCCATTTTGGTATATCAAAATCACTAAATAAAACCAAGGCAATAGAGTTGGACTGTGTCATGTTCCCAGCACCAAGGCCTCCAAACAGTGCTGCAATTGCAAAAAAGATACCCAGGCGTCTCATGCCTAATCCTCTATTGATGTAGACCATAGGGCCGGCTAGCATAGTCCCATCCTCAGTTTGATAGCGATACTTTACACCCAATACCGCTTCAGAATACTTTGTGGCCATACCCAATAGGGATACCGCCCACATCCAGAAAGCTGCCCCGGGGCCTCCAATAGCAATAGCGGTGGCAACGCCTGCCACATTTCCGTTCCCTATTGTCGCTGATAGAGCAGTGGTAAACGCCTGAAAAGGAGAGATGTCACCTTCTTTGTCAAATCACTCTTTTTTGAAAGCAGCACCAAACAGAAGTTTCCATGATGTACAAAAGCGTGTAACCTGAATAAATCGTGTCTTTAATGTTAGTAGAAGACCAACACCACACAGGAGAAATATTGTCCACCCCCCCCCATACTATATCAGATATGTAAGCAGTGAAATTGTTGAACTCACTAAACCAATGCATATTTACCACAAACTATCACAGGGGAATGTAAGGTCAAATGTGGGAAAATAAAAAACCTCGTAGAGGTTGGATTAATTATAAATAGTCCAACCAGAACTCAAGCATTTTATTAAATAGGTGAATCCTGGCTGGATCATCAGCAATACCGTGTTTACGCATTGGGTAGAACATCATGTCGAACATGATATTTTCCTTTACCAGTTCATCGATGAAATGCCAAGAATTCTGCGGGTGTACATTATCATCATAAGTGCCATGGACCAACAGCAAGCGGCCATGAAGATTTTTTGCAGTTTTGACGAAAGAAGTCCTTTCATAACCCTCCGGATTATCTTGGGGCCGTTTCATTGCAAATTCTGCCCATTTTGTATCGTAATAGTGCCAATCGGTGACCGGTGCCACAGATATACCTGCCTTAAACTCCTGTGTATTGGTCATGGAGTTCAGAGTAAAACTGCCACCACCACTCCAGCCCCAGATGCCAACACGGTCTGGATCCACATAAGTCTGTGACTTCAACCAACGCAATAGCCACTTCAGTTGCATACCCATTGCCCCAACAGTCTCTTTTTAAGCGCCAACCAATTTCAATGGCATTGTCTATATCTTTATCCTGTTCAAATTGAAACCACCCAATGAATTCATCTGTCTTTTTCACATAGGCTGCAAATAAGCCAAACTCTTGCCCATTCTTGTATGAATTTAGAATTCTTGGTAATGATATATTTTTTATGTCCTCAAACGTTCTTGGTATACCTAAAGTAATAAATTTCATTACTCGTGGATCGCTGTCTAATTGGAAGAGTAGATCAACATCATCTTTATTGAATTTCTTCAGAATTATTCTTTTGGTAGAGTGGAATTTTCATAAATCAATTATACCAAACGCCAAAGCCTTGGCTACGTAGTTGTTCTCCCAGCATTTCTTCTATTTCTTCAGCATCTTTCCGGGTAGGAATTGGATTATATTTTTCATAGAGATCCGGTCGAAGTTTAATGCCGTACACCTTTGCATACGTGTTGGACTTATACCCCTCTTTGTGCTGCTCAAACCTTAAGACAGGTTTTCGTGAAGATTGGCCTACATAGACACAACAGTCTCCTCGCATATATTTTGGATTTTTAGCTCGAAATTTCCGCTTGTCTGCCACGGCAGTGTCCAATTCTATCACATAAACATAGTAGCGTTTCATCTGTTTAAATCGATTTCATATTGATCAAAGACAAAGGGCGGTAGTGTTTCATTATTTGCTTCTGCAATTAAGAATGGTGTTACAATGAAAAGAATTATGAAACACTGTTTAACGTTTTTCATTTAAAACAAAAGTTATATTTTTTTCAGTTGTTTATTCAATAAATCAAAAAATCCATCATCATCCACTTCATAGGCCCACTGCACATTTGGTTTTCTTCCGGTCACGTTCCAAAAATCAGCCACCGTTTCACCTCGAGTTAATTCACCCTGCGTTTCAATGGTGACATTTATGTCTTTCAGTTTAAATAATCCCGGTTTTAAAACATAGGCAATGGTGCAGGGATCATGGAGCGGTCCTCCGTCCGTGTGATATTTTTCTTCATCATACCGTTCATAAAATGCAATTAGATCTGTCATCATTTTCGCCGTTTTTGTTCCGATAGCTCGAATACGATCCAAACGCTTGCGGCTGGTCAACACCTGATGAGTTACATCCAAACTCATAACCACAATGGGACGGCCGCACTTAAAAACAATATCCGCCGCTTCCGGATCGACATAAATATTAAACTCGGCAGATGGTGTAACATTCCCCCCTTCTTTCGCTGCGCCGCCCATAAGAATAATCTCTTTGATTTTGGGCAGAATAGTTGGTTCTTTGGCAATGGCAGTACCAATATTGGTTAAGGGCCCTGTGGGAATAAGTGTAATAGAATTATCATCTGCAGCCATAAGTGTTTCAATAATAAAATCAATTGCATGTGTTTTTTCGAGTGGATGTTCCGGTTCATAAATGTCAATACCGTCTAATCCACTTTGGCCATGAACATATTCTGCTGTAACCAATTCCCGTTTCATGGGTTTGTCGCAGCCGGCATAGATTTCTACATCACTGCGATTACAAATTTCACACACCAGACGCGCATTTCTCTGGGTCAGATTCAGAGGCACATTTCCCGCAACAGTGGTGACGCCCAAAATTTCAAAAATCTCTGGCGCTGAGAATGCCAAAGCCAACGCAACGGCATCATCCTGTCCGGGATCACAATCAATGATAACAGGTAATGGTTTATTCATTATTTAGATACATATTTATGAAATAGAAATTAGTGATTTCCATCCATATAAATGGATGGAGACATTTGCAGTTATGATTCCCGGTTATGTGTTATGTGTATTTGTGGCTATATTTTTACGGATTGTTCAATACGTTTAAGGAATTATTATGCAGCGAATAAAAATATCACCTTTTTCATTTTTACCATTTCATTAGCCACAAGTACAGGCTGGTATGAAACATTTAACACAGACGTAACGGCGGACAGTGTTTCAGGAGAATTACCATCAGATTATACGTGGTATTGGTGGACATGGGGCACGTGTTACACAGAAAACGGACAACTCGTTTTACAAGTAGAAGCACCCAATCCCATGAATGCTGAACGTTCAACTGTTTGGCTCCAAACTGATGACGGCGACATTACACCTGACAGCGCCACTATATATATTAAAATGAAAGCGGAGTCGTCCAGCACAGCATGAAAAAACTGTGGTCGGATAAATCAAAAATGGATGAAAATGATATTGATGTTTTATGGAAGATGATACAGTTTAACGACGGAATGAATCGCGCCTCACAAATTTCCCAGTATTTAAAGGAAAGGGATCAATTTAAAGACCGTTGGATAGATGCGTTGCAGCAATCAGAAATACCTATTCATTTTGTTTGGGGAGAAGATGATCCTATTGCTGTTTTGGTAATGACTAAATCACTTCACAAACTTGTTCCAAAAAGTACGTTATAAACACTCCCAGATATTGGTCATTATCCCATGTTAGAAGCACCAAAAAGGTGAATTTCGACTCTATTATCAACATTATCAAGCTCACAATCCTAATCTACATAAAATATGGTCTTTTCTCGAGGATAAATCATTATTTCCATCCCTTTGTACTAGTCATTTTGTATATACTTAAAACATCATTTTATCGAGAACAGTTGTGGACAAATTGTGGAAAAGTCCACGTTTATAATATATTTCTCGACGGTAAACAAGATTATTTTACTTTTATCCTTGACGGATTAATACTCGAGAAATATATTAGATGTGCCAACCCAAGTGACTTATTCACTTTTTGTCTGTTAGTCTGCTTTTTATCAATTTAATTATTAATACCACATACCATTAGGAAAAGTAAATGGCTGAAGCGATGAAACTTGACCTGACCAACCCATTAAAAGGTCAGCAAGAAATTACGCCGGAAATTTTAGACACTGTCCTTGAAATACAAAACGAGGCCAATGGAAAACTGGACAAAGATACAGTTCCGGAAAAATATCTTTTAGAAAACTATTACTCCGAAGACTCTCTAGGCGCGAATGTTCTAAAAAATAAATACCTAGCACCTTGGGAAACACATCCCTGGCAAATTTGGCAACGCCAAGCACAAGCCATGGCCTCCATGGAAAAAACTCAAAAATCCCAGAAAGAATGGGAGAAAAAATTCTTTGCAGTTCTTGAAGACTTTAAATTCGTTCCGGGCGGGCGTATCATGCACGGTGCCGGACGAGAAGATATTAGAACAACCCTCAATAATTGCTACGTTGTGGCTGTGAGGGAAGATTCCATCAAAGCTATTTACGACACCATTATTAATGAAGCTCTAACCTATAAATACGGTGGTGGCTGTGGTCACGATCTCTCGGCTCTGCGCCCTGCGGGTGATGCCATCCATGGCACTGGTGGAGAATCCTGTGGGCCAACCGGCTTCATGAACCTTTTTTCTGAAAACACCAATACCATTGCCCAGCATGGCCGTCGGGGTGCGAATATGCAAACACTTCGTATTGATCATCCTGATATTGAAAAATTTATTGAAATCAAAACCGGCAATGTTGATATGGTAAAGTATTCCAATATTTCTGTACTCCTTACTCATGATTTCATGGATGCAGTTGACAATGATAAGGAATTTGACCTCACGTATAATAATAAAGTGTACAAAACAATAAATGCCAGAACACTTTGGAACCGGATTATCGAGCATGCACATGCCAGCGCTGAACCAGGCCTGCTTTTCTGGGACACAATGAAAGATTATCATAACGCTGAATATTGCAGTCCATTGGTTTCGACTAATCCATGTGCAGAACAACCTTTACCCGATGGCGGTTGCTGCAACCTTGGAGCAGTAAACCTCGAACGGTTTGTGGATGAAAATGGCAATTTTATGATTGATGAATTCAAGAAAACTGTAGCTATTGGAACACGCTTTCTGGATAATGTTATCGATTATAATATAAATCGTCATGCATTAGAGAATCAGAAACAAAATGCAACGAATGATCGCCGTGTGGGTTTAGGCATTCTCGGGTTAGGTGATATGCTCGTACGAATGAGTATCAAGTATGATAGCGAAGATGCATTGCAAACGGTTGATCAAATAATGAAAATCTTCCGTGATATTACATATGAAACCAGTGTTGAACTGGCCCAGGAAAAAGGGTCGTTCCCAAATTTTGATTGGAAAGGTTATAGCAAAAGTAAATTTGTAAAAAATCTACCCAAGTCCATACGTGATAAAATCAGCGCCAATGGCATCAGAAATTCGACATTAACCACAGTTGCTCCCACAGGAAGTGGTGCTATTGTTTCTCGAGTCACATCCGGAGTCGAACCTATTTTTGCCACCTCTTACAAACGCCGCGTAAAAAAGAATGACAGCTATGGCCGTTCATTCGATGAATATAAAGTTATCCATCCTGTCATCAATCAATTGTTCGGCGGTGATGAAGACCTTCCTGACTATGTAGTAACATCTCATAATATTGATCCGTACTTCAGAGTTAAAATGCAGAGTGTTATCCAAAAATATATTGACAGCTCAATATCTTCAACAGTGAACTTATCTGAGAATATTACAGTGGACACCATTGCAGATATTTATATGAAAGCGTATAAAACTGGCTTGAAAGGCATTACTGTCTATCGAGAAGGAAGTCGTGAAGGAATTCTCATTACAGATAAACCGAAAGAAGAGGCAGCACCAGACAAGACCCAAAAGATAGAAACTGTCGCAGCCGTAGAGTCCGAAGCAACACAGACACAGACTGCTGTCACTAAAGCTCCACGATCAAGACCAGTTCTAACCTCGGGCGCTACTCGTCGCATTCGCACGGGAGAAGGTTCGCTTTATATTACAATCAATGAAGATGAGAATGGTCTGTGTGAAATTTTTACCACTATTGGAAAAGCCGGCGGAAATGCAGCAGCCCAGTCTGAAGCAATTAGTCGTCTTATTTCACTCGCATTACGGTCTGGCATTGATCCTTATGCCATTGTGAAACAGCTGAAAGGAATCAGCGGCCCCAATCCCACATGGGAAGATGGCAAATTGATCCTCTCTACGCCCGATGCGATTGGTAAAGCTCTCGATGACTACCTAAAACACCGTGAATCAAACGACCCTAATGAACAGCACTTGCAATTCACGATGGCATCCTCAAGAGAATCAAATAATAAAGACGTTGTAGATTTTACATTAAAAAATCTTTCCACATGTCCAGATTGCGGCAGCACTCTCCAACACCAAAGTGGTTGCGTTACATGCCCCAGTTGCGGCTTTTCTAAATGTGATTAATTTATAAAACATAATCCACAAAAAAACCCCGAATTTCTTCGGGGTTTTTTATTAAATCATATTTGGGTAATGATTAAAATTCCATCAATTCTTTTTCTTTATGGTCCATCATCTCATTTAATCGAGTGATATGTTTATCCGTTAAATCTTGTATTTCTTGCTCGGCTCTTTTGATTTCATCTTCAGAAATATGACCATCATCTTCAACTATTTTTATATGGTGATTCGCATCTTTGCGTACATTACGGACAGACACACGACCCTCTTCCACTAGTTGATGTACTACTTTAGCAAGATCCTTTCTGCGTTCTTCAGATAATGGCGGAATCGGGATGAGAATCACTTCACCATTATTATTGGGTGTTAATCCTAAATTACTCTTCATAATAGCTCTTTCAATGTCAGCCATGACTGTTTTATCAAAAGGCTGAACTGTTATCAAACGTGGTTCAGGAACATTAATATTTGATAATTGATTTAATGGCGTTTTTGTTCCGTAATAGTCGATCACCAGTGTTTCTACTAATTCAGGGTTCGCCCTGCCTGTACGTACTTTTGTCAATTCCATTCGTGTATGTTCAATAGCTTGATCCATACGCTGTTTTGCATCATTATGAATATCATTAATCATTTTTACTCAGTCACTATTGTGCCAATTTTTTCACCCTGCAACATTTTTACCATTGACCCTGATTCGTACATATTCAATACACGAATGGGTAAATTGTTTTCTTTGCAAAGTGCAAAAGCAGTCTGATCCATTACACGTAAATTTTGGTTCAATACTTCTTTAAATGTAATCGTATCATACATTACGGCATCGTTATGCAGTAGAGGATCTTTGTCATATACTCCATCCACCTTGGTGGCTTTTATCACAACGTCTGCTTTGAGCTCTGTCGCTCGTAATACAGCAGCTGTATCGGTTGTAAAATACGGATTTCCAGTGCCACCGGCAACAATCACAATTCGGTTTTTATCTAAATGGCGTAAGGCTCGACGCCGGATATACGGTTCAGCAATTTGGGAAACAGTAATAGCGGATAATGTGCGTGTTTCTATCCCGACATGTTCTAAAGCGTCTTGCAGACTGATAGCATTCATAACCGTAGCCAGCATGCCAAGATAATCGCCGGTTACTCGATCCATACCTTTGGATGCAGCTTCCATGCCGCGAAAAATATTCCCAGCTCCAACAACTAAAACAATGGATACACCCAAATCATGTACAGATTTTATTTCTCGAGCAAGGCCGAGAGCTTTGGAAGGGTCGATACCGAAACCACTTTCCCCGGCAAGAGCTTCTCCACTGAATTTCAGCAGTACACGCCGGTAAAGCGGTTTAGTCATGTTAGCAAATTAAGCTTGGCCGTTACTGCTGATGATGGATTCACCTACAGCGAAACGAACGAATCGTCCGATGGTAATATTTTCGCCAAGAGTAGCAACAGTTTCAGTGATCAGGTCCCCGACACGTTTATCCGGATCCTTAATAAAAGGCTGCTCAACAAGACATACTTCCTGAAAGTATTTTTGTACACGACCTTCAACAATTTTTTCAATTATATTATCTGGTTTTCCAGATTCTTTAGCTTGGCTAATAAAAATTTGTTTTTCCTTCTCTATTAATTTTTCAGGAACATCTTTTGTTGAAACAGCGATGGGATTTGTAGCTGCGATCTGCATAGCAATATTATGTACCAATTCTTTAAAACTATCTGTTTTGGCAACAAAATCCGTTTCACAATTCACTTCAACTAGCGCACCTAAACGTCCACCTTGATGTATATATGAATAAACTATTCCCTCTTTGGCTTCTCTGCCACCTCTTTTTTCAGCCTTGGCAATCCCAGCTTTACGCAGATTATCCATTGCCTTTTCCATATCCCCGCCTGAATCGACCAATGCCTTTTTACAATCCATCATACCAACACCAGTTTTTTCACGTAATTCTTTTACAGTTTGAGCACTTATACTCATTTCGCTTTTTCTTCCTCCGTTGTTACTTTTTTCTTTTTTCGTTTTCTTCTTTACTTTTTTAACTACAGCTTTTTCTTTTGAAGTATTTTTTTCTGTTAATTCAGTTTTAACATCTGCATTTTTTTCTTCTTTAACTTCGTCTATTACAACTTCAGATTTTTTAGTATCTTGCTTAATCTTAACTGCTTCTACTTGTACTTCAGCAGCTTTTTCTTCCTCAACATTTACGTCTGATACCGTCAAAATATTTTCTTTTGATTTCTCTTCCATTCCAGTGACTGAAGTAGTTTTTTCCTGTTCATTTTCTTTATTGGTAGCAGCTAAAATTTCATCAGCAATTGCGGAAATAATCAATTGAATCGTTCGAATAGAATCATCATTAGCTGGAATGGGATAATCCACGGAATGAGGGCTTGTATTTGTATCCACAATTCCAATGACTGGTATTTCAAGTAAACGCGCTTCCTTAACAGCTGTTATTTCATGATGTGCATCCACAACGATTATAACATCAGGGAGACGTTTCATATCTTTAATGCCACGGTGTTGGTCCGCAAGCTTGATACGTTCACGGTTTAGCATCTGAATTTCTTTTTTTGTCAGGTTTTCATATATATTTGAACCTTCTTTTTCCAGAAGCTGTAATCGTTTAATACTTTTTTTAATTGTTGAATAATTTGTAAGCGTTCCGCCAAGCCAGCGCTCCACAATATAAAACATTCCACATCGATCTGCTTCCTGTTGAATTATATCGCGAGCCTGCTTTTTGGTCCCAACGAATAGTACTTCTCCCTTCTTTCGAGCAATACTACTGATAAATGTAAGTGCTTGATTCAGCTTGCGTACTGTTTCATCCAGATTAATAATATGTATCCCATTTTTTTTCATGAGAATATAAGGAGCAAATTCTGGATGCCACTTACGAGTTACGTGCCCAAAATGGGCGCCAGAACTGAGAAGATTCTCAAAATTAATTTCAGCCATAAATCCTTACCGTTTAGAAAATTGAAAACGTTTACGAGCACCCGGTTGGCCGTATTTCTTCCGTTCAACTTTCCGAGAGTCGCGAGTTAAAAAACCAGCAGATTTCAATGCGGGACGAAAAGCGCTATCTGCAACTAGCAAAGCTCTAGCTATGCCCAAACGAATTGCACCTGCCTGTCCAGAAAGTCCTCCACCATTTACATTGACTTTAATGTCATATGTTTTCATGACATCTACTTCTTCCAAAGGTTGAGTAACCACTGTAGCCAATGTATCTCGGCAAAGGTAATTTTTATAATCTTTACCATTAACTAGAATGGCACCTTTGCCCAGAGACATTCTCACTCTGGCGATAGACGCTTTTCTTCGTCCAGTGCCTTGATATACTTCGTTTGACATATTAAATATCCAGTCGTTTTGGTTCTTGTGCTGAATGAGGATGCACCTCTCCAGCATATACTTTTAAATGTTTCATTATTGCACGTCCTAATTTGTTTTTAGGCAACATACCTTTAACCGCTTTTTCAATAATCCGTTCAGGATACGTTCTGCGCATGTGACTAAACTCCGTAAATGTTGTCCCTCCAGGATAACCAGAATGTCGGAAATAGGTTTTATCCTTTTCTTTATTCCCACTTACTTTCACTTTATCAGCATTTATCACAACAACGAAATCACCCATGTCCATATTTGGACTATAATCAGGTTTATGTTTTCCACGTAATATTTGTGCAATTTCACTGGCAAAACGACCCAAGACTTTGCCGTCGGCGTCAGCCACGTACCAATCTTTTTTTATTTCTGATGCTTTTATTGTTTTTGTAATCATATTTTAATTCGTTTTTTCGTTAGGTATACAGCCCCGAAAATTAACTATTCTATTTATACTCTGGCAAATACTATTTAATAGTATGAAAAAGTATATTATATTATCGCTAGATAGCTTTTTGATACTGTATACTTCACTTTTCCCACTAACGATTTTCCAATAAATGGAGAATTACTGGACTTAGAATAAATATCTCCTTTTGTGAATTCCCACGTTTCTTCTGGATCAAATATGGTTAATTCAGCATCCGTATTATTTTCAAACAGATTTGTGATAAAACCCATAACCTCCCGGGGATTTACAGTCAATGCCTTAATAACAGTCATTAGGTCTATTTTCTCTTCATGAACTAACACTTTCAACACAGCGCCTAAACAGCTTTCTAAACCAATCATTCCAAATGCTGCTACATCGAATGTTGATTCCTTTTCTTCAATTGTATGAGGAGCATGGTCGGTAGCAATGCAATCAATGGCACCGCTTTTAAATCCTTTGATTAGAGCTGCTCTGTCTTCATTTCTGCGAATGGGAGGAGCAACTTTCAGATTAGTATTGTACTCAAACAAATCATCATCCGTAAAAAATAAATGGTGAGGAGTTACTTCTGCACTAATGTGCTTATAATCTTTTTTCATATCCGTTACATGTTTGACTGCTGTTGCAGTACTTACATGGGGAACATGAAGTTTGGCGCCAGTCAGGCGAGCTAATTCAAGATCTCGATGCACCATCACACCTTCTGCTTCCACAGGATTCCCTGGTAATCCCAATCGTGTAGACATACGTCCTTCATTCATAACGCCATCATTACGCAAACATACATCTTCAGCATGGTTTATTATCGGTTTATCCAGCATACCACCGTATTCCAGAACTCGACGCATTACTCCTCCATCCATGATAGGCAATCCATCATCGCTGAATGCAATCGCTCCTTCAGTAGACATACCCGCCATTTCAGTTAACTCTTGGCCCAACTGGCCTTTAGTAGCAGCTCCAATTGGATGTATATGAATGGGACACTCTTTCGCTTTCTCGTAAATAAAGCGAATCGATTCAGGCGAATCAATGGGCGGATTTGTATTTGGCATTGTGCATACTCTGGTAAAACCACCAGCTAATGCAGCTCGAGAGCCCGTTTCCAGTGTTTCCTTATCTTCCCTGCCGGGCTCTCGAAAATGAACATGCAGATCGCAAAATCCATGGGTGACAATCAAACCACTGCAATCTATCACTTCTGCATTTTTTACATCGACCTTGCCCACTGCAGCAATTTTTCCATTTTCAACCAACACATCTCCTTTATATCCTTTCTCTAAAATGGGATCAATAATTGTTCCATTTTTAAAAAGAATTTTCTTCGCACATTTTTTCAGTTTCATCATTCAGTCTTACCCCCTAATAGTAGATAAAGAATTGCCATACGTGATGCAACACCATTCAGAACTTGGTCAAGAATAATTGCTTGATCTCCATCAGCAACAGCACTTTCTATTTCCACACCTCGATTCATTGGACCGGGATGCATAATGACAATTTCTTTTTTATGATTAGCTAAACGTTCAGTTGTAATTCCAAATAATGAACGGTATTCACGTATGGATGGGAATAAACTAACGCCCATGCGTTCCATCTGAATTCGAAGCACATTGAGTGCATCTGCCCATTCAATCACTTCATCGATTTTGTAACTTACATTTACACCCAATTCTTCAATGTAAGGAGGAATTAATGTAGCCGGACCGCATAATGTTACATCTGCCCCCATGGTGATTAATCCATGTATATTGCTTAATGCGACGCGACTATGAGAAATATCCCCAATAATTCCCACTTTCAATCCTTTTAAATAACCAAATTTCTCATACAGACTCGTCATATCCAAAATAGCTTGCGTTGGATGTTCATGAGTTCCATCTCCTGCATTAATTACCACAGCATCCACATATTCCGTTAACCGTAGTGCTGCACCGGGTGTGGGATGGCGTATGACACATGCATCTATTTTCATTGCTTCAATATTCTGAACTGTATCTTTAAAACTTTCTCCTTTTTTCAAACTGGAAGTTGAAGCGGAAAAATTAACCGTATCCGCACTTAACCGTTTTTGAGCTAATTCAAAACTTATGCGGGTTCGTGTAGAATTTTCGAAAAAGAGATTGACGATCGTTTTTCCCTGTAATGACGGTACTTTTTTAATGGGACGATCCAGCACTTCCCGAAACGTGAATGCTGTATCAATAATCGTTTGAATATCTTCGGCAGGATATCCTTCCAAGCCCAGTAAATGTCGTTGTTGTAAACTCATACATCCTCCCCGTATGCCATGAGAACAATCGTATCTTTTCCATCCACTTCTTTTAATTGAACATTGACGTGTTCACCGTCATTTGTTGGAATATTTTTCCCCACATAATCCGCTTTGATTGGCATTTCGCGATGACCCCGATCAACCAAAACGCATAATTGAATTTTTTTCGGGCGCCCAAAAGCCATGAGTGCCTCCATCGCCGAACGTATCGTTCGACCGGTATAAAGCACATCATCCACCAGCACCACTGTTTTATCATCCAAAGAAAAATCTATATGAGTTCCTTCCACTTGTGGAACCACCAACCGTTCTCGAAAATCATCCCGATGAAACGTAATATCCAATGCACCCAATTGAACTTCATATCCTGTATTCGATGTAATAAGTGCCTGAATTCTCTCCGCTAGCGGTTCACCTCTCGTTCGAATACCAATGAGGACTACCTCACTTGCACCACCATTTTTTTCCACAATTTCATGGGACATGCGTGTAATTTGCCGGGTGATGGATGCTGCATCTTCAATCGATGTCTGTTTTGCTATCATAATATCTCCGTGTAATAAAAAACCCCCGGGCAGCATCAAGTTCCACATTATTGCGAAACTACTGAACGGAGGTCCATTTGCTGCCCTTCTCGCCCTCACAGGAGCGTTTTAAAGGGTCAATTCGAAAGTAAATTTATCCTTTAATCTTAGTTAATAAAAGAATAAATGTAGAGAATATGGTTTGAATAATCGCGTTATTGATTGGCGAACTTATTCCACACCAAAATGATTTCATCGGCTATATCATCCATACTTCCAAATTTTTCTATATCAATCTCAACCGGATTTCCACGATTTCTAAACCACGTATATTGACGTTTGGCAAATTGTCGAGTCCGAATTACAATTTCCTCTTCCAATTCTTCTATGGAATATTCACCATCCAAATATTGGCAAATTTGGCGATACCCAATTGAATTTAACGCGTGAGCTTTTTCAACAGAATAATTTTCACGTAATACTTTTGTTTCTTCAATCCAACCATTCTCCAACATACTTTTTGTCCGTTCCCTGATTCGATTTATTAACAGCTGCCTCTCCATTGAAAGTAATACAGTAAAGATTGAATGCCTGCCCGCCTGTCTACCGGCAGATAGGAATGGTTGATTGGATGTTTGTTCTTTAAAATGCTCTGTAGGAATTTTGCCCGTAATTTCAACTATTTCCAACGCTCGAATAAGTCTCTTCTTATTATTAATATGCACTTTTTCAGCATAGTCTGGATCAATATCTTTCAGTTTTTTCAACATAACATCCGGTGCTTCGTCATATTCTCTACTTAATCGCTCTCTTATGTCCGGATTTGTTTTACTCTCTTTAAATATACCTAATGTTAGGGCATCTAAATACAAACCAGCTCCGCCGCAAAGAATGGGTTCTTTTCCTTTATTTTGTATTTTACCTACAATATCTTTTACCAAATCAGCATATTCGCCGGCAGATACAGTTTCATTGGGTTCCCGAATTGATATAAGATGATGTGGAATACTATTTACTTCTTCCAAGGTAGGTTGAGCTGTTCCAATTGACATTCCTTTATAGATCTGTCGAGAATCAAGACCAATTATTTCGCCATTTATTTTTTTGGCTACTGCAATGGCAACAGACGTTTTCCCTACAGCTGTAGGGCCAACAATGGCAAGTATTGGATTTTCTGACATACTATTTAAAATGTGTAAAATTGGTTATCAACATATTATGACATAAATTTTGCAGGAGAAATTAATGAATGAGCCAGAGATTACAAATAAAGTATAATGCGCAATTAATTTTGAAAGAGTATCATAATTAAATCTAGACAAATATCAGAAAAGATACTTGTTATCGGCGGTGCATCGTTGGATACACTCACGATAAACAGTACAGATTATTCGTCAGCGGGCGGAGCAGGTTTGTACACAGCACTTGCAGCTGCAAAATCAGGGGTTGAAGTTACTCTATTTTCACCTTTTCCTGACCCTATGCCAAAAAGATTGGAAAATGTTACATCCATTGTACATTGGATAGGACCAACAGTTACTCCGGATAAGATGCCCGGATTCCATATTGTTCAGGAAGAAAATAATACAATTTATAAACAATCATTTTTTGGGGCGGAAGAAACATTATCTCCTGATGATTTACCGAATGATCTTTCAGATTTTGATCTCATTCACGTCGTTCCATTAGGGCACACTTCAAGGCAATTAACATTCATTCAAGCATGCAAAGACCGTGGTGCTAAATGTATTTCTGCTGGAACGGGAAAACCACTCATTAAAGATAATCTCCACCTAATTCATACAGTTATTAACGAATCGGATTATTTTTTTATGAATGACGAGGAAGCAAACGCTCTCTTTTCATCTAATATTGAAATTAAAACGGATTCAGGAAAATGTCTATTCATTACCAAAGGCCGACAAGGCGCTTCTGTGTATTTGGGTGATCATGAGATTAAAATTAATCCAGCTCCATCAACAATGCTAGATCCAACCGGTGCGGGCGATACATTTTGCGGAGCAACATTAGCAGATTTAGTAATAGGCAAACATCCAGCCATGGCTGCCATGAATGCGTCCGCACTTTCTGCTGAAATGATACAGGGAATTGGGCCTGAAAAATTATTGTCTCAATCTCCACCTCCGAATATTAAATCGGATATACGCGTTATTGTAAACCATGAGCAAATACAAAAAACAGCAGATTTAATTTCCGGGCTTAAAGATGAAAAGCCATTTGATTTTGTTACATCCTCCCTACCGTCTATAAATCATCCATTAACTGTGGATTATTTTTTCGTTACAACACTCCAGCAATTTAGTTTTTGGTCAACAAAAAATGGTCGATATCATTTACCTTTAATTGATACCATTGGCGGAGAAGAATTAAAAGGCGCCTTTTATCTCTTTATGGCATATACCCAATTATTGAATTCAGATCCCGACTATTTTTCACCGGAACGACAAGCAAATTCAACAATGGATGAAATGATAAAATTATTTTGTTCTGATGGTGGAAAAGATGTCATGCCCGCCATTGAAATGCATTTACAGATTGCTCAACGTTACGGAAAAACTATGTTAGAACTAGGTTGGACTCCACAAAGTATTTTACACGAAGCTCAACATTCATCCACACCATTAAAAACACTCTTATCCATGCTGGATCATTTAGGAGGATATGGAAAAGATCCCTTGCGGAAAAAAAGTTCTCTCTTGGCGATGATTTTGAATAATCGACCGGAAACATATTTTAAATTTGGAAATGATGAATTACTCCCTCCCATTATTGATTATCATTGTATGCGGTCCAATCTCCGAATGGGTCTTATCGATGTAGTGGATAATACTTTACATCAAAAATTAGTAAATAGAGACCTTATTAACGAAGCAGATGAATGGGCGGTTAGATATGCGGCCTATAAGGCTGTAGATTATTTACCAGGATTGTCCGGTCGCTCCATGGCAACGGTGGATGAATATTTTTTCTTTTCACGAAAACGTTGCCCGGAAATGACCGAACCAGATTGCTCCAATTGTAGTGCAGACCCTGTATGCGCACATCGAAAAGAATTATTTCAACCTGTCATTCGCACTGATTTCTATTAAATTTAATTATGGTTCAAAGTAAAGCACAAACTGTTGAAGGTTATTTAAATGCACTTACCGACGACCGCCGTGAAATCATTTCTACTATTAGAAACAGAATACTAGATATTCTGCCTGATGGATACGTTGAATCCATAAACTGGGGAATGATTAGTTATGAAATTCCTTTAGAAACGTATCCAAACACGTATAATGGACAACCACTGGGGATTGCATCAATTGCATCTCAAAAGAACCATTTGGCTATATATATGATGGGATGTTATATGGTCCCAGAGCAAACGGAAAAACTAATGAAGGCCTATGAAATAATGGGTATTAAACCCAATATGGGCAAATCATGCATTCGATTCACAACACTGGAAAAGATACCTTTGGATACTATCATGGAGTTGATCCAACATTTTTCAGTCACCGATTATATTAAACGATATGAAAGCATAAAGAAGAAATAATATGATACGCAAAATTCAAAAACCAACCATAATTGAATCAGCCGGAAATAAACCCAAAATTATTGAAGAATTTATCGGCAAGGTTAATTCACAATCGGATCAAATTAGTATAGCTAAAATGACAAGTCCTCCGGGATGGGCCGAACCTGGCCAAACACCTGAATTTTGTGAATACACATTAGTATTAAATGGAACTCTCATAGTCAAATCTAAAAAAGAGACTCTACAGATTCATAAAGGTGAAGCAGTAATGGTAGAGGCGGGAGATTGGGTTCAATATTACACGCCAAATGGCGCAGAATATATCGCTGTTTGTTTACCGGCATTTTCCCCCGGAACAGTGCATCGAGATGATGAATGATCTAAATAATAACTATAATTTATATTTTATAAATCTATATACGTTCAAAACGCTTGTCCAATTCATCAATGGAAAGCTGAACAATAATAGGACGTCCATGTGGACAATAATAAGGATGATTTGTAGCAAAAAGTCTGTTTACTAATGCTTGCATTTCTTGGATTGTAAGGGGATCGCCCGCTTTAACGGCTGCATGGCATGAATAGGATGCTGCAAGTCCCTCTTGCCAGGAACTATACTTTTTCTTATTCTCCAGAAATGAATCAATAATTTCTCGAATAATAGCCTTTTCATTTCCCCAAACCATTTCAGAAGGAATTGCTTCTACCATAACCGTATTTTTACCGAATTCCTGCATGCGAAATCCAAGCTTATTCAAATTAGGAAGTATATCCAAAAGAACAGAAAATTCATCTGCTGAAAATTCCAGCGTCTCCGGGAATAATAGCGTTTGAGCTCCTAATGGTGCTTTATCAAATGCATCTAGAGCTTCTTCAAATAAAACGCGTTCATGGGCTACATGCTGATCAATAATTACCAATCCGCTGTTTATTTGGGAAACGATATATTTATCATGAATCTGCCAAATATTCCCGGCACTGACCTCTTCAATAGTATCTTTCTTTTCAGACAGTTTCTCCATATATGTTTTAGCTCGTTCTAATCCACGTTGTATATGCGTATCCACCACTGGCAATGACAGAGTTCCCTGTTGAAGTTCATGGCCAAACTCTTGGAATTGAGATGACATTTTTGAAAAATCCGGTATGGTGTCTAAAATGTCGCCTAATGCATCCGCTACAGATGATTTAAGCACATGATATAATCGCCATTCGTCTTTGAATCGAACTTCGATTTTCATGGGGTGTACATTCACATCAATCTGATCTGTCGGCTGAACAAGATTTAAAACATAAAACGGGTACTCCCCTCTTTTAAGTAACGATTGAAATGCACCATAAACAGCGTTATTCAGCAAACGATGTTTAATAAATCGGCGATTAATAAAGATATACTGTTCACCGGGCCGGGATCGTAATAGATTCAAATTTCCCACATAACCGCTAATGGCAAAATCACCTTTAACAATGTTTACTTCCAGTAAATGAGCACTATATGTAGGGTCCAACAAATTATCAATTCGTTCTTTTAAACTTTCACCTTGGATATTTATAATTTCTTTATCATCGTGAATTAATTTAAATGAAACTTCCGGATAAGCCAGTCCATACCGACGAACCATGGAAACAATCTGTCTAAATTCAACACGGAAGGACTTTAAGAATTTTTTTCTGGCTGGAGTATTATAAAACAAGTTTCGAACGCTAATACTCGTACCCTTTACTGGTTCAGCAGGCTTTAATTCACCAGCCTTACCATCTACGATTGAAACAGAAAACCCGTCTTTACCATTTGCACACGAAACCATTTCCATTTCCGATACAGAAGCAATACTTGCTAAAGCTTCACCACGAAAACCCAACGAATTGATATTGAACAAATCATCAATAGTTTCAATCTTGCTGGTAGTATATCGTTGAGCTGCTAACGTTAAATCTTCATTTGAAATTCCATCGCCATTATCAGTTACTTGAATGAGTTGATGCCCACCCTTTTCAATAACAACTGAAATGTCCAATGTATTTGCATCCAAACTATTCTCAATAAGTTCTTTAACAACAGAGGCAGGTCTTTCAACGACTTCACCCGCTGCAATTTTGTTCCGGAGATCGGTTGATAAGATGTGAATTTCAGCCATTAGTTTTCTATTATCTTAATGGTTTGACGAAAAATATTCTGCTCAAGTTTCTGTGCTTTAGCTATCAATTCATCCACTTGTTTTTTCTTTCTATTCGTATAGCGTTTATCTTTAATCCCGGACAAGTTTATGAGCACATTCATACAGGCACCACGCACTGCCGCTAAAGCAACTTCACCTGCTACACCCACATCACTGACAGAGTTTGGATTCCCCTTTTTCACCAATTCGCCTGCGATTTCTAAAACTGATAATGAAAGCATTGCTGCTTCTAATGGAATTTCAATCGCATATTTATTTGTCGCAAGAACTGCGTTCCGTTTAATACTTTTTTCTTCATCCGAATTTGCAGGAAGCCTATTCGCTTCCATAACCGCATTAAATGCATTCGTATCTTCATCTACCAAAAAAGATAATCGATTTTTTATTTTTTGGGCTTTATTTCCTAAAATGTCCATTTCATCTTTTGATGTTTCAAAACCCTTCTTTTCATGGGTCAACGCCGCCACCATGGACACCAGAGCCGCACCGAGGCTTCCAGCCAAGGCAGCTACGCTGCCACCGCCGGGTGCCGAAGAATTAGACGAAAGTTCATCGATAAAACCTTCAGATGTCAAATCCATTAACTGTCCGCTACTTTGTCCAACAGCGAATTCAACAATTTTTTCTTCCGGTTTAAAAGGATACAGGTCATTTAGTCCTAATGATTGCACAGCACATTCAATTAAATCCGCTTCCGGTACAGCGGTCGTGCGGCGCTGCATCTTTAAATAATGACGACCGGCCATTAATAATGCTTCTTTGGGGATCAATCCCACCAATTCACTACCGGTTACACGAATACCTCTCTCAATAGCTAACTCACATGCTTTGTCAAATACATCATGAATAGTAGATACTTTATAATTATTAAAATTGATGGAAATCTGCGCTCGCTTGAATTCATCCATATACCAGCCAACACCTTTCACATATTTGAACAATCCGGGAATTATAACTGTTTTTCCATTTTCATCCCGTACAATTTTTCCATCCAACAAGTTAGGTGAATCCGGA
The DNA here is from genome assembly GCA_004124385.1 of Fidelibacterota bacterium. GTDB lineage: Bacteria > Fidelibacterota > Marinisomatia > Marinisomatales > TCS55 > UBA2126. The sequence continues at coordinate 24,650 of SCKN01000006.1, forward strand.
TTTGGAATACGTTTGCTGCGACCTTTTTCACGAAGTTCAAATGCAATGTCCATTGCTAAACGTTGATCTCGTGTATTTAAATTGATATTATAAGCAATTAAAAACTCTCTTGAACCCATAACAGTCGCACCACTTTTGCCATTGAATGTTGCCGGACCGTAATCTGGTTTCCAATGGGGATCTTTCAGTTTTTTGGCCAATCCTTCATATTCACCGGCACGAATAACAGGCAAACTTTTGCGATCATCTTTTTGAGCTGAATCCTCATAGAGATAAACCGGGATTTGCAGTGCGTCTCCCACACGTTTTGCTACGCGATGGGATAGTGCAATACAGTCCTTGACCGTGGCTCCGCTGACGGGAATAAATGGACATACATCCGTAGCACCCATACGGGCGTGAGTTCCGAAATGGTTAGACATATCAATTACGTCAGCCGCTTTGGAAATAGCTTGAAAAGCCGCTTCTTCAACACTGGTAACATTTCCTACAAACGTAACTACAGTTCGATTAGTATCTTTCCCCGGGTCCACATCCAATAGTGTAATTCCATCGACAGCTTTAATGGCATCTGTAATCAGCTTAATTTTGGCTAAATCGCGGCCTTCAGAAAAATTAGGTACGCACTCAACAAGCTGTTTCATTTTTTTCAACTTACGTTTGAAATATTCATTAAATAATAAATCAGCCAAATAATTATACCTGTTAAAACGATTGTCCTAAAAAGAGATCGGGTAGGTCGTTGTCGATCAATGATTTTTCTAAAATATTGATTGTTGTCGTCCCTGATCATAATCCTGCAAACAGAAATAAAAAAAAATTAACGAAAGGACTCATAATCATCCATAAAGGAGAAATCCTGGTAAAATAACCAATCATTATAAGTCCCAATAAAATTTGAGGCCCATACATTTGTAATTTGTGAACCAGTTCAGGATTTCTACGCATCATCAATCCCGAAAATATTTGCGAACCGTCTAGGGGAGGAATGGGTATCATATTAAAAACGGCCAGCATAATATTTATTTGTGTAAATAAAATAAGCATCAAGGTAATAGAACCACCGAAAATGCCCATTCTGATTATTATTCCCCCTACAAAAGCTAAAAATAAATTTGCTGCCGGTCCCGCAAAGGCGATCTTCATCATATCCACTCGTGGATTGGAAAGATAGCGAGAATCCACAGGGACTGGTTTCGCCCAACCAAACCCTACAAACAAAATCATCAGCGATCCAAATGGATCGAGGTGGGCGAGTGGATTGAGCGTGAGCCTTCCGGAATATCGTGCTGTGGGATCACCCAATTTATTAGCAACCCAAGCATGGGAGAATTCGTGGAAAACCAATGCAAAGACAAGCACAGGAATCAGGAGGATTAATACTTCAATTGGGACACGGAATAACATAATTTACCACCTTGGATGAAAGGTTCGGTGAACCTCTTTTAAATATTCTTTATCTAAATGAGTATAAATCTGTGTTGAAGAAATATCTGCATGGCCAAGCATCTCTTGTACAGCCCGGAGATCCGCCCCACCTTCCAGCAAATGTGTAGCAAACGAATGTCGAAATGTATGGGGACTAATCTTTTTAGTAATACCTGCTGCTAAACTCCATTTTTTCAAAATATTATAAACTGTCATACGTGTGAGCGGTCTTCCGTTTTGACTTAGGAAAACAATGCCTTTTGTTTCTCGTTTTCGGGCTAATTCCGGACGATCAAAATGCAGATAATCATCCAGCCTTTGCATTGCACTTTTTCCTATTGGGACCAAGCGTTCTTTACTTCCTTTACCGAATACACGAATCATTTCGCTATCTAACAACAAACCTGTTAAATTTAGATTACATGCTTCTGAAACACGCAAACCGGCGGAATACAGTATTTCCAATAATGCCAAATCTCGCATAGCCAAAGCAGATGATTCATCGATGGCATCTAAAATATCATCCACTTCCTGGACGGTTAACACTTCGGGAAGTTTCCTAGGTAGTTTGGGCGCTTCCAATAGCTGTGATGGATTATTTTCCATCCAATGTTCTGCGTTTAAAAAAGAATGATAGGAACGAATCGAAGAAAAAACTCTGGAAATACTGGATGCTGATAAATGGATATCTGCCAGTTCACGTATAAAACCACGAATATGTTTTTGCTTAATCCCCATTACACTTTTTAAACCTTTTAATTCTAAATAATGAACGTAATTTTTTAGATCTCGACTATAAGCATCGATCGTATTTAGTGCGAGATTGCGTTCCACGCGCAGCATGGTAATATAATCGTGGAGGTGAGTATCCATCAGTTACCCTATCACTGATTTTTCGACCATTTCACACAAAATGTGTTCCGCTAGTAAATGTCCTTCCTGAATGCGTTGTGTATCATCACTGGGAATAGAAATGGTCACATCACCCAATTCTTTTAAAACACCGCCTGATTTACCAGTTAAAACAATAACCGAAATCCCTTTATCTCTACACGCTTCTATAGCTTTTATTACATTCTTTGAATTGCCGCTGGTGGATATTGCGATCAACACATCGCCTTCATTCCCAAGTCCTTCAATCTGTCGTGAAAAAATGGATTTATAATCGGTATCGTTGGACCAAGCAGTGATAAATGACGTGTCCGTAGTAAGTGCGATAGATTTAATTGCCGGCCGGTCATGACTGCGCAGTCCGCCCATGAGTTCTGCCGCCATATGTTGGGCATCAGCGGCACTTCCGCCATTTCCGCACCAAAATATCATCCGTCCATTTTCTGCTGCAGCAACCATCATTTCAGCCGCTTTTTCAATATCTTCCACACAGGCAATTATCATAGTGTTTTTTACATCCGAACTTTCTCGGAGTTGATTAATAATATCTTGACGATCAATCATGATGTTCCTCCATGAATTGCATACGCAAATGCGTTCATTAAACCATTATCACCGTTTTTTTCTAATACGGTTCCCGTTACAATAAAGGAGGCACCTGCTTCCACACTTTCGTGAGCTGCTTCCGGTGTCTTGATTCCACCACCGACGATTAAAGGCACATTTGTTTCAGAAGCGACACTTTGTATAATATCTGTTGAGATAGCTTCAGTCGCACCGCTTCCCGCTTCCAGATAAATTAATTTTTTTCCCATAAATTCAGCGGCCAAAGCATGGGCGATCGCAATATCCGGACGATTCATTGGCAAGGGCCTTGTGCCGCTTATTACTTCCACAGTGGAATGAGCACCGCCGTCAAACAGCAAATATGCCGTTGGAATAACTTCAATCCCCAGGTCTTTTACAAGGGGCGCTGCAACAACCTGCTCTCCAATCAAGTATTGCGGATTTCGCCCGGAAAGAAGTGACATGAATAACATAGCATCATAATGACTGTTAATCTGATTTACGCCCCCGGGAAAAAAGATGACCGGAATTTCAGAGTGCTTTTTAATCTGTGCGACACGTTCATTGTGATTACTGTCCATCATAAGACTTCCCCCTACAAACAATGCATCAACTCCTGAATGATTGGCTGCTTCAACCTGTTTTATCAAAGATTTCTCATTTTTCTTATCTGGGTCAATAAGTACGATATAGCCAGCGCCTTTTTCGGATTTTACATCAAGAAGGTATTGAAATACAGAATTCATCTTCAGCCTATCATTTCCTCGTAAGATGTGAAAGACATTAGTTCATCTCCTTCATCCGAATTGGATAATTTAATTTTCACCAGCCATCCATCGCCGTAAGGATCAGAATTCACTTTGGCTGGGTCGACGTCTAATTCTTTATTAATTGCAACAATCTCACCACTCACCGGCATAAACAAATCTGCTACTGTCTTCACCGCTTCAATTGTACCAAATGTTTCGCCGATTTCAAAACTATCCCCGACTTCCGGGAATTCTACAAAAACGATATCGCCTAACTCGCTTTGGGCAAAATCAGTAACTCCAATTGTAGCTACACCATCTTCCATGCTAACCCATTCATGGTCAGATGTGTATTTTAAATTTGATGGAATATTCATTCGAGTTACTATTAATCAGATTATCGTGGATTATATTCAAATGTTTCTAAAAAACTTGTATCGAAATCACCGGCTCTAAATGCTTCATCTTTCATGATGGCCTGGTGAAATGGTATTGTCGTTTTAGGGCCTTCGATTATGGTTTCTTCTAAAGCTCGCTGCATACGATTAATGGCTCGTTCGCGATTACTGGCAAACACAATTAATTTACCTATCATTGAATCATAATGTGTGGGGATTTCATAACCTGCATACGCATGTGAATCAATACGAACACCTTTCCCTCCCGGGAAATGCAAACTAATAATCTTTCCAGGGAAAGGCATAAAATTATTTTCCGGATCTTCTGCATTAATACGGCACTCAATGGCATGACCACGCATTTTAAAATTCTTAAAATTCTCCGGATAATGTTCACCGGTATGCATGCGAATCTGCTGCTTGATTAAATCTACGCCCATAACCATTTCCGTAATGGTATGTTCAACCTGAATTCGCGTATTCATTTCCATGAAATAAAAATCATTATTCTTGTCCAACAAATATTCGATTGTACCTACACCCACATAATTCACTGCTTTTGCTCCACGAACAGCCATATCGCCCATTTTTTGCCTAAGGTCTTCAGAAACAGCCGGTGAAGGTGATTCTTCCACCAATTTTTGATGACGACGCTGGATGGAACATTCCCGCTCGCCTAAATGAATACAATTGCCATGTTCATCTGCAAGAATCTGCACCTCTATATGCCGTGGATTTTCAACAAATTTTTCAATGTACATATCACCATTATTGAAAGCATTTTTTGCTTCGTTACTTGCAGTAACATACATTTTTTCTAGCTCATTGGGTTCTCGAACAAGACGCATCCCTTTTCCGCCACCGCCGGCAGATGCTTTAAGCATAACCGGATATCCCATTTCATTTGCCAGTTTTTTGGCTTCATCCGGCCCACTCAATAAACCGTCATTACCGGGAATAACCGGAATACCGGCAGCTTTCATGGTTTCTTTGGCATTGGCTTTATCGCCCATGGCATTGATGATTTCCGAAGTTGGTCCAATAAAGGTAAATTTGTTTTCGGTACAAATACGTGAAAAATCAGCATTCTCTGCTAAAAATCCATAACCGGGATGAATCCCATCCGTTGCCGTAATTTCGGCCGCTGCTATAATGCGTGGCATATTCAAATAGCTATCTTTACTTGCAGGCGGGCCGATACACACAGCCTCATTTGCAAATTTTACATGAAGGGAATATTCGTCAGCCGTAGAATAAACCGCTACAGTCTTAATGCCTAATTCATGACAGGCGCGAATAATTCGCAGAGCAATCTCACCGCGATTGGCAATCAAAATCTTTTTGAACATGGGTTATCCGTTGGTATCTATAATAAATAAGGGCTGGTTATATTCTACCGGATCATTATTATTGACCAGGATTTTGCGCACAACACCGCCTTCTTCAGCTTCAATTTCATTCATGATTTTCATAGCTTCGATTATGCAAAGTGTATCGCCTTTGGCTATTTTATCACCTTCTTTTACGAAAGCTCCATCTTCTGGACTTGGCGAATTATAAAATGTTCCGGGCATAGGTGATAGAACTTCATTCCCTGTTACAGCTTCTTCAGTTACAGGAGTTTCAACTGCTGGCGGAGATGTAGTTTCCTGTACAGACACTGTAGGTGCCGGAGCTACTTCAGTCGCCACTGTTGACACAGATGCAGATTTTACAACACGATATCGTTTCCCAAAAAATGTCACGTCAATTTCGTTTACATCACTGTGTTCAAGTATATAAATAATTTCCTTTAGTTTATCCTGCCACATAGTTACCTCAATCCCTTATTAAATTTTTGCTCTTTCAATATACGAACCAGTACGAGTATCTAACCGCAAAATATCACCTACATCAATGAATAAGGGGACGTTTACTACAATCCCTGTTTCCAGCGTAGCGGGTTTCGTCGCTCCGGTTGCTGTATTCCCTTTCATGCCCGGCTCTGTATGGGTGACTTCTAAATTCACATGAGCAGGCAAACGTACATCAAGTACTTCTTGCCCGTCAAACAATAAATCGACATTTAATCCCGCTTTAAGAAAACCCAAACTCGTTCCCAATACATCTTCCCCGACATTTGTTTGATCGTATGTTTCATTGTCCATAAATATATATTGATCCCCCTCTTGGTACAAGTATTGCATTTTTTTCGCTTCGACTTTTATAAATTGCAGTTTTGCACCGGAATTGAATGTTTCATCAATAATTTTACCCGACTGAATATCTTTTAATTTTGTCCGAACAAATGCCGGGCCCTTTCCCGGTTTTACGTGCAGAAATTCTATTACTTTCATCCGTTTATTTTTGTGCAGGATGACTGCACCATTTTTAATATTTGATGTTGTTGCCATTTGTGTCCTTTAAATTGAGCTAATAATTTACAGATTAGTATAAGAATTCTCAAACGTGCATAAAGATTTTATGCGACAGTGGTTTCAACCTGTTTCCAATAGGGAATTGTTGATTGTATGAATTCTTCGGCCGTAATTAAATCTTGATTATATATATTGTTTTCCGGCATCATTTTTGCGTATTTAATTAAATCTGATCGTTCCAGCAATGCAAGCCACGCTTTCATTTCTTCATCTGAAAATGGTAATATATTATCCAATGATTTTATATCCTCCGTTGTCATTTCCAATGTTTTTAAAAATAAACTATGTTCAACATATTCTCTCAAAATGTAAGAAATTTGCACATAAAATTCCTTGAGATCGAGATTTTCTTTTGATTTCATTCGTAAAGCATTCAGTTTTTCTATGGCAATTTCATCGGGCTGGGGTAAAATAGTTTCTGGTAAACCATACAGTTTTTCTTTTCTGTATTTTATACTTAACCATATCATGAAAGACAATGTCAAAAACAGGATGGAAAAAAGCGTAACCATTTTCAAATCTACCGGACGCGATACTGGCAATGGGTCTTTGACTGGTTTCATTGCACCGGCCATGGTCGGATCTGATGAAGAAACAATCGTTATTCCCTGTTCATAAGTTTTCATTCTCAATTTTTCTGTTGAATCTGAATTGAGGAAAACTACATCAATAGCCGGAATTACAAAATGGCCTGTATCCCAAAACACTATTTCCAGATTAAAGGTTTTTCCCTCAACAAGTGTTTGATTTCGAACCTCCATGGCATCTGGCTTTTCAAATTTTTTAATTATGACAGGTAAATCACCAGCGCCAGTTGTATAAATAGAAAAATGGATAATATCACCGATAGTTGCCATTGTTGTATCCATTTCTGTACTTATGGAAATATTTTGCTGAATTTCTTCTGTCGAACAACTAAAAATGAACATCATTGTAATTGGGAGAAATCGGTTCATTTTAAATCCGCTTTTCACGCTTTTTAAAATAATTCATCAATGGTTCAACAAAGTCCTTATCCGTAGAAATAGGAATTAAATCGAAACCAATGCGATCACATTCTTTGACAAACTTATCATTCTGCTCTATCATAGCTGCTTCATACTGCGCGCGATCTACACTCGAACCAGTATCGATCCAACTTGCCTCATCCGTTTCAGGGTCATGGACTTTAACTAATCCAATATCAGGAATAGACGATTCAAAAGGATCGCTCATTTTTAAGCCGATTAAATCATGTTTACGATTGGCCATTTTTAAACTGGACCAATAGTTGTCATCCAGGAAATCAGACAGTAAAAAAACAACACTCCGGCGTTTCGCCACATTTAGCAGAAATTCTAATGCTTTTCTAATAGATGTGCCTTTTCCATGGGGTTTGTGGTACAATAATTCCCTTACAACCCGTAATACGTGTGAACGTCCTTTTTTGGGAGCGATGTATTGTTCCACCTCATCACTGAATAAAATTAATCCAACCTTATCATTATTTTTAATAGCAGAAAAACCGAGTACTGCTGCAATTTCTGCTGCCATTTCACTCTTAAACTGGGAGATGGAACCAAAATGTCCGGAACGACTGACGTCAACCAAAAGGTAAACGGTTAAATCACGTTCTTCTTCAAATATCTTTACAAAGGGTGAACCGGAACGTGCTGTAACATTCCAGTCGATGAGTCGAATATCATCCCCGGGTTGATATTCACGTACTTCTGAAAAGGTCATACCTCGCCCTTTGAATACTGAATGATATTCACCACCAAATAGATCGTTCACTAATCCTTTGGTTCTAATCTCAATTTGGCGAACTTTTTTGAGGATCTCGCGAGGGATCATGAGGTTAAGGAAAAAGGTATAAGGAACAAGTATGAAGAAGGAAAAATTAAATACTGAGTATTTGGCATGTTTTTCCTTATTCCTTAATACTTCTTCCTTTTTCCTTTAATTAGGGAATCTCTATTCCATCAAATAAGCGCTGCAGAACGTCTTCTGAAGTTAGTTCTTCAGCTTCAGCTTCATAGGTCAAAATGATACGATGGCGTAATACATCTCTGCCGACGTAGCGAATATCTTCCGGAGTAACATAACCACGATGCTGTAGAAAAGCTCGAGCTTTTGCAGCTAGTATTAAGTTAATTGTTGCACGTGGCGATGCACCATATTCAATCAAATTTTCCATATCACCCAAGTTGTATTGATTGGGTTCACGAGTAGCGAAAACCAAGTCGAGAACATAATCTTCCACTTTTTCATCTACATAAATATCATTAATTACATTTTGCGCTTTTAAGATTTGTTCAGCATCAACAACTGCGGTTACATTATCTGATACATTTGTTTTTGCCATTCGCTTCAGAATAGCACGCTCTTCATCTTTTTTGGGATAATCCACTCGTAATTTCAACATGAAACGATCCACTTGCGCTTCCGGCAATGGATACGTTCCCTCATGTTCAATGGGATTTTGCGTTGCCATAACGAGAAAAGGTGCATCAAGTTTAAACGTTTCATCACCAATCGTTACTTGCCTCTCCTGCATAGCCTCAAGCAAGGCACTTTGAACTTTAGCAGGTGCACGGTTAATTTCATCCGCAAGAATCACATTTGCAAAAATCGGACCTTTACGAGTTTCGAATGATCCATTCTTTTGATTAAAAATAAGTGTTCCTAATAAATCAGCAGGTAGCATGTCTGGAGTAAACTGGATGCGTTGAAATTTAGTATTAATCAATTGCGCTAGAGTTTTTACTATTAACGTTTTCGCAAGACCGGGGACTCCTTCTAGTAAAATATGACCATTAGCAAGTATACCAATTAAAATGCGATTGATTAAATCATCCTGACCAACAATTATATGACTGAGAGCATTCTTTAAATCATCTACGAAGGTTGATTCTCGGGCAATACGTTCGTTTATTTCGGTAAGACTGAATTCACTCATTGTGGGACTAATGATTAAGAAGCGATATGTTTTAAAACAGGGATTTCGTTGATATCTCTACCCAGATTATCAATTTCAAATTGCACGGAAGGCGTTAATTCGTGATCCGGAAATTTTTCTAAAAATAAATTATAGTATGATGATGCTTTTTCGAGGTCAGTTTCACCATATGTAGGGTTTGCGTAAAAATACCCAATCATGAATAAGGCTTTTGATGCATGGGATGAACCGGAAAAGTTCTCTACAACTTTTGTGTAAGATGAAATGGCATTATCAAAGTCTCGCAAATCATTCATATAAATATCACCCATGAGATATTGAGCTTGGGGTGACAATAAGTGTTCTGGATAATGGTTAATTAAATTATCGAGACATTCCAGAGATGCTTTAATATTTTTTGCATTTCTCTCCACTTCAGCTGCTGTAAAATATTCCTCAGCTGTTTTCGTTCCTTCACAGCTAATAATCATTAAGCTGATAACAGAAATGCATATAATAATTAGTTTTTTCATTTTGCTTGTTGACCTCATTTTTTTTGACGCCGAATTTACATCAGCGATCATATACTACAACATGTAACTGAAGGCCTTGTACTACCGATTTAAAAAGGAGTTCCCTAAAAAGCATACAAAACTCCCCATTGAATCATACCTGATTTCGGATTATCAATTTGAAATGCATAATCCATTCGAATGGGTCCTAAAGGAGATGCATATGTTAGTCCTACTCCAGCGTTCCAGCTCAATCTTCTCAAGTCAATTTCAGTAATCGTATCCCATATTTGACCTCCATCAATAAATACTTCAGCACCCAATGCACCCATAATTGGAAAACGAATTTCATAACTGGATAAAAAGCGAATTTCTTTACCATTTTTGTAGATATCACTCTTTCTTTCATCTGGATATTGAAGAGCATGCCAACCACGTAATGATTTTGCTCCACCCAGATAAAATTTATCAAATAAGACTTCTTCGTAATCATTATACTCATCTTGCCAATTAAAAATCATCCCATATAAAATTCGTGAGGCAAAAACAATTTTACGTGGCAGAGGTAAATACGATTGTATCCCAGTATCTATTTTTTGATATTTTCTGGTACCTCCCAATGGACCTCCTACACTGTAGATATCTCCTGTAATTACAATACCTTTTGTTGGGAATAATGGATTATCTGAAAAGTCAAATTTTGTTTTGAGTGATATCATACGCTGTTCTACATCTGATGCACTGCCCTCTTGCTGACTAAATTTTTCCCAGCGCATTCCAAACTCAACAAATGATGTTTCTGTTAATCGATTTATAGATGACCATTTAAATCCATAACGGAGAATAAATGGATTATCACTGGATCCATATTTCTTATACAATTCATATAATGCCTGAACTTTCGTAGGAAAGCGTAAATTCATCAGCCATTGATTTTCCAAATTAACATTGATTTTAAAACGGGGATAACGCAAACCTTCTTCAGTCGGAAGGTCAATTGAAGTTTCAGCTGATAATCGAGTGGTAGATCCAAACAAACTTCTATTTTTCCATTTGAGAAATGCACCCGGACCAGATAAGGTAAGACCACCAAACTCAATGGGCACAAACCCGCCTTCAGAACTGATTTCTCTCTTTGGGAAATATCTCAATTCTACTACAATATTCACCAACGTATCGCTTTGTATAAATTTTACAGGATAAATATTTGCAAAGGAGAATTGACTTGTTTCTAACAATCTGCGTTGAGATAATTGTACATCATCTAAATTATATAAATCTCCCTTTTCAAAATATAATTCTCTATCAACAACATAGAGTTTAAGAGAGTCAACGCCTTCAATAAAAATATTATTTATATAAACATCCGGTCCTTCGTTAATTATAATTTCAATATCAACAGAATCTTTAATTTGTGTCTTAACATCAATATTGGCAAATAATTTTCCTTTACGATAATAATTCTCTTCAACAACTTCTAAATTTGAATTTAATGCTACAGGATTAAAGGGATTATTTTTTTTCAAGTTTAATTTTTTTAGAATGTTTTGCTTACTAACAAGTTGATTCCCTTTTACGTCAATCTTGTTTATATAACTTCTTTTCCCTTCATTAATAATAAAGTAAATATCTATAACGTTGTTTTCTGTAATGAATGAATCTCGAACAGTTGTTTGTAAATATCCTTCTGTTACATATCGGTTCTTAATTGTAATTGCATCCAGTTTTAAAATCCGTCGATCAAATACCGTTTTTGAGAATATATAGGATCCTTTAAGGTTTACATTTTTTATTAATTTCCCCTCTGAAATCGCTTCATTGCCTATAAAGTATACTTCATTCACAAAAAGCGTTTTATCGCTTTGTGCAAAGACTATCCCCAAGGTGAGGACAATAATTCCCCAGTATCTGAAACTGTGCATATTAAATGTGTATTTAGTACGAGTATCGTAGGCGGTATTTGACGTGCATATTACCTGTTTCGTCAACATTTCCCACTAGGGAAACATAACGATTTAATCGGAGTTCTACACCGACTTTATTTGTGGTAGGATTGGATAAGGAAAAAGAACGATGATAAGAATAATTAAATGAAAGATTATCTGAAATCTGTCGTTCAGCTGTGATAGTAAAATCCTGATCGGTATTTTGGCTAATAAATCCAGCGGCACCTGAAATGCTTACATTGTCTATGATTCCCGCTTGACTTAATCCTGTTACTTGTAAAATATTTTTTTCCAGTTGCCGTTCCAAATATGCTCCAAATATATTTTGAGCACGGTTTCCAAAGCCCTTTGCAGATATCTTATTATCATCAAAACGACTTCGAATTGTCAATAATTCAATAATATCACTTTCTGAAAATCCACTGGAAGATTCCAGAACTAATTGAGGATTATCCAAATGTCCCACTAATTGTATATATATTTGCTCCTGATTAATTTTTGTTTGAGCAGATATATCAAAATAGGGATTAAATCCTTTTTTATCCAGAACCATATATCCTTCTGTTATTGTGAATACATCTCCATAATAATAAAACTTTCCATCTCGAACATACAATTCGCCACCAAAATCTGATGGTTTATTTCCAAATTTTGTCAGACTTAACTCTCCAGATAAATAAGCATCAATTTGTGAATTACGTAAAGCGAAATCTCCGGTCAAAGGAAACGTGAGTTTATAATTAATAACTGTACTCCCCTCTTCATCAAAAGTTTCTACATCTGAATTAGAAACAAACTCTTGATACATAACAGCATCAATGGGTTCAATTATGCCTGATATTTCTATCACATCCTTCCCAGTTAAATTAAGATCCACATTTACAATGCCCTCAATATCACCTAATAAAGTTCTAAAATGAATCTCATTTCCTTTGATTTTAAGATCATAGACTGGTTTGAAAAATTCTGTCATATCCATCGTACCTGAAATAAACATATTATGTTTTTTAGTTTTAGAGGGATCTTTGACCATACTTCCAGCAAATGATTTCCATTCAAATGTATTTTGATTTAATTCTGCATGTCCTTGAACATTATATATTGGGTCATCCAGTTGCAGTGAATAAATCGTACCTTCTTTAGAGGTTAAATATCCGTTTCGGATTAAATTATTCCTCGGTCCTAATACCTCTAATTCAAATTCAAAATCTCCTATAATAGAGTCAACATCTGTCAAATAAGCAGTTAAAAACTCGAGGGTTTTTGTATGACCAGTCACATAAACCCACATTGAATCATCCTTGAAATATTCACCAAAATTTTCAGAAGCAATATTATAGTCAATAGGTAAAAAAGCTGCACCTGAAAGTTTTGATCCATTGTAACTGGAAGTATATTTGTTAAAGTATAATCGTTTACCATCAAATAATCCTTCAGTGGTTACAGTACCAAGTGGTAGCCTGTCCCAGATAGCATCTTCAATGTAAAGATCAAAATTGTATAGTGTTTTTCTAGTACTTCCTCCCAGATGAAAACTGCCGGAAATCTTACCATCCATAAACGTTGATGACTGACTGAATTGTGTTAAAAGTGACATGTCCAATTCATCAAAAATAATATAAAAATCAAATTCGCGGTCTCCATCATCTATTTTGCCAAGAGGTACAAAACCAGAAATTAAAATACGTTTTCGATCATCGGCTATCAATGAAACTTCTTCTAAATTTAAAAGAGATTTGTATAAAGATCCTTTTAATTTCATCTCTGAAAATTTCTGCCTGGCAGCAATACCGTTTTTCAGAGTTAAGTCCATTTTCACTTCGAGATAGTCATCTCGATCTGCAATGGAAATATCTCCAAAGCTTGTTCCAGAAACATGATAGCGGATATCATCGGTAAATAGTTTCATGATATCAGCATTTATATTTGTTAAATGAAAAATCCCTCTAATTTTTTCACTAATGGTCATTTGCCCCGAAGCAATGCCGTCATCTATATGAATTTCAAAAGGATGGATTTCGATTTTATCCGGTTCAAATTCCACGGAGAAGGGTTTGGCGCTTATAAAATAATGGTTTTCATAGGCCAGTTGCATGTGATTTAAAGTTAAAATACTATCTGGTGACAAAATTCCTGATATTTGCAGAAAATTTTCTGACTGATTGAATTCAGCGCTCTGGATAACAATACCATCCTGGGAAAAAGCAATATCAACCAAACCGTTATCAAATGCATACTTCCGCCACGAGCCCCGACCAATTTTTCCTCTGAAAAAACCATCACCGCCATTCTGTGTTGGAATCCAATGGACATTCATTTTTATTTGATCCAAGAAAATGTCATGATAACCCAGATTAATAAATTCTAATTCAGCTCTAATCGATGGATTATCTATTGTACCTGTCACTTGTAAATCACCTGTTGCATAACCGCTGTTTAGTGAATCGCTCCAAAAATTATTTATTAAAAAAACACTGGCATCATTCAGTTTCAGATCCATGTCCAGTGTTCTATCCTGAAGATTTGCATATCCTTTAAGTGTTACAGAACTCGGACCTATAGCAAAGGATAATGGCGAATCTATAGAAAAGATTTGATCATTGTATGAAAATGTTCCAGAAATGGAAATATCACGATCACCATATAATTCAGATTCATTCACTTCCATGGTTACAGAAATATCATTTATATTATTTTTTTGAATAGTCCCTTCCAGCATGATAGTACCATTTACATTCGTCTGCTGTTGTTCAGTAATCCATTTACTCAAATCAAAATGTGTTAATAACATATTGCCACTGATACGGCCATTATCTTCATAAATCCCTGACAAAGAGAGATTGGTGTCTTCACTGTCTAAGCTTAAGCGGTTTAGTGAAAAATGATTATCATGTCGTGTTAAAGAAAGTTGCCCTTTCATGTATAAACCTATTGGATTTTTTACTATCACATCTCCAGCATAGTGAACTAAATCCGATTCAAAATGAATAAATGTTTCCAATGAAGAAAATTTTGGTTTTAAGGGTAAATTTTCAAAAATCTTTTCTGGGAAATCATAGCGTTCAATATGGATATCACCAGTTAAATCTGGCAGAATTGTCCAATCGTAATGAATTTCACCATCAAATGGCAAGCCATTCATAACACCGTTAGCAGATGTAAAATGAGCGCTGGTTTCAAATAGCGTAAACGCAGTGTTTCTCAATAAAATATATCCGGATGTATCATTTATTGAGGCAGAAAATTCATTTATAAAAAACTCCTTTTGATCTTGAGTAATTTCAAGACGGCTATCCAACTTTAATTGTAGCATTGTAATATTATTATTTATTGGAATATTAATAACACCACCTAATCTCAAGTCTTCAATAACAAAGTTTAATTCGGTAGGAACTTCTATTTCTAAACTATCTTTAGTATCAAACGTTAACGAATCCGTATTTAAAATCGGATACACATTTATATTCTCTACGCGTAATTGTGATAATGTTGGTGAAGTAAATAAACTTCTAAAATAATTTATTTTAATCGAGAATTCGCCAAAAGTAACTACAGATCCATTTTCATGGGAAAACGTCATTCCCCTACCCTGAATTACTCCAAGCAGGTTTCCCTTCAGATCAGGAATGCTCACTTGCCATTCAGAGTTTATTGATAATTTGAAGTTTACATATTTCTCTATTGATATGCGCCATAACGATGACTGTAAAATTATATTTACAGCTATAAATATAATGAAAATAATTCCGAGCAATATGGATTTTAAGTGTGTCATGTATTATGTATATGGATACCCATCAATACGAATATACATGTGCAGGGTTCCAAATACAAAAAAAGCGTTCATAAGAACGTTTTTTAGGTTTTATTTTAATCGTTTTTTAATCTACAACTTCAAAGTCGGCATCTTCAATCTCGCCTTCTTCTTTTTTCTTCTTTTCAGCTCCATTAGAAGATGTTTCTGTTGTAGTTTGTCCAGTTTCTTTGCTGGCTTCGTACATTTTGGAAGCTAGTTTATTCCATTCGCTGTTTAATTCATCTGTTGCAGATTTTATATCATCTTTATTAGAACCAGAGTTTGCAGTTTTCAGCCTTTCAACTACATCCGTAATCGTTTTTTTCTCTTCATCGGATAATTTATCGCCAAACTCATCAATATTCTTTTCTGTTTGATAAACAAGCTGTTCAGCCTGATTATGCAAATCGACCATTTCGCGTTTATCTTTATCTTCAGATTCATTTTTCTTGGCATCATTTACCATTTTATCAATTTCTGCTTCGCTTAATCCACTTGATGCTTCAATACGAATGCTTTGTTCTTTGCCGGAAGCCTTGTCTTTTGCACTCACATTCAAAATACCGTTGGCATCAATATCAAAACCAACCTCAATCTGCGGTACACCTCTTGGTGAAGGTGGAATCCCATCCAGATGAAAGCGTCCAATTGTTTTATTATCAATTGCCATTTCACGTTCACCTTGCAGTACATGAATTTCTACAGTGGTTTGATTATCTGCTGCTGTGCTAAACACTTGAGACTTATGAGTGGGAATAGTTGTATTCCGTTCTATTAGATTTGTGGATACGCTACCTAATGTTTCGATGCCTAATGAAAGGGGTGTTACATCAAGTAATAGAATATCATCAACATCACCGGCTAATACTCCACCTTGAATGGCAGCTCCAAGAGCTACAACTTCATCAGGGTTCACACTTTTATTCGGTTCTTTGCCAAATATTTCCTTTACTTTTTCCTGGATCTTTGGCATTCGTGTCGAACCACCTACAAGAATTACTTCATCAATTTCTGATGCGGATAGACCGGCATCTTTAATCGCTTTTTTACATGGCTCAATTATTCTTTCAACCAAATCTGAAACCAATTCTTCAAATTTTGCACGAGTCAAAGTAATATTTAGATGTTTCGGTCCCGAAGCATCTGCTGTTACAAAAGGGAGATTTATTTCAGTTTGTTTTGAAGTAGATAATTCCTTTTTAGCATTTTCAGCTGCTTCTCTCAAGCGTTGTAATGCCATTGGATCTTTGCGTAAATCAATTCCATCACTTTTATTGAATTCATCTGCAATCCAATTAATAACTTTTTGATCAAAATCATCACCACCTAAATGTGTATCTCCATTGGTTGATTTTACTTCAAAAACTCCATCACCTAATTCAAGGACAGAAATATCAAATGTTCCACCGCCTAAATCAAATACAGCAATTTTTTCATCCTTCTTTTTATCCATACCGTAGGCAAGAGATGCCGCAGTTGGTTCATTGATTATTCGTCGAACATTTAATCCTGCAATTTTTCCGGCATCTTTTGTAGCCTGTCGTTGTGAATCATTAAAATATGCAGGTACTGTAATCACAGCATCAGTTACAGTCGTACCCAAATATTCTTCAGCCATTTGTTTTAATTTTTGCAAAATCATGGCACTGATTTCTGGCGGTGTATATTCTTTATCATCTATCTTAACTGCCAAGCCTCCACCTTTTTTCTTTTCAACTTTATACGGAACTTCTTCAAGTTCAGTACCAACTTCATCAAACATTCTACCCATGAAGCGTTTTATCGAAAAAATTGTTTTTTGAGGATTGGTAACAGCCTGACGTTTGGCCGGCTGACCAATTAAGCGTTCGTCATTTTTTGTAAATGCAACGACAGAAGGGGTTGTCCGCCCACCTTCTGGATTATTAATTACAGACGGTTCCCCACCTTCCAATACTGCTACACAAGAATTAGTTGTACCTAAGTCAATTCCAATTATTTTACTCATGATTTATTTCTCCATTATTTTATTTACATTAATGTTTTGAAAATTAATAGCGCACAAACCATAATGGTTGCTGATAATAATTTTTCACAGGTCGGTCTACAATACGAGTATAAACCCATCCTGCCAACCAAAGAGCTATAATCAAAGGAAGTACTAAATTAAGTAGTATTGAAAAAATACCGACAACAATAATCAAGGTGAAAGGTAGTATAAAAGCAATGCTGATATATGGATGATTGAGCATAAATGTTTGTATTTTTTTCATTATTTTCCTTAAATATTTTTTATATTTTTGTTCTGCAATTAATATCTGCTGTTTATATTACAATTATTATACCATAGCAGATTATTAACCTATATGGCACTGTAGAATTAAATTTTCGTCCTTTATGGCAGAATTTTGGTTGGTATTACTTATTTTGTAGAATCAATAGGTGGAAATTTCTTTTGGGATTTACGTTTTTTGAGTGATCCTTTTGTATATAATAAAACTTCTTTTTTAGCATTCACATTTATAGTATCACCATCAACAAATTTTTCATCCAGTAGCATTTCAGAAATTGGATCTTCCAAGCTTTTTTGTATTTCCCGACGTAAATGACGGGCACCGTATTCAGGATTATATCCTTGCTTAACAAGTAATTTGATTGCTGATTTTGTCAATTTAATTTTGATACCCTTACGTTGTAAATTGGTACGTATGTCTTCCAATTGAAGATTGATAATGTTCATTACATGTTCTTTAGTTAAAGAATGAAATACAATAGTTTCATCTATTCTATTTAAAAATTCTGGACTAAAAGTAGTTTTTACTTTCTCTATCAATTTATCCCGCATAACTTCATACGATTGATCGGCGTTTTGCTCTACAAATCCCAGTGTTTTTCCTTGCGCAATTTCTTTGGTCCCAACATTGGACGTCATTATTATAATCGTATTCTTGAAATCAACTTTGCGGCTTAAGCTATCGGTAAGAATACCTTCATCAAAAAGTTGAAGTAAAAGGTTAAATACATCCGGATGTGCTTTTTCAATCTCATCGAAAAGAACAACAGAATAAGGGCTTCTCCTTACTTTTTCTGTTAATTCACCGCCTTCTTCATAGCCTATATATCCTGGAGGTGCACCAATCAAACGAGAAATAGCAAACCGTTCAGAAAATTCCGACATATCTATTTTTATTATAGATCCTGTATGACTGAATAAATAATTTGCTAAAACTTTAGCCAATTCGGTTTTTCCTACTCCAGTTGGCCCTAAAAATAAAAATACACCAATGGGGCGATTTGGATTTTTTAATCCTGCTCTAGCTCGTTGAATAGATTTAGATATACTATTTATAGCCTGTTCTTGACCAATAATATTTTTATGCAAAATATCTTTCATTTTTAGAAGTTTTTTTGTTTCAGACTCTGCAACTTTATTCACAGGGATGCCAGAAACAAGCGCTACAACATCAGCAATTGTGTCTTCGGAAATCAATTCAGGTTTTGAATGTTCTTCTTCAAGCCATTTTTTTTGTGCTTTTGCTAATTTTGCAATCAATTTTTGTTCTTTATCACGATGTTTTGCAGCTTCTTCAAATTTTTGAGCAGCAACGACATTTTCTTTCCGCATTCTAACTACATCAATTTCTTTTTCAAGATTTAATATTTCCTGTGGGACTACAACATTATGCAAATGAGCCCTAGAACCAGCTTCATCCATGATATCAATTGCCTTATCCGGTAAAAATTTATCCGATATATAACGATCAGATAAATATACACACGCTGCGATAGCGCTATCATCGTAACGAACATTATGATGGTCTTCATAGGTTTTTTTAAGTCCCATGAGGATTTCAATCGTTTCATCCTGATTGGGCGGATTAACTATAATTTTCTGGAAACGACGTTCCAAAGCACCATCTTTTTCAATATATTTACGGAACTCATCCAGAGTGGTAGCACCTATGCAATGAATATCCCCGCGCGCCAAAGCCGGTTTAAACATATTTGAAGCATCCAATGATCCCGAAGCACCGCCGGCGCCAACCAATGTATGTAACTCATCAATAAATAAAATAAGATTTTCAGCGTTTTCCAGTTCAACCATGATTGTTTTCATGCGTTCTTCGAACTGACCACGATATTTCGTTCCAGCTACAATAGCAGCCAAATCAAGAGATAAAATGCGTTTATTATGGAGCAACCTTGGCACAGATTTCTCAATAATTCGCTGTGCAAGACCTTCAATAATGGCTGTCTTTCCAACTCCAGGCTCTCCAATCAAAACCGGATTATTTTTTTTACGACGTGTTAAAATCTGGGCAACGCGTTCGATTTCAGCCATTCGGCCAATGACCGGATCCAACTTACCTTTTCTTGCGAGCTCTGTAATATTCCTCGAGAAATGATCTAATGCTGGAGTTTTGGACTTTTTACTTCTTTTTTCTTTTTTAATGACAGGCAATACTTCATTTTCTTCATCGTCATCATCTGATACATCATCATTTAACAATTCCAAAACACCTTCATAATCAAGGTTATATGAATTCAATACTTCAAAAGCAATACCTTCTGTTTCCTTGAACATTGCCAGCAATAAATGTTCATCATCGGCGACTGATGCTCCTAAAGCCGCTGCTTCATTATACGCATTTCTCAATATCCGTTCTGCTCGACGTGTTAATGGTAAATGCCCTAGAGTCATTGTGCCACCGGATGATTTAATCATATCTTCTATCATGGTCCGCATGTCAGCAAGATCAATATCATAAATATCCAAAATTTTTACACCCAGACCTACTTCTAGACGAATCATACCTAATAATAAATGTTCAGAACCAACATAACTATGTCCAAGGCGCAGAGCTTCTTCCTTGGCATGTTTCATTATCAATTGGACTCTCTTGGAAAAATTCTCTTTCATGGGTATCCTAAATTAAGCAGTGTTGGTTCACATTCAAATAATATCTATATGTTTTAACGATTCATTTTCTAAAACAAATCGCCGCTTTCCTATTTCAGCCACTTTTAAATTATGAGTTGTTATAACAATCGCTTGATTAAAATCATTATTTATTTTCTGAAATAATGATAATAATCGATCGGCATTATGCACATCTAAATTCCCGGTGGGTTCATCAGCTAAAACGACATCAGGTTTTAAAATCAATGCTCGCAACACAGCCACTCTAAGGCGTTCACCGCCAGAAAGTTGTGCAGGATAATGTTTTTGGCGTTCAACCATACCCACATAATCAAATAATTCATTTGCTCGCTCTTTTATTTCAGTCTCATTTCCGGAAATTAAGGCAGGCAATAATACATTTTCCATCGCTGTGAATTCTGGAAGTAAATGATGAAATTGAAAAACAAATCCCAAATGCTTATTTCGAAGTTTGGAAAGATCTTCATCTGCTAGACTGTCGATATCCTGACCACAAATGGAAATAGAGCCACTATCTGGTTGATCAAGTGTACCTAAAATATTAAGTAGAGTTGTTTTTCCGGCACCCGACTGTCCCATGATGGTGATAATTTCTCCTTTTTGGAGTTCTAAATTTATATCTCTTAAAACATGGAGTTCTTTTTCACCATTGTGATATGATTTGCTTATATGGCTTGCGCTTAAGATCATTTTTCTAAATATACTGCTTCTTTGGGGTTGATCTTAAGGGTGCGACTTGATGCCACAAAAGATGAAATAATAATAAATACAAATGAAATAATAATGACTACCATCAAATCTGCCATTTTTAACACCATGGGCAATTTATCAATAAAATAAATTTCTTCAGGTAATGGAAATATACCAAAATGATTGTGAGCCGCAACCAACAACAGGCTGATTATTATTCCCACTACGGCGCCAATACCGCCGATCATTATACCCTGCATTAAAATGATGCTTTGGATTCTACGCGCTGTCGTCCCAAGTGTCCTTAAAATGCCTATTTCCCTAATTTTTTGATATGTAACCAAAACAAGTGTGGACATTAAGTTAAAACAAGCTACAAGGACAATCAGGCTCAAAACTGCCATAGTTCCTATCCGCTCCATACGCATAGCATTGAATAAACTTGAATTCAGATCGGCCCAGCTTTTGATGGAAATACCTCCTGGAAGTATCCGTCGAAAATAACGTTTCAGTTCATCTGCATTTTCTGATTCATGGAGCCTAACATCGATACCATCATATCCTTTTTTTCGAATAAATAAATTTTTTCCTAAATTCATTGGAATAAAAATGATTCGATCATCCACATCTAAAACTTCGGCGTGAAATATTCCGGCAATTTTACCTGAAAACCTTCTAGGTAGACCTACATATCCACTATGATCTATTGGACTCATTAGATGTATTTCATCCCCCACATCCACATTCAACCTTCGAGCCAATATTTGACCAATAAACACAGATCGACCATGGAGTTCTTCAGATGAAGAATTTATTTGCATATCATAAAACGCCTGGAACCTGTCAATTGGGACTGCTTTAAATGTTACTAATCTCTGATCTTGATTGGATGATGAAATCAACCCTTTTCGTTCTCGAAAAAGTAACGCATCAACAACATGTTTATCCCGAAGAACTGCATCGAAAATTTCAGTTAATTTTATATCATTATCTATAGCTGTAATTCTCAAATCTCCTTCGAAGCCGATTACTCTACTTGTGACTCGCTCTTCAAAACCATTTAGTATGGCGAGGATAACAATGAGAGCAAATGTACCTGTGGCTAAACCAATAATTGAGATCCATCCTGTTAATTGACTGGGCCCTGCCCCTTTACCGCCCATCATAAATCGGCGTGCAATTGTAAACGCAAATTTCATTCGTACCTTAGGGCAATTGCAGGATCAACAGATGACGCACGATGAGTTGGCCACAACGCTGCAAAAATAGAACTTATGAAACTACACATGACAATGAGTCCAATGATAGTCCAGTCAAATAAAATTGGAACGTGACTCATGAAATAAATGTCTTCTGCGATGGAGAGCGGTTTGAACCAAATCTGTATTCCGGCTAAAATTAAAGCTAAACCTAAACCAGCCAATGAGCCCATTACACCAATATAAATTCCTTTTATCAGAAATATTCTGCGAATTGTTTTTTTGTTCATACCCATGGAAATGAGTGTTCCAATGGACCGCATTTTTTCCAATACAATCATGGTCAGAGCAGAAACAATATTGACCACACCGACCAATGCAATCATTCCGAATATAATTAAAATGGGCCATTTTTGGAGGTTTAACCAGTTAAATAGCGTCCGGTGCTTTTCTTTCCAAGTAATCGCATAATTTGGATAGCCCAGTGTTTCCTCTATGGTTGCTGCTAAAACTCCCGCTCGTTTTCCATCTTTTAGATTGATTGTATATCCAGACACTTTTTCGCCATATTGAAAAAGAGATTGAGCATCTGCGATTGGCATATAAACAACTGATTTGTCGTATTCCTGTAATCCGGATTTAAAAATTCCACTCACTGTTGCCTGCTTCATCCGTTGACTGGATGAAAGTGTTATCATTGACTTCATATCGACCAAAACGAGATTGTCTCCAACGCTTACTTTAAGAGCGCTGGCCAAATCGCTGCCGATGACTATATTACCACTTTTCAAACTGGCAGAACCCTTGCGCATCATATTATATATACTTTTTGGTAATCCATCATTATCATGTCCAATAATCAAAACTCCTTCTGCTGAACGACCTTTGCGAACCATGGCAGCTTCTTGAATATACGCCGCAGTCGAAAAGGATGAATTGTTTGCGGTTAGAATACTATCTAATTTGGTTTTATAGGGAGTAACCGGTTTAAATAAGAAATGCTGAACGCGAATATGTCCATCAAAACCGGCTATTTTATTGGAAATGGTTTCTTCAAATCCATTCAGAACGGATGAGGTTAAAACTAAAGCGCATACACCTAACCCCAGGCCAACCATCGCGGTGATACTGGCGAAAGAAGTAAAACTTCCCTGGTGTTTAAATCCTAAATGGCGTAAAGCAATGTGAAATGAAATATTCAATATTAATAACCAATTAAAATAATAATGTTTACATTTTGTGGAGATTTTACAAACATATATCAAAACCAACTCATGAAATAATGAATTATTTCAAATATATTTGTATAATAACAAACATTATATATTGTGATTTTGTAATCCTAAACGATGACAGAATATATACTGAAGGTGTTTATTATATTGATGAAAACACTAACCAATTATATACAAATTCTATTGTCATTAAATTTAACTACAGAATCATTAATTCCGATTCTGAAAATAATATATATAATAGAAATGATATATTACCAGATTACAATTACATTAGGGATGTATTGGATCTTTTAGATATAAATAATCATTCATCGACAGTGCGCATGGCGGGAAACAGAATTACATCTTTGATGGTATTCTGTTCAGTAAGCAGCATGGTAAGGCGGTCGATCCCCAAACCGACTCCGCCTGTTGGCGGCATACCGCATTCCATGGCTTGGATGAAATTCTCATCAACCGGCTGTGCTTCTTCATCACCTTTCTCACGCAATTTGGCCTGTGCTTCCAGACGTTCCCGCTGATCAATGGGATCATTTAATTCTGTAAATGAGTTGGCAAATTCTGCACCGCCGATAAACAATTCATATCGTTCAACTAAATTGGGATCACCATTCCGATGTGCTTTGGCTAATGGCGAAATTGCTTTGGGATAATCTGTAACAAATGTGGGTTGAATCAATTTCGGCTCTACCAATTCACTCATAAGTTCATCCAGCATTTGTCCATAATTGGCATTGTCTTCCACATCAATATTATGAGCTTTACAAAGCTTCTTCATTTCTGCTTCAGATGCAGAACCCAAATCCTGACCTGTCGCATCTTTCAATAAACCCAATAATGGTTTACGAGCAAATGGTTTGGACAGATCAATTTCATTTCCTTGCCAAGTAACTTTTGTGGCATCCACAGCTTCTGCCGTATTACGAATCATATCTTCCACCAATTCCATATTGTCGTCATTATCTGCATAGGCCCAGTAAAATTCAAGCATAGTAAATTCAGGATTATGATTTTTATCCATCCCTTCATTACGAAAATCCTTTGAAATTTCATACACTCGGTCAATTCCTCCCACAATCAATCGTTTCAAATATAATTCATCTGCTATCCGTAGATAAAGTTTCTGGTCTAATGCATTATGATGAGTCGTAAACGGTCGGGCATTTGCGCCACCATACAAGGGCTGGAGCACAGGCGTTTCCACTTCCAAAAATTCAAGATTGTCTAAATATTGGCGGATGGTAGAAATAATTTTTGCTCGTTTCACAAATACGTTTTTTACTTCGGGATTAACGATAAGGTCCAAATGACGATTGCGATAGCGCAATTCTTTATCTTCAAAAGTATCAAATCTTTCTCCGTCCTTTTCCTTCACAACTGGTAGAGGTCGAATGCTTTTTGCCAAAACAGTAAATGCTTTAGCATGAATCGATTGTTCACCCATTTTCGTTGTAAAAGGAAAACCTTCAATGCCAACAATATCACCTATATCCATTTTTTTAAAATTGGCATAAGCATCTTCACCCACTTCATCTCCTTTAATATAAATTTGGATTCGGCCACCCATGTCCTGGATATGAAAAAATGACGCTTTACCCATCTTGCGTAAAGCCATAATGCGACCGGCTACAGTCACATCCTTTTCTTCCAATGTATCGTAATTTTCAAGCACTTCAGCACTCGTATGGGTAGGAGTATATTTATGAGGATATGGATTTATCCCTCGTTCTCGGAGAGTTTCCAGCTTTTCCTTTCGGAATCGTATAACTTCGTTTAAGCTCTTATGTTCGTCTGACATGATTATATTTACAAATTGAAGGTGATGAATTTAAATATATACTGTACAGTGCCTAAATGATTCTTTTTAAAATACTCACCTAAAATTATTATTTTTCTATACTTGGCGGAGCATGTTTTAATATTCTTATGTTGGGATAACTAATTATCTTAATTTTTGTCAGTAATTTCAGTAGAAATATTTTAGTTTATTGCACATAATTATTACAGGAGAACACAATGTTAAATAAAACTATTTTCAGTAAAATTTTATCGATTATAATTCTGTTAGTATCCTCTCTGTGCGCCGCAATCCCCTTTACGATTGATTATGAAAAATATACACTCGATAATGGTTTAACGGTCATTTTACATGTAGACAAATCCGATCCAATCGTTGGGATTGCCATACAATATCACGTCGGATCAAATCGTGAAACACCAGGGAGAACCGGTTTTGCCCACTTGTTTGAACATATGCTTTTTCAAGAATCACAACATATTGGTCAGGATCAATTTTTCAAAATAATACAAAATGTCGGCGGGACGCTCAATGGCGGCACCAATAAAGATGGTACAGTTTATTATGAGGTTGTCCCCAAAAATGCATTAGAGACCGTCTTATGGATGGAATCTGACCGTATGGGATGGCTCCTTTCTACCGTAACCCAACCTGCATTTGAAAACCAGCAAGAAGTTGTACAAAATGAAAAACGTCAACGGGTAGATAATCGTCCTTACGGTCATAATGATTATGTTATTATTAAAAATATGTATCCCGAAGAGCACCCATATAACTGGACGACCATCGGTGAGCTGGAAGACCTGCAAAATGCAACATTACAGGATGTCCGGGAATTCTACGAAAAATGGTATGGACCTAATAATGCGACAATGGTTATCGCGGGTGATATTAATAAACGTGAAGTGAAAAAACTTGTCGAAAAATATTTTGGTGAAATCAAGGCCGGACCAGAGAATGGCAATCCGGAACCTATGCATATTCAACTCTCCGAAACAAAAAAAGTATTTCATGAGGATATTTTTGCCAAATCACCTCGATTAACCATGGCGCTTCCAACTGTAGATCACAAGCATGATGATGCGGCTGCGCTTGAACTATTAAGCCAACTTTTAGGAGATGGCAAAAAAGCACCTTTGTATAAAGTAATCGTGGAAGAAAAAAAACTAGCTCCCAATTTATATTCCTACAGCTATACACAAGAAATTGCAGGCATTTTATATATTGTTGTAAATGGATTCCCTGCAACAAACCTCACGGATGTGGAATCAGCTGTGCATGAAGCATTTGACCGTTTTGAACGAGATGGTTTCACCAATGAAGATTTAGCACGACTTAAAGCAAAGTATGAAACCGGATTCTATCAAGGGATTTCCTCTGTCCTTGGAAAAGGGTTTCAGTTGGCTCATTATAATGAATATTATGGATCACCGGATGCGATTGCTGATGAACTCCAAAAAGTCCTCGATGTAAATATGAGTGATGTTAAACGGGTGTATGAAAAATATGTTAAAGGCCAGAATTATGTTTTGACCAGCTTCGTCCCCAAAGGCAAAGTTGACTTGGTCGCGGATGGGTCAGTTCTCTTCCCAATAAAGGAAGAAAAAATCGTTGAAAATGTGGCTAAAGAAACGGGAACAGGCAGTATGGATGTGACTGAAATTCCGTCTACATTCGACCGGTCAGTTGAACCGACCACTGGACCGCAACCCCGTTTAAACCTGCCTACAATCTGGAAACATAATTACAAAAAAGGTATTTCACTCTATGGTTCAAAACATAATGAACTGCCTTTGATCAATTTCGGTATTCAAATTCAAGGCGGTATGCTTTTGGATGATCCGAATAAAGTCGGTGTCGCTAACCTCGTTACGGCTATGATGATGGAAGGCACTGCCAACAAAACACCTATTGAGCTTGAAGAAGCGATTGATGCGTTGGGATCATCAATATATATGTACACCAGAAAACAATCCATTGGTATTGAAGTCACAACATTAAAACGGAATTTTCTTGCGACTCTTGCATTGGTTGAAGAAATCCTGTTTGAGCCACGCTGGGATGAAACAGAATTTGATCGTATCAAGAGAGAAACAGCTGAATCCATAAAACGTCGGACGGCTGTACCATCATCCATCGCATCAAACGTATATAATAAATTGATTTATGGCAATCATATTCTTGCAAATTCAACATCCGGAACAGTTGAATCAGTGGAATCTATCGAACTGGATGATTTAATAAACTACTATAATGCCAACTTTTCAGCAGATTTAGTATCCATGAGTATTGTAGGTGATTTAAATCGCAATGTAGCTGTAAGAGCATTTGAAGATTTGGTGGACAAATGGGAAGTAAAAAATGTGAATTTCACTGAATACGAAATGCCGGCACCTGATAAAACAGCAAAAGTTTATTTCGTCGATGTTCCCAATGCCAAGCAATCTGAAATACGTATTGGATATTTAGGATTAGCCCGAACAGATCCCGACTACTTTCCTGCCACAGTGATGAATATGAAACTGGGCGGCAATTTCAGCAGTGATGTCAATTTGACACTGCGTGAGGAAAAGGGCTTCACGTACGGAGCGCGAACAGGATTCAGTGGATCAAAATTCCCTGGTAAATTCACAGCCTCTTCCGGAGTAAGATCAAATACGACCGAAGAATCCGTCAATATTTTTAAAGAGCTTCTGACTGCTTATCTTGAACCCATTTCTGAAGAAGATTTGGATTTTACTAAAAATGTGTTGTTGAAATCAAATGCCCGAAAATTTGAAACATTAGGCGCATTGCGTCGAATGATAGATAATATTGCAACATACGATTTACCGTATGATTATATAAAAGATCAAGAGGAAATCGTTCGAAATATGACTGTTGCAAGCCATAATGCATTGGCAAAAAAGCTAATTCGCCCCGACGAAATGATTTATTTGGTTGTGGGAGATGCTGCTACACAGTTGGACGGATTAAAATCACTGGGTTTTGGCGACCCGATCTTACTCGATGCTGATGGAAATCTTGTAGAATAAAACCAATTAATGTAGGACAGACATTCCTGTCCGCCGCTATTAATTTTTATCAAATGAGGTAGTCGGGGAATGTCTGTAGTACTTTTTATTATTACTCCGGTTATCCATTGATTATTTTAATCATATCATATAAACTATTATTCTTGTGTTTTTCTACAGATTATTCGCCCTTTTCTTTGATACAATGAAAAGGCTGCAAAAGAAACAGTCGCTATTGGACATTTTAGAAGAAAATAGACCTGACGTTTATTTGCGTTAAAAAACGAAGATGGTTTTACGTTAAAAAAGAAAAACTGTTTGAAGTCCGTATTTAATTATTGTAAATAAATTAATATAATGATACGCGGACAAGTTTTTTCCTTTTAGTAAAACTGTCTGAAGTTTTAGCAAATATAGTCCAGCCTTGATCTTTTTGGTTCTTTTTCTATCAAGAGAAAAAGAACAGAGCAAATCTTTTTAACGATATATTATTAAACTCCATTGTTGAAGCTATACAATATATTTACGACAGCTATCAAATAAAAATCGTGTTTATAATTTACTACCGTATTGGTGTGTCGGGATTTCTATTTCAATAGCCCCGATATTTATGCGGCAGATTGCTCCCTTGCTGCATTCCGAAATAATAACGCCGATGTGACGAACAGCATAGCAAAGAATGCGTTCAGAACGAACACGCCGAACACGCCTGGTGCCCAGGATGTAACAGGAGGCGGCCAGATAAAGAGCGAAATGACGGGGACTAACATTTGAGTGAACGCTGCCGCAAATAATGTACGTGCCATTCCCCGTGGCTTAAAGTGTGACATAAGTGAACCGATGAATCCGACAGCGAATACTGCTCCATACATCAAGTTGGCGGACTGTCCCTCGTTTCCGATGATGCCAACAGCACCATTCACCCAAAAAAGTAGGAATGCTCCTGCAAGTCCAACGCCAACGGCCGTTTGGTACACAGCTTTCTCCGACCTTCTCGCCACAAACTCATACGCGAGACCAACTCCGAGCAAGAGACCACCCATAACAATGAAATCGGACAAGTCCCAGACTACTTCATCAGTGAACTGCATCGCTAATAAGGGCAACAGCAATATGATTCCTGTCACGAGGGCAATACGGAAGGCAGCTTTGAATACGAAATTGTCGGATTTTATCATTTCACTACTTCAACTTACTCATCAAAAATGCCCGGATGAAATTATCAAGGGCGCCGTCCATGACAGCTGAAATATTTCCTGTCTCTTCTTTCGTACGGTGATCTTTCACCATATTGTACGGATGAAACACATAGGACCGTATCTGGCTCCCCCAGCCAATATCCATTTTAGAATCTTCCAATACCTTATTGTCTTCTTTTTGTTTTTCTACTTCTAATTGATAGAGACGCGCTTTCAACACTTTCATTGCCGTTGCTTTATTTTTATGCTGGGAACGTTCATTCTGACATTGGGCTACTATACCCGTGGGAATATGTGTAATGCGAATGGCGGAATCAGTTTTATTTACATGCTGACCACCGGCGCCACTGGCACGATATGTATCAATGCGTAAATCACTTTGATCAATCTCTATTTCAATTTCTTCGTCACTGGATGGGTACACAAATACAGAAGCAAAGGACGTATGACGGCGACTATTAGAATCGAAAGGCGAAATGCGCACCAAACGGTGGATACCTGCTTCCGCTTTTAGTAATCCATAAGCATAATCTCCTTTTACTTCCATGGTTACATCTTTCAATCCTGCTTCATCCCCGGGCTGATAATCCATGATTTTTTTCTTAAAACCCTTCTGCTCAATCCAGCGCGTATACATGCGGTAAAGCATTTCTGCCCAATCCTGGCTTTCGGTTCCACCAGCTCCGGGGTGAATGGTTACAATGGCATCTTGAGAATCCTGCTCACCTCCGAGAATCATTTGCAATTCTACATCCTCGATGATTATGGTGTAGGACTTTAATTCATCATTTACTTCTTCAAATTCTGCTTCGCCGCTTTCGGCGAATTCCAACAGAACTTCCACGTCTCCATGGCGTTTTTCAAGGTCGGACCAAAGAGTGAGTTCTTTTTCTATAAGGGATATTTTTTTGAGGATGACTTGGGCTGCTGCATTGTCATTCCAAAAATCCGGAACCCCGGATTTACTTCGGAGTATTTCTACTTCTTTTTCCCTGGATTCCAGGTCAAAGATGCCTCCGAAGTTCGTGATGTTTGGCTTCTGCTGAAGCGAAGCCGTCTTTTAAGTCTGTCAATTCCATGATTTAATTTAAGATTATTTTTTGTTTAAAATGCAAATGCAAGTCCAAACATCACAGCAATCCCACCCAGCAATGCCATTAATTGCAAAATAGACACTTTAACATCAGTATTGTGATGCAATTCCGGTATGAGGTCTGATCCTGCGATATAAATAAATCCGCCGGCTGTCATGGGTAAAAAATAAAGTACAATTCCTTCCATAGACGTACCGATGATTAGCACTAACACCACTCCAATTACAGACGTAAGCGCCGATGCGAAATTAAATAATAGTGCTTTTTTTACGGTAAGTCCTCCATGAATCAATATACCAAAATCCCCGATTTCTTGGGGAATCTCATGGAGTAGTACTGCCACAGTTGTTGCCATCCCCAATGGAATGCTCACAGCATAGGAAACGCCAATCAAAATACCATCAATAAAATTGTGCATGGCATCCCCAAAAATATTCATAGGCACTACAGGATGAACATGATCATCCGTCGTTTCCAAATGGCAATGTCGCCAACGAAAAAATTTTTCCAACATAAAAAAAAGGATAATCCCAGCGAGCACCGAAGCAGAAACTGCCATGGGGTTTAAATCGGAAGCAAATGCTTCCGGGAGTATATGTATAAATGCACCCCCTAGTAAACTGCCTACAGCAAAGCTCACCAAAAATAGTAAAATGCGGTTAAGTAAGTTACGTGATAGTGATAGTGTTGCAACCCCGACTAAAGAAATAAAACTGACTACCATTACACTTCCCAGTGCATACAGCCATGTCTGGCTGGTGATGGTTGTCATAAATCAGTCTCCGGAAGAGATGAACAGTTCTTCATTCAAGAAACGGCGGAGTTCCATTTCATCCATACCAATATTCAAAAAACGTCCGTTTTCTGCCACAGAAATACGTTGAGTCTCTTCCGAAATGACAATGGCAATGGCATCCGTTTCTTCCGTTATTCCCAACGCAGCACGATGACGTGTGCCCATAGATGGATCAATAGTCGTGCTTTCCGTCAAGGGTAAAATACAAGCAGCTGCTTCTATAATTTCATTTTGGATTATGACAGCACCGTCATGAAGTGGAGATTTGGGGTTAAATATAGAAATGAGTAACGGTGTTGATACTTCTGCTTTGAGCTGCGTTCCGGCTTCTTTATAAGCACGCAAGCCTGTTTCTCGCTGAATGATAATGAGTGCGCCCCATTTATTTTCAATCATTTGGTTAATAGCTTTCACCATTTCTTCTATGGATTTAGATGTTCCCATACGAAAGATAGTTTGGAAAAAGCGAGTTTGACCAACGTAAATGAGTAAACGGCGTAATTCCGGCTGAAATAAGATGACAAATGCCACAACCCATACCGTCTGGAATTGATTCACAAGCCACGAAGAAGCACTAAAACCAATCGCATTAAACAAAAATGACGCAATGAGCAAAATGATAAGCCCCACAAGCATCTGTCCTGCTCGAGTTTCCCTAAAATATTGATATATTTTATAAAACAGCCAGCTTACTAATATAAGGTCAATGACATCTACCAACGTAAATGTAAGAAAACCAATTTTGAATAGATCCATTAAGCCATTCCCCTAATATTATCTGCAATTGTTACCACACGTTTCATTTCCTTAACGTCATGCACACGAACTATTTTTGCACCATTCATAATGGAAGCTGTCACAGCTGCGGCGGTTCCCTCCATCCTTTTCTCTATAGGAAGATCAAGGGTAAGCCCAATGAAGGATTTTCGGGAAGGACCAGATAATACCGGAAAGCCAAGGTCTGAAATGTCATTTAATTCACGAATCAATTCAAAATTGTCCTTTAATCGTTTTCCGAATCCAATGCCCGGATCGAGAATAATATTATGATTTTTGATATCATGTTCATGGCAAAACTTCACACGTTCTTGAAAATATGCAACAATTTCTTCCATTAGATTATCATAGTTTGGATCCTGCTGCATATTAATTGGTGTTCCTTTAATATGCATAATAATCACAGGGACATTTTTAGTACTAACTACATGGACCATTTTTTCATCAAATTGCAATCCACTAATATCATTTACTAAATCCGCTCCGGAAACCAATGCTTTTTCAGCTACAACCGCTTTATACGTATCTATGGAAATGCATATATCGGATGCAGATCTAATTGCTTCAATAATTGGAATCACTCGTTTCAATTCTTCTTCTATTGTAACTGGTTCTGCTCCAGGTCGAGTTGATTCTCCGCCAATATCAATAATATCAGCGCCATGTTTTTCCATTTCCAGCGCATGTTTAACGGCTATTTCTTTATGGAAGAATTGTCCGCCATCGCTAAAGGAATCAATAGTTACATTTAAGATTCCCATTACTAGCGTTGATGTATAGGGATCGTAAATATTTTCCCAGTTAGAAGGTAATGGCATCAGAATAATGACTCATTATTTACCCTTTCATAACGGAGTCATCTGGGAATAAATAAATTGACTTAACCTTTATCTGGTTTAGATGGTGACTCTTTTTTATTTTTTTCTGTTTGCACATTAGAATCTGTTTTTTTCACTTGTGGTTTTTTGCGCTTTTTAGGACGACTTTTTTTGATACTTCCATTTTTAGATCTCGTTAGCTTTTTCCCATCCATAATTCGATTGATGTCTTTGCTATCCAACGTTTCATATTTCAATAGACCATTTGCCATGATATGAAGTATGGGAACATTCTTTTCTAAAATAGTGGCAGCTGAACGCTGAGCTTTTCGAATGATGCGCACCACTTCTTCATCGATCATTCGAGCTGTTGACTCACTGTAATCACGATGACTCTGTATCTCACGACCTAGAAAAATTTCTTCATTCTTTTTTCCAAATGTCATGGGACCGAGAACATCACTCATACCCCATTCACATACCATTTTTCGTGCGATATTTGTCGCTTTTTCAATATCATCACCTGCGCCAGTGGTCAATTCATTAAAAATGAGTTGCTCAGCTGCTCGCCCACCCAGCAAAATGGCTAAACGGCCTTCGATATAATCTTTAGAATAATTATGTTTTTCATCAATAGGTATTTGAGATGTAATCCCTAGTGCTTTACCTCGAGGGATTATTGTTACTTTGTGGATGGGATCGGCACCGGGTGTCATTGTTGCAACAAGTGTATGCCCAGATTCGTGATAAGCAGTCACTTTTTTCTCTTCGTCGGATAAAATAACACTCTTACGCTGAATGCCCATCATAACTTTGTCTTTTGCATCTTCAAAATCTTCCATATCCACGGATTTCTTGCGTTTTCTTGCTGCTAATAAAGCGGCTTCATTCACAAGATTAGCCAAATCAGCTCCCACTAATCCGGGAGTGCCACGAGCTAGTTCTTCCAAGTTCATTTTGCGTTTATTTAAAACAATTTTCTTGGTATGTACCTTTAAAATTTCAAACCGACCTTTTATATCTGGAATATCCACAATAATTTGACGATCAAAACGCCCGGGTCTTAATAAAGCCGGATCTAATATATCTGGCCTATTTGTTGCAGCCAGAACTATTACCATTTGATTGGATTCAAAGCCATCCATTTCCACCAATAATTGATTCAAAGTCTGTTCTCGTTCATCATGTCCACCGCCAAGACCGGCACCACGATGGCGACCTACAGCATCCAATTCGTCAATAAAAATAATACAGGGTGTATTTTTCTTCCCTTGCTCAAAAAGATCCCGAACTCGAGATGCACCTACACCCACAAACATTTCAACAAATTCAGCTCCACTCAAATTGTAAAAGGGAACATCTGCTTCACCAGCAACTGCTCGTGCTAATAATGTTTTTCCAGTACCGGGAGGGCCAATTAATAAGGCACCTTTGGGAATCTTGGCACCTAATTTTTGAAAACGTTTAGGTTTTTTTAAAAAATCAATAACTTCCTTCAATTCTTCTTTTGCTTCAACACATCCGGCCACATCATCGAATGTGATTTTTGGCATATCTGACGTCCATATTTTGGCTCTACTTTTACCAAAATTGAATATGCCCCCCATCCCGCCACCGGCACCGCCTTGCATCCGACGAATAAAAAATATCCAAATTCCGATTATAAGTATCCATGGTAATAAATTTAGGAAATATCCTGTCCAGTCAATGGACTTTCCTTTAAAACTGTAATTAACATCATACGCATCCCATTCAGCCATTACCTCTCTGTCAATAAATGGTAATATGACATGAAACTTGGATACATTTTCTAAAATCGTCATCCCTTTTGGGATAGACTGGGGTGTAGAAAATTCTCCATAAAAAACACTCTCAATAATATCTGCACTTACTATCTGACGTGTCTCTAAAAATTCACGATATTGAAAATATTGAATCTCTACTGATTTATCATTGGTGGTGAGAAGCCCAGATAGGGAAATCGCCACCATTAAAATCATCACCCAAATCAGTGACGTTTTACCAGCACGTTTCCATTGAAATTCATTATTCTTATTTTCACCTTTTTTTTCTAAAGGAGCTTGTTTTGTATTTTTGGGATCAGGTTTCTTTTTTCCCTCAATTTTTGATATATTTATTTTGAAATACATTTTAATCCTTTTCTATGCGGTAAATAGCCGGTAAATGTCGCATTTTCTGATCATAATCCAACCCGTATCCTACAACAAATTCAGGTGCAATTTCAAACCCTATCACGTCAATTGGAAATTCAAGATTTGCTACATCCGGTTTTAATAATAATGTTACTATTGTTAATGATGCTGGTGATGCATCCTGCATACGGTCTTTTATGAATTTAATGGTTAATCCTGAATCGATAATATCTTCAACAATCACGATGTGGCGATTTGTAATTTCTGCAGAAATATCTTTTAGCAATCTAACTGTGCCTGTTGATTCACTACCTTTATAGCTAGCTAATTTAATAAAATCCATTTCACAATCAATATCCAATGCACGTATTAAATCAGCCATAAAAATGAAACTGCCATTTAAAATGCCAATAAATATAGGAACTTCATCCTTAAATTTTACAGACAGTTCCCTTCCTATTTCATTAATCCTATTTTGTATATCTTTATCAGATATCACTAGACTTAACTCATATCCATGAAAATGCATATTTAGCCTACTGTACTCGTAAATGATAGTTCCGCAAATTGGGTTGATTCAGGTGTGATTTTTATTTTGTCACTTATACGTTGACCACACACCCAATAGACCTCATCATTTAAAGCTATAACATATTGTGAATTTTTAGAAAAACTATCCATTTTGATGTCTGTCAAATAATCACTTATTTTTTTATGTCCTTTCATTCCCAATGGCTGAAAATAGTCCCCTTCTTTCCATGGGCGAAGTTCGATAGAGCCAAGAAGAGATTTTGCATCAACCATTTCAATATCTTTATTAGAATTTAATACATATTTTTTCTTTGTTTGCCAATCGAAGGTGAAAAAACTTGATTCCACCTTCTTTCCTTGATGGATTTTATAATGTGTATTGTTAATAACAGTATTTTTCTGGATGATAAGGGTGTTTCTATTTTTTAGAATTTCATAATCTCCAATTGCAATAATTGAACCGGTTTTCCCTTTTTCAATTAAATCATTGACATTTTTCCAATGGTATTTTCTCCATTGAATGTCATTTAAGACATGTTTTAACACATGTGCTTTTAAAACATCCGGCTCATCAGTGAATTCATCAAGTTTAAGAATTATATTTCCTTTATCCGTTTCCCCCACGACTCTCTTTGCCAAAGTATTAAGAGTATAATCTAGAATATCCGAAATTTCATTTATATTTTTTGTAAATTGCTGAACAGAAGAATGCAAATTGGGATTTTGTTTTTTCCAGTTTGGGATTACTTCATGGCGTAAGAAATTCCGTGGGTGGGAAATATCAGTATTTGTACTATCCTGCCTAAATGGGATATTTTTTGATTTTGCATAATCTTGAATTTCTATTTTAGAAAATGGCAATAAAGGGCGAATTGTATTCTTTATTTTTTCCCTGATTCCCCTTAGACCATCTAAACCAGAGCCTTCGGAGATGTGCATTAAAATAGTTTCAACCTGATCATCACCATGGTGAGCAGTCATAATGATATCCGCTCCAATCTTTTCTTTTAATTCATTGAAATGTGAATATCTCTCTGTTCGAGCCCATGCTTCAATGCTTTGGTTTTTTAGTTTTAATTCAGGATTAAGGTCAACCCTGTGAAAATTAATTTCATTTTCTTCGCAAAATGATTTAACCAAGAAAGCATCTTCTTCTGCATCAGATCGTAAATGGTGTTGTACATGAATTGCAGACAGTTGCAATTTGTTATCTTTTCTTAAACGTGAGAGCATATCCAGTAAAACCATGGAATCCACACCACCCGATACTGCAATTAGAATACGATCTTCATCAGAAATTAAATCTTTTGAAATTATATTGTTTTTGAATTCAGAAAATAATGTCATTTGAATTCCTGCACAACATTAACTACTTGCTTTGCGGACTGCATTATGTAAAAATGGATACAAGGCACATTGGCTTCATACAGTTCTTTTGTTTGTTCTATAGCCCAATTAACACCAATATTTTTTACCTCATCATTCGTTTTTGCTTCTTCTACTTGTTTTCCAAGTTCATCAGGAATTTTAATATAAAAGAATTCCGGGATTAACTTTAAATGTCTTTTGGTTGAAATTATTTTTAATCCTGGAATAATAGGGACAGTAATCCCAACAGCACGCGCTTGTTCTACAAAGTCAAAATAAGATTTATTTTTATAGAACATTTGGGTGACGATATAATCAGCTCCATTATCCACTTTTTCTTTTAAATACATTAAATCAGTATTCATATCCACAGCTTCAAAATGTTTTTCCGGATAACCGCCGACTCCAACACTAAAATCAGTTGCGCTGGCATCCAGTAATTTATCCAAATATTCACCCTGATTCATTTTTTGGATTTGACAAACTAAATCAGAAGCATATTTATTCGTTGTTTTACCATTTGTGGTCATATTACGTCTTAAATCATCTCCGCGTACTGCCAAAACATTATGAATCCCAAGGTAGTTTAATTCAATTAGAGCATCTTCGGTTTCTTCACGAGTGAAGCCATTACAAAGAACATGAGGAACAGTTTCAACATCGAATCGATTTTTTATAGCAGCGCTTAAACCGATGGTACCGGGACGTTTTCTGCGAACATGTTGCTCAATCTGCCCATTTGGTGTATCAATATATTCAACCTCTGCAGAGCGGCTGGTTAAATCAATAAAAGGTGGATTAAACGGCATTAATTTTTCCACCATGCTAAAAATTTTATCAGCACTGCCTCCTCTCAACGGTGGCATAATCTCGTAACTGAAGAGCGGTTTATCTGCATTCTTTAAAAAATCTGTAACTTTCATATTGTTGAATTTAGCTGTTTTTCTAAAGGAATTAAAAAAGGGTTTTCTATTCTTTCCATTTTCATAGTTGTGTCAGGTCCGTGACCTGAATGCAGTTTGAAATCCGGTGAAATTGTTTCCATCATCTTCAAAAGTGATTTATTTAAAATTTCCCAATTCCCACCAGGTAAATCTGTTCTGCCGATTGATCCTTTGAAAAGGGTATCTCCCACAAATACATGATCTTCAATAATATAAGTTGTTCCTCCAGGTGTATGGCCAGGAGTAAAGAAAAGTGTGAATGTCATATTCCCAAATATAAGCGGCTCTTCGTCATCTATCCAAAAATCAACTTTAGGTGTTTCTCCAGTTGTCATATTGAAAAATCGACACGTTTCTTCATATGTATCCAGTACCATTGATTCATTTTTATGCAAATAAAAAGGTAAATCCCACATTTTCTTTAACGTAGCTACGGCTCCTATATGATCTAAATGTGCATGTGTATTAAGAATGGCAAGTGGTGTACAATCATAATTATTAATCATACTTATGATTGCGGGTGCATCATCACCCGGATCAACACAAACGCCTTCATTCGTTATCGTATCCATGATTAAATATGAATTTTCCTGGAAAGGTCCAGTAATGACAGAATGGACTTGAATACTCAAATATAATTATAACAGAGTTCAGCCAAGCATTGAATCTTATCATCAAAAGAATGAGGGTATAAAAAACGTTCCGCAGCAGCAATACTGCTTAAAATTGAATTGCCATCTTGTGGCGTAAAACAAAAACCCGTTATTTCATGTTCATTACGAACATTCAATGTTTGCTCAACCACAACAGTCTCATTTAATATTCTACCATAGTGTCCATGATCTCTTCCAAATGAAAAAACAGTACTCGTCATATCTTTTTGTGTCATGGCTACCAATGAATTTGCCTCTAACTTATCTTTAACCTGTTGCAACGTTGTCGGTTCTTTTACTTTTAAGTTGAACCAAATGATATGCATATACTGACTATCTGTTTTCATTGCTGATGAAAACAGGTTGAGATCCAAGTTCTTTGTTTTGAATAAGCCCGCAGCATCTTCTGCATGGTGTGAACCGTATTTTTCAGAATGATGTATACCCACTTGTGGAGATGGAATAAATCCGCCTGGTTGACTGATATCATTCGCCCGTCTAATACAAACAAATTTTCCTTCTACTAAATTATCTGATTCATTTCCATTCAAAGCTAATGTATTGGTGATACAAGAAAGATTATGTGTATTACACGAAACAATTTGAATAAATTGATCGTCTTCTGTTATGACTTCGTCATTAATTCCTCGAGCATATTTTTTCCCAAAACCATCTTCACTGCCTTGAGCTATAAACCCTTTTACATCGTTTGCAAATTTCTGATAATATTGTTCTTTATTTTTATGCCCAATTCCTTTCGGAGTACAATCAATAACAACGGATGATCGCTTAATAGCATCTTCTGTTTCAAACTCTGGATCCATGCCTAAATCCTTAAAGTCCTGAATGCGATCAGCATTAACAGCTAAACGTGCTCCACGCCGCTGTAAATCAAACACTTTAGATCTATCGCCCATTAATGGTGAATTTTTATGAAATGTTACTTCATCAATGCCAAGTTTTAATTTATAATCTGTCAGCAAACCGATGAGCGGTTCACCGATTGTGCCCGTTCCAATAACGTGAACAATTTTACGTTTCATGTATGAAATCCTTTAACTATTAGATCTGTTTTTAAATTCTTTTTCAATTTTTATCTGAACAACAAACCATATTATCAATGTGATAAATATTATACAGTAAGCTGCGATACAGTAACTTAAAT
This sequence comes from Fidelibacterota bacterium, assembly GCA_004124385.1. Classification (GTDB taxonomy): domain Bacteria; phylum Fidelibacterota; class Marinisomatia; order Marinisomatales; family TCS55; genus UBA2126. The sequence continues at coordinate 64,629 of SCKN01000006.1, forward strand.
AATTATACATTATTGGTTATTATTTGATGATGAAAATTCAGAATTCTAACTCGAATTCGCAACATGAGTATGTTCAAAATTGTAAATGTTATCATTGAAAATAAAAAAGGGTAAAATATACCATCCGGTTGTTGCCCCATCTCTACTTGGGGGTGCAATTGAAATTGTGGTGCCCAGAATTTTACAGAATAAAAAATGAGTGGGACGTCGATAAAAGCCATAATGCCTAACACAGCTGCATAACGTGCTACCCTTTCCGGATGTCCGCCAAATTTTCGCAACATAAAATAGCCAACATATATCAAAAATAATATCAAAGTTGTTGTTAGTCGAGGTTCCCATACCCAAGGTCGTCCCCAAATTGGTGTAGCCCAAATGGGTCCGGTAATCAACACAAGTACAATAAATAATGTGCCAATTTCTGCAGCTGCAAGTCCGAGTCTATCCCAAAATGGATCTTTTTTTAATAGAAATAATATTCCTGCTACCATAACAATGAAATAAGATAAAAAACCCGTCCATGCTATGGGTACATGAATATAAAATATTTTCTGAGCCCAAGTTTGTTCAGGTACCATTGGAGCAACAAAAAATATTGTATACAAATTTGCCGACATTAATATGATTGTTAATACGAGTAAATTATTTGCTGTACGATCCTGGAATTGAATAGACATTATTCTTCTGTTATATGGTCAAAAAATATATATCCCGCGAGGCTGAATATTACAACATAGGTTGCCATAATCAGCAACCAAAATTGCCATTGGCTGAAGGGTAAAACATGATACCAACCGATTGTTGCTTTGACGCAAGCAATAAGCAATGGAGTAATTAACGGAAAAAGTAAAACAGGTAATAATACAGCGCTCATTTTTGCACGCATTGCCAATCCAGAAACAATTACACCCACAGCTACAATTCCCAGATTCCCCAATAAGACTATACCAATCCCCGGTAAAATTGTAATGGGTAATGATAAACCTAAAAATAAAAAAAATGGCATTATTATGAGAAATTCTGTAACCGTAAGAAACATTATTCCACTCACCCATTTAGCTAAATAAAGCGTACCCCGATCAATTGGAGCTGCGATTAAGCTTGCAAAAGCATCAAAGTCCTTTTCCTGTCCAAATAACCTATGCAATCCTAGTGAAGAACTCAATATTACCAAAGTCCAAAATAAACCGGGAGCCATTTCATGGTTAATTTTTGGATCTCCACTTAAGGAAAAAGAAAAAATCAATAATACAGCAACCCCAAATGCCAACATTGATAAAACAACTTCCTTATTTCGGAATTCAACAAACAGTTCTTTTTTGAGTAAAATTGTAAACATGCTAATTCAATAATTTCTTCATTTTACTTTTCAGTTCTGGACTATCAACTTGTTCATCCAAAGCGATTGAGTGCTGGTTTAATATTATTACACGCGATGCAATTTTCAAAATACGTTCTATATCATGGTCAACAAAAATGATGCTTCTTTTACCATCTTGCCATGCATCCATTTTTTTTATTACAAATTGTTGACCCCCAAAATCCAATCCATTGAAGGGCTCATCAATTAAAAGCAATGACCAATCAATTATTTCTAATAAAGCCAGTTTTAAGCGTTGCATCATTCCCTGAGAATACACTTTTACAGGAACGTTCACAGAATTTGATAAATCATAATTTTGTAATGTGGAATTAATTTTATTCAAATCAGACTTATATCCATGTAAAGCGCTGAAGTAATATAAATTTTCACTGGCTGTCAAAGATGGATACATACCTGGTGCATGGCCACAATAATATATACCCTTTCGATTTGAGGCATCACCATTCAATATATTTTTACCATTAAATTTTATTTGACCTTCTTCCGGAGTAGAAATTTTTGCCATAATACGTAATAATGTTGATTTTCCTGCACCATTTTTTCCGATTAAAGCGACTGTTTCCCCGGGTGATAGAGAAAATCCAATATTCTTTAAAACAGGCTTATAATGAAAAGATTTAGATATATTTGTTACAGAAAGCAAAGAGAGTATTCAATATCAGTTATTTAACAATGTTAATATTTCAGAAACTTCTTTTTTCAAACCATTTCGCAACTGGTGGTAATCTTCTTCGTTTATATTACCCAATTGATAATCCAGCTCCAATTCTTTAATTTGACGATATAGAATCTTTTTATTCTGTTTTAAAATAGCGAAACTGCTTTCTGAATCTTCAATTTTCGGAATGTGAGTAAGAAATAAAGGTTGAACAACAAACATAGCCATTATACCAAAAATCAAAAAAGTTGCAATCATTGTTATCATTTCTTTTCCTTTTTTGGTGGCCACAAAGCAACAACAGTTCCCATTACAAAAATAAAACCGCCAAACCATACCCAGTTAACCAATGGGTTAATCATGATTTTTATATACGCAACTCCATTTTCCAAATCAACACTGTTAAAAATGGAATAAATATCCTGTTTCATGGTAGAATAAATGTCAAGTTCACTATGAGGTTGCCTTCGTTCCGGATCTGGATTGCGATGAAAATAAATGCGTTTCTCTGGATGTAGTTTAACAATTTCTTTACCGTTCTCATCTTCAACAATTATATCTGCAATATAGGCATAATGATTTGGGCGCTCTTCTTCCCTTATTTTATATAATGTAAACGTATAACCACTTAAAGATTCGCTCTCGCTTGTTTTAATTCCGAATTCCTTTTCTGTGTCAAATGCGTGACCCGTAAAACCGATAAACATAAAAACAATTCCTACATGAACAATATAACCACCATAGCGGCTTCGATTTTTTCGCAATAATTGCCAGAATGCAATTAAAGCGTTTTCTTTTTGTACAGTAATTCGGGAGCGGATCCCCTTTGCAAACTCGGTAACAATTGTTGTTAAAACAAATACGGACAAGCTGAAAGAAATAAGTACATAACCCCTAATATCCATTAAATACAGTACCAATGCCATGACTAAACCAGCGATAACCGGTAAAGTAAAATTACGTATAAAACTCTGTTTGGATGTTTTTCTCCAAACTAATAATGGTCCAACGCCGGTTAAGAATAGTAACACTAATCCAATAGGAATATTTATTTGATTAAAAAATGGAGCCCCCACAGTAATTTTAGTTCCCCGTACTGCTTCAGAAATAACAGGGAAAAGCGTTCCCCATAATACAGCAAAACACATGACAATAAAAATCACATTGTTAAACAAGAAACCACTTTCCCGGGATGAAAATGATTCAATTCTTTTGTTAGAACGAAGCAGTTTCATACGTCGTGACATAAGACCGAAAGAAACCACTAAAATGAAAAAGACAAAACCAAGAAAAATGGGGCCAAGGGATGAAACAGTGAATGAATGAACAGATGACATTACGCCACTACGCGTAAGAAAAGTACCAAAAATACAAAGTGTGAAGGTGATAATAATCAAAACCATATTCCACACTTTTAACATGTCCTTTTTTTCCTGAATCATTATGGAATGGAGCAATGCTGTTCCAGCAAGCCATGGCATAAAAGATGCATTTTCTACGGGATCCCATGCCCAGTAGCCACCCCAACCCAACTCCTGATAGGCCCACCAACCGCCAAGCATTACACCAATACTTAACATTAGCCATACAAAGAGTAGCCATTGCCTGACTGTACGCATCCAAAGAGCATCCATTTCTTTTTGCGCCATAGCAGCGATTGAAAATGCGAATGGGACAGTGAATCCAACATAGCCTAAATACAGCATAGGCGGATGAATGGCCATGGTTGCATTTTGCAGCAATGGATTTAGACCTAATCCATTGGATATAACAAAATCTGCTTCAGTGGGCATAAATGGATTTGCAACAAAATTTACAAGAATCAGAAAAAATAATTGCACTGTCACCAATACAATCATTACCCAAGGCATCAGTTTTAATTGAGATCGTTGGTTTTGCAGAATTGTTACGACTGCATATATAGATAAAATAAAAAGCCAAAATAATAATGAACCGGATTGCCCTGCCCATAGAGCAGTAAACTTATAAATCAGCGGTGTTTCTCGACTAGTATAATGGGCAACATAATCTACATCAAAATTGCTAACAATTAGCAATTGAGTTAGAATAATTGTTGCAAAAAAACTTAATAGAGATACAGCTAAAGCCGCTCTTTGTCCTGATAAGAATAGTCTGCCATCGCCAGTACGCAGATAAATCGTATGTAGTATTATAGCAACAATTGCTAAACCCAGAGCAAGGTTAAGGGTTAAACCTCCAAGAACTGCAGTCATATTGATACTTCGTCTAAATTGTAACTTTCAGCATCGCGTAGATCACCTTCAAAACGTGAAGCGCATTTTGTTTGTAATATGTCAGCTTCAAATATTCCATTTACATATAAACCTTCTACGATGACTTCAGCACCATTTTTGAATAAATCTGGACGGACACCCACAAAATGTATAGGCAAAATAAGTTCACCTTCCTGCAAGTCAAAGTTGCAGGATAAATAATTATTGTCATCCAATTTGATGGATTTATCAGCTACCAGTCCACCCAATCGAATGCGATCATTTTGGTTATCTTTAAATAACTGCTCAACTGACAAAAATTTTACAAGTGCTTGTTCATGGTTTGGATTTTCAGTTGCCCACCATATCCAAAGACCTACAACGAAAACAAGACCTATTATTGCTATAAAAAACTTATTTTGGGAAACCATATTAAAATACTGCCGCTTCCTGCCATTCGCCAAATTCAGCTTTTAACGAAATAACAATTTCGCCCATCGTCGCATACGCTTTTACTGCAACAATAATAGGCTCCATTAAGTTAGTCTTACTTATACATGCTTCCTGAATATTTGAAAGCGCTTGCTGAACAGCAACTTCATCTCTTTCAGAACGTATTTTATTGAGTGCTTCCACCTGCGTTTCACCTACATCATCACTAATTTTTAATAAAGGTATTTCAATTTCTTCATTTTCTTTTACAAATTTATTCACGCCTACGACAATACGTCTTTTTGCATCAACCTTGCGCTGATATTCAGAAGCCGCATAGGCAATTTCTCGTTGAAAATATCCTTTTTCGATGGCCGGTATGACACCACCCATACCATCAATTTTGTCAAAATAGTCTTCTGCTTCTTTCTCTAATTTATTTGTCAATTCTTCAATAAACCATGAGCCACCAAGTGGATCTACAACATTGGCAGCACCTGTTTCGAAGGCAATTAATTGTTGGGTCCGTAAAGCAATTTCAGCTGCTTTTTCCGAAGGTAATGCTAATGTTTCATCCATTGAATTAGTATGCAGTGACTGTGTTCCTCCCAATACAGCCGCCATAGCCTGAAAAGCAGTACGTGCAATATTAATTTCAGGTTGCTGTGCAGTAAGCGAACATCCAGCTGTTTGTGTATGAAAACGCAATTTCCAAGAACGAGGATTTTTTGCATTATATTTTTCTTTCATGTGGCGTGCCCAAATACGACGCGCAGCGCGGTACTTTGCAATTTCTTCAAAAAAGTCTAAATGTGAATTAAAGAAAAATGAAAGACGTGGTGCAAAATCATCCACATCCAATCCGGCGTTTATTCCATATTCTACATAAGTGAAACCATCAGCAAGTGTAAATGCTAATTCCTGTGCTGCTGTTGATCCGGCTTCTCGAATATGATAACCGCTTATTGAAATTGTATTGAATTTGGGTAAATGATTCGCGCAATATGTCATCATATCTGTTATAATGCGCATGGACGGCTCTGGTGGGAAAATCCATTCCTTTTGAGCAATAAATTCTTTAAGGATATCATTTTGAAGTGTACCTTGAATTTTCTCCAAAGGTACTCCTTTATTTTCTGCCACTGCAATATAAAAAGCCAATAAAATAATAGCCGGACCATTTATCGTTTGTGAAACAGATATTTCACCCAGATCTATCCCTTCAAATAAGCGTTCCATATCTTTTAAAGACGCAACACTTACACCGCACTTCCCCACTTCTCCAGCAGAATAAGGATGATCAGGATCATATCCCATGAGAGTAGGCATGTCATAAGCAACAGAAAGCCCGGTTTGACCGTGATTCAATAAATAATGGTATCGCTCATTCGTTTCTTCAGGTGTACCAAAACCTGCAAATTGACGCATTGTCCATAATTTTCCACGATACATATTAGCATGAATACCTCGGGTGTATGGATATTGACCAGGAAAACCCAGCTTATCCAGATAACTATTACTACCCGATTCAGGATAATAAAGGGGGTTGAGGGATACACCACTTAATGTATCAAAATTATAATCCCTAGCATTGCCTTCTGATGATTCTTGCTGCCATATTTTAACAGCATCGTTGAATATGTTGAGTTGTTTACCCATAATGTAATTTATTTGAGAACAGAAATTATCGTATTTATCAGTTTCATTTGATAAATAATAAATGTTTTTCTTTCAAATTTTTTACTGTTAAAAGCCCTTCAATAATCATCCAAATAATTAATACAATTAAGAATATATCCAATGAAAATAAAAATAGGTTAGATCCATAAAATTGACCCGCTTTTAAAAATAATGAAGTTAGTGTTATAATCATAATAAACAGCATGGGTATGAATAATGGAAGAATAGGTTTTTTACGTTGCCAGAAATAAAGAGTTAATATCATAAGCGTGAGTGCTGCCAACATTTGATTACTGGCTCCAAATATCGGCCATAATGCCCAACCTGTATTCTGTACAACACCAGTAGCCGGATTTTCAACATATGTAAACACCAATAACATTGCAGGAATTATTGCTGTTAGAGTAGCTACAACTCTGTTTTTTAAAACAGGAATTTTCAATACATTTCCTAATTCTGCCAGAATGAAACGTTGAATACGTGTTGCCGTATCTAATGTTGTAGCCGCAAAAGAAATAACCAGGACAGCCATCAATGTTTTAGCTAATGCAGGAGAAAAGCCTAACGATTCAATCAATGCTCCTCCACCTAAAACAAAAGCGGCTGCTTTATTTCCGCTGGCATGAGCCCAAGTGTCATAATATATTGCCCAATTCAAATCAGCGACAGCCCCAACTGCCGGTAAATTGCAATTGGTTACTAACGAGATTCCCGCGACTGCTGCAATAGTGGATGCTAACGCCAATGTTCCTTCTCCAATCATACTACCATAACCAACCATGCGAGCATCTGTGAGTTGATCCAATTGTTTCGAAGAGGTTCCTGATGATACGAGTCCATGAAATCCGCTAATTGCTCCGCAAGCAATGGTGACAAATAGCATTGGAAACAATGAGGGTCCATCACCTGTCACCCGAAGCATGGGCGCATCAACAACCGGTTGAGCAATAAAAATGCCCATAAATAAGAGTCCCAGACCTACAATCAACTGATGACTATTGATGAAATCCCGCGGTTGCAAAAGCATCCATACCGGTAAAAGACTCGCAATTCCAGAATATATAAATAATAAAACAACCCACGTGTTTGTTGATTGTGTTTTGGTTAGACCCATTGTTTCAAAACTGATGGGTGTTTCTGTTCCTACCCAAACAAAATAATAAAGCAATCCTAATGCACATAAAGATGGCAACAATGCATCTGACCCTTTTTTATAAATAAGCCAACCCACTCCAAGTGCTATAATAATTTCAATATTAATTGGTAGAACAGCGGTGGGAATTGCCACGAATAAATCTGCAATTGCCATGGAGAAAACAGCCAAAACCAGCCAGACTAACAGAACAATAAAAATTAGAAATAGAACTCGTACTCGATCATTAATAATTCGTGATGAAATATCGGCAATACTTTTACCTTTTTCCTTTACACTCATTACCAATGCACCAAAATCGTGTACCGCACCAATAAATACTGTACCCAATACAACCCAGATAATTGCAGGGAGCCAACCCCAGTATGCTGCTACGCAAGGACCAATGATTGGCGCAGCCCCGGCTATAGATGTAAAATGATGACCAAAGAGAATATGTTTTTTAGTTGGTAAAAAATCGATATTATCTCGATATGTATGTGCAGGAGTCCTGAAATCTTCACCCAGATCATAGATGCGTTTACTTAACCAAGCGGAATAAAATTTATATCCGAGAAAAAATACTAAAAACCCAAAGAGGGCGAGGGAAACAGAATTCACTGAATCAGATTAAAACTGCTTTGTTTTCTACGAGAGCTGAGACCGCATTCACTAACCCATCTGTATCCAAACCTAAATCCTGTAATAATTGATTCCTAGATCCATGTTCAATGAAGTTGTCTGGAAATCCCAACCGTTTTACTGAACCTTTGAATCCTTTATCAGAAAGCCATGCAGCAACGCCATCTCCAAATCCTCCATTGATAACGCCTTCTTCAATCGTTACAACAGCTTTAAATTTTTCAGGAACTGTTTGCAAATATGATTCATCCATAGGTTTAATGAATTGACAGTCGACTACTTCGCAGGAAATGCCTTTTAAATCCAATTTTTCCGCAGCTTTAATAGCATCATATACCATTGGTCCCACTGCCATAATAACTGCATCTGAACCGTTTCGTTCAACTCCCCAGTTTCCAATGGGCTGTAATTGTGCTTGACCATTTTCATCAAATTCGACTGAACTAGCTTTAGGATAGCGAATAGCGAAGGGGCGATTTGTTACTTCCAAAGCTGTATAAAGCAGATTCCTAAATTCATTCCCGTTTTTCGGAGATGCAACAATCATATCCTGTATACATCTTAAATATGCTATATCCAAAGAACCGTGATGGGTCGGACCGTCTTCCCCGGCAATCCCGGCCCTGTCCATACAGAAAATAACGGGTAAATGCTGAATGGCGACGTCGTGGACAATATGGTCATACGCACGCTGTAAAAATGTAGAGTAAATTGCACAAATGGGCCGCATTCCCTCTGCCGCCAGACCGGCAGCAAACGTAACACCATGTCCTTCAGCGATACCTACATCGTAATAGCGATCAGGAAATTCTTTTTCAAATGGTACTAAACCTGTTCCTTCACGCATGGCAGCCGTTATACAAACAACTTCTTTATTGTTCCGGGCTACTTCTCGGGACAAGTGCCCAAAGACAGTCTGGAAAGTTGGTGGCCCGGATACAACAGGTTGCGGCTGACCATTCGTACTGGGTGTTGGTGCCGCCTTGATACCGTGATACCCAACAGGATCTTTTTCTGCGACCTCCATTCCTTTACCTTTTTTTGTAATAACATGTAAGAGTATTGGAGTTTTAATATCTTTAATGTTCTCTAATGTATGAACAAGTTCATCCACATCATGACCGTCAATGGGCCCGAAATAACGAAATCCCAATTCTTCAAATATTATTCCCGGTACAATAAGATTTTTTAATCCCTCTTCGATTTTTTTAATAAATGTCCTGGTCAATTTTTTACCTTTTGGCAAACTGCCTGTCAGTTTCCAGATCTCATTCCTGACACGGTTATAAAGAGGGTTTGTAATAAGATGGGTTAAGTGTGTCCGAATCGCACCCACATTGGGACTAATGGACATTTCATTATCATTCAAAATAACCAGTAATTGTTTACGCAAATGCCCGGCGTTGTTCAATCCCTCAAAGGACAGCCCACCCGTCATGGCACCATCGCCAATCACAGCACAGACTCGAAAATCATCACTATGATGATCCCGGGCGGTGGCAACCCCCAACGCTGCGGAAATGGATGTTGAAGCATGGCCGGCGCCGAACACATCATACTCACTTTCTGTCCGCTTGAGAAAACCACTCAAGCCTTTGTATTGACGTATCGTTTTTAACTCTTCAAACCTACCTGTGAGAATTTTATGGGCATAACCCTGATGACCCACATCCCAAATAATTTTATCTTTAGGAGTATTATAAACATGATGAAGCGCTACGGTTAATTCAACGACACCTAATGTCGACGCTAGATGTCCGCCTATTTTAGTTACAACATCAATCGTATAGTTTCGTACTTCATCGCATAATTGATGTAATTGTTTTGAATCATAATCTCGTATGTCCGCGGGTGATTTTATGTTAGGCAGTAATTCAAGCTGCATAAGATGGTTTTGATTTCCTTTCCGCTTTATGATTAATAAACGCTTCTTTGTGAAAAATATTTATACCGTTTAATTCCGGGTGAAAAGATAGTGCAATGTGCATACCCTGTTTTATGGCGCAAGGTTCTTTGTTGTATTCAGCTAGAATTTCAACATCCTTGCCCCATTGTGTAATTTTAGGCGCACGAATAAAGGTAGCCTTTATTTTTTCTGTATGCCCATTAATTCTGACAGGTAAATCATCAACAAATGAAAAAACTTGCCTTCCATAGGCATTTCGGTCCACTTCAATATCCATTATTCCCAAAGGGGTAACAAGTCTATGATTGGACTTTTTGGACATCATTATCATCCCTGCGCATGTACCTAAAATTGGTTTATTTTTTGCGAATAATTGAATTGATTGAAACAATTTATTTTTCTTCATCAAGTGCGTAAGTGTCGTCGATTCACCCCCTGGGATAATCAATCCATCCAATTCAATTAATTCATCAGCATATCGCACAAAAAAAAAGTCTATACCTAAAGATCTCAATACAGAGCCATGCTTCTCCACATCTCCCTGCAATGATAAAATTCCAATATTCATAATTAGACTTTTTTCCAGATCCTATTTACCAACCACGTTCTTGTAATCGTTCTTCTTTAGGAATTTTAGCAATATCCAGACCATCCATTGCTTTTTTTAATCCATGGGAAATATTGGCTAATTTTCCAGCATCATTGTAAAAAGTGACGGCTTCAACAATGGCATTGGCACGCGAAGATGGATCTTCACTCATAAATATTCCAGATCCAACAAAAACTGTTTCTGCGCCCAGTTGCATCATTAATGATGCATCAGCAGGTGTGGCTATTCCTCCTGCTGCAAAATTAGGTACAGGGAGTTTTCCAAGCTTGGCAACTTGTTGCACAAGGGTGAAAGGTGCGCCCAGAATTTTTGCTTGGGCCATGAGTTCTTCTCGACTCAGAATAGTTAATTCCTTTATCTGGCTTGTCACTTTACGCATATGTCGCACAGCCTCAACAATATTCCCAGAACCAGCTTCACCTTTTGTTCGAATCATGGCTGCACCTTCACCAATTCGACGTAGAGCCTCTCCTAAATCTCTGCACCCACACACAAAAGGAACTTTAAAGTCATGTTTCCAAACATGATTATGTTCATCGGCAGGTGTCAAGACTTCACTCTCATCAATAAAATCGACTTCCAGCGCTTCTAAAATTTGCGCTTCTGCAAAATGTCCAATACGAATTTTTGCCATGACAGGAATAGATACTTCTTTCTGGATATCCCTAATCATTTCAGGGTCGCTCATACGGGATATTCCACCTTCTTTCCTGATTAATGCGGGAATGCGTTCCAGTGCCATGACAGCAACTGCTCCAGCATCTTCCGCAATGCGCGCCTGTTCTGGGTTCATTACATCCATAATGACTCCGCCTTTTAGCATTTCAGCTAAACCAACTTTTAATTCAAAATTTGATTTACTCATAAACCATTTCCCCTTCTAGATTATTACTAAAACTTTTAATTTTTTCTGTTACATTTTTAATAATATTATCAGGCGTTGACGCACCTGCAGTTATTCCCACGACGTCAGATTCATTAAACCAATCCGAATTTAAATCGTCTGCAGATGTGACTTGATAAGAACGATCATTTCTTTCTAATGCTAATTGAGTTAACCGATTAGAATTTGCACTGGTAAATGAACCAATCACAACCATCACATCACATTTTTCAGATAAATCTTTTAACTGTTGTTGATTCCTTTTGGTCGGGAAACATATTGTATTTATAAACCGTAAATCAAAGACTTTTGTCATTAAAATATTGATTATTTCCTGCACATTTTCAATCGTTTGGGTTGATTGACTGACAATTCCAGCTTTTTTCATTTTGCGAAGTTTTTGAGCTTCGTCCGGTGTTGCAACAATGATTGGATCCTTAATTTGGCTGGCAATCCCCACCACTTCATCATGTCCGTGATCGCCGATAATAATAATTTTGCGACCTTCTTTTTCGAGTTTAATTACTTCATCATGAATTTCCTTAACCAATGGACATGTCGCATCAATAATGTTCATATTTTGTTTTTGTGCTTTCTCCCAGACTTTAGTTGAAGTACCATGAGCTCGAAACATTATGGGTTTTCCTTTAGGAACATCTTTTAATTTACCAACGACTTTTGCACCCGCTTCATCCAAATCTTTTACGACATTTTCATTGTGAACAATATGTCCTAACATATAAACATCACCATGATCTTCAGCTGTTTCATAAGCCAAATTGACTGCATCACGAACACCAAAACAATAACCGGCATCTTTAGCAATTAAAATCTTCATTCAGCTTGTTTTTCCAAGGAAGCTTTTGTTTTTGAAACGACTAGAGGAATAATTGATTCTTTATTTCCTTTAATAACTGCCCCTGCTGCAAACTTATGTCCTCCACCTCCAAAATGGATGGCAACATCATTAATCACATATTTTCCTTTAGAACGGAAATTAATTCGACACACATCTCTTCCATTTTCAAAAATCATCACAGCCACTTCCACCCCTTTGATTGAACGGATAAAATCAGTAAATCCATCCACATCTTTTGAGGTAGCATCGGCGGCATCCAGCATTTTTTGATCAATTGAAAACCAGGCTAATTCGCCGCCGCTCTCAAACGTCACATTGTCAATAACCCTTGCCAATAAACGAATGCTGCTCTGGGGTTTTGTCTCATAGACACGTTGATAAATCTTGCTTGTTTCAACACCTTTTTTCAAACATTCGATTGCTATTTCATGGCATTTTGCGTTTGTATTTGAATGCCTGAAGTTGCCTGTATCGGTCATGACTGCTGTATAAATTCCTTCACATATTTTTTTAGTTAAGGGATTTTGGCGATATTCTTTCAAATAATCATATACCATAACTCCGGTTGCTGCTGCTTGCACATCTACAACATTTAAAGTAAAGGGATGATCTTCAGGATGAGGGTGATGATCTATATTCAATGTTTTAATATTATATTTATCAATGGCATTTTTAATATCACGTATGCGATTGAAAGCACCTACATCAAAAATGATTGCTAAGTCGCAGTCTTTCACCCAATCATCATGTTTATCTATGCTGTACATTTCTATAATATTATCACTATTTAGAAAATCATATTCATCTGGAAGGTCTGAACAGTTTATAATACGACAATCCTTACCTTCCTCACGTAAATGATGGTATATAGCAACTTCAGATCCAAGACCATCACCATCTGGATTTTCGTGCGACGTCAGAATTATTCGATCTGACGCAGCAATCATTGCGTTTACTTGTTGCCAATCTATCATAAATGTATTTTTATGGAATATAGAATTTAGCTGATTTCAGGCTAATAACACACGTAGGAAAGTGTTATTTATGCGTCCATTGTTTTTCATCAATACCCTCGGCACGCTGAAGTTTCCGGGCCAATACAAAAAACACATCTGATAATCGATTAATATATTGTAACCATACGTCAGGCAGCGATTCATTTTTGTGAAAACTGACCAATTTCCGCTCTGCATTTCTGGTTGATGTCCTGACTAAATGTAATCTTGCACTAGCCTCACTTCCACCTGGTAAAACAAATTCCTTTAGCGGGGGTAATTCACTGTTCCATGCATCAACCTGTTTTTCCAGTGCAGCGATACATGCTTCATCGATAGTTTTTATGTCTACACCTGGCATGGCGAGGCTTCCGCCGATATTAAAAAGGTTATTTTGGATTTTTTCGAGAAATGTTTTAATACTTTCATCTGCGATGGCCACTTTGGCAAAACCGACAAAGGAATTCAATTCATCCAAAGCACCAATACATTCAATACGTGGATCATCTTTAGATACACGGCTGCCGTCACCTAGACCCGTTTCTCCCTTATCACCCGTTTTTGTCACTACTTTGGATATTCTCATAAAAAGAAAAGGTACATTACAGCAAAATATAGGGGAAATAATATGGGTAATGCATATTTTAGAAAATACCCAAAAAAGCTAGGCATTTCGATACCGGATGATTCTGAAATAGACTTTACCATAAAATTAGGTGCATTGCCGATATACGTATTGGCGCCCATAAATACTGCCCCGGCAGAAATAGCTAATAGAGTATTATGCTTTGCCCCCATTAAAATGGATGGGTCTCCCCCAGCCGTATTAAAAAAGACTAGATACGTTGGAGCATTATCCAAGAAACTGGACAGTATTCCCGTTAACCAAAAATACATATAATTCACTGGTTCTCCATTATTAGAGACCGAATCAACCACCGACGCTAATGCCCCATGAGTTCCTGCTTTTAAAATTGCAATTGCAGGAATGATTGTTACAAAAATACCAGCGAAAAGCTTGGCGACTTCAATTATAGGAAACCATGTATACTCATTGGCTTCGCGAATGGATTGTGAGGTCATTTTCCAACTGATTAATGTTAAACTTAATAAGAGTAAATCTCGGGCAAGATTTTGTAACTCTACATCTACATGATACACCATGAAACTGATCTGGGGATGCCAAAACCCACTCAATAAAACGGATGCAATTACACCGCACAATAATAATAAATTGAATGATCCTTCCAATCCCAGTTTATGCATTTCCCCATCATCTTCAATAGAATTCTCCTTTTTGAATAAATAACTATCAATAACAAAATAAATAATAGCAAGACTGATTACCATGAACAACATGGGTTTGAACATTGCAGTTGTCGTCCAGAAAAAACTGACACCTTTTAAAAATCCAAGAAACAACGGCGGATCACCTAATGGGGTTAACGATCCTCCAATATTTGCCACTAGAAAAATAAAAAATACTATTGTATGAACTTTGTATTGTCGTTTTTCATTGGCACGAATAAGCGGTCGAATCAATAACATAGCAGCACCTGTAGTACCCATCCAGCTTGCAAAAAATGTACCAACTAATATAATAGCTAAATTAGTTAGAGGTTTACCAACAAGAGTACCTGTTAACCGTACGCCTCCAGATATTGTAAACAACGCTAATAGAAGAATTATAAACGGTATATACTCTAATAAAGAAACATGGATTAATTCATATAGAGTAATTGAAAATCCATGGAAAATTATAAAAGGAATGATAAAAACAGCAGCGCATAATAATGAAATCTTGCCAAAGTTATGATGCCAAAATGAGGGCGCTATTAAAGGGAAGATTGCAATCGAGAGTAAAATCCCTACAAAAGGTATTACCCATAATATTGATAAAGCACTACCATCTAAATAAGGAGTTGCAGAGTGTCCTTGCGATGAAGCAAATACAGTCGACATTAACCCCATAAAAATAATGAGTATCTTAATAATCCGTTTTGTGTGCGTATTCATTCCTAATTCAATATGGTGTTGCAAATAGCAAGCGGGAGTTTAATATGTATTCTATTATTAATTGAAGTAAAAGACACTGTCTATGCAATTACAATTAATAGCGGATGCAATGGTTCTCCATGAATAAATTTACGTAATTTCAACTATGGAAATTATGTTAGGAATAGTTGTTATCGCAGTTGCCCTGTTGGCAATGTCAATCGGTGTCATATTCAATAATAAACCACTAAAAGGATCGTGCGGTGGACAAGATGGTAAAATTATTATTAACGGGATTGAAATGATATGTCCGGCATGTGGAGGTAAGGCTGACAATTGCGAATCCAACCAACTTACGGAAGAAAAGTAGCTTTCTTAAAACCAGAACTGTACATTTTCTCCAGTTCCATATCTTCACTTCGTTTTACAATCATCGCTTCAACACCCACCAATTTTTCGATTAAATTTATTCCATCTTCCGCACCCATAACCATTAATGCTGTTGCTAAAGCATCCGCATCCATGCAATTCCCAGCCATAACAGTTGCTGCTGCAATAGTTGAGGCTGGCTGACCTGTACGTGGATCCATAATATGGCTTATTTTTCCAGATGATGTTGAATAATAATTGCGATAATCACCTGAACTTGCAATTGCGTTATTTTGCAATGAAACCGTTTCAATTAATCCAGGTTCCGCCCGGTTAGGCGATTCTATACCGATACGCCACACTTTTCCTTTTTTATTCACACCCTTACAAAACACTTCACCTCCGATTTCAACCATATAACTCGTAAAACCATTATTGTCTAAAAGTAAGGATAATGCATCAACTCCATATCCTTTAGCTATAGCGTTCAAATCAAGTTGAACATTTGGATTTATTTTTTGAACAGCAGTTAAATGCAATGTTAACTGATCATATCCAGATTGATTCAATGCAGTTTTTACATCTGCATCGGATGGAATTGATTGTCCGGCATCAGGACCAAAACCCCAGATTGAAACTAAAGGGAATATTGTTATATCAAATGCTCCCTCGGTCATCTCTGTCCAATATAGTGCTCTTTCTACTACTCGATATAAATCAGGCGATAACTGAAATGGATCTTTTCCACTATAATGATTAAAGCGGTTAATTTCGCTATTTTCTATGTATGTAGACATTTGATTATTAATTTCTGAAAGGACTGAATCAATAAGATACGTTATGTGTTCCACATTGATTTGAAAATCCTGTGTAATAATTTTAATTGTATAGGATGTTCCCATTGTTAATCCCTCGATAACCATTTCCTTTGGCTTTTGGGTACAGGCATTGAATCCTATAAAGATAAAAAAGCCCAACATTAGTTGGGCTTTAATCAATTTGAATTTGTAAAAATATTTATCCAAAACTGTCATAAACTATCATTTCTTCTTCTACACCAAGATCATAAAGCATATTTTCACAAGCTGCAATCATCGGCGGCGGTCCACACATATAAAATTCTACTTCAGTAGGATCTTCATGATCTTTCAGATAATTATCATGTAAAACTTGGTGAATAAAACCGGTTGGGCCCTGCCAGTTATCCTCTGGAAGCGGTTCAGAAAGTGCGACATTATAATTAAAATTCAGGAAACGCTTTTGAATATCTTTGAACTCTTCATCATAAAACATTTCACGCAAACTTCTGGCGCCGTACCAAAATGAAACTTTTCTTCCAGTCTTTAACGATTGAAATAAATGAAATAAATGAGATCGCATAGGTGCCATGCCTGCCCCACCACCAATATAAACCATTTCTCGTTTCGTCTCTTTGATAAAAAATTCACCAAACGGGCCAGAGATTGTTACTTTATCCCCCTTTTTAAGATTGAATATATAAGAAGAAGCTAAACCGGGAGGAACGTCATTCCATAATTTTGGAGGAGGAGTTGCGATTCGGACATTTAACATCATGCGATTGCCTTCCGCAGGATGATTTGCCATAGAGAATGCTCTAAAAATTGATTCATCATTATTTGCTACTAAATCCCAGATTTTATATTTATCCCAATCAGGACGATATTCATTTTCAACATCAAAATTCTTAAATAATAAATTAGTGTATTCAGGTATGTCGATTTGAATGTACCCTCCAGCTTTGAAGTTGAGTGTCTCACCTTTTGGTAAATTTAAAACCAATTCCTTTATAAATGTTGCCACATTATTATTTGAAACAACTGTGCATTCCCATTTACGAATATTGAAAATCTCTTCAGGGATTTGAAGTATCAAATCTTCTTTCACTTTGACTTGACATGCTAAACGCCAATGATTCTTTGCATCAGCTCTGTTAATATAACCCGTTTCGGTTGGTAATATTTCGCCCCCTCCTTCTAATATTTGGCATTTACACATTGCGCATGTTCCGCCGCCGCCGCAAGCTGAAGGAAGAAATACATTTTTGGTTGCCAATGCTGTCAATAAGGTCGAACCGGGTGTAGCAATAATATCATTTTCAGGGTCATCGTTAATATGTAGTGTTACATCCCCTTGGGGTAACAATTTTGCTTGAGCAAAATTTAAAAGGAGTACTAGGAGTAATATAACTCCAGTAAAAACGATAATTCCCGAAAGGGTTGTTTCCAACATCAAAGATCAATCCCTGAAAAAGCCATAAAAGCCATGGAAAGCAAGCCGGTTAAAAGCATGGTAATACCTAAACCACGTAATTTCGGCGGCACATTCGAATAACGTAGACGATGCCTAATCGCAGACATAGAAGCAATTGCGAGAAACCAACCTAAACCGGATCCAAAACCGAATACCGTTGATTCCATTAAATTGTAATCACGTTCTACAAGGAATAATGATCCGCCAAGTATGGAGCAATTCACTGCAATTAATGGCAAGAAAATCCCCAAATTATGATATAGTACAGGTGAAAACTTGTCCATTATCATTTCTACTAGTTGTACAAGAGCAGCAATGACAGCTATAAAAACTATGAAATTCAAATAGCTTAAATCAACATTGGGTAAACCAAGCCATGTCAGCGCGCCTGCTTTCAGAAAATAATTATGAATAAGCCAATTTGCTGGAGCAGTAATTGTCAAAACAAAGGTTACAGCCATTCCTAGACCAATAGATGTCTGAACTTTATTCGAAATCGCCAGAAATGAGCACATTCCCAAGAAATATGCCAACAAGATATTTTCAACGAAAATTGCTTTGGTAATGAGGCTTAAATAATGTTCTAACATATTATTTTTCCTCTACATCATATACGGTGCGTTGGATCCAAATGATTAATCCCAAAATAATGAAAGCTCCGGGAGAAAGAACCATTAAACCATTATTAACATAACCTGATTCATAGAATGCAGTTGGAATGACTTGAAAACCATACAAGGTTCCACTACCTAATATTTCTCTAAAAACAGAAACAGCTATCAAGATAATACCATAGCCCAAAGCATTTCCAACTCCATCCAAAAATGCTTGACCCGGCTTATTTTGCATGGCAAATGCTTCAGCTCGACCCATAACAATACAATTCGTAATTATCAGCCCTACAAAAACGGATAATTGTTTACTCATATCATACATATATGCTCTGAGTACTTGATCGCATAAAATCACTAAAGAAGCAATCACAGCAAGCTGAATTATAATCCGTACACGAGCCGGAATAAAATTTCTTATAAGTGATATGAGCGTATTCGACATGCTCAAAACAAATATAACTGCCAACGTCATTATAACTGCAGTATCCACTTTAACCGTTACAGCTAATGCAGAACAGATACCAAGTACCTGTAATGTAATTGGATTATTATTCATCAAGGGGTCTTTTAAAACTGTCTGTGATTTTTTACTCAAAAAGGCCATCAGATACTCGCGTTAGTTCGAATACGTTTAAAAAATGGTTCATATTTTTGCAAGTCATTCATTAAAAAATTGTTTAAACCTTTGCTTGTCATTGTGGCACCGGATATACCATCCACTTGATGGTATGCGTTTTTAGAAGATTCATCCACTTTCCCTCTTACAACTTGAATACCAACGAAATTACCCTCTTCATCCACGATTCGTTTACCAATAAAATTTTGTGTGAACCATTCTTTATCAACTTCGCCGCCTAAACCGGGAGTTTCACCATGTTTATAAAATTTAATACCCTTTACTGTCATACCGTCTGCTTCCAGAGCAAAATATCCGTAAAGAGTTGACCATAATCCTTTCCCAGAAATAGGAATTGCATACCCTTCAATTTCTTTGCCTTCTCGTTTTTTGCAATAAACAGGAGCAAGCATTGAATTGCTTTTAGTATCAATATCTTCCACATTCATACCGTCTACTATTTTGCCAGTTTCGTCAATTACAAAACTAACAATATTACTATCGAACAGAGTTTGAATTATTTCAGTTGTCCATAGTTCATCTTGACTTTCCTGAAAATCTAAAGAGCGTAATATATTTCGTTTAATATCGATAGCAACATTTAATTCCTGTTGTTCTTTCAACGATGTTGCTGCGATCGATAACAAAAAGCCCAAGATAACAGTAACTATCCCAGTGAAGATTAACGTATATGAATTACTCTGCTGCATACCTAGCCATTCTTCGTTTTATTTTACCTTGAACAACATAATAATCAATCAGCGGTGCAAAAGCATTCATCAATAAAATTGCGAGCATTGTTCCTTCTGGATACGCAGGATTGATCGAGCGTATTATGACAGTAAGTGCTCCAATTAAAATACCATAAATCCATCGACCTTTATCTGTGTGAGCACCTGTTACTGGTTCAGTTGCCATGAATGCCATTCCAAATAAAAATCCGCCCATAACAAGATGATAATGAGGTGGTAATGTCAACATAGTATTCGAAGATAACGGCGCCATGATATTTGTTAGCGTTGCCGTGCCAAGCAGTCCAATTAAAGCACCAGCAATAATTCGCCAATTGGCAATCTTTGTAAACACAAGAAATAGGACACCTAAAATAATTAATAATTTATTCGTTTCGCCAATTGAACCGGGGATGTATCCCCAGAACATATTACTCCATGAATAATTGAATTGAGTAATATTCATTAAAAGATCAACAGCATTTCCATTTTCAACCGCTGCAGGGACAGCTAGAGCAGTAGCTCCGGAAACACCATCTGCATGCAACCATACTTTATCACCGGAAATCTGACTAGGATACGCAAAAAAGATAAAAGCCCTTGCAACTAAGGCAGGGTTGAAAATATTCATGCCCACGCCTCCAAATATTTCTTTACCGATAACAATGCCAAACGTTGTAGCAATAGCGACTTGCCACAATGGAATTGTGGGTGGCATAACCAATGGTATTAATGCACATGTGACAAGGAACCCTTCACTAATTGGATGTTTTCTCACTACGGCAAAAAGAATTTCCCAAAACCCACCCACAGCAAATGTCATTGCCAGTACAGGTAAAATCACACCCATTCCTATTATGAAATTTTCCCAAGCGGATTGTACAGTTCCTGAAATTTGTGCAGTTTGAAAGCCGATATTGATTGCTCCAAAGATATAGCATGGCAATAGAGCTACAACAACTAATATCATAATACGTTTATTATCTACACTATCACGAATATGGGGGCCACTTTCTGTTTTTTCACTTGTACTGAATAAAATAGTATCCGTTGCTTCATAAATTGGAAACAGCTTTTCCAGTGGGCCATCCTTTAAAAATTTAGGTTCCAAATTATCTAATATTTTTCGCAGGAATTTCATTTTATACTTCTGCCTCCAACATATCCAATCCTTGGCGAATTACATTCCCAACATCAATTTTGCTTGGGCAGGAAAATGAACATAAAGCGAAATCTTCTTCATCACACTCAATTAGACCTAATTGTTCCATCTCTTCAATATCATTGGCTATAATAGCACGATAAAGTTGATTAGGTAGTATATCCATGGGTAAAACATTTTCCCACGTATTAATTGGAAGCATAGCTCGTTCTTCTCCATTTTGCAAAGTAGAAAAGGGAAACGTTGATGTTCCAAATTTAAAATAAGTATGGGTCAAACTATAGTGACTTTTACTTGAACCAGGATGCAACATTCCAAGAAATGTACGTTTGTCTGAATGTGGAATACTAGCCACTGCACTATTATAATAATGGATAAAATCATCTTTGTCCACGGTAGATCCAGTTAATACATCACCAGAAACCATGCGATGAGACACATCATGCAAGCGGTCAGTTACTAATGATTGTATTGAAGCACCCATACGAGATTTCAAGTGTATAGGATTTTTAACTCCGGGACCACCAATTGCAATAATCAAACTTGGATCAAATATACCTTTAAGGAAAAGACGTCCAATTGTAACCACATGTTGAACGTTCACTGTCCAAATAACTTTCCTGGGTGTTAATGGGTTAATGTTGTGAATTTGAATTCCAACATTACCAGCCGGATGGGGACCACTGATCAAGTGCGTTTCAGCATGTTGTAGATCCTTGAAAGTATCAGACGTACAATTCTCATCAACGACAACATTTACTTTTCCTTCTGTCAATTTTGATAATGCTGTAATGCCTGCTTGGAATGAAGATCGTCTGTTACGTAATGCCACATCTAAGTCCACAGATAAGGGAGCTGAATTGTAACAAGAAATAAAAATTGAATCAGGCAAATCCCTAGGATTGGCTATTTTATTAAACGGGCGCTGACGAATCAAAGGCCACATGCCAGCATTAAGTAATTGATCTTTTACCTGATCATTTGTCAGATTAGTAATTTCTTGATGATCATAATAAGCATGTTCAAGAGCTTCTTCATTTTTATCAACTACTATAATTATTTTTTCAATAACTCTCCGTTGTCCATAATGAATTGCGGATATTTTTCCACTGCCAAGTGCAGCCCATTTTACATCTGGTATTTTTTTGTCAAAAAATAAAGGAGTTCCTATTTTGACTGTATCGCCTTCATTTACTAGAAGCTTCGGTTTTATATATCGAAATTCTTCAGGTAGATATGCCACTGATACAGTTTGCCCGGCATTCACTAAATCTAAAGATGGTACACCAGAAATTTGAATGTTATGGCCTTTTTTTATAATTATACGTGCCACACTAAACCCAAGTGATTAATCATTAAATTACCTGTGTAAATAGAACCAATGATTTAGAGACCCAATTAGCAATTGGCACCCAATAGATTCCAAAGATAACAGTCGGAATAGCTAAAGCCATTAGAATGAGCAAGACTGCGAACGGTGGAACAATCACAGATTCACTGGATTTACCTTCAAAAAACATAACTTTTACTACTCGCATATAATAATATAAAGATATCACACTATTGATGCCTCCAACAATGGCTAACCAATAAAGTTGAGGACCACTATTTATAACTGCAGCAAAAATGTAAAATTTTCCAATAAAACCGGCAGTCGGTGGTATTCCAGTTAATGAAATCATGAAAATTGTCATTACAATTCCAACAATTGGTATTTTCCAGCCTAATCCACTAAAATCATCAAATGTTTCTCCACCGCCTTGGGATTTCACATAAATCACAACAAAAAATGCACCCAGATTCATAAACAAATACATGACAAGGTAAATCATGACCGCATATACACCTTGAGATGATAGAGTTGGCAAAGCCATTAGCATATAACCTGCATGTGCTATACTTGAATAAGCCAACATCCGTTTAATATTGTTTTGCTGCATCGCTACAAGGTTCCCAAGCGTCATGGTTATCACAGCTAATACAGCCAACAATTGTGGCCAGGGTAGTTCTGTATACGTTGTGAGTGAAGGATCCATAAAAGAGGCTCCATCACCAAACACTTGATTGAAAAAACGGATAATGAGTGCAAAGCCCGCAGCTTTAGGTGCTACAGACAAATATGCTGTAATGGATGTAGGCGACCCTTCGTACACATCCGGTGTCCAAAAATGAAATGGTACAGCAGAAATTTTATATCCAAATCCTGCCAGAATAAATATAGTAGCTAAAGTAAAAGCAAAATCTGCACTACCTTCCAAATTCCACATAGCTTCTTGGATGGCAAAGAATTTTGTTGAGCCTGCCAGACCAAAAACGATGCTCAACCCAAACAGCATAATCCCAGATGAAAAAGCGCCGTAAATAACATATTTTAATGATGCTTCATTGGAACGTAAATCATTTCGTAAATACCCAGCGAGAATAAAGGATGAAATGGATACAATTTCAATTGCAAGGTAAACCATTATCAAGTCAATAGCTGACACCATAAGAAACATGCCGAAAACCATTATTGCTAATAATGCGTAATATTCTCCGGTACGATAACCATCTAATTCACTTGTACGCTGGGAAATAAAAATGACAAAGACTGTAGCAAGAATGATTAATGTTTTGAAAAAAGAGGCATAAGGATCAAACGCCAAATTCTCCATAAAGAGAGTTGTAACTATTGTGCTATCTTGTAATCGAATAGCTAAATACGTAAGCACCAAACCACCTAAAACCCACAGCGCTGTTTTACCCGATTCTTTCGCAGAATAAAATAAGTCAGCAATGATTGTGACAAGAACTGTAACTGTCAGAATTAGTTCCGGCCAGTAAAGGCTTAAACTTTGGAGATTATTCATTCGTTATTAAAATGCTCCTGCAATACTACCAAAACCGGCAATTTTATCAATTATTACATTCATTGTACTGCTGATTAAATCCAGAAATGGTCGTGGATAAATTCCAAAAAACAGCGTAATGACTAATAAAGGAACAACTGTAAACAACTCCATTTTATTAATTTCAGGTAATTCTTTATATTTTTCATTTAATTCACCCATAAAGATGCGTTGAAACGCCCATAAAAAATATGCAGCGTTTAGCAGAATTCCGATGGTGGATGCGATAACAATTGCTTTAAAGACAGGAAAGGCGCCGATGAAACACATGGCTTCACTAATAAAACCTGAAAGACCGGGTAAACCGAGTCCAGCAAAAAAGGCAACAGCAACAATACCTGAATAAATGGGCATCGATGTTGCCAATCCGCCAAAACCTTCAATATTCCTATGGTGAGCTCGATCATAAATAACGCCTACAAGAATAAATAACATTGCAGAAATAGTACCATGGTTAAACATTTGAAAGACAGCTCCTCCTAATCCGGCCTGCGCTGCCAGCAGATTATTTCCATTCACTTCACCAGCTGCAATCACAGCAGCCATTCCAATGAGTAAATAACCCATATGATTCACACTGGAGTAAGCTACCAGTTTTTTCAAGTCCTTTTGAGCGAGAGCACACAAGGCACCCCAAATAACATTAATGAGACCCAACAAAGCGAGTGCTCCGGCAAACCACCAAACAGCAACGGGTAACATCGTGTAATTGATCCGCAATATACCGTATACGCCAAGTTTAAGCAGAATTCCAGCCAATATAACTGAAATAGCCGTAGGTGCTTCTACATGGACCAAAGGTAGCCAAGTATGAAATGGGAAAACGGGTATTTTAATAGCAAATCCTATAAACAGCATAACCCAAATAACTTTTACTGCACTCATGCCCCACCACATTACACCATCTAAAGCGGTCGGAGCTGTTTGCATAAGAAGTATCATGTCAAATGTCATTCCACATGTAAAATACAAAGCCAGAATTGCAATGAGTATTAATACCGATCCAAATAATGTATATAGGAAAAACTTTATTGCAGCATATTCACGCTGGGGTCCGCCCCACATGCCAATCAGGAAATACATGGGCAGAAGCATCACTTCCCAAAATATGAAAAAAAGAAAGAAATCCAGCGATAGAAAAACACCCATAACTCCAGTATCTAAGAGAAGAAAAAGTGCAAAATATCCTTTGTGAGCACGATCAATTTTCCAGCTGACAAATGTTCCCAAGAAAAATAATAATCCCGTTAAAATAACCATGGGCAGACTTAAACCATCTACACCTAATATATAGGTTATATTAAATGATGGAATCCATTCTGCTCTTTCCATAAACTGGAATCCGCCATTTGACGCATCAAATCGTGACCATAGTCCAATAGTTGCTAAAAATTGAATTCCAGTTGCAACAGCTGTAACAATTTTTATCAATAGCACATTCTCTCTAGGAACAAATGCAATTGCAACCATGCCAATTATTGGAATCCAGATAATCCAACTTAGAATGTTAATATCCATTCCTATTCCTTTAACCTTTCAATTCTTTTAAAATGACTGCACCAGAACGATTATGACAACTCCTAAAAGCGCAAAGAGTAAGTAACTTTGCAAACGGCCTGTTTGTAAAAACTTCAATATTCCACCGGCCTGGCGGACACTGCGGCCGATACCATCTACGATTGTTTGGTCTAATCCATCGTAATCCAATCGACCGGTAAAAAACGATAATACTTTCGTCACTCGGCCAAATCCGTTAATAAAATATTTGTCGTACAAATCCCAATCAATGTATGCCACAAGGCCAGATAGCTTCAAAAATGGTTGATAGAGAAATCGATTGTAGTTTTCATCGAAAAAATATTTGTTCAATGATAAATTGTACATGGGCTTGAGTTTTTCTGACCATTCATCAGCAGAAAGTTTTTTCTTATAATAAAATGTCCAAGATAAAAATATACCCAATGCAGCTACAAAAAGTGATAATGCCATGGCCGTATAATGTGCATGGTGAACACCTTCCGCAATATAATGTGCGGATGGATTTCCCGGTACTGCAGCATCGGAAGCAATGATGAGTTCCGTAAACCAGCCATGGTCTGAAAAGGGATTAAAATATGGCAATGTATAAAAAATGAAAATACTCATTGAACTTAAAAGAATTAAAGGGAAAGTCATTTCTTTAGGTGATTCATGAATATCATCAGCGATTTCAGCTATTTGCGGTTGGCCATGGAATGTCATAAAAATTAAGCGGAACATATAAAATGCCGTGATGGCTGCTGCTCCAAAACCGAAAACAGGTAAAAGAAAATGCGTGGGATGATGAGATGCAAATGAAAGAGTACCGGCCAGAATTGCATCTTTTGATAAAAAACCTGAAAAAAGAGGCACACCGGAAATTGCCAAAGTACTAATCAGCATGGCCCAGTATGTAACGGGCATCTTATTTTTAAAGCCTCCCATATTTCGCATATCTTGAGGATCAGTTTCATGATCATGTTTTTTATGTAACGCATGATGCATGGCATGTATCACAGAACCTGAACCATAAAATAAACATGCCTTAAACATGGCATGTGTCACCAAATGGAAGAAGCCGGCAATATACGCCCCCGTTCCTACAGACAAAATCATATAACCCAATTGACTGACGGTTGAGTATGCGAGCACTTTTTTTATATCATTTTGAGTGATGGCAATTGTTGCCGCAAAAAGAGCTGTGAAGCCACCCACATACGCAATGACAAGCAATGCATCGGGAGTAAATAATGGAAATAAGCGAACACATAAATACACTCCGGCAGCAACCATCGTAGCTGCATGCATCAAAGCGGAAACGGGTGTAGGGCCTTCCATGGCATCCGGGAGCCAAATATGTAATGGAAATTGAGACGATTTAGCCATGGCACCTAAAAATAATCCCAGACCAGCAAATGTCAGAACAGTTCCACCCATTTTTCCCGCAGCAATTCCATCAAATATTTCTGAAAATACAAATGTACCTAATGTTGAAAAAATGAGCATTATTCCAATAAAAAAGCCAATATCCCCTACACGGTTGGTCAAAAATGCTTTTTTTGCTGCATCAGCGGCGGATTCTTTTTCAAACCAGTGGCCGATCAATAAAAACGAACTCACACCCACCAACTCCCAAAACATATACATGGAGATTAAATTATTCGCCAGAACAATGCCGTTCATGCTGAACGTAAACAGACCCAAATAAGCAAAATAGCGAGAATAACGAATATCGCCTTCCAAATATTTGATAGAAAAAATGTGGGTCATGGTCGATATGAGCGCTACAACAAGCAGCATGGTAATCGTAATATTATCTACCAAAAACCCCAATTCGATGTGAAATGCTCCCATGTCCAGCCAAGTGAATGATGCTTCCTGGGCGAATTCCGGATCATGCCCTATAAGCATGGATGCAAACATAGCAATGGCCAAAATCAATGTTGTAATTACAGCAGATATGGACACCCAATCGCCTTGGCGAGGTAGTCGTTTTCCAATAAATATTTGGATAACAAAAGCTGCCAACGGTAAGAATAAAATTAACAGCGAATAATCCATAATCATATTACCGGTCATTGCTGCAACTCCCTAACATCATCAATGTTGATTGTTCTGAAATTATTATAAATGTTAATAATGATTGCCAAGGCAACAGCCGCTTCAGCCGCAGCCATAATAATGACAAATAATGCAAAAATATGACCCACAATATTCATGCCACCATATTTAGCAAACGCAAGGAAATTTAAATTAGCTGCATTTAAAATAAGTTCGATACCCATGAGAACAGCTACACCATTACGGCGTGTAATCACACCAAATAGTCCCAACGAAAACAGAATTGCAGCAATAAATAAATATGTATTTAAACTATCCACTATTCACCACTCCGTGACAACATAGCAGCACCAATTAATGCCGCTAATAATAATAGAGATGCAACTTCGAAGGGAAGCAAATACTCCATCATGAGTAATGTACCGATTGTAGCGGTCGTTTGAGCCGGCTCGACAAATTCTGTTTGATACCAAGGTGTATTTAGTATCATAATTCCCAGTACAATAATGATCCCTAACACAGCTACTCCACCCATACCTTTTTGTACGCTTGTATGAGAAATATTCACCGATGTAATGCGATTGGTTAACATGATTCCAAAAATGATTAGGACAAGAATTCCACCTACATATATCACTACTTGGGCTCCGGCTAAAAAGTCAGCCCATAAGAACACATATAACGAAGCGACGCCAAAAAGAGTAAACAATAGGGCGATTGCAGAATAAACTAGTTTTTCATTTAATACAACAATTAATGCTGACCCCAATGTCAGTATAACAACAAACCAAAATGCCACATCTATCATTAAGCGTTTACTTTATCTTTTTGGATACATATTTTGATATTTTCTCGTCATCTACATCTTTGGCAAATTTGTAAATAAGGTCATTGCGATCATATTGAGAAAATTCGTAATCAATAGGATGCTTATGGGAATTGGGTCCACCGGTCATATAAATACATTCTTCCGGGCAGGGATACACACAGAGATTACAATAACAGCATTCACTCATATCGATATCAAAGCGGGAAACGATTAAGGCTTTTTTTGTACCGTTAGACGTAATACCAGTATGACCGATATCAGGCAAATCTTCGCCTTTTGTTTCTGCTTTAGTTGTAACAATTTTAATACATTGAACGGGGCAGACACGTTCACATTTCAAACATCCAATACAATCGTCAATATCTACATGAAGCCTAGAACGAATAACGTTGTAACTATCTAAATCAAAACCAATATCTCGCTCCGGTCGCGGCCAGCGCTCTTCAGGATATTGCAGTGTTACATTACCCTTGCGGATATTTATCATATGTCGCCACGTGATACTCATCCCTTTCAATATGCTTGAAATTGCTACAAATATATTGTTAAAATATTTATACATATTTTTACCCTACAAGTAAGCTCCAAATTCCTACACCAAAAATATTGACTAACGAAAACGGTAAAAACACTTTCCAACAAATACTCATCAATTGATCAACTCGTAAACGCGGGAGAGTCCAGCGAAACCAAATCATAAGAAATATTAGACTCAATGACTTGAGCATAAACCAAAATACTCCCCATCCTGAACTATTCATAAATCCTGATATTGGGCTGTTCCATCCGCCGAGAAATGCTGTGACAGCAATTGCACTTATAACAAACATTTCAGCATATTCACTTAAAAAGAAGAATGCATAACGCATACCGGAATATTCTGTAAATGCACCAGCGACTAATTCAGATTCAGCTTCAGGAATATCAAATGGAGTTCTGTTACATTCTGCAACACCACTTATAAAAAAGATGAAGAATGCAATAAAACTGAAGGGGTTATTGAAAATGATCCAATTCGGCAACACTCCCCATATTGTCCCACTCTGAAATTCAATAATACCCTGCATGCTAAGCGTTCCAGTGAGCATAACAATAGAAATGATGGATAAACCAGCGGGAATTTCATAACTGATAATTTGAGCAGCAGAACGCATTCCTCCATATAAGGACCATTTATTATTGGAACTCCACCCTGCCAAAATAATTCCAATCACACTTAATGAACCAACAGCTAATATATAGAAAATTCCGATATTCATATCGGCAATGATTATGTTTTGACCAAAAGGTAATGCAGCAAATGAAATAAACGCACCAACAAAAACAATAAACGGTGCCATTACAAATAATTTTTTGTCTGCTAAATCCGGAATAATATCTTCTTTTAAAATTAACTTAAGTGCATCTGCCACGGGCTGCAGAATTCCGAATTTCCATGCATGAAGCCCTACTCCCTGTCCCATAGGCCCAACCTTATCCTGCATAAATGATGAAATTTTTAATTCTGCGTAAATGGCTACAAGAGCATATACAGCAATAAAAAGGAAAACGGGCAATGCGCAGATGATAACTGCAGTTACGAACGTCAATACCGGCCATTCAGTGCCAAAAGGAAACCAATTGATTAAATTATCAACTGTCATCGATCAATCTCTCCCAATACAATATCCAAACTTCCCAAGATAGCGATCACATCAGACATCATCCAACCTTGAGAAATTTCACCTAATACACTCAACGCCGTAAATGCAGGAGAACGCATTTTTAAGCGATACGGAATTGGCGAACCATCACTAACGATATAATAGGCTAAATCACCCCGTGGTGATTCTGTCCGTTTATAAATAGACCCTTTTGGAGGACGAATTTTTTTGGGTAAAGCCTGGTGAACATCTCCGGCTGGTAGACCCTTCAATGCTTGGCGGATAATCTTTGCGCTTTCTTTCATTTCCACCATCCGAACATAATACCTATCCCAACAATCGCCTACCGTACCCATTTCCCCTGCTCCAATGGGGATGTCATAATCGAATTTATCGTAGATGGAGTACGGATCATCTTTGCGGATATCCCACTTTACACCTGATCCCCGCAGGTTGGGTCCGGTAACACCAAAACTAATCGCTACTTCCGGCGGCAAAACCCCAATATCTGCTGTTCGCTCAATAAAAATTTTATTATACGTAAGCAATTCATTGTATTCTTCAATCTTTGGCTCAAAATAATCCAAAAATGAAAATACGGATTCAACAAAATCTCGAGGTAAATCATGTGATAGTCCACCAACCCAAATATAATTGTATAATAGCCGCGCACCACACAATGTTTCAAACAAGTCTAGAATCCGTTCACGATCGCGAAACATATATAAGAAAGGTGTGAATGCGCCTACATCTAAACCATACGTACCCAAGGCCAGTAAATGGCTGGCGATACGGTTGAGCTCTGCTACAATGATACGAATGTATTCAACACGCTCCGGAACCTTAATTTCCATCAACGCTTCGATTGTAACTGCATAACCAAAATTATTATTCATAGAAGCGATGTAATCACACCGATCCGTATACGGAATGACTTGATCATAGGTCACATTTTCACAATGTTTTTCAAAACAGCGGTGTAAATAACCAATGATCGGTTCAACTTCAGAAATAATCTCTCCGTCCGTCTTTACTTTCAGGCGCAAAACTCCATGAGTACTGGGATGCTGCGGCCCGATGTTCAGGGTCATTAAATCTCCGTGAATTACTCCCATCCGTCCTTTACCTTTGGTACAACAATACCGTGATATGTTTCTTGTACTTCATAATCTTTTCGCAACGGCCACCCTTCCCAATCTTCCGGGCATAAAATCCGGGTCATATTGCTGTGGCCTTCAAATACTATACCGTACATGTCATACGTTTCCCGTTCGAACCAATCGCCAATACGCCATACCTTTTCTACCGAAGGCACTTTAGGATCATTCCGATCTGTTTTAATGCGGATTTCAATAGCATGATTATGAGTCATGGAGTGTAAGTTATAACGAACTTCTAAATCTTCATTTTCGCCAAAATCATAACCTGTAACGCATTGGAGTGAATCAAATAGGAAATCAGGATTATCTCGTAAATATTGAGCAATCTCAAACCAGTTTTTTCCTTTCATTTGGATATGGGAATTCTCTTCATCACTCTCAATAGTATTGGGGAATTTTTTCGCAATGACTGCAGATACTTTTTCAGTTAATGAAAGTTCAGCGGGTAATGCTTCTACTGCTTTTGACTCTTCAGGCTTGGGTGCATCTTCAGCAATAGCAGCTTTAGCCAATCGTTTGGCTTTTACAAGCGCTGCTTTCGCCTTGGAACGAGTGACACGATCTTCAATATTATTAATCACATCCATATCGCCTTGGAGTGCTTTTTCAACAGCGTCAGAAATTAATTTATCTAGGTCTTCACTCATGCAGTCTTTTTCGTCAGAGGTCGTTCAGCCTGAATTTTTTCCTGGAGTTTTAAGAGCCCTTCGATTAAAGCTTCTGGTCGTGGAGGACAACCAGGGATATACACATCAACTGGCACAACCAAGTCCACTCCTTTTAATACATGATAGCCATGCTGCCAATAAGGTCCGCCACTTGTGGCGCAGCTACCCATGGCAATCACATATTTTGGATCGGCCATTTGTTCATATAATTTTTTGACGCGTAAAGACATTTTCATTGTCACTGTTCCGGCTACAATCATCACATCTGCTTGACGTGGTGAAGAACGAGGAATCATACCGATACGCATTAAGTCATAACGGCTCGCAGCGGTTGCCATCATTTCGATAGCGCAACATGCCAGCCCGAATTGGAAAAACCATGGGGATGTGGAACGTGCCCAACCCAATAATTTATCCATGGATGCTACAACGACATTATCTTGGAATTTATGTTCAAGGAGTCCCAACTGTTTTACCTTCCTTTTCAGTGATCGCTTTTCGATAACGGCCATGGGCATATTTCACACGATACTTCACCCAATCTAAATCTCCCTTTTTCCAGACATAAGCAAGCCCCACTATTAAGATTAAAAGAAAAATAGACATTTCTACGAATGCGAGCAGACCTAGATCCTTGAAGACGACAGCCCATGGAAACAGAAAAACAACTTCTACATCAAAAATAAGAAATATAAGAGCGATTACATAAAAGCGAATATTGAACTGAACCCAAGCCGAGCCTTCTGACTCTTCACCACATTCATATGTAGACAATTTGTCTGGCGTATCATTTTTGGGTGCTACTAGCCGCTGTATAAGCAGAGGCACATAGACCAAAACTATGCCGATCAAGATAAATAGAAATATGGTTCCGAAGTCGCGATACATTTATAATAACTCGTTAATTCCGAGCGCGAAATTTATAGATTTGAATACTCATCTTGCAAGGCTAATCCCTTTAGAAATGCACTATTTTTTATGATTGATGAGGCAGCGATGCTTCTGCTAAATTCAACGTCGATGAATCTGTTGAATTCAACCCTCGCCGTAATTCTTTCTCTTTTCCCGCACTGGATGATTAAACCATTTGCAAAACCGTATGTTGCCGGTGAATCAATCGCCGAGGTAATTACTCATGTGCACGCATTAAATGTACTTGGCTTCTCTGCAACGATTGATATTTTAGGAGAACATGTAAAGACAACGACTGAAGCAACTGCCATTACGAAATCCTATCTTGATATAATGTCAGCCATATTTCAAAATGGACTGAATTCCAATATATCTATAAAACCAACGCATATCGGATTAGATATCAACTATGACACTGCAAGAGATAATCTTTTCACCCTTTTATCAAAAGCGAATGAAATACAAAGTTTTGTGCGTATAGATATGGAAGATTCACCTTATACAGATGCAGCCATAAAGCTCTATCTGGAAGCATGCATGAAATACACTAACGTTGGACTTGTAATTCAGTCTTATTTACATCGATCAAGTGATGACATCAGCAGACTGAAAGGTGAAAAATTTAATGTGCGTATTTGTAAAGGTATTTATAAAGAGGCTGAATCAATCGCATTTCAATCTAAAGCAAAAATAAATGAGAACTATATAAAATTAGTCCAATCCATTTTAAGCAATGGCGGATATGTGGCGATTGCAACCCATGATCTTAATCTTATAAATGAATTAGAGGATTGGATTATCAAAAATGAAATAGCACCAGATCGTTTTGAATTTCAAGTGTTATTCGGAGTACCTATGAGTGGACGTTTGCAAGCGTTATTGGCCAAAGGATATAGCGTCCGCCAATATGTGCCTTTTGGTGAAGAATGGCATGATTATTCCATCCGTCGATTAAAAGAAAACCCCAAAATAATTTCGTATGTTTTAAAGAACATGTTTAAAAAGAATTAAGAGAAAAAACATAGATTAGAATAATGAATGAAATAGAAACAATTAAAAAGATCTACAAAATGAAAACCATTGCTGTGGTGGGCATGTCACCCAAACCAGATCGCCCTAGTCATTATGTGGCTCTTTATTTACGGGAACAAGGCTATGAAATCATTCCTGTCAATCCCGGGCAGTCGGAAATAGCCGGCGAAACATGTTACCCCTCTTTAAAGGACATTCCGAAACCGGTGGATGTAGTAGATGTTTTCCGCCGGTCAGAACATGTCTTCCCCATTGCGGAAGCAGCTATTGAAATCGGAGCAAAAGCACTCTGGCTGCAGGATCATGTCATTAATGAAGAAGCGGCTCAATTGGCAGAACACGCCGGATTGTTGGTGGTGATGAATGACTGTATGCTGCGGCGGCATAGGCAGATGCTATGAATGATAAATTGAAGTAAAAGCGGCGGGCGGACATTACTAATTACCAATCAACCGGCCACCACTCACCAGTCATTCTCCCCTTTTCCCCCAACCCATTTTCTTGCTTAATACGTCAAAATAATTTGTATCTGAAAAAATAATCATCTGTGTTTTGTAACTGGCTTTGCGGATAGTGACTTTGGCGTGCAATTCTAATGATTCCTGGACTTGTCCATCTACGGCCAATCCTAAACCGCCGGATTGATTATCAGGGAATGTAATTTCAATTGTTTTATCATCAGGCATAACGATGGGACGCAATGTTAACGTATGTGGACAGATGGGTGTCACAATCATTGCATCAAGGCTGGGCATAACAATGGGGCCACCTGCGGAAAGTGAATACGCCGTGGATCCCGTGGGCGTTGACACAATAATGCCGTCTGCTTTATAATGAGCCACATGATTCCCGTTGGCAGTTAACACACAATTTATCAAACGATAGGAAGAGCCACGAT
Organism: Fidelibacterota bacterium; assembly: GCA_004124385.1. Taxonomy (GTDB): domain Bacteria; phylum Fidelibacterota; class Marinisomatia; order Marinisomatales; family TCS55; genus UBA2126. The sequence continues at coordinate 99,411 of SCKN01000006.1, forward strand.
CGATAGTAATATCATTAAGAGCATTAAATAGTTGAGAGGCCTCTCCATTTTGCACTGTGCATTCCAAAACCATCCGTTCCAAAATTTCATAATCACCCGAAGCCACTCTATCCAGTTTTTCAAACATATCATCAGTGGTTACTTCAGCCAAAAATCCCAACTCACCCAAGTGAATACCCAAAATGGGTGTTTCCCTACCCCCGACTGCTCGCGCCAAAGCCAAAAGTGTTCCATCGCCACCAAGTGACAGAATAAAATCCAGTTGCTTAAAATCGTCAGCAGACTCAATTATACTGTAATCAAACTCCAGATTATCAACTGCTTTGGCCATAATGCGCGTTGTTAAAAATAAGTTTAATTCACGTTTTTCTGCCCATTGAGCAATTCTGGGAAGCACGTCCCAGAAAGCAGGCTTTTCTGTATTACCCCAGATACCAATTTTTTTTGGCTGACTGGACGGCACCCTATGAATCCTTACCAAGCTTATCCATCAATTCACTTACCTTTTGTTCGGCGCCTGTTAACTGATCTCGTAATTGTTCAGACAGTTTGACACCTTCTTCAAACAATGTTAAACTTTTTTCCAACTGGAGGTCTTCAGATTCCATTTCCTGGACAATTTCCTCTAGTCTTTGGAATAATTCTTCGAATGATTTTTCTTTAGTCATAATTTAATTTACACTTACTTTTTATTCGTTTTAGTATTCTTTTCTTTACGAGCTGCCAAGATTCCTTTGGCCAGCTGGAGATTAAACATTTCACCCATTTTTAATTCATCAGGGCTGTGAATTATTTGGCCAGATTCAGTTGTGGCTATAGCGTATCCTCTGTCTAAAATACTTTTTGGATTTAATACGGACAATTCTGCTTGTAGTTTTTCCAACTGCCCAAATCGTAATTGCAGTTTCATCAAAATTGATTGTTTCATCATAACAGATAAATGGGTGTTAAGATTTTTCATGCCTTTTATCAACGTGTCGGGACGATGAAGAGAAAACCGATCTTGAATATGATCCATGTTCTGCCAATAATATTCCAGTTTATGTTCTAATAATATTGCTATTTTTTCATCTATCGCAATTAAAGCCTGCGTCAATTCTTCTATGCTCGGTGCAGCCAATTCAGCCGCAGCTGATGGCGTAGGCGCTCGAAGATCAGCGACTAAATCTGCAATCGTTATATCCGTCTCATGACCCACAGCAGAAATGGTAGGTGTTTGGCAATTAAATATAGCATAGGCGACTTTTTCTTCATTAAACGGCCAGAGGTCTTCCAGCGATCCTCCTCCACGACCAATAATGATTAAATCGAGTTCGCCACTAGTATCCATTTCCTGAATAGCATTCACAATATCTGCTGCTGCTGTGTCACCTTGGACGAGTGTTGGTCGTAATATCAAGTTTACGTAGGGCGCACGACGACCTAAAACATTAATCATATCCTGAACTGCAGCGCCGGTTTTTGATGTAATTAAACCAATCGTTTGGGGTATTTTGGGTAATTGTTTTTTGAATTCATCCGAAAATAACCCAGCGGCTGACAATTCTTTTTTTAATGCTTCAAAAGCGAGAAATAATGTTCCCAAACCAGCCGGCTCTAAACGTGTTGCTACTAATTGATATTGACCTCGGGGAGCATATACAGAAATCCTGCCGTTGAGCAATATCTTCATTCCGTTTTCCGGCTTAAAATGCAAGTACTGATTATTACCTTTAAACATTACACATCGAATTTCGGCTTCATTATCTTTTAAAGTGAAATACATATGTCCGGAAGAATGATGTATAAAATTTGAGATTTCTCCTTCTACCCAAAGTTGGGAAAACGATCCTTCCAGAATTTCTTTTACTTGACGGGTTAATTCGCCAACGGATAAAAAATTTTTATTTGATATCATTTCGGTGGTTCAGGTGCGCCAGCTGCCAGCCAGCAGGAATACCAATACGAAGCGACCAATACAGTTGCCCTGCCTAATCGGTCATGGACAACATCTTCCGTTTCAGCATATAGTATTTTTAGATATCGATCTTCAAATGCGAGCACGTTATATGATTGAAGCTGTTTTGCTTGTTCATGAGTTAAGTGCCTTCGGGCAATAGAATCTGCATCTAATAAACGAGGATATACACTAAAGGAATCTCTCGTAATATTTAATGCTGTTTCGATATAGTTATCAATTTTATATATTTTCCCAACGGGATCGATTTCAAGAATGAGTTCATCTACCATCCGTGATTCCCACCGAAAATGAACACCATCGTTTCCTGTTAATTGACCGTTATAATTCGCGCAGGTGTGGAGCGGCATGTGCAAATCAGCGACGTAATGTCCCATATGTCCCATATAATAAAGTGCTTCATCCCAGCGATTATATTTAAACATTTTTACAAGAATATTTGCAGTCTCATCTATTGACCAGGGAGCCATACCCCATTTTTTAATATCATCTTCACCAAATCTCTTCACCAGTTCTTCGTAACTGATATTTAATTCTTCAAAGGGAAATGAAGTATAGAAATCAGCATCGATAAAATGCCGATGAAATTCATCACGGTGAATATCTTTAATAAAATCTGCTACAGGAGCAAAGAGTGCCAATTCATCAGCATGAGAGGCTGTATACATTCCAAGATCGCCCTCAATAATTTGAGCAGCCTTGTAATTTATTCGTCTATGAACATCATACCCCCAGCCCCAAATAAAACTAGATAGAACTAGGGGGAGTATCCAACAAAATACTCTTATTGTATAGCCCATAAATTAATTTATGATTTATATTTTCTTTTTCTTATGTCTATTAGCACGCAGACGTTTCTTACGCTTATGCGTATTCATCTTGCGCTTCTTACGTTTTTTTCCGCAGGGCATATGTTACTTTCAATTATTGGTTAAAATATCATTGACGCGTTCCCGCATATGTTTGGCGGGTTTGAATGAGGGTGCATTTCTTTCTGGTAAATAAATGGGTGCACCCGTTCCGGGATTCCGTGCTTTTTTCGGTTTGCGATGTTTTACAACAAATGTACCGAAACCACGTAATTCCACGCGTTCATTTTTTGCAAGGGATTCAATAATGGCTGTCATAACACCGTTCATAACGGCTTCTGTTTCCACTTTTGTTAATCCTGTTGCGAGTGAGACTTCATTAATTATATCCTGTTTAGTCATGGTTCTTCTCATAGACAAGGTTAAGGTTATCCTTGTTTTACCCATAAAACAAGTTTTTGTCCGGGGTATATATACTGTCCATAGGAAATATTATTCCAGCGCCTTATCTTTACAGCGCGGGTACCATAATCTTCGGCAATATGGCCTAATGTATCCCCTCTTCTGACTGTGTATACGACTTTAATATGTCCAGCCGGTCCATCATGAGAAGCATAGGCCCCCCTAATAGGAATGGTTAATTTTTGCCCTATTTTAATCTTGTGTCTATTACGAATTTTATTAACCGAAGCAAGATCATGGATAGACACTTTATATTTTTTGGAAATCGTTGATAAACTTTCCCCCCTTCGGACTTTATGAACAACATATTGTGGAGCAAAACGTTGATCAATCGGGAGGGCATTAAAATTTGCAGAAAACTGATCCTTACTTCCCTTTGGAATCCGTAATGTATAGGTACCATTTTGAGGAGTGGCCGATTGGCGTAATTCTGGATTATAATATTTTAGTGTTTTTAAACTGATACCTGCAGCGCGTGCTATTACTGAAAGGTCTGCACTTTTTTCCAATTCAACTTTATCAAATTCAAAAGGGGATTTTTTTTTGCTAGAATTAGAGGAAAATCCATATTCATCCGGATTTCGGGAAATGATAGCCGCTGACAAATAATAGGGTATATAATTGCGAGTTTCTTTGGGAAGTGAATGAAGCTGCCAAAAATCGGATGTCTGGTGCAATCGCATGGCTCTGTGAATACGTCCTGAACCAGAATTATAAGCAGCTAGTGCCAGGTACCAATGGTCAAATTCAGCAAATAAATCTTTTAAATAAGCAGCAGCAGCATAAGTGGATTTGATAGGATCCCGACGTTCATCCACATACCAGTCACGCTTTAAGCCATACATTTTACCTGTGGAGTAAACGAATTGCCACATACCTGACGCGCTTGCTTTTGAAAATGCTTTGGGATTTAAACCAGATTCAATCATTGCCAAGTTGATTAATTCTTCAGGTAATTCCTGTTCATCCAATATTTTATTTATCAAACCTCCATATTCTGGCAGACGGTCCAACCAAATTTGAAATTGCTTTCGTCCTTTGGTTTGAAAATAATGAATAAACTGGTCAACCGTTTTGTTCCGGACAAGTGGTATATGTCCATCACGATCATCTACAATAATAAATTTACTAATTCCCATTTCCATTTCAACGGGAACTGTTGCATCTTTTATCATTTGCCGTGCATAAGCAGCTGAAATAGGCGCATCTGATAATTCCAGAGTATGGAGACGCTTTGTATATATTTCATCCAATGAAGCAATGAAACGATCGAATTCTTCCTGGTCTGCATCCGTTTTTTCTCCCAGTTGATCTGCCTCTCCTAGTAAATCATAAATTCGATCCAGATAATAAATGACTTCTAATGTATCTTTGTGAACATCAGCAATCATTGCTTCTGTCAAAAACACTTTAACATCAAAAAGTAACTGCGGTAAACGATTGACAGACCCATTGCCATTTGAATAATTGGCATGTTCAGTAACATTAATACTATTACTATCCAATTCTTCAGAATTAGACATTGGCATTTCTTGGGCAATCAGCAAGATTGTCAAAAAGTTCAATGCGATACAAATTCGTGTAAATTCTTTTATCATAAGGTTTTAGAGCAAAATTTGGAAGGCAAAATTAGACGATAACACAGGGGCCAGTCAAGTGCTTTACTTTATAAATTTTGAATAATATTTATGCAATTGGGGTTCAATTCAAACAGGCTTTTCATCTTTCACATCAATTTTAAATAGAAGTTCCCCATTGAAAACAATATGAATCAATTTTTGAGATGTTTCAGATTTAAATCTTTTATTGGACATACTTTACAAAAACGAGGATTACAAAATTCTTTTTCCACTTGCAATAATCCTTGGACTACTACAACTGAACACAATTCCTTCCTTGAAAAATATTTTCCGAAAATTTTTGCTTGCTTACCATAAGGGTTCTGTAGTTTTAATTCATTCCAAGCATGTTTCCATTTTTTATATTTTTTATGATTATTGTCTTCTATTGCCTGTGCAGCAAAACAAGGATAAAAGTAATTAATACAACACTCAATTAAAATACTCTTACCTCCGCTGGTACAAACATCCATTAAGCGTTTAATGAAAACAGTATGATTTGTAAAGTTCTTTTCTTCAATAACGCTCATAAAAGATATTAATTCAGCCAAAAGTGTTAATCGATTTTCAGGCCATTGAGCTGGACGAATCCCGCAATGTTCCCATTCTATATTTTGAGCATTTCTTTTTATATACTCTAATTGATTGGAAGTGGATAAAGAAATCAATGCTCGTGTGTCAATTGTATGTATTAAGAATAAAAAACCAACTTCATTTCCACCAGAACCGAGGGGTTTTGCTAATTGTTCAACAGCATTTTCTTTTCTGCATAAATTTACTTTTTCACGCCAGCGCCTAGAACTCATTATTTTTAAAGAAGCAATACTATTTTTTGAAATGTTTTTCACATTTAAACTGCAACCCCATTGCTTAACATAAGGTAAAATTAAAGTATGTATTACAGGTGAATAATTTTGTGATGCTTTTCTAATTAGATGTAAAATGACATTTTTATAATTTAAATCTTGGTCATGTCCATGAGCATACCAATCCCGTTCATAGATATGGCATTCAATATCTCCTTTCACAAATTTCCCTTCCATAAATAATTGAGCACCTTTTATATCTGGACCTTTATTGAGATTATGATACCCATGATTAATGATGATCAAATGAGAACCAGTATTTGTTTGCAGCATTTTACCAATCGGCATTGAAAACCACTGGTTGATTAAATCAATCTCTTGACCTAACTGCGGTTCATAAATCGCTTGGGTTGGAAAAACGTTATTGTCGGGAATTATATATTGGTTGAATTTGGATCTCGAGCGGCCCATGTTGACTTTAAATTTACAACTTTATTACGAAGAAGTTCAGTAACTCTATTGCGTTCTTCTAACGAATATTTCGATGTATCTATTGGGTGACCAATTTCCAAGTGGATGGGTTTAGGTGTAATGCTAAAAGACCCTTTTTTTACAACATCAAATGTATCACATATAGCCATAGGGACCAGTGGCAGGCCTGTTTGAATAGATAGTATAGCTCCACCCTTTTTAAAGGGTTTCATGTTGCCATCCAAACTTCGGGTACCTTCAGGAAATATCATAATAGATCGGGGATATTTTTGTAAAGATTTCTTTGCCAATTCCATGGAAGCAAGTGCTGCATTATGGTTTTTTCGCTCCACAAATATATGTCTGCCTAAAATCATCGCCCAACCAAGGAATGGAATTTTTTTCAATTCTTTTTTTGCCAAAAAAACTAAACTGTATGGTAAAGCTGCAAATACCAGAAATATATCGAAAGCGGATTCGTGATTTGCAATAAAAACATATTGCTGATCAGGATTTAAATGCTCTAGGCCATTTATCGAATAGGTTATTCCACTAATGTATAATAATATTCTAGACCATCGTTTTGCAACCCAAGCAATAGGACGTCCACTCCAATCAAATAATGATAAAACAATACCTATGGAGGCCCATATCAACGTCCATATAATTATATTAAATAAGACCCAAATGAATCGAATCAGCCGATGACCTCTATGTCCATATACGGTTGCAAACATTTGGGAACAATGACTTTGCCATCAGGAGTTTGATAGGTTTCAAGCAAAGCAATCATCAATCGAGGTGTAGCAACACCAGAACCATTTAGTGTGTGGACATAATCCGTCTTATTATCCTTTGATCGCCGATAACGAATATTTCCCCGGCGTGCTTGAAAGTCTTCAAAATTGCTACAGGATGACACTTCTAACCATTGATTTTCAGCTGGAGACCACACTTCCAAATCATAACATTTAGCGGCAGAAAAACTCAAGTCTCCAGTACAAAGCTCTAACACTCTGTAATGCAACCCAAATGATTGTAGAATGGCTTCAGCATTGGCCAATAAATTTTCTAGTTCATCATAGGATGTTTCAGGTTTAACAAATTTGACCATTTCTACTTTATTAAATTGATGAACGCGTAATAAACCTCTATTCTCCTTACCATACGATCCAGCCTCACGACGAAAACATGCTGAATAAGCTGAATAATTGATGGGCATTTTATCTTCATCCAGAATTTCATCTGCATGAATATTTGTAACGGGAACTTCTGCAGTCGGAATCAAATACAGTTGATCTTTTTCTGTATGATACATGTCTTCTGCAAATTTGGGTAACTGACCGCATGTATAAAGTGCAGCTGCTTTCGCCAAAAATGGCGGAAACACTTCCGTATAACCATGTTCCCTAACATGAAAATCCAGCATAAAATTAATTAAAGCTCTTTCCAGTTTTGCTCCTAATCCCATATATAACGGGAAAGCTGAACCCGCTATTTTCGCAGAACGTTCAAAATCCAATAAATTGAGTATCAATCCTAATTCAAGGTGATCCTTTAATTCATAATCAAATTCAGGTTTCTCACCCCAAACCTTAACAATTTTATTATCTTTCTCATCTTTACCTTTAGGCACAGATTCATGGGGGATGTTTGGTATGACTTCCAAAGCAGACTGAATTTGAGTTTTATAGGAGCCCGCTTTATCTTCTAACTTATCAATCTTTTCGCCCATTTCACGCATAGATAATATGGCATGATTGGCATCACCGCCAGAGCGTTTTACATTTGCAATTTCTTCTGACACACGATTGCGTTCGGCTCTTAAATCATTCACTTCTGTCAGAATTTCCCGATGCTGTGCATCAATATCCAATAATGATTTAATATTTACGTGCTCACCTTTTGCTGCAACAGCAAGTTGGATTGCATCTGGGTTATTACGAATGCGGGATATGGATAACATTTAAATACGTTTAATTATTGAACCTAAAAATTAGATCGTATATGGAGGATTTACAACGGTATACTAACGACCTTTTCCAGAAAGCATAACCCAAACGGTACTTAACAAAATTTTGAAATCCAATGAAAAGCTCAAGTTCTCAATATAATAAAAGTCATATTTTAATTTTTGACGGACATCTTTTATGTCCTGATCGTATGGGTGTTTTATTTGCGCCCAGCCTGTAATCCCTGGACGAATTTTATGACGACGATAATAGAACGGAAATTCCTTCACCAATTTTTCAACAAAATAGGGTCGTTCCGGTCGCGGACCAATCAAGCTCATTCCGCCATTGATGACCATGAGCAATTGGGGTAATTCATCCAAGCGAAATCGCCGAAGTATCCGACCCATGCGAGTAATCCGAGGATCAGATTCTTTTGCCCAAACGGGTCCCGTTATTTCTTCAGCATTTGCTACCATTGTTCTAAATTTATAAATAAAAAAAAGTTCGTGGTTTTTACCCACGCGCTCCTGTTTATAAAAAACGGGGCCTTTGCTATCGAATTTTATAATTGCTGTTATAATAAGCCACAACGGCGATGATATAATTAACATGGGTATTGCTAAACATATATCCATGAATCGTTTTATGATCGTGTTATAAACAGTATTAAGATTGGGATTGACTGAAATCAATGGCATTCCATAAATCTGTTCGGTTCTGGCCAACCCACTTATTACTTCATGGAGATCAGGTACTATTTTAATCGATACTGGAGAACCATTTGCTCTGGTAATTATTCGTGTAACGTGTGTGTGTTCCAATTTAACAGGAGCAATAATCACTTCTGATATTTGATTATCCAAAATGATATTTTTCAATTCCATCTCATGACCCATTACATGGAAATCTCCCTGATCTTCAAATGGTGGATCGTCATCCGATTGAACAAAACCCAATAAATCAAAACCCTGATGATTATTTATTTCTATATCATTAGCCACTTGAAAACCACGATTGTTTATACCCACAATAATCGTTTTTCTTAAACCAAACCCTTTCGTTAAAAGATATTTTTGAAATGTTCTATATATCCATCTTGAAAGAATGAGTCCAAAAGACAATGCTAACCAATAGCGCAATATTTCCTGGGCAGATAACATCCATACGCCGGGTGTGAGAGCGTCTACTAATACTGCGATTAATGCGATCAGGAATGTTGTGCGGACAATTTGTTGAATTTCGTAAAACCGGGAGACTGTAGGCGCACTTCTGTATAAATTCATTGGTAGAAAAATCAAACCTAAACAAGTTTGTAATGCTGCATAAATTAAAAATAAATCAAGCAATGATAAATCGGAGTGGAGTGCGAAAATAGGGACAAGGACCCACATAAATGCAAATGCAGAATAAACAGCATCAGAGAAATATATTCCCCAAGCTACTATCCATCGTGGATATCGAATACGTAAGTGTTGGAATGTTTCCAGCATGATTGAAATATTACCTAAATATAGTAATCAATTAAATGTGCTGGATCACACCAGAACTATTGGGATCGCGGTACAGTTATACATGTTGATTTCCTTTTGTTGTTCAACTAACTGTTAGCGATTTGAGGCGATAGTACTCCTTGAAGTTGCTAGAACATAAGGTTTATATATGTAAAATGTCAAGTAGTTGCCATAATTAATAGTAACCTATCTTTTAAAAAGTGTAGACTTATTATAGATGCTTAAACAATATAAACGGATATATATTCGAATTGCTTCATACGTCTTAATTTTAGACGTGTTAACGGGTCAGAACATACCTGTCCCAATGAATCATCCAATAAATGATTTTATTTTACGCCTTTATACTCAAAATATAATACACGAAATTCATCCGGGAATGCGTCCGTTCTCAGTCAACCAGATTAACCAAGTGCTTGATGAAGTATTCTCTACAGATCAACAGTTATCCACACGTGAAAAATCATTGGTGTTGCGCTTTAAAAAAGAGTTTGCAGTGAATGAAATTAAACAAGGTCTCAAAGGACCTTGGCAATCAAAACATATTTCTACTGCTGTCCATACTATTTTTAAACCTTTTGATACGAATGATACTGAAACAAGATTTTTATCATATCATGATGATGATTTATTAATGTGGACGGATTGGGAAGAATTTTTTGCCATAGATTTTCAAGACACTTTATCCAGATCATTTTTTACTGACCGAGTTACCATTTCTGGAAAATTTGATAATAACCTTTCGTTTTACAGTCGCTATACACTTTATAGAGTGAGTCAAACAGAAAACTTTCCTCTCCCCGATGAATACAAACAAGGATATGTGCTGGAAGAGGATAATACAGATTGGCTTGTTTGGGATGTCAGTGAAGCTTCAATACGTTTCGACAACTCAATTATAAATGCTGAAATCAGTAAAATACCTATTTATTGGGGATTCAGTAAAAAACATTCACCTATTTTATCTACACATGTCCAATCATTTTCATTTATACGGTTTTCAAAAGAGTATAAAAGAATTCGAGCACAAAGCTTTCTAGGATCTTTAGTCCCTTATGGAGACAATCGTAAAGGCATAATTGAGGAGAAGCATATTGCCGCTCATCGATTTGAATTTGATCTTACACCATCATTAACTGTTTCATTTAATGAAATGGTCATTTATGCCAGACAAAATATTGAATTGGGCTACCTGTTGCCCGTTAACTTATTGTGGTCCGAAGAACATGGGCTGGGCAATCGCGATAATGTACTTATGTCATTTGACGCGCAATGGAGTGTAAAACCAGGGTTATCTCTCTATGGAACATTTTTTTGGGATGAATTATCCTGGTTTAAACTTTTCAGTCCATGGTGGGGAAATAAATTCATTTTTCAATCCGGATTCCATTGGGTGCCATTTTCTAACCCACAACTACCTGATTTTAGAGTAGAATTCACAGCAAGCCGACCATGGGTATATACACATCAAGATTCTCTGTTAAATTATACATCGGCAGCACATGGACTAGGGTTCCCCATAGGACCAAATGCTCAAATGTTTTATTTGGAAATGAATATGTGGCCGACTTTTAAAACATTCCTTTCATTAAATGTATCATATTTGAAAAAAGGAACGGGGATGGGTTCTGATCCAAATGATAATTATAGTTTAAGAAATGAAGAGCTAGACGATAAAACACCCATGTTAATGGGTAAAATAAATGAACGTCTTGATGTTGGTTTAAACATCGAATTCAGGATGACAGAACTTTTATATATTAAAGCAGATATATCCTATAATGATGAAACATTACTATCCGGACAATGGGGATTATTGATGAATTTTTAACGAATAACATTCCACGTTGTTTGTTTTTTTCCAAGTACCCAATCAACTATTGCCATTGCAGATGCAATATTTACTTTTATTATATACCTAATTCCTGAATGAATTAAACCCAATGAATAAAATCCAACTTGAAGAAATATTAATATTCTAAAGAAGGAATTATCTTTAGATAAAAACAAAGAAGTAATGAAACATGTTAAAAATAAAAAAGGTAAAAACCATCGTATAAGTTTGTGAGAAAAATAAGGAATAAATATCGACCTTTTATGGAATGGATTTATTAATGGTAAGATATATTTCATTGAACCAAGGCTTCTTAATATAATACGTCTTTTTCGGCTTAAAACCTCATCTGGAGCATCTTCTAAAGCTATTGCTTCAGGCTCATAAATTACATCTAAACCATTGCCATAAATTAAAATAGGTTCCAAATGGTCACTGATAGAATCAATTGGTAATGAAATATATGCATTTCTTCTTACTGCATAGATACTCCCATTTGCCCCAAGCAAACAACCATGTTTACTTTCTGCCTCTTTAATCGCAACTTCATAACGCCAATAAGCATTTTCCTCTGATTGCTTATGATGATATTGGAGCTCTCCACATACTACGCCAACCTTTTTATCAGCAAAATTTCTAGATAATTTAATTAGGGCATCATTTTTATAAATATTATTTGCATCGCTAAAAACCAATATTTCATTACGGGCTTTTTTAACAGCTTCATTTTGAGCGTGTGTTTTTCCACCCCTACTTAAAGATAGAACTTCAACAAATTCAAATGTTTTTGCAATTTCAATAGTCTTATCAGCTGAACCATCATCTGCTAAAATAACTTGTAATTTTTCCAATGGATACTCAAGGTTAAAAGTATTTTCTAATTTTTCACGTATTCTTTTTTCTTCATTGTATGCACAAATAACCAATGATATGCTTGGTAAATAATCTTCATCTTTTTCATAATGAATTTGTTGAAATAATTTTAAAATAAAATAATAAATGATAGAAGTGTATATAATTAGTATTCCACTAATCCAAAACAATGTTTGAAATACTAACATTTTCATAAAGAATTTATTAAATCTATAAGTTTATTTTCTTGAGTAGACCAATTATATTTTTCTTTTAATGCTGATTTTCCATTAGAACACATTTTATTATATAACATTTGGTCATTCAACAATATTAGAATTTCATTACAGGCTTCATTGATTGATAAGGGTTCAACTGTAATTCCAGTTTTACATTCTTTAACTAATTCTTTATATAAAGGAAAATTAGAACATATAAATGGAATCCCTCCTTGCATATAATCGAAAAGTTTAGTTGGGTATGAGTACATATAATTTTTTATAGGCATTAACAGACTTAACCCGATTTTTGATTGGGAAACTATTTTCATAGCATCTGGATAATTTAGATAACCAAACACATCCACATTATTTTCTAATCCATATAATTTTATTTTATTACTTATTATTTTTTGAAAAGTATGAGGAATCTTTCCAACAATAGCTAACTTTATCTTATTATTATTTTCTTTTAAAACTCTTATGATTTCGATGATTGAAACTCCACCTCTATCTTCTGTTACATCTCCTAAATACACTAAATCATATAATTTGTCACTACTAGTAGGCCAATCTTTTACAATTGGATAATTTAAAATGGTTGTCGCATTATTTTTAATAATGCTTTTATATGAATTTTCTGCCAATAAAAAATGGCTAAATACTTTAGTTCCTATCCATTGTAAAACTGTATAAACAACAATAGAAATTCTCTTTGAGAATATATTTAACCATTTCTTCTGTTTTATAGATTCAACAGTGTTTTCGTGTATATCATAAATGACTTTTTTATTCGTCGTAATTGCAGTTTTAATTCCAATCCAAATTAATTCAGGATCATGAAAAATAAATATATCCGCATTTGAATTTTTTAATCTATTCCATAATTCATGTCTAATATTTTTACGATCATACTCTTTCTTCCATTGAGATAGCCCTACTATTATTACACCATGAAGAGATTTGTTTTCGAAGTCTGCCGGTGCATGTAATTCAACGTCATAATGTTTTGATAATGACACAGCTTCTTTATAAAATATTCTATTATCATTCCACCTGTGGACACTTGATCCTATGAATATTGATCGTCTATCTGCCATATAATTCTGATTTTATTTCAGCTATCCAGCCAGTATTTACTTTCTTGAAAATTGTTGTCATTACTAGAATAATTATCAAATTAAATACAATGAATTGTGACACTAATGAAATTTCCAAAATAGACACAATATTATTAATTGCAACAAGACCTAAAATACTAATAATAATATCTCGAAATAATTTTGGTTTTAAAAACCAATGATTGTAAAGTTTTTGTATGTAATAAGCACTTACACCTCCTGCTATTATATGGCTAATTAGGAAGCTAAATAAAGCGGTGGTTAGTAATTCAAACTCAAATATTTTCCCAATAATAATTAAAACAATCATTGAAATCGCAGCTACTCCATATATTACAGAATTATATCCTTTTTCTGATATTGCATCGATTGGACTTCGACTTAAACCAGAGAATGCATAAAATGGTAGTGCTAAAATTGCAAAACGTAAAATGGATACCCCAGAATTGCTAACATCACCTAACCACAATTTTAAAATTAATGGTGCATATATATAACAATATGTTGTTGCAATCACACTTAAAATAATACCACCTTTAAAAAATAAATCAAGAACTTTAGAAATATTTTCTCTCTCTCCTTTGGCAATCTTATTTGCAATGCGGGGAAGTAATACCATACCAATAGGATTTATAAATATTAAAGTGAGCCGTACTAAACTTAAACTTGAATTAAAATAAGCAATACTTTCAAAATTTTGGGATGATGCTATATAAATGGGAATACCTGCTAATAAAATAAATTGAGATAAAAAACTTGGTACTCGTTTAATCCCATATTTTAATATTTTTTGTAAGATATTATAATTGATCGCTTTTAGACTTATTCCCTTGTTACGCATGAGAAATCCAAATACCATTAGAATTAAAACACTCGAACCAATCCAAAATAAACTATCGTATAAATTGTCAATATTTGTAAAAAATATAATTGGAATTAAAGCAGTTCCCAGAAGTTGAAAAATATTAGCTCCAATCATATTCATATACCCTCGATATAAAGCATAGGTAATGAATTGAGAACTAACACCTAATGAAAAAATAATGTAGACCCAAAAATAGTTAGTATAAAAACCAGAAACATTATACCACAAGATTAAGAACACAAATAAAATTGTAAGTGGAATCGTAAAAATTATATACAAAATAAATGAATTATCACCATATGCCTTTTCAAAGTTTCTACTTAAATAATTTGGTAAACCTACATTCATACCAATTAAAAGGATTCCAACAAATGCTGATAATGTTCTTTTAACTAATAAAAATTCTCCAAGTACTTCTAACCCATGCATTCTGGCAATTATCCCATTTAGAATAAATACACCACCAATAACAACAAGGCCATTTAAAGCTGTCACAAGTAAATCAGATTTGAAAGAAAGTATTTGTGTAAATATTTTCAATTTAATACAATATTTTTCTGCACAGTTTTCAAATGCTTTACATAGTCAACGTGTGTTGATGCAATTGAAATACTTATACACATCCATAAAACTCGATTATCATTTATATCACCGGAAAATTGAGCTGATATAAACATCACAATTGTTACTGCTACCCAAACTGCACTATGTTCTGAAAGTTTACCATTAATTATTCCAATTCTAATTTTATTAAACGATGCAATAAGAAATCCACTAAAAACAATAAAGCCCGTTAACCCGTATTCTACTAATATTTCAAAAAATACATTATGAGGATACCAGCGCCAGTCACGCCAAATAAATAAGGAACTAAATCCGCCGGCTCCTTTGCCCATTATTATATTCCAGAAAGATGAAGACCAACTTACAATTGACATCTGCCAATAACCTAAACGAGTAGCAACAGTGTTAACTTGTTTTACTCCTTCAGGAGTCATAAGAACGGCTCCTTTTGTAATATCAAAAAACCGTTTGGTTATTATTTCTGGCAAAATAAATAACATAGAGATTGATATAAATATTGCAAATAAACTATAAATATAAATTCTATTTTTTTGTTGTTTTTCAAATATAAATGCATAAATCAAAACACCTAAAAAAATGCTTACTAATGGTCCTCTTGATCCAGTTGCAATTATTCCAAGTAAAAGCATCAGTAGCATAAACATTACTGATTTATTGTTATGAATTGATCTTTTTATTAAAAAAACTATCATTATTGTTGCACCGATTGCTAAATATCTACTAACCTGAATTGGATTCGCTCCAGGTATAGAGAATCGATTATAATAACCTAGTAGGAATGCAAATTTTCCTGAAATTGCAAAATAAATAAATTGACTAATTATCCCAATCAAAATAATAAAAATCGAATACTTAAAATACTTTAGTATTTTTTCAGAATCTGAAGTTGATTTGATAATTATTAAAGGTGTCAAAAACATAGAAAACCCAATAAAAGCAAAACGTATAACTTTACTCGTTCCATAAATTGGAGATGGTGTATAAAACAATGAAAAAGCAGTCACAAATATTAATAATATAAATAGAAATAATGGTTGTTTATGTTCATTTACAAATCTCCAATTTCCTTCAAAAAGTAATTTTATTAATCCAAGCCATAGTATTAGCGTTATAACAATTGTAGTGTCTAAAATTGAAAAGATTGGAAAGTATTGAATAAGTACACCTTTGATTACAGCTGTAAAGCTTAAAAGCATAAGTGTAAATCCAACGTGATTTATTAACATCCACAAGATTACAAATCCAAGTGGTATAAAAAAGATCACAAATGGATGAGTTTTTATACCAACAATGATACAAACTAACTCACTTAATATTAAAAAAGAAAGTGAGATATAATTATACACTATAAATTCTTTAATTGTTTTCTAAATTCAGATGAATAATGCTCTGAAAAGATATATATTATTGAAACTACAAGACCCATTATTATTGATGCTATCACTATCAAAGATCTTATTGGCTTTGATTTATTAATTGGTACTTTTGGTGCATCAATTATTTGTAATGTGGGAATATTTTTAGTTTCTTCTAAACGAGCTGTTTCATATTGTGGTAATAGTAGTTCTAGGAGTGTATTTTGGATTGTTAATGCTCTTATCAATCTTGCATTTTCCATTCCTAATTCAGGGAAATTATCAAAATTTATCATCGTGGGCAGGTATTCTAATTCATTATTTATCATCGTGGGCAGGTATTCTAATTCATTATTTATCATCGTGGGCAGGTATTCTAATTCATTTATTATCATCGTGGGCAGGTATTCTAATTCATTTATTAAATTCTTACCCTCTATTTTCTCTAAACCCAAAATGATATCCAGCAACTGTTTATCCAAACTCGAAGTAATTAGATCTAATTGTTTTTCTTGTTCATTTAACATTACTTCATACCTCTTAATAGCAGGATTATTTGGATTCAATGTAGCTTTGGAAACATTTAACTGAATCTCAGTTTGAGCCTTAAGAGAATACAATTCAGTGTAGGCTATCATTTCCTGATTATAAAGTTGGCCATAGGCTTGCATTTCTTGAATTTGCCTCCTTTCCTGCATTTCCTTTTCCTGCAGTTGCCTCCTTTCCTGCATTTCCTTTTCATGCAGTTGCCTCCTTTCCTGCATTTCAGCTTGTCGTGCAAACAGCTCCTTTTCCTGCAGTTGCCACTGCGTTTCCTGGATGTAGATTTGGCCATAGGCTTCATATTGTGCGCTTATTTGAGATACAATATCTACTATACCCGTTTCTTCCTGGAAATCTTTAAGGTTTACTTCAGCTGTAGCTAAATCGAATCTTGCTTGATTTAATCTTCGTTCTAAAAATTCCCTGTTATA
This sequence comes from Fidelibacterota bacterium, assembly GCA_004124385.1. Lineage (GTDB taxonomy): Bacteria > Fidelibacterota > Marinisomatia > Marinisomatales > TCS55 > UBA2126. Next base: position 116,805 of record SCKN01000006.1, read on the forward strand.
TCGACCTTTATCCATACTTAGTCGTTGGTTGATATTATCCAGTTGAATTAGTAATTCTTCAACCATCTTTTTAGCTATAAGGGGATCCTTATCAATAACTGATATTTTCATTGTACCTTCTTCAGTTACTTCAATTTCCATTTTTTCTTCAAAAGCTACCATTGCATATTCAATATCTTTTTCATCATATCGATTAATTAAATCGAATTTTTTAACCATATGACTTTTAACAGATCTACTGTTTAAAATGGCAATAAACTTATTTATATCTTCACTTAAACTTGATAATCCAAAATCTGCTACAGGTATTGGAGATAATGATGAAAGTAAACTGAACCTCCCTGTGTCAGAAGATAATATAATTGCCTGTGAAGTATACCATTTAGGTAAAAGTAGCGCAATAATGATAGAAACAACAGTTACAAATCCAATATTTTTGAGTATGAATTTTCTTTTTGTCCATAAAAGAAGTAAATTTTTCTGCATATTATTATCTGAAAAATCATCAATTTCGTTTATAACTCCTTGATTGTTAATTAACCCATATCTTTTCAAGTCACCTATTCGATTACGTAAAGTTTTTTCAGTCATTCCGTGTTCATCAGCTATTTGTTTCCTAGCATTAGGATCTATTAGAATTTCAGGATTTTCTTTGATTAAGTTTAATATTTTCTGCTCATGTGTGGATAATTTGATCATTAGTTTATAGTCGCTTGATATGCTAAAATTAAAGTTGCTATTGAAGTTACTGCTTGAATAAACCCTGTATTTCCAAATAATATGCTTGAGTATGATTCTGGAACTTCGATGATATCACCGGGTTCAACAAATTCATTATTAGCAAATCTTATTATTTCTCCATTTGATCTAATTATTTTAGATCTATAATTTGAACCAATATCTAAAATTCCTCCGCTCATGGCAATATAGTCTTTGACTTTATAACCTGGTAAAAATTTTAATATTTTAGGGCCGCGAATAAATCCAGTAATAATTATTCGATTATTATTATACTCTATAAAACTTTTCAGATTATCTTTTTCTAGTTCTTTAAATGGTACATAAATAATGTCTCTCTCTATCAATTGAGGATTATTATTTAAATCACCATTTATTAAAAATTTCTTAAGATATATTTCTTTTGTTTCTCCATTTCGTTTTAAGAATATTTTATTGTTATCTGCATATTTTTGTATTCCTCCGGCGCCATTCAAAGCATCGTACAATCTACTTACTGGTGTAACTTTCACAAATTTTGGATTATTCACTGCACCATGGACTAATACTTTAAATTGTCTTAATCTAATTAATGTAACCGTAATTATAGCTTCTTTATAAATTTTATCTTTGTAATCATTTAATTCTCTTTCAATATCTGCCAGTGTTTTTCCAACAACATTTATTGGTCCAAGTTTAGGAATAAATAAAGTTCCAGTGGGATCGATTAAAACAAAATTATCTATATTTTCAATTGACCATTCCTTAGAAATAGATTCTTCATACAATCCACCAGTTATATTAATACGCAACCTATCACCAGGTCCTAAAATATATTTCTCTGGGTCTAATGTTTGTTCTAAAGGAATAGGAACACTTCCATATTCACGGTATAATATTGGTGTATTAGATTCTTCTATTTGTGGTAATTCTAGTGATTGAGAATTCTGTGCAATCATCAAGCTAGAAATTGTTAGAAGAAACGATATTTTTTTAATTGACATAAGGCTTTATACTACTCCTAATCGTTCTTGTTGATATGTATTGTTTTGGATATCCTGCCACCACACTTGATTCTCTATATACCAGTCAATTGTTTTTCTGATTCCGCTATGGAAAGTTTCATTGGGTGACCAGTTTAATTCATTTTTTAATTTAGAAGAATCAATGGCATACCGAAAATCGTGCCCCGGCCGATCAGAAACAAATGTAATTAAGTCTAAATACGATTTTCCATTTTTTGAAGGTGCATCATTATCCAGAATGGTGCAAATCGTCTTTACAATTTCGATATTTTGAATCTCATTATTTCCTCCAACATTATACGTTTCTCCAATTTTTCCTTTTTCAATTATCGTATATATAGCTTCACAATGATCATCCACATACAGCCAATCTCGTACATTTTCTCCCGTTCCGTATACAGGAAGAGATTCTTCAGCTAGACAATTGAGTATCATGAGAGGTATTAATTTTTCTGGAAATTGATAGGGTCCGTAATTGTTTGAGCAATTAGAAATAATTATCGGAAGTCCATAAGTTCGCTCCCATGCTCGCACTAGATGATCCGAAGCAGCTTTTGATGCAGAATATGGAGAACTTGGATCATAAGGTGTTTCTTCCGTGAAAAAACCATCTTCACCTAAACTGCCGAATACTTCATCAGTTGATACATGATGAAATCTAAACGTTTTTTGCTTATCATTTTCTAAAGATTGATAATAGCGTAAAGATTCTTGAAGTAATGTATACGTCCCAGAAATATTTGTTTTAATAAATTCGCCTGGACCATCGATTGATCTATCCACATGGCTTTCTGCAGCAAAATTAACAATAATATCTGGATGATGCAGTTGTATTAATTCTCGTACATGCTCTTGATCACAAATATCACCTTGATTAAAGACATAACGGTCATCATGCTCGAACTTTAATAAATTCTGTGGATTTCCAGCATAAGTCAGTTTATCCAAATTAACCACTTGATTATTTTCACTCTTGCTTAGCAGAAATCTGATAAAGTTTGAGCCGATAAAACCGCTACCGCCTGTTACTAAATAAATCTTTCCCATTATACAGCCTCAAACACAGGTAATAAAGATTCCTCTTGGTCTGACAATATCGGGAAAGATATATCGCGATTAGAAAGGACCGGTTCTTTTATCGGCCATACATCCTTTAAGCTGGAATCACTCCATGAAATTCCATATTCATCTTCAGGAAAATATTTTTCTGTACATTTATATTCAAAAATAGCTTCATCACTTAACACGCAAAATCCATGAGCAAAACCAGGTGGTATATAAACAGCTTGATGGTCTAAATCATTTAATATTTTTGAAAATGCTTTACCAAAGGTAGGTGAGCCTACTCGAATATCTAAAGCTACATCCATAATTTCACCCTTAACACAGCTGACTAATTTCCCCTGACCATGATTTAGCTGATAGTGCAATCCTCGCAAAACTCCTTTTGTTGACTTTGATTGATTATCTTGCTTGAAATCTAAATTTAAACCCGCATTTATAAAGTGTTCAACGCGATAACTTTCAAAGAAATAACCTCGATCGTCTTTGTAAACCGTAGGATTCATAATAAATAATCCTGGAAATTCAGTGGCGGTTAAGTTCATCGTTTTTTTCTTCCCACATTGTCATACTTAAATCCCATTGTTTCTAAATCGTCCATTCGTAATATATTTCTACAGTCTAAAAGAACAGGCGACTTTAACAGACCTTTTAATTTCAAAAGATCTAATCCCCGGAATTCATTCCATTCAGTCATGATAACTACACCATCGGCATCTTTTACTGCTTCTTCCCAAGAATCGAAGGTTTTCAAGTCATTAAATCGTTTTTTCATATTTTCATTTGCAGCCGGATCAAATGCTCTAATTAAAGCTCCATTTTTATTTAGGGTATTAATTATTTCAATTGCCGGGGATTCTCGAATATCGTCAGTTTGGGCTTTGAAGGCTAAACCTAATATAGCAATAGTTTTATTTTTAATATCTCCATCAAAAAGATTTAAAAGTTTTTGAGCCATTCTTTCTTTTTGTAATTGATTAGCGACAACAGCTCCACTCACTACATTTAAATCTATTCCCATCTCTTTCGCCATAGAGATCAAAGCTTTGGTATCTTTAGGAAAACATGAGCCACCGTAGCCAGGTCCTGGATGGAGAAATTTTGGGCTAATTCTACCATCAATACCCATTGCTTTTGAAACAACATGTACATCAGCACCGATTTCGTCACACATATTCGCTATTTCATTAATATAACTGATTTTTACAGATAAAAATGCATTGCTGGCATATTTTATTAATTCTGCTGTTTCAACAGTTGTTTCGATAATAGGTGTTTCATTTATATACAAAGGTCTATAAACATTTTTCATTGTTTTAAACGCTCTTGAACCTGAAGCTCCAATTATCACCCTATCAGGCCAGAGGAAATCTTTGACAGCAGATCCTTCCCTTAAAAATTCTGGATTTGAAACATAATCAAATTCATTAATATTTTTAGAAACATCTTTTATTATGTTAGTAATTTTTTCACCTGTGCCAATTGGGACTGTACTTTTCGTACAAACAACTTTATATCCATTTAAGTTCTCACCAATCGCCCGGGCAACTTCATATACTGCTGTAAGATCTGAAGCTCCATTTTCGCCTTCTGGAGTACCGACTGCGATGAATATTACGTCTGCGTTACGAATAGCTTCATCGACATTCGCAGTAAAGGATAATCGGTTAAAATTTACATTTCTGTTTACTAATTCATGTAGCCCGGGTTCATATATAGGAATTTCTCCCTTATTAAGCTGTTCTATTTTGGTTTTATCTATGTCTGCGCATACTACATTATGACCGTAATCCGAAATTCCGGCGCCACTAACTAAACCTACATAACCTGTTCCTATTACTGCTATATTCTGCATATTCTCTCTTTATTGTACTACAAAACTACATATTTATCGACGTAAACAAAATAATAAAAATTAGCTTAAACCAATACGTCTCCTTATATACCACTCAATTGATATAAGCAAAATTAATAACGATAGACTATATATGTTTTCATTTAATCTAGCATTCTTTACAATTATCTCCTGTTTAAGTTCCGGTTTAATATTTTTAATTAAATCTGCCCGGGATTCCCATTGTAAATATCTACCATTTGTTTGTGATGAAATAAACTCTAAAATTTTATTATTCACAGAAACTTGATTAAGTTCAATTTGACTTTCATCAATAATAAGTGAACCTTGTTGTGTGTAATTATCTGATTCATTTTCTAAATTTATTTCAAACGTGTACGAACCTGGTTTTCCAGCAAGAAACCTGGTTTCCCATTGATCATTTACTGGATTATAATTTAATTCGTAAGTATTTGTTTGATTTTTATCATCAGATAAAAGAATTGAACCTGTAATGGATGTAATATTATTTGATTTATTATTAAAATGTGAACCTGTTATATATATTTCTTCTCCTTGTTGAAAAATACCTTTATTCACCCTAAAATAAAGTTCATTTTCACCACTAGTCCTCATAAACCATGAAAATAAATTATGTAATAATGATACGCTGATATCTTCATAATCTGTTTCTGTCATCTTATAATAAAGTGTATAAAAATCTGATGAAGTCCATATCCCTGACCTTAAACCATCCACTTCTCCTGCAACTAACAAGGCAGTAGTAGAATTTTCAAAAAATGCAAGATTTGATATATTTTCATCAGTCTCAATAAATATTTTAGGAAACAGTGGAGGAAAAACATTATTATTCAAATTTGAATCAAATTCAAAACTTATAAATTCTGTTATAATATTATTATCGCCTGTCCAATACCACTGTTTTCTTTTATTATCCTCAACAATATTCTTGGAAGTCTTTACATGAAAAAATGGAAATATAGATTCCACTGAATTTTTATCAGTATTTGGACCTGCAACGAGAAATAACGAAGATTTTTGTGAAACTAATTTTTTAGCCAGAATTTTTTGCCATTTATTTGAAATAGGAGTTATAGGAAAATTATCAAAAATTATCAATTCATAAGATGTAGACCAAAATTCATTGATTGATGGAATAAACTTATCACCTTTTTGTATATAGTGGTCATATTCAACTCGAGGAATACTTTTAATTACCTTTTTTAAAGGAATTGTATTAAAATTTGGTGATCCAGTAATTAAAGCAATTTTATACCTATCTTTTAGGACCGTTATGTGAAATTTCTGACTGTTATTTTTGATATTTATCTCATCAGCTAGCACTGATGTTTTCACAGAATAGTTATTTTTACCCAAAGTTTGAGGAGTTATTCTAAATTTTGCATTATTTAAAGAACCTCCTCCTTGCAATTGTATATATTTTGAACCTAAAAGCTTTTTACCTCTATACAGTAAAACATTCACTCTGTCATTTACCCTGCCATACGATGCAATTGTCACGCTGATATCCATTTCTTCACCTTTAATAACAACTGTAGGAGCTGAAATTGTTTGAATAGCAATATCCACCATTGGAATCGTATCACCAACACCAATTGTAAAGATTGGGATTGAGAGTTTGCTTAATTGACTTTGTTCACTTTCACCTTTTGTAATCTGACCATCAGAAATGATAATTGCCCCTACAAGTTCAGATTCTGCTGCTTTTATATGATCAATGACCTTACTTAAATCAGTTGCTTCACCATCTAACTTAAATGACTGCTCATCAGCATTGTATACTTTAAAATCAAAATAATAATTCTGCGTTTCTTTATCGTTATTTAATGCAGAATCAAAATAAATATTTACATTATTTATATATGAATTAGGTGAAAGTGATTGATGATAACCCATACTCACCGACCTGTCTGCGTAGATATTCCACCTCTGCGGAAATTCATAATGATCCTTCCAAGAAAACTTTGGTTGTAATAACATAAATAACAAAACAATGAAAACGAACACTCTAATTATAATTAGACCCATTAATTTGCGTTCATCCATTATGGCTGTTATAATCCAGAAAAGTATGAAGATTGTAACTAATGATAATGACCAAAACCAGCCATCAGCTTGCTGAAGAAACTGTAATGACACGATTTATGCCAGTTTCAAATTGGGATCTATGTCAAATTCCATAGCAGAAGAAACGCCATTACGTAAATAAAGTTCACCTAGAAATGCTACCATTGCAGCATTATCAGTACATAAAGACAAGTCTGGAAATAAAACTCTTGTTGTAGACAATTTACTTTCAACAGCTATACGTAACGCTATGTTAGCAGCCACACCTCCTGCTATCACACATGAATTGACATTTGCTTCTATCACAGCTTGATGAAGTTTAATAACTAAAACATCAATGATTGCCTGTTGATAGCTCGCAGCAATGTCTTCAAGTAAAATATCCTTTTTATTTTTTTTTGAATCCATAAAATAAAGCAAGGCTGTTTTCAAACCACTGAAACTAAATTCGAGGTTATCATTTTTAATAAAGGCCCTAGGAAAATCTACAGCTTGAGGATTTCCATTCATTCCTAATTTTTCAATCTCTGGCCCTCCTGGATATCGTAATCCCAGTATTCGAGCTCCTTTGTCAAATGCTTCACCAGCTGCATCATCTCTACTCGTACCCATCAACGTATAATTATTCATTTCTTTCACCAGCCATAATTGAGTATGACCGCCCGATACAAGTAAACAAACAAATGGGAATTTAAGATTCGGATCTGCCAGGAAATTTGCAAAGATATGTGCTTCTAAATGATTAATCCCTATGATTGGTTTTTTTAAACCATGAGCCAAACCTTTCGCAAAGCATACACCTGCTAATAATGCTCCTGCTAGACCTGGTCCTCTTGTTACAGCTATTCCTTCAATTTCCTTTTTGTCAATCGATGCTTCTTCAAGCGCTTGCTGAACAATTGTATTCAGAAGAAGTTCATGCTCTCGGGATGCTAGTTCAGGTACAACACCACCAAATTTGGAATGTATAATTTGCGAACTAACTATCGTTGAAAGAATTTTAGAGTTAGAACAGATTGACGCTGCTGTTTCGTCACAAGACGTCTCAACACCCAGAACAATCAATTTATATCCTTTGTTACAACCAACTCTAAATTTCGTGGTGAAAGATCTTGCCATTCAAGAATATCTACCGGAATTTTTACAGTCGGTTCATAATAATTTTTACCGGAAATCCATTGTTTAGCAAAATCAATAGTTACAATAATATCATCTGACTCAATATCTGCTATACGATCTACTCCGCCAATCACAGTTAATGCAACAGTTGTTGGATTTACAAATAATCGCAAATTAGGTAAAACATTGACTACCTTAACAGGTATCTCACTGATAATACGTTCACTTATAGATTGAATATCCTGATGCATTAAAATTGTAGTTTGTGAATATTCTACGAGAGAGCGAGTTTGCATATCAATTTTAAGACTGACATTTAGATCAAATTCTTGAAGCATAAATGTATCTTTAATTATAGAAATATATGTCATGTTTTCTATGACTTCTCGGGGTCCAGCTGCTGTGATGGAGTCTGGGAATAAATTAATTTTTCCTACCATTGTATACCCAGGAGCAGTTTTAATTCTTACTTGAGCAATTAAGGGTAATTTTTTTACCATATATTCATCCAAACTAATATGAATTGAGTCTGGATAAACTACTTCTATGTATTCGAGATCGTATGAAGGAGGAAAAACAACTTTTTGAGGATAGCGCTCATAATATTCATTTAAATAAAAATCGTACTCCTCTGAAATTCGATCAAGATCTATTACCAATTTAAAATCAGTAATGAAGTTTTTGAGCAATAGTGTTTTAAAAAGGACACGGCCGGGTCCTTTTAAGCGGACTTGTGCATATTCAGGAACTTCTTTTTTATGAGCCTTTTGAGCACTCAAATTTCGCGCTTCTATAGGCATATCAATTACCATTGTGTATTCGTTTTCACTGACAACGAATACCCATAAAAGCAATGCCAAACCAACTGCACCCAATCTCATCCCCAATGATTGCCAATTGAGATAGTTTTGCAGTTGGCTCTTATTCATTATATCATCGTAGTTTTAGGAGATATCCTTATTCTACAGCTTCAGTCGATTCTTCAGAAATTTCTTTTTGAAGCATTTCAGGCATTTCTATTTTTTCTGAAGCTGGAGTGTCCTGTTCTTTTAAAAAATCTTTTATAGAATCGTTAGATTCTTTTACGTTATTTTTAGAATATTCTTCCGAAAATAGAATGATTTTTTTATCGTCAGGCTTGACTTCCTTAACATTTCCTGAAACGGAATCTCCCGTATTCAGCTGTGAAACTACTTCTTTCCGTTCTTTCTTTGATTTTTTCCCGAAAGGAATAATTCCTTCAACATCCATTTCTAAATCCAAAATAATACCTTTTTCTAAAACACGAATAATCGTTCCACTCACTTCTTTGCCCGTTTCGTAATGCTTAATTATATCGGGCCATGGATCATTGGTCAATTGTTTTAATCCCAATGCAATACGGCGATTATCTCTAGAAATTTCCAATATTATAATTTCTAATTCCTGACCTTTTTCCAAAATTTCTTTTGGATGTCTGATGACCTTTGTCCAAGAAATGTCGGATACATGGATTAGCCCATCTATACCCACTTCCAACTCAACAAAAGCACCAAACTGTGTCAGGTTATTAATGGTCCCTTTATGTGTCGTACCAATAACAAATTTATCTTCTATTTCATCCCACGGATCAGGTTGAAGTTGTTTAATTCCTAAACTAATCTTACGATCATTAGATTCAATAGAAAGAACCATCGTTTCTAATTCCTCTCCAAGTTTATATAACTCATTAGGATTACGTACATGGCGTGTCCAAGACATTTCTGATACATGTATCAAACCTTCCACACCAGGTTCTAATTCAACGAAAACACCATAATTAGTCATGCTGACAATTTTGCCTTTAACGGTGGAATGAACAGGATAATTGATTTCTACTTCTTCCCATGGATGGGGTGTTAACTGCTTCAATCCTAGAGAAACACGCTGTTTTTCTTGGTCAAAATCAATGATTTTAACTGTAAGCGCATCATCGATCCCGACAACTTCAGAGGGGTGATTAACACGACCCCAAGATAAATCTGTAATATGCAAAAGACCATCCACGCCACCTAGATCAATAAATGCACCAAAATCGGTTATGTTCTTTACACGGCCTTCCAATACAGTTCCAATTTCCATTTCACTTAACAATGCATCGCGTTTTTCTTTCAATCCTTCTTCAAGGATAACCTTATGAGACACAACAATATTTTTACGCGCTTCATTCAGTTTTACAACACGAACCTCTATCTCGGTATTCAAAAGAGTATCAAAATCTTTAATAGGCCGAACATCAATCTGTGAACCGGGTAGAAAACCCTGTATTCCTTTTAAGTCTACGACCATACCCCCTTTTATTCTCCTGACAATCTTGCATGAAAAAGTAGTTTGATCATCGAAAATTTCTTTAAGCTCTTTCCACCGGCTCATGAAATCAGCCTTTTCCTTAGAAAGAACCATATTGCCGCGACGGTCTTCAAGCCGTTCCAAATAAATATCAATTTGATCCCCGATTTTTGGTAACGTACCATCGGAAAATTCTTCTCTACTAATCATCCCTTCCGATTTAAAACCAATATCGATGATAATAACATGGTCATTCATACCAATAACACGACCTTTAATAACTTGGTTTTCAGAAATTTCTGCTAAAGAACTTTCATACTTACTTTTTAGTTCATCCGAGATATCTTCATTTATTTCAGCTTCATCAATTTCTTTTTTGCTTATAGTACGAATATCACTGAATAATTGGGGATCTAGATAATTTAGTTCAATATTCGTTATTCCGTTTGTTGGTGTTTCAACCTCTGGTGTTTCTTCCACCTCTATCTCTTCTACAGCAGTGTCAACACTGGCGTCTTCTACTAAAACTTCAGACGTCTGTTCTGTGGTTAATTCTTCTTTTATCATAAGTTGTTATTTCCTGTTTGTTAGCTTTGTTTGTTTTTTATTTGTTTACAATTTCAATTATTCTTGATACCTGTCCATCGATGTTTAAATCAGTTGTATCGATTTCAAAGGCATCCTCTGCTTTTTTTAAGGGTGATATTTCTCGTGTAGAATCATATTCATCTCTGCGATTTATATCTTTTTCAAGATCTTCGATAGACATTTCTTCACCCATAGATTGTAAATCTTTTTGTCTTCTATGAGCTCTTACAGTAGAATCTGCAATCAAAAAAAACTTGAAATCTGCATTGGGAAAAACAACAGTGCCAATATCCCTACCTTCCATCACACAATTCGTAGTGGCAGCAATCTCGCGCTGGATTTTCACCAAAGATTCACGTACTTTTTTTAATGCACTTACTGCGCTAACATTTTCCGTTACCTCAACAGATCTGATTTCATTAGAGACATCAACATTATTCATTAAAATCTGAAGATTTCCTTCGTTCTCTACTAAATCTATTGTTAGATCTTTTAGCAGATTATTAATCAGTTCAGAATCGGTATTACGAATTCCAGCATTGATCATTGCAAGAGTTACGCATCTATACATTGCTCCTGTATCGAGATAAGTAAACCCTAATTTTTCTGCAACAATTTTTGCAGTCGTACTTTTGCCAGAAGCAGCAGTTCCGTCAATTGCGATTATCATCAAAATACCTTCTCAAAAAGCCAGCAAATTTACTCTACCTCTATACATAATTCCTATTTTAAAGCCAAATGCATTTATATCAAAATTATCACTTTTTGCGTAGTTCAATTACTTCCGTTTTTGATAACTTGCGCCAATTGCCTATGGGGAGGCCTTTTAAGTTAAGGGGTCCAAAACTTATTCTATTTAATGAAAATATTTTCCTCTTTAAAACAGCCATCATACGACGAATTTCTCGGTTCTTCCCTTGACGCAATTCCAACCTGACGATGACTTTTTTTTTAACAACTTTTTGCTGAAGAACTTTCGCTATACCTTTTTGTCTAATACCAATAAACATTCCCCGTCCCATTTTCATAATTTCTGATTTTTCCAATATGCGATCAATCTCAATTTCATAGATACGTGGTATTCTATTCTGTGGCAACATGAGTTCCTGGGCTAAAGTGCCATCATTTGTAAATAGTAAAACACCCGTTGAATTACGATCAAGCCGCCCAATTGTAAAATATCTTAGATTTTGTGGGATTAATTCCATAACCGTTTTACGACCTTGTGGGTCATTTTCCGTTGTAATGTAACCTTTTGGTTTATTCAGGATGAGTACTGAAACATCTAGTTGAATCTTAATTTTTTTCCCATTAAAAACAATTTCATCTTCTTGAGTTACATCAAATGCCGGATCCATTTGCAATACACCGTTTACAGTTGTTGTGGCAGCAAGGATGAGCCTGTCAGCTCCACGACGGGAAGCGACTCCTCCTTTGGCGAGAAACTTATTTAATCGCATTTAAATAGATGAACAGAAACGTATTGTTGTTATGCTGAAGGAATATCGGTCGGACGATCTAGTTCAGATGATGGATGGGTGGGTTTAGAGATAAATGCACTCAATTGCTCTTCGTTATCTGCTTCTGTTAATTCAATTATCTCTTTCAGTTTTGGCATATCAGAAATTCTGTTTAGTCCAAAATATTCAAGAAAAGTATCCGTTGTAGCATAGAGCAAAGGGCGGCCTGGACCCTCATCACGCCCTTTTATTTTAATTAAGTTTCTATCTAATACCGTTTTTAAGACTCCACTGCAATCAACACCTCGAACAGCTTCTACCTCAAAACGATTGACCGGCTGTTTGTATGCAATTATTGCTAATGTTTCTAAGGCAGCTTGCGATAGAGTTAATTTTCCAGATTTGTACAATAATCTTCGCACCCATGTTTCATATTCTGCCCGAGTTGTAATTTGATAACCACCTGCTATTTCTTGAATTTCTAAAGGCCTTTCTTCATTCATAAACATAATCTGAAGTTTAGGTATTAAGTGAGTTAATTGCGGAGCATCATCCACAAATACTAAATTCACTCGAGATTGAGTTAAAGGTTCAGGAGAAGCAAAAAGTAATGCTTCCAAAATATTTAGTTGTTCTTTTTCAGTCATATCACGTTTTAGCAGTTAATAGTTGAATTTCAAGTTCACCAAATAATTCATTCTGTAAAATTGTGACTTGGTGAGAGCGTATCAATTCCAATAAAGCCAGAAATGTAACAATAAAAGCAATTTTTGAATCCAACTGGTTGATAAGTGTAGAAAATCGCAAGCAACAATCTCCATCGAATGATCGCAAAATTAATTCTTTTTGTTCTTCCAAACGAATGGGCTCTCTTTCTAATTCATAGGAGCGAATGACGGGCATATTATCCATAGCTACTTTAAAAGCTCGAGAAATGTCGTATAATGATACATCTTTGAGAATGAGATTAAACTCTTCAGGAGCATCAGCTACATTAACCACACTCCCTTTAGGAAAAACCTGACTGCGTTCAGCGGCAAACATGTCCAACATTTCAGCAGATTCTTTATAACGTGAATATTCTAATAATTGATCAACCAATTCTTTTCGTGGATCAATAATTTCTCCCTCATCATCAATAATGGGACGTGGTAACAATATTTTGGATTTAATACGCATTAATGTAGCAGCCATGACAATAAAGTCTCCGGCAAAATTGATATTTAATTTTTTGATTTCTTCTAATGTACCCAAGAACTCTTCTGTAATATTTGCAATAGGTATATCATAAATATCTATCTCATCACGACGGATAAAATAAAGCAATAAATCAAGCGGACCTTCAAAATTCTCTAAATGAACGCGGTAAGTCATACCCTGTAATTTAACCCTGTTGCGTCTCGTACTGGAGTTAAAAATGTTTCAGCGACTTGTGTAGCTTTTTTTGCACCGAGTTTTAAGATGTCATGAACATTATCTTGGTGTTGTTCATAAAATGTTCTTTGGTTTCTAAAAGGTTCAAAATGATCCATGATTGTAGAAAATAATTCTTTTTTAATTTCACCATATCCAGTCCCTGGAGTTTGGAATTTATCTTTTAACTCATTTTTTCCATTTTTATCAAGAAATAAACAATAAATTTTAAATAAAGTACAGTCTGTATTTTTTACTTCGTTTACTCCAGTAGAATCTGTAATAATAGACATTACTTTTTTCTTAATTATTTTTTCATTATCGAAAATTGGAATGGTATTATTATATGATTTACTCATTTTCTGACCATCCAACCCAGGAACCAATTGTGTATCCTTTTCAATATCCGGTTCGGGTACAACAAGTACATCACCAAATGTTTGGTTGAAGCGTATTGCAATATCTCTAGTCATTTCCAAATGTTGCTTTTGGTCTTTACCAACAGGAACAATTTCACCACCAAACAACAAAATATCTGATGCCATCAAAATTGGGTATGAAAATAAACCCATATTCGCTTTTAAACCTTTTGCCAGTTTATCTTTATAAGATGTACCCCTTTCCATTAGCCCAACGCTCGTAACAACTGATAAAATCCACGTTAATTCAGCTACTTGAGGTACATCGCTTTGAATCCAAAATGTGGATTTTTCGGGGTCCATTCCAAGTGACAAAAAATCCATTGCTGCGTTCATGGTATTTTCTTTTAATAAGGATCCATCTTGCATGGTTGTCATGGCATGGTAATTCACGATGAAACAGAATAAATCATTTTTTTCCTGATAATGAATCATTCTGGACATCATTCCAAAATAATTTCCAAGATGTAGCTGGCCGGAGGGTTGAATTCCGCTTAATACGCGTTTCAAAATGACTCCAAAAACAAATACGGACGCCAAGCTGTCTGGTCATGATTTATAAACTGCTGGAAATAATGAATTCTATTCGGTTTTCGAGGAAGGCGCATTAGAGGCATTTTAGCTTCTTCCGGTGTATGGTTATCTTTAGTTTTGTTACATTGTTGACAAGCAGCTACAAGATTATCCCAATAATCAGATCCTCCCCGTTCTTTGGGAATTATATGATCAATTGTCATTGAAGATGATTTTTTACCACAGTATTGGCAGGTATGCTTATCTCTTATCATAATATTCTTGCGGTTCATAACTACATTCATGCTATTGTAATGTACAAAATCCATGAGCTTAATGATACTTGGCAATGCCAACGTTTTCGATGGTGAATGAACTTTGTCATTGTACGTAACCAGAATTTCAACTTTTTCCAAATACGTTAAACAAATCGCACGTCGTGCAGTACAAATCATCAATGGCGCATAATTTGTATTCAAAACTAAAACAGCTTTATTCAATAATGAGCCATTATGTGATGGAGAATACATCAGCTAATAACTAATTCTCTAATTGAAACAACTTTAACAAAATTTTCTTTTAATTTCTGACAATAAACATCATTAGATGAATTTAAACTTTCATTTCTTACCCAACCCCTGGCATTAATAAAATCTTCCCCGCCTAGACTAATTGCCACATGACTGATTTTATTTTTCTCTGCAAAAAATAATAAATCTCCCGGTAAGGATTCATTTAAATTTATTTCTTTCTTAAAATGCTCTTCTTGCATATACGTATCTCGGGGTAATTCAATATTATGTGCTTTGTAAACAGATTGGACAAAACCGGAACAATCAAATCCCATTGAAGATTTACCACCCCATAAATAGGGAACTCCTAAAAACGATTGAGCAAGGTTAACAATTGAATTTCGTTTTGGCGTTAAGGTTTTAGATACAAGATTTTCTTCAATAAAACCTTTAATTCCATCTGGTAAAATTACAGAATAATTTTTACCATTAGATTCAGCATCGACATTACCTCCAAAATAAATTGTGCGAATAATTTCACTTTCAGAATTCACAATTTCTCCTGAATGAATGAGGAATGAATGAGTCGCTATGTAGTCTTCATCTTGGATTATACCATGAAAATTATTAGCCCATCCAGTGTAACCATCCCATTGTTTAATCTTGGCCCAATCATTTGATTGATCTATGATAGTACATGTTTCACCAAGCAAACCTTGGGTAATCACTTCAGATTGAAATGTAGGTTCTCTGTAGATATTCATGACAGCAACATTTATTATGAAATTTGACATCGGAATTATTTTATTACAAAATTCAACGACGAATTTATTCACCCTCCCCTCTGAAACACAACACATCTTCGAGGAGAATTTGAACTTTGATTATGTTGCATTTTTAAATTAAAATCAACTGTTCATATACATCGTATTGTTTCAGGGAAGATCGTGAAATCCGATCACAGTTCCCGCTACTGTAAATGCATTGTGCATGAGTCAGGAACCTGAACTGGCGGTGTATCGAATGATCTTCGGGATAAAGGTCATGATACGAAAACAAAATAACATATTATGCTTCGTGATTATATCCCCGTTCATTAACGGGGTTTTTTGTGTATAGATTCTTTATATTTTTTACAATTTTTGCCTGCACCCTTCCAGCTCTGACAGTAAATGGAATAGTCCAAAATATAAATAACTCGCACATTTCATTTGTAATTATTCAAGTACCTTCTTCCAAGCGTTGGACTATTGCAGATGAATTCGGTCATTTTACAATTAAGTGTGATGTGGGAGATTCATTGTTATTTAACCGCTATGGATATCATCAAACATACGCAATTATAAAAAATTGGACTGACTTATTAATCACACTGAATAATAATCCCATACTTCTCGATCGGGTTGAGTCATTTTCGAAACTACTATCTTCTACTCATTTTTCTAAAACCTATGAAACAGATTCTGCCTATAATGGCAATATTTCATCCATATTTAATCAGATTCCAAATGCTCAATTACGTACATACGGAGGCCTAGCTAGTAACGCAACCTTAAGTATCGACGGAGGTCCCGGGTCTCATACAAAAGTCGTTTACGAAGGAATTGATATAACCAGTCCTCAAAATGGAGAAACAGATGTATCTCAATTACCACCGGATATTATTTCTTCTATAGCAGTAGCAACACAGCCAGGCGTTCTCTTTGGTTCTGGAACAACAGACGGTATTATCTATTTAGGAAACAGTAGAGAGCAGACTGCCATTTCATTTAGCAAAGGGAGTTGGGGAAGAACATCATGGTCAGCCAGTACGTTTAATCATTTTCCAAATTTAAAAATTCAAACAGCTTTTGGCCAAAGATCAGCGAAGGATAATTATAAAGTAACTTGGCGGGAAAAATC
Source organism: Fidelibacterota bacterium (assembly GCA_004124385.1). Lineage (GTDB taxonomy): Bacteria > Fidelibacterota > Marinisomatia > Marinisomatales > TCS55 > UBA2126. The sequence goes on from SCKN01000006.1 coordinate 133,785, forward strand.
ATATGACAGAAAAAATAATCATTTTAATCAGACATATGTAACATCATCTTTGGCAGGTTCAATAAACCAACGTCTACTTGCGAATGGAGTTTTTTTCTATTCATCTCAAAAAAGAGGCGTAGCCGGACAAATATATTCTCCAAGCCTTGAAGCAAAACGGGAAGATGAGCTTATGCTCCTAGCTCTGAATACTACTTATTTGTTTTCAAGTGGTTTTATTACTGGATCGATACAAACACGGCAGAGTGATGAAAAATATATAGACCCAAATTATAATATTGATAGCCGGCATAAGCTCGAAAAATACTCTCTCAAACTTAAAGCCCACGCTCGTTTTAATAATACAATTTCACTGTATTTTCAGGGGAATTCTGAAACAGAAAAAATCATTAGTTCTGAAACCAATTCACATTCCAGAAAGAATTTATCTAGTTTTATTTCTTCCAAAATTAACATCCAAAACTCTATAACTATTCAACCAACAATACGATTGGATAATATTGGAAATCACTATAACGCCTTAACGTACAATATGGATATTATCTGGCAACAAACAGACCATCTAAAATACATTATTTCAGGCGGAAATTCATTTCGTGCGCCGACATTCAATGATATGTATTGGACCCCAGGTGGCAATGCCGATCTTAAACCGGAAAAAGCAATTAAATTGATGACTGTAACATCCTGGGGGAAAAATGAACAATATTTTGATTTAACCTTCAGGTATATTGAAAGTAAAGATTTGATCCAATGGATACCTGGTGATAACATTTGGTCTCCTGAAAATATTGCTGAAACAGTTCGAAAAAGTCTATCTGCATCCGGATCAACATCCATTTCAACCTACACGATATCCGGCTTTATTTCTCGGCTATGGACTAGAGATTTACAACAAAATAAAGCTCTTCGTTATGCTCCGGAGTTAAGTGGCAATATTATTGTATCCGCTAAATTGAAAAAGTTTACTGCGGGTATTTCCGGATGTTTTACCGGTACTCGAATTGCCATGTATAATTTTCCGGATGATGAAATGTTGCCATCACATTTTATTCCATCATTATTTATTCAGAAAAATTTTAAAATCTTTAAACATCCATTATCTATAAATCTTGCAGCGGACAATATTTTAGACACTCAATTTGAAACAATACTAGGTTACCCAGAACCGGGTAGATCATTCTATTTTTCAATATCAATTAAACAATAATCAATCAAAGGAGTGACGATGAAAAACCCACTAATTCTAATAATGCTTGCAGCCATACTAATTTTTGCAGGTTGTGAAATTAATAAAGATGATGAACCTATTGAATTATCAGGAGACTTATACATTTTGTGTGAAGGAAACTTTGGGTCTGAAAATGCATCTCTTTGGTCAGCTGATTTAGATAATGAAGAAACTGAAATCAATCCTAACATTTATGAAGCATTAACTGGAAATAATCTTGGTGATGTCGCCAATGCTATGTATATCAATAATGATCAGTTATACATCATTAACAATAATAGCCATACGATAGAAATTTTGAAATTGGGTGAAGATGATGGTTTTACTTTAGAAGCTAGCGTAGATATTGCCTATTCAAGTCCACGCTTTATGGCATTCAAAAATAATAAAGGCTTCATCACAACATGGTATAATGGTATTTTAGTTTTGGATTTAAATTCAAATTCAATCACAGATACAATCAGTATTTCTGGAATGCCTGAAGATATTCTTATCAATGGCAATGATGCCTACGTCAGTGTATCTATGAATAGTGACTGGACTGCTAACAATGAAGTATTGAGAATTGATATAACTGATCTCAATTCAGTTTCAATCGATACATATTATGGTATTCCTGGACCTGGAAAAATGGAATTAATTGATGGGAATTTATATGTGGCGTGCACGTATTATGATATCTACTGGTCTGCGAATTATGGATTAAACAAGATCGAACTATCTACTGGAAATATGTCAACTTACGACCATGGTTCATCTTTTTCATTTGGGTCAGATATTGTTTCGATCAATGATCAATTGTATCGAAGTACTTCTAACGGTCTTATGGCCATCAATGCTGATTTAACGGTAGATGAACAAAATATAATTAATGGCTTTTCAGGTGTGTATGCTGTGGCAGTTAATGGAGAAAATATCTTTTTCGGAACAACGGATTATATCGCACCCGACACAGTTTATGTAACCGATCTCACTGGAAATATTGAGCACATTTTTGAAATCGGAGCATTACCTACTGATTTTTCTGTGTTTTCTGATTAGTCTTTAAACGTCCAGTGGATTCCAAACATGACCAACCGGCCCATGGGCGGAAATATCGGATTATGCTGGATAAGAAAATCGTCTGCTTTCTTTTCTGGGAATATTTTTAAAGCGAACGGTTCAATTGCCTGAAGAATATTGCTGATTGACCATGTTAAAGTCATGGAAGAAATGGTAATAGCAATTTTTGAATTTAACAGCCAAATATCTTCTGGTTGATTGGGACTGGATTCCAAATATTCATAAGGAAAACTATTTATTGGATCGAAACGTATCGTTTCTTCTCTATTTAAAAGACCTTCGCCAGATAGACTCATATGCAATGCAAAACGATTTAATATATTTTCGTTGTTGTACTGAAAATCAAACTTGGCGACATTGTTAATTCCATCAAATAATAGAGTTTGGCCTTCCCTAAAATAATAACTACTGGAAAAAGAGACATGTTTAAACAAATTTGATTTGACTAAAAACCCTGATTGAAAAGTATAATAATTTCTCTCATCGTACATCATTGAACAATAGTCAGCTGTTAAACCAATGACTATACCACCAAATACTTTTTTTATATTTAAATGTGAGATTCTATTATTTACAACCTCATTTCCATTCATAATCAAATTAAAATGATACGGTTTTGAGGATTCTTCAAACATCCCGCTAATTTCAAATTTTCCAAATGATTTCAAATAATTAATCGATAAATAATCTGCTACTTTATTATCGATTAGCATTAGCCCGACTGCTGTATTGAACCCCCATAAATCAATTTTCAGATAGAGTGTGTGCCAATTTATATCCCTTTTTGTTGTATCATTTTTGCTTATAGATTGAAAATTCATTTCCAGACCAAGCAGAGGTTTCAATTTACCGATTGACACTCCGCTTAACTGATTATGCCATCGAGTTCGATTAATGTATTGATTTCTCTTATTTGAATACCATGATGCATCCACCTTACGCCATTGCTGGAATAAAGCCAAATGAGATGTCCATTGCAGCTTTTCATCGGGAGATTGTGTAATGATTCCCGCAGATAATATTTCGTCTTTTAACAAACCATTCACAGCGCCTGAATCTGGTAATCCAGATTCTGTTACTAATCGTGCTGCCGACGCATCAATCAACCACCCTTTATTTTCTGATCTATAATCCACTCTATACGTTTGCTGCATGGGAGAAGCGCTTCCGTTAGGGTGAAAAAACTGACCTGCTCTTCCTGCATAACTTCGTTTGAACCCATGTAAGCCAACATATCTATCTGGTGATTCAAAATCGACATCGATTGCCAGAAGATCATAATTATAATCTCCCCTTTCATAATCGAGGGTTGTTGTGATCGAGGTCGTATCCGGTATTTCGTTTAATGAAATCGGTATTTGTTGTGTATTGGTAAGCTGAAAATACGCGGAAATATCCTGACCATAGCGTGAAGGATAATGGGTATAGGTCCCATCGAATAATAGCGGTCCGGAAGTCCAATCTGTATTCCAGAACATTGTCCCATTGATGGATGTTCTACCGAATTGACCACTCCATTCATAGGGGAATTCCACAGTTTGTCCATATAAACAGGAAAGAAACAGAAAAAGTAATCGTCGATTCATTTAACAAGAAATTTTGTTATTCTTGGAACACCTATAGCAAATATAAACCCATTTGCTATTTGATGTAACAGCGTAAAACCAACTCCAGAGATATAAAGACCTACTGTCCGGGAAAAATCAAAGCCGGCACTCACAGGATAGCTTAATGTAGTTAATGAATCAAAAATAAATGTAAGGATTAAACCGGTTATACCCACTGCAATAACTTTGTTCAATGAATATTCCTTTAGCATAAACACTTTGCGGAGAACACCACCGGCAAAACCTACTCCAGCCATACCTATTATTTGTGCGAAAAATAAAGGAGGGAAACTCAACCCTGATCCCAAAGGATTCATACCAGAAAAGACCATTTCTGCTGTACCTCCAACAATGAAGCCCCATCCTGCTCCCAAATAAAGCCCAGCTGTAAAAATAATAACAGTAATGAGTTCAACATTTGGGATCATAAGCAATGAGAATCCTGCTCCAATAGCTAGAGCTGCAAAAATTGAAGCTTGAACCAATTTATTTAGATTCATCAATCCCTTTATATAAAGCAGTACGAAATATGTTTTTCCTATCTGTCCATTTTCCATCTTGCTGGTCTTCTTCCAATGCCAGTTTCATCAAATTCATTTTAGCATCCATATTATCTATAAAATGTACGAGCAACGCTTCTTCAAAACTTGGCTGCTTGGGACTTTGCCTTTCGAATTTACCTTGGTGAGATAAAATAATATGTTCTAGTTGCTGCTGTAGTATTTTTGGAAAACCTTTGATTTTAGCACAGGCTTCCCGAACCATATCTCTGCCGATGACAATATGACCAATGAAATTTCCTTCATCGGTATACTCGGCTTCTAAACTAGAAGATATTTCAGTCAGCTTACCAATATCATGTAACAAAACTCCCGCCATAACTAAATCCTGATCCAGTTTGTATATAGGCGTCAATTTTTCAGCTATTTTTGCCATAGATAAAATATGCTCCAAAAAACCTGATCTGTAATTATGATGCATCATGACTGATGCCGGATGAATAAGTAGCTTATCCTTATGTTCACGAAAAATATTTGACACTACTTTTTTAAGAAATGGGTTTTTCATTTTACCTATAATCTGTACAACTCTCTTCCACATTTTATTTGGATTGTAAGGAGAAGTAGGTACGATTAGTGATGGGTCAAATCCATAACGGCCGTAGTTTTTTACAGATGCTATATTAATTTTTTTAATAACCAGTTGCAAGCGATCCTTGAACGATTCAATATTTCCTTTAATTGCTACGGGGTTTCCGGCAGAAAATTTTTCATTGAATTCATCTACTTTGTCCCAGACCTTGGCAGGAACCGTACCGGAATTATCTCTTAAAATAAGATCCAGATATAAATCACCAGCGCGTGTATGACGTAAATGTTTTTCCACACAAAGGTAAAAGCCCTGAATTGAGGTACCTTCTAAAAACGATGATATTTGGGTAATAGGTTTCATAGATTAATCCATACTTTACAATACTGAAAATAAGTAAACTTGAGTATATGAAAGTAACATTGGATACAGTCTTATATTCCAACACCAGTGACCGAATAATTCTACAGTCATGTATGCAAAACTGGTTCAGGAATCCAAAAGACTTACAATTCACCGATCCACGTATGTCCTATCCATTTGATTTTAGAAAATGGTGTTCACTATCTTATAAAGAAAAAAACACCAAAACATTCGTAATCAAAAAAGATAAATGGATTATTGGTTATATAAGTTTAAAGACTGTACCTGAAAAAAAACAAGCTCATCTCTTCCACTTATTTGTAGATAAAGAATACCGGCAATTGGGTTTGGCTAGAATGCTCATAGATCATGTAGTTAAATTGTCAAAAGATCTGCACTTAAACTATATTACTTTAAATGTCACACCTAAAAATGAAAGAGCAATCATTATTTATAAAGCAGCTGGCTTTGAGGAAAATGGAATTACATCCAGTGGCAGTGTTAAAATGAAAAAACTGGTGGATCAGTAACTGGTTGAATAAAAACTATCTAACCACTCACCTTATTCAATCACGATTTTGATTCTTTCTGTTTTTTATTAATTCAGGAACATCACAATTGTCACATTTGGGATCAGCATCTCCCTGTTTCCAATTTTTTCTGAAACGCATAATTGTATAAACAAATGCAGCAATAAGAATTGCTGATGCTATTAGTGTCTGAAAATCCATTTTAATTACTTAACCATACCCAAGTAACAGCCCGCCTTGGTAGACTATGAAAGATGCTCCAAAGGCTAACCCGTTCATGTAAATAATCATAAATAAAGGCCATTTCCACGAATTAGTTTCATTTCGAACAATCGCAAACGTAGCCATACACTGGGCAGCAAACACAAAGAAAACCATTAATGATATTGCAACGAGTGGTGTATAAAGTGGCTTGCCAGTTTCTGGATTTTTATCAGATTTCATCGCATCTTTCAACTGCACAATATTATCCAAATTAGACTCAATATTATAAATAGTTGCCATGGTACTTACTAATACTTCCCGCGCAGCAAAAGATGTAATTAAACCAATACCCAATTTCCAATCAAACCCTAATGGCTTAATTATTGGCTCAATTGCTTGTCCGATTTTACCGGCATAACTTGTCCGAATTGGATTTTCATTACCATTTGTTTCATCCACTTTTGGGTAAGATGCCAAAAACCATAAAACAATAGAAATGGATAAAATAATTTTTCCGGCATTTACCACGAATAATTTTCCTCTATTCAATACTTGACTAAATACAGAGGTCCAAAGAGGGATTCTATATGGCGGTAATTCCATTACAAATGATGATTTTCCTTCTACCTTTATGAATAAACTAAAAACTTTTGCCAGAACAAATGCGGTAACTGTACCTAAAAAATACATTATGACCAAAATCAATCCTTGGAGATTAAAAAAACCAAAAACGTGGGTTGCTGGAATAAATGCACCAATCATTAATGTATAAACCGGCAAACGAGCGCTACAACTCATAAGCGGTAAAACTAAAATGGTAATGAGTCTTTCTTTCCAACTGTCAATGGTTCGAGTTGACATTATACCGGGAATAGCACAGGCATAGCCACTCATTAATGGAAGCACTGATCGTCCGTGCAAACCGATCATTTTCATAAAGCTATCCATCATAAATGCAACTCTGGCCATATAACCTGTATCTTCAAGCAACGTCATAAAAAACATTAAAATTAATATTTGTGGTAGAAAAATGAGAATGGATCCCACACCGGCAATAATTCCTTCTACTAGTAAATCCCGCAGCATACCGGCAGACATTAAATTCAGCACTTGGTTTCCTATCCATGCCACACCACTATTTATCCAATCCATGGGTACGGTTGCCCACGTGAAAATGGACTGAAAAATAAAATAGAGTATCGTTACAAAAATAGCCGGGCCGACCCATTTGTGAGTCAGTAGCTTATCCAGTTTCTCACTGTAATTATATTCTTTAAGATTTGATTCAATATTGATATTTCCTGTAGCCAATACACTATCCAACCATTCATACCTTAAGGTCGCTTCCATAATTCTATGTTTGATACCTATATTTTCTAAAATATCCACAGCTGCTACTCTTTTTTCCTGTAATGACTTTTTAAATGCTGCATCGACGATCATTCCATTTGCAGACATTTCAGTATATATTTCTACAGTTGATTTACGGGTAATTAACCGTAACGCTTGCGCTTTTGCTAGTCGATTATTATAGCTAAACTGTGTTTTCAACATTTCTTCCAATGGCTTTAATGCATTGGAAATATCGTCATTTAGAAAAATTGGAAATGGATTTTCTACAACGTTGGAATTCATTGATTTTTTAACGGATTCAAGCAATTCACTTTGACCCCACTTTTCTGTGGCTGACATAGGGATGATAGCTGCAACATCTAAATCATTAGCTAATTTTTCATAATTAATATTTAAATCTTGTTTAACCATATCCATCATATTCAATGCAACCACTATGGGGATTCCAAGATCAGCCAACTGTGAAGTAAGGTATAAATTGCGACTCAAGTTCGTTGCATCTACAACAGAAATAATAACATCTGGAGGTTCATGTCCATGAATCCAATTCAAGACCTGTTCAGTCACAATACGTTCATCCATGGATTCAGGTGTTAAACTATACGTACCCGGTAAATCAAGAATATTGAATTGATCACCAGCGGCAAAACGAGCCAATCCGGTTTTCTTTTCAACCGTAACACCCGGATAATTGGACACCTTATGATTTAAACCGGTCAGTAAGTTGAAAATGGCAGTTTTGCCACTATTAGGATTTCCTACAAGCGCAGCCCAAGATGTTTGAACTGAAGAGATCATTATTTAATCAGGATATTTCGAGCATCGTTTTGCCGTAGAGATACATGATAATCACGTACTTTCAATTCGATGGGCCCGTTCATAGGCGCAGTTTTGATACGGCGGATACTGATACCGGGAAGGATACCCATTTCCACAAGGCGGGATTGAAGTTCCATATCGCCTTTAAAAGAATGCACAGTTGCAATTTCACCATCCTTTAATTCAAATAGAGTCACTGGCAATTCTCGCATAAACCAAATAGTTGATGAATATGCCGTACGAGTTTAAATCCATATTCTTTTGCTACTTTATCCTGAAGATCCTCTATCTGATCAACAAGAAATTCATCGATTCGACCGCATTGTATACAAATAATATGATCATGATGATGACTGTCAATCCTGTGTTCGAATTTACTGGGTCCTACACCTAAATCCAGTTTGCGTACAAAGTTGTTTTTTAAAAGTACATCTATTGTGCGATATACAGTAGCCCTTGATACTGAAATCCCTTTTTGCCTGATAGCCATATAAATTTCGTCGGCTTCACGGTGGTCATCACTGGAGATGATTTCATTCCACACTGCTTCTCTCTGGCTTGTAAAACGTAAACCTTCATTATGGAGGATTTTCTTTAATCTTTTTAGACCTTTAGACATAATTATTCCTTATTGAGATTGAGTCTCAAAGAAGTTAAGAACAAATTTATTTTCCTGAAAGGAAATTATAAGGTTTTATACTCATTTGAATTATTCAACAGATAGAAAATATTTTTTTGTGTATTGAAATGAGTATAAATAAATGGATTATAATTTTACGTAATTATTTAAAATATAATTACGTAAACAATCTAGATTACGTTTTACATATTTACGTTTTATCTTTTGTGGAATTCACATTACTGGAATCTAGTTATTACTTGATTACGTAGATAATAAATTAATGAGACTAATAGATTTAGCTGACTTTTTTTAGCTTTGCGAACTTGACGATTAATTTCTTTTTAAGACCGCCTTTAAACACGACTCCCACACGTTGATTTTCACCAGAGCCACTTAATGCCATAATTTTTCCCACGCCAAAAATGGCATGTTCTATTTGATCACCCACTCGAAAATCATCAAAAATAGTTACAGTTCGCTTCACTTCCATTTTAGAGTAGCCACGATTTGAACCAATAATTTTACGTGTTAATGCAGATGAATATTTGATATTTTCTAAATGGTCTTTCGGGATTTCACGAACAAACCGTGAAACCAATCCATAAAACTGATCTGCTCCAGCTCTACGTCGGTTGTTGGCATAAAGTAAAAAGACGTTTTGTTTTGCTCGAGTTAAAGCAACGTAGAACAACCGTCGTTCTTCAGCTAATTCCTGTTTAGAATGCAGACTGTTGTATAATGGAAATAAGCCATCTTCCAAACCCGTTAAAAACACAACGGGAAATTCCAATCCTTTTGATGAATGAACTGTCATTAGCGTTACCTTATTTTCCTGGTTATTCCAACGATCGATACCTGTTAGCAAAGATACTTCTTCAAGAAATTGTGTTAATAACATATCGGGGTTATGAGCCATAAATTCATCCACACTATTTAAGACTTCATTTATATTGTTTATTCGTTCCAAGTCTTCAAGAGAGTCTTGGCGTTTATAATGCTTTATAATCCCCGTTTCATCCACAAGTGTCCTTACTAATTCACCGGCATTCAGTTTATCAAGTAAATCATGATATTTGCTGATAATATCGTAGAAACTTCTTAATTCTTCCGCTTGTTTCCCACGGATATTCATCTTCGATGGATCTGCTAATACATCAAATAATTCTTGTTTAGACTTTATCGCTTCCTGAACACATTTATCCACAGTTTTTAAACCAATACCCCGAGGTGGAAAATTGACAACTCTACGTAATGCAATTGTATCTTTTTTATTCACGATTAATTGCAGATAAGACAGTAAATCTTTCACTTCTTTACGTTCATAGAAACGGATACCGCCAATAATTTTATAGGGGATACCATTCCTACGCAGACTGTCTTCCAAGGCTCTGGATTGGACATTCGTACGATAAAGAACAGCAAAATCACTAAACGTACGTTTATTCATTTTTATTTCTTTTTCCAGAACACTGATTAGCGCGTCCGCTTCTTCCATTTCATCGTTTGTTTCTAGAAGTCCTAGTTTGTCACCGGCACCGTTCATGGCTCTTAATTCTTTCAAAGCACGGTTTTCATTATTTTTTACAACAGCACTTGCAGCATTAAGTATCTGCTGGGTCGAACGGTAATTCTGCTCCAATTTATAAATTTTACAACCTGGAAATGATTTTTCAAAATCTAGAATATTACGTATATCTGCTCCCCGCCATCCGTAAATGGATTGGTCATCATCACCCACAACACAAATCTGATTATGGACAGTTGCAATCGCATTGATAAATAAAAATTGAGGACGATTTGTATCCTGAAATTCATCCACAAGCACATACTTCCATTTATCCTGATATTTTTTCAGTACTTCTGGAAATTTTTCAAATAAAATCAATGGAAAGAGTAAAAGGTCATCAAAATCCAAGGCATTGTTCTTTTGCAACTCTATTTGGTATTTCTTAAAAACATCACAAATTGTTTTATCTAATATTGTTCTGGCAGATCGTTTTGCGGCAGAAGGATTCTGCATTTTGTTTTTAAAATTACTAATTCTATTTCTGACTGTTTTAGGTTCTAAATAATTACGAGCTATATTCATTCCATCCATTACCAACCTAATTAGAGCAATTTGATTCTGGACATCATAAATAACAAAATCTCGAGTAAATCCTAAACGATGAATTTCTTTTCTTAGCAAACGTGAACAGATCGAATGAAATGTACCAATATTTAATTGTACATTTTTTTGCTTAAGTAAAGAGAGGACCCTTTTTGACATTTCTTCTGCAGCTTTATTCGTAAATGTTACTGCTAAAATTTCTTCTGGTTTAAATTCACCCTCTTCAATCAAATATGCAATTTTATGCGTTAAAACACGTGTTTTACCACTTCCGGCGCCTGCAAATATCAATACGGGGGATCCAATAGCTTCCACTGCTTTTTTCTGAATCTTATTTAGAGTTTCCTTTGCCATAATTTTTTCAGTTTTCTTTATTTAATTTTTTTCCGGAAATTTCTTTTGCGATTTGCTTTAAATTTTCGCTTTGCCTTATTATGCTCTTGCTCTGTTTTTGAAAACTCATGATATCCATCTCCCCGTGCGACAAAAAACAAATAATCATTTTTCATTGGATATAAAGCTGCTAGAATTGATTCTTTTCCTGGATTATTTATAGGACCAGGCGGCAATCCTTTATTTAAATATGTATTATAAGGTGATTCAATTTTTAGATCTTTATTCAATAATCTACGCGGACCATCATTAATGATATACTGAATCGTTGGATCGGCTTGCAGTTTCATCCCCTTTTTCAATCGGTTATGATACACACCCGAAATCACAGGCCGCTCAGAGTTATATAACGCTTCCCCTTCGATGATGGATGCCAATGTTATCATTTCTTTAATATTAAATCCTAATTCTTGAGCTCTGGCGTGAAGAGAGTCTGTAACGCAATTATGATATTCTTTGACCATTATATCCATTATTTCTTTAGGGTTTTGATCTTCCAAAAAATAATACGTATCAGGGAAAAGGAATCCTTCAAAGGAATCATGTTTGATATTCCATTTTCTCAATAAACTTTTATTTTCACTTAATTTGATAAACTCATCTGCATCAGTTCCTAAAACTTTTTCCAATTCAGCAGCAATGATTTTAATGGTCCATCCCTCTTGTACTGTAACACGTATCAGATTAGGTGCCCCATTTACTAATTGGTCAATAATCTGATAATTGGAGCGTGCGCCATTCAATGTATATGATCCTGCTGGTAATTTTTTTTCGTGACCAAGGGCCCATACTGCAATTCGAAACATTTGTTTATTGGCTATAATATTCATTTCTTTCAGTATTCTGCTGACATCTGTAACATTGGCACCTTTCGGAATATTCACTTTGACCATTGCATAAGGATTCGCCTGTGGCCAATTAATGATTAACTGGTAAAAAGCAAGAGCACTGAGTAGAATAACTCCAAGCACCACGCCAACCAATCGTTTCCCCGGATAAAAGTTCTGTAACGCCATGATTTATGGGGTACGAATTTAGAGACATTTTTTAACACGAGTCAATTTTCTGATTATTAATTTTATTACATGAATCATAAAGATTCTCTTTGGTCAAGGGAATTGCTTGCTTTAATTTCCCCGCCGCAATGAGTAAAGGTATTGAAGAAAAACACGTACATCTGATTGAGGGGTGGGCTTTTACCCGTAAAAATTATTTTATTTTTGCTATAGGAGTTTTGCTGATTGCATTAGGATATTGGGTTATGGCTTCAGGAGAAACAACAAGCACCCAAAGTCTGACAGTTGCTCCAATTATGCTTTTTCTTGGTTATATCATCGTTATTCCAGCGGCACTTATTTACCGGGATAAAAAATAGCATATTAAATTTGGGATCGTAGTTCAGTTGGTTAGAACGCCGGCCTGTCAAGCCGGAGGTCGAGGGTTCGAGTCCCTTCGGTCCCGCTCCTTATAAACCCCGTTTTCTCGTCAAGAGCTCGGGGTTTTTCTTTGTCCATTTTCGTCATTTCTATTTGGACAGTAATGGACAGAAATGGTCAGTTTTTCCATAACTACCGGTCTGTGACCGACTTGTTTTTTAAAAAGATTCACTGTAATCACTGTTATATGAAAATTGAAAATTAGATGTTTCTAAAAGGATTGGGGGG
>SCKN01000007.1 GCA_004124385.1 Fidelibacterota bacterium
ATAAAGAGTCTCTTTAGTGTTGGTACAAATTGGTTATTTTTCAAAAAAGGAATTAATGTATTGAATATTGATCGACTAAACTTCAACTTGGAATTATTCAACATGTTTATAAGTATTTCAACACCAATCTTTTTTAATTCTAAATCAGTGTTTTGAAGGATCTGATTATAATATTCTAATCCAGTCTTTTTGGTTTGGATAAGAAACATTGTCCCCAAATGCAGATCTTCTATGGTTGCAGTTTCATGAAACGCTGGTTTAATAATATCAGTCAAGATGGGTTGGGATGTTTTCCGTAATTGTATCTCAATATTGCTAGATTGTTTATAACGAAGTAATTGAAAGACGATTTCTCCAAAAAAGATTGCAAGATCGCTATTACCTAACCAAATGTTGGGGTCCATCAAAATACGCCCCATATCAATATTATCATTACGTACGGAATATTCAAATTCTCCCAATAAAAGTGTATCATTTTCCCATTGACATCTGCATTTTCGATCAAGTGTTTCAATTCTCAAATAACGGCCACTCCAGGAAATATCATGAGCAGCAATTTTCATTTCTTTCAAAAGCCAATTTGGGAATGATACGCTTTTCCCTTTATGATGCATGTCTGCATGGTTTGGAGCATACATGGGTTTGATGACGGCATCCCAATTCGCAAGTATATTTTGTCGTTTGAATGTACCTTTTTGTGTTAACTCGTCATATTCAGCATTGAAATCCCTAGAGATAATACCAAAATTGATAATGCGTTCATAAGGAGCTAGAAATCCATTAACGGATTGGATTAATGCACTAATTGCTGATTTGATTTTTGCAGGTTCTTTTTCGGGTATATGAAAATTCAAATAACCCTCATCAGGAAAAATTAATACAGTATTAAAGTCCATATTATCTCCCACTAGAAATGCAGATTGAATTGCATCAAATTCAGAGAGCATATTTTCTATCTTTTGCGGAGTAAGTGTTTGCCCTGCTGTATTTTTGTAAATTTCTTTTTTACGGTCTTTTATAAAATAATGTCCATCCTTTTCAATGAAAATATCCCCCGTATGAAACCAGCCATCATCTGTACTGGGAGTGAGGGGATCAGCATAATAAAAAGCAGATATATACGGACCTTTTAGCAGTAATTCGCCTTCATCAGAAATACGTAATTCTATACCCGGAAGTTTCTGGCCGACTGAATCAACGACATATTCGTCTGGGGAGGTCAGGGTGATTCCGCCTGTCGCTTCGGTCATTCCATACCCACTCAATAATTGTATATCATGGTTTTGAAAGAACTGGAAAATATCTGGATCAAGATAACCAGCAGCAGACAAACCCCATTTTAAATTTCCACCTGTAACCTTTTTAATTGCTTTGCGAACGATGCGATCCTGCTCTAAATGATCTGCAGCTAATGAATGGATAATTTCATACAATTGCGTCCAACGCTTGGGGACACTGATGAATACCGATGGTTTAATAACTAAAAAGTTTTTTCTTAAAGTTTTGAATGAAGTATTTTCAGCGAATGCATAAGATGCGCCCCAAAATATGCTGCCTTGTAATTCCAGGAATCGTCCAAAAGTATGGTACAACGGGAGATAACATAGAAATGAATCACTTGGTCCTAGTTTTGTTAAAGCCAATGCTCGTGCAAAGCGCTTCACGACCATATTCTTTTGAGTGAAAGTAATCCCTTTGGGTTCACCCGTCGTGCCAGATGTGTACATGATAGTGGCAACATCGTCCATTTGTACTCGGCCGATACGCTTTAAAACATTGAGCGGATCAGTATTTTGTCCTTGGTCTATAAATGCATTCCATTCATTATTATTTAAATTAATAATATTTAGATCTTTGGAAGTAGAAAGGAGAATACTATTTAATTCAGCTTTTAGTTCATTGTCAATGAATAGGTGTGTAATTCCACTATGTTTAATAATAAAATGGATATCATTGTTCGTAGCATTGGCGGGGATGGGAACAACAGGAAAATGAAACGATAAACACGTTAAATCAACAATAGCACCGCGAAGACAATTGTGTGTTAGAATGCCAATTCGAATTTGTTTGGGGTTAGATTTTTCAATATGAGTTAATGCACCGGCAGTTTTTAATAATTCGTCCCAAATATCTTCATACGTATGGTTGCCTACTTTTCCATTATGGATTTCCTGAAACAATGGCTGGTGTTTATATCTTCTTGAGCGGTTATAAAAAAGATGACCGAATGAATATTTCGATTTATCGATCAGTTTGATCAATAAATCCAACCAATCATCCACGAGATTATTTTCTGCAATATTGGTATTAACAGCAGGAAGATGCCCCAGGTCGAGGAAGGCATGAATTGATTTACGTTCAGCATCCTCCTGTAGGAGTTGATTGGCTATTTCAAATAAGATGTCGACATCGACAACATTATTTTCTGCCTGATCAATATATTTTTGGATTGTTTCTCGATTTAAATCCATACTGAAAATTACAGAGTTTATGTTGTTTCATCAGGAAGGAATTGAAATAAAAAAGGCCTTCAACAGAAGGCCTTTTTAAGCACGAATTAAAATAAAATTTAAAAAGAAATGGAGAGAGTGAGTCTTTCTACAAGTCCCAGCAAACCTAAATCAGAGGATGAATAATCGATACGCATTTTCACAGGAACGAATGAAATTTTTTCTGTGTCTATGCCAATACCAAAAGACATGTTCTGTACATATCCAAATCCATCATCGCTTTTAAGTGCATCTTGAAAATTACTATTATCAGTTTCATCTGATAAGTCATCACTGAATTGCATGAATTTGAATTGCATACCGGAACGAATATAGAAGGCGTCCAAAACCTTCACTTCAACACCCAAGATATAATAGGGATTATAATCACGTGGATCAAAATATTCCCAATTAACGGTTACTTCTGCCAAATCTTGTTTTATAAATCCATTTTTCCCTATGGGTGTCATTGATAACCCGAAGCGAAAGGCCATGGGAATTGACCAATCGTCTGTATTTAAATGAGCAATGACATCCGGGTTAGCACCAAAATCCTCGTATGCATCCACATCCACTTTATTATCTGTTCCATAAAGGCGCATCTTTGAACCAAAATTTGTCACTGCCATGCCAATTCGCAAACCGTAAAAACGTGTAACATATTGCGTTCCGGCATCAACCGCAAAGGCCGAAGCGGAGGAGAAGGAAATTGTTTCCCTGATTAATTTGACCTGCACACCCACGGCAAAGCGGTCACTGATTTTTGTACCATAGCCAACGCCAATGGCAATATCGCTGGCGCTGAATGTTCCCTCATCCCCATAGGGTGATAGTTCCGTAGTCTTGGTCATATCGCCCATGTCAAAATAAATAAGACTCAATCCAAAAGTCCCACTTTTCGTTGGGATTGCTACAGCCAGAAAACTATGTTTCATATCTGCAATCCAGTTAAATGAACTGAATACGACTTGTGGGGAAGTTATATGGGCTATACCGGATGGATTCCAATAGAGTGCTGAAGCATCTGCTACTTGGGCTGAATATGCTCCGCCCATTCCTGTAGCTCGACTTCCTACGCCAATTTTAAGGAAGTTTGCAGCAGATGTTCCGACATTATCAAATTGTGCACTGGCCATTCCGACCAGTAGGATGGATGTAAAGAGTATTTTCTTCATTTGATCACCGCGAATTTGCTTACGAATTCTTTGTCATCTGAAATCACATGGAAGATGTAAACACCGAATGCGATTTCCTGAATATTGTAGGTTTGCAGATTCCAAGCTTCAATGCTTGGTCCTCGCCAACCATAACTATTTTCATTATGTTCTAAAATCTGTACCATTTCTCCGGCAGTATTGTAGATTCGGATAACACATTTTTCTGGCAAGTTATGGAACTGTAGTTCTCTTTCGAATGCGACAGATTCATATGCAGAAGTTGCTTTGTATGGGTTCGGTACAACGAGAATTTTTTTCAAATCGTTCTTATCTATTGTATAATCATCCGCCACACTTGTTATCGTATAGATGTCTGCTCCAGGAAGTAATGGGTTTTGAAATGTAATAGTAAATTCATTTCCATCTTCAAATTCTGTATCATTTTTATTAAACTGCAGCATCCAACCAAATAATTCAGCATCTTCTGCATAATCAAATGATGATAGATGAGAAATATCCGGATTATAATCTTCATAAATTGGCATGATATACACATTTTTGGTGAATCTGAATATTCCATCTATTTCTTCAATAATAGGTTTGCTTTGAGCGGCTTGATAAATAAGACAACCAATCTGTTTATTTTCCTCCACAGACCATAATGAAAAGGGAAGGCCGATTGAATCCACTATAGTTAGATTTGGATTAAAATAACTTCCAATGGAATTGTCACCAAATTTGAATACTAGGTCACGTTGTAGGTCAGATAATCCTGGCCGACCTTGCGGCTGATTTACGGGTAATGCTTCTAAAAACCCCGCCCAAGTTCCATCATGAGATCCTGCACTTAATCCAGCAAACGCAATAGATGTTGATGTATCATCATCAACAGTTGTTTTTGCAGATGTAAAGGTATTCACATCCCAACTTGCTCCAGAAAATAAGGGTACAAATCCATCAATCACATGAGTTAAAATACCAGCAGTTATATCAGAAGTATCCATGTCGACAACGACTTGGTTTGTTGTTTGATTTTTAACTGTCCAATAATGTGTAGCAATGGTATCATAAACGGAATAACTACTATCTCCAGAAACATCTGTAGTATCATACAATATTGTATCTCCAAAGCTGACAATATACGTATGACCTTTACTAACGAAGTCATCTGGAGTTAGTTCAGCACCTAAAAAATCCAATGTAAATGGGTCAGCTGTGACGGCTGTTAACACAGCGTCGGATTCCCCAGCAGAATGAGATTCGCTAAAACTACCCATATCATATCCGGCTGCTTTCTTTTGGGGTCTTGCAGCGACAGTATTATCAAAATTATTAGCATATGCATTTTTTGATCTGGAATTCTCAAGTGGATCGATAACGGATCCGGCCCAATCATCGGGCCCATCGTAAGCAGATACGGCATACCAATATTCATAACCATTCACAACATTTTTATCAACGTAGGAATACTTCAGTCCTGCATCGGAACCAAGATTATAGTAAATCAAAGGATCCGTCATTGCAAATGCACCCGTAATACCATCTGATACATCGTAAATAGCCAGTGGTTGATATACATCTGTAGGATCGCCATTTAGATCAGTAACAACATTTCCCCAGGAACTTCCCCGGTCCAGACTCCGATAAACTCGATAGCCTTGAAATGCGTTATTTAAAGTGACTGGATCTATGGAAGATTCACTGCGATCATCCCAGAATAATGTGACTTGGCCATCATCTTCTATGACTTGAACCAGAGGTTGGTCCGGTGGTTTTGGTGTAGCGCAATTATTGTCATAAAGCGATTGAAAGAGTTTGGCATTTCTGATTAAATCTGTTTCATTGATTCCTACAAAATCAGCAAATGTAAAGATAACTTGTTCGCCCGGTGCTACATCAAAAGGCCCCGCGGCAATAACCCAAGTAACATCCGGTCCATAGGAATACGGTTTTTGATATATATCATATTCGTTGGGAGTAATATTTTGAGGAGTTTGAATTCCGTGCATCATTTGTTCGGTATAAGCCTGAGCATCACTTTGAGCATCCTCGCTGTATTGATACGTATAAAAAGTGGATACATCATAAGAGGAATCTGAACCATCATTATTGAATTTTGTACATTCCAAGAATTTTAAACCTACCCAACCGATTCCGGATGATTTAAATCCCAAAGAGGCATCATCTCTATCATATACCAACGCAAAGTTTGAAAGTAAGTGAGCATCAGTTGTATCCACAAGTTTTTCTGCAATGAGAGGATCATTTTTAGGAATAAACAGTGCCAAATCATCTGTCCATTCTGCGCTGCCTTGCTCCGGAGCATCGGGATCACCTGCAATACCTACATACGCATCTTTTATCGTGTCTTTGCCTACATTGGTCATTTGCTGAATAAAGATGAGTCCATCATTACCAAAAGATAGAGAATAATTTAATACCCACACATCAAAGCGAACATTCAAGGGTCCAACGCCATTATTGCTGGCAAAGGTGTTTCCTTCAGTCGGATCATTATCTGTTACGACAAAATAGGCTTCACGCTCGGCTTGAACACCGATACCGCAAGGAGCATCGGGAAAACCATTTGGGCCGAGTTCCGGTTCGACCCCAGGAAAATAGAGCGTATCTTTATTTCCTTCAAGGTCATAGATAACGGACATGAATGTATCACCTGTTGCTGACTCGATAGGCCATTGATCGGGCCAGGATTCAGGCATATCACTAAATGCTATTCCCAGGTTGGCTTCTGAATCCACTGTACCGGCATCATAACCCGGCAATGGTTCAAATTCTTCCTCGTGGTCACGAACAGAACCACGCACACCCACCGCAACAGATGGTTCACCATTGATGAGTCCACCCACCATGGGTGAAGCAGTCCAGTAGTACGTACAGCAGCCATCCTTGAGCATACTGCCTGCTGGGAATTCGTGGTTGAGTCCCCAACGGTCATAACCATAAATTGCCGCATTGGAAAGTCGTAAGACCATATTGCCTTTATCCAGTACACTACGTTTCCGATCATCATACGATGATATTTTTGAAAGTCTATTGGGTAATGGCTTTCTACCTAATTGTGGAGCAATAACACGGTTATAATAATCGAATTTTGAAAGCCCAGCTGGATCTCCGCCAAATAAATAGCAGATGCTGAAAAGGGTTATATAAAATGTCTTTTTCATCTTTTACCTCAATCCAACACTAATACCAAGTTCAATGTGCCGCGGGGCACCATAATAATATGGGCGATAAATCCACATGGGTGAATTATTGGGATT
Source organism: Fidelibacterota bacterium (assembly GCA_004124385.1). Lineage (GTDB taxonomy): Bacteria > Fidelibacterota > Marinisomatia > Marinisomatales > TCS55 > UBA2126. The sequence goes on from SCKN01000007.1 coordinate 6,928, forward strand.
CAAACTTTCATCCGGCTGTCCGGTATTATTAAACACATTTAAAATATTATTTCTATCAAACAAATTGGTTATGTCTGCATAGATACGGACACGAGCCATATCCCTGACTTTAAGATCATAATATGCTTTAGCATCAAATGTGGATGTAAAGGGCATACGGCCGGAGTTCTCATCATCAATATTTCTGCCCCGGGCATCTTGTGGTGTGTATGGTAAACCACTACCCATATTGCCCAAGATATTCACACCAAACCCTTTTGGATGCCGATAATCAAATCGCATATTTAAAGTATGGGGTTGATCCCAAGCCATTGTGATAGTCCGATGGACAGGGTGCGTACCATATACGGATGATAGATATGCAGCGTACCAATTGGATGTTTCGTTGGATGTATTGCCTTCTGACCGGGAATAAGAATAAAAAACTTCCCAACTGAAATTCTGGGTAAACAGTTTTCTTAAACCTAACTCAAACCCTTTAGAATTAGCATAATCCATATTTTCATAAATGGCGTATTCTGTCGGGTCTGCATCATAAATATTAGCTGAAATGTAATCGTGGCGGTCATTATAGAATAATGTCAATGTCATCAAGTATTCCGGCGTAAGCATGGTGCGCAGTCCAAATTCATACTGGATGGCGCGCTCTGGTTTAATATTGGGAGAACCCACAGGTGGGATATACCAATCACCCAGGTTAAATGGGAAAGGATACATTGAATTACCAAACATACTAAATAGATTTTGTGAACTAATATTTGATAATCCACCTGGTACACCTTCACCACCTATGCCATTGGAATTGGTATAGTCATACATATATGCATAATCAGGATACTTGAAGAAATGTCCATAAGAAAAATGGAAAGCTGTATTTTCTGTTACAGGATATCCGATACCAATTCTGGGGCTCCATTGTGATTTCACGCTGGCTTTATCCGGCTCACTAAAAGTTCCATCATCTTCGATGTAACCCCATTCAACGTCACCAGCAGCAAAAGCATCAAAATTTATAGATGTTAAATCACTGGTTTCATATACTTCGCCATTATAACGAAATCCTAGGTTTTTTGTTGGGTCAGCATACTCACTTTTAGGATCAAGAATATCATATCGTAAACCCATATTGATTACCAAATCACTAAATTCCATTTTATCCCGTATATAAAATGATGATTCTATTGGCTCTTTTTCCCATAGAATAAATGATGCATCGGAACTTTTGCCATAATATCCACCGCCAACCCCTAAGGCTGAAAAATTGAATAATTTATGTTTTTTTTGAGAATAACCTGTTTTAATCTGATGAACTTTATTTATTTGCCATGTGAGGGCACCTTCCAGCTGCGTTGTTTCGGAATAGTCATTAAAATAACTGGAATAAGTTGAAAAGCCCATGCGGACTGTATCACCATTATTACTTACTATGGGATAATTGCCATAAAATTCATAGTTGGAAGTATTATCATATGCATCACCTTCTCTTAAAGGTGTGAAAACGCCCCAGCTGTATTGTCCGTCACCATTTAAATCTTCAAAATCCTCACCATTAAAAGCACCATTACTATCAGCGTCATTATAAGGTTCAGCATAATAGCTCAACCAATTGAATTCTGAACCAGGTTTAAGAACTGAATTATTCCAGCTTTCAGGAATAGTGTATACTTTAGAGTACAGTTCATGGCTATCATCCAAGAATTTTTCACCAGGAACTTTCGGGCCTGTCCAGTTATCCACCCTGTTTTTTGAGTAGGAGAATGTGGCAAACATATTTTCAGAAAATGTGTAATTCAACCTGCCGTACATGAGTTTGCTTTCCTGCCAACTGACTGCACTACGTTCCGGGAGTTGACGGTAACTCATACTAAAACCGCGGCTTTCGTTATTTTGAATATTTACTCCCAATGTAATTTTTACATTATTGATTGGACGTAGAACAAGTTTGCTCATAATCCGGTCTGTCCAATTATACGTAGCTGTTACTTCACGGGCACCTTTTTTGAGTGGTTCAGCAATGCCATCGCCATCAATATCTGCGAGGGCGTAGACGTCCCCATTACGTATACCATCGCCATTCTCATCGGTGAAATCTTCTCCAACATCGTATACACCATTGGCAACATCTGTCCATGGTTCTGCTTCTGTAACTACTACAATCCCAAATGTATCATATACTGCATGATCCCAGTAACCATTATGATTGTTATCGTTAAATGCTTCACCGATATCATAGCGACCATTTGCAATATCTGTCCATGATTCACCCGCATCATATATACCGTCATTATTTTCATCCACCTTTAATACCGCCCAAGGGAGATAATTATATTTTAATCGTCCGTCAGTATGATTACGATCGGCAGAAATAAAAAATGTGGCTAGATTGGGCATGGTTGGGATTATGGGACCGCTAACTGTTCCTTCTATTCGGCCTGTATTCCAGCTATTCGTGAGACCAGAAATTGACGGATCTGTGGATGCTCTAAAACTCAAATCATATTCAGCACCACCTTCCCGGGTAATAATATTAATAATACCACTCATGGCTTGGCCGTATTCAGCATCAAATGAACCGGTAATTATTTACAATTCAGATATTCCGCCGCGAGCTACATCGTTGGTCATACCACCATTTATGACATCTTTTACATAAAAGCCATCAACGAGGTACGCAGTTTCGCCGGAACGGCCACCCTGAACGTGGATACCATCATCACCACCGCCATTATTGTTTTCAATAACACCAGCCACATTATCAAGAATGTCTGCATAGGAATTGATAGGCATATTTTCAAAATCTTCTTTTTCAATAATGGTAGTTGTTGCTGTTTGGTCTCGAACAATGACTGGTCGTTTAGCCTCTACGATAACTTCTTCTCCTTCAACTGCAGAGATTTGCATTTCGAAGTTTAGGGTTGTCGTACGATCGGCGTTTATGCGCACATCTGTGACGGAGGTGGTTTTAAATCCGATGTACGATGCTGTTGCAGTAAAGGATCCTGCAGAAATATTTAAAATTTTATAATAACCGTTTTGATCGGTAGCGGCTCCCAGGACTATTCCTTTGAGAACTAAATTTATACCTATGAGGGGTTCACCAGTAGATGCATCGGTAATATTACCGACCAGTTTTCCAGTTATGCCCGCAAAAATCAAATTACAGGACAAGATGAAAAAGAGAAAAAGATTTTTCTTTTTCATGATTAGACTCCTTAGTAAGGTTTAAAATAGTTTGATTATTGCGATCATGCAAGTATAAGCTTACTATTGAGCATCTAACAGCAATGATGTAAGTTCATCAAATTTTATTAGGAGAGATATTAGAATGAGCTCAAAAAATGGTAAACCAAAAGGTCAAAGTTTTGATCTCTCACAAGCTGAATTAAAGCAGCTATTGAAGAAAGTCCCCAGTGGTATTCATTCGTATATAGATCATCTTGAGAGGCAAGTCAAGAATCTTGCAAATATTGGTTTGTCCCTTTCCAAGGAAAAGGATATGAATGTTCTTCTGGAGAATATCCTGCTGGAAGCCAAGCGCATCACCAATGCCGATGGCGGCACGCTTTACATGAAAACAGATGATGATCGTCTGCGATTCGAGATCATGATGACGGATTCTTTGAACTTTCATATGGGCGGCACATCTGGTCAGGACATTCCTTTTTATCCTGTTAAACTTTATGATGATGATGGTAAGCCAAATAAAAATATGATTTCTGCATATGTGGGATTGACCGGAGAAACAGTCAATATTCCTGACGCTTATAAAGCAGATGGATTTGATTTTTCAGGTACCAAAGCATTTGATAAAAAAACCGGATATCGTTCCCAATCATTTTTAACAGTGCCATTAAAAAATCATGAAGATGAAATAATTGGCGTTGTACAATTATTGAACGCAAAAGATAGAAAAACGGGTGAATCAATTCCCTTTTCAACGGAAGTTCAAGACATTGTTGAAGCATTGTCTAGTCAGGCGGCTGTGGCCATTACAAATAAGAACTTGATACGTGATCTGGAAATTCTTTTTGAGTCATTCATCAAATTGATCGCTTCAGCAATTGATGCCAAATCTACCTATACTGGAGGGCATTGTTCCCGTGTTCCTGTTATAACAATGATGCTGGCTGATGCAGTGAATGAGTCAGATAATGAACATTACAAGGATATACATTTTACTGAAAAGCAAATGTATGAGTTAAAAATTGCTGCTTGGCTACACGATTGTGGAAAAGTTGTAACTCCGGAATATGTTGTAGATAAAGCGACAAAACTTGAAACCATATTTGATCGCGTTCATATGGTTGCTAACCGGTTTGAAGTGTTGAAAAGAGATCAGGAAATAAAATGTCTCAAGCAGCAATTGAAGGTTGAAAAAAATACATCACTTTCTGAACTTGAAGTAAAAAACGCTTTGAAGGAAATCCGAAAAAAGTATAAAGAAAAAATAAAACAACTGGATAATGATTTAGATTTTGTCAAAACAACAAATGTGGGTGGTGAATTCATGTCCGGTGATAAAAAAGATCGTGTGTATAAAATTGCTCAATATCGTTGGAATGATAATGGTGAGATTAAAAATTTCTTATCGGATGATGAAGTAAAAAACCTCTGTATAGCCAAAGGAACGCTAACACCTGAAGAACGGAAAATTATTAATGATCATATTGTCTACACGATTGATATGCTAAATCAGCTTCCTTATCCGAACCATTTGAAAAATATCCCGGAATTTGCAGGCGGACATCATGAAAAATTAGATGGAACCGGATATCCAATGGGTTTAACAATTGATGAAATGTCCATTCAGGCAAAAGCAATGGCTATTGCAGATGTGTTTGAAGCACTGACAGCAAGAGACAGACCTTATAAAGATGGTAAGGCATTATCCGTGGCAATGCGGATTATGGGATTCATGAAAAATGACGCCCATGTAGATCCTTTTTTGTTTGAGCTATTCGTCCAAGAGAAAATCTATTTAAAATATGCTGAAGAATATTTAACTCCAGAACAACTGGACATGGACTAATTTACTTACTGCAAAAATTAAAGTATTATGACACCTGATATCGCCATCGTTCTGGGCATCATTTCCTTGATGTTTATTCTCTTTGTTAAAGAGATATTTCCCCTTGATGTAACTGCACTTTTGGTTCTAGCAATTTTTCTGGTCTTTGGTCATTTAACAATTGAAGATGCCATCAGCGGATTTTCGAATCAAGCTGTGATTACTATTGCAGTATTATTTGTCTTGAGTCATGCTTTGCAGAAAACCGGTATTTTGGAATATGGTGTAGTACGTTTGAATAAGTTAACCGAACGTTCAAAATTATTAGGTCTAACTGTATTCCTCTTATCTGTTGCTTTTGCATCCGCTTTTGTAAATAACACTGCGATTGTTGCTATTTTCATCCCTATCACTATCCGATTAGCTAAAAAATATAATTTAAGTCCATCAAAGCTGCTTATTCCCTTGAGTTATATAGCAATTATGGGAGGGACGCTTACACTGGTGGGGACATCTACAAACCTTTTGGTGAATTCAATTTATGTCAATACTACTATGGCCGAACCGCTGGGCATGTTTGAATTTTCTCGATATGGTATCTTCATTCTATTAATTGGCCTGCTGTATATCATTTTTGCAGTCCCGTTAATTTTGCCGTCTAGAACTGTCACTTCCAGCTTAACACAGAGCTATCACATGGGTGGTTACTTAACAGAATTATATGTCTCTGAAGAATCTCCATTGGTGGGGCGGACGTTCATGGAAAGGGATATCAATAAGAATTATGATATTACCGTGTTGGATATCATTCGAGAAGGACAGGTGATTAGTACAAATATCCGCAATACAATCATACATCCGGGAGATGTTTTATTTGTACGTGGATCACTGGAAAATTTTCTGCGAATGAAAGAAGTTGAAAAAGTAACAATGCTTACAGATGAAAAATTAACCCAGGCTGAATTGATTCACGATGATAATACATTAGTGGAATGCTTATTAACTCAACAATCTGAATTGGTGGGGAAAAGCCTGATGGAAATTAATTTTCGTCGTCGTTTTGGCAGTTTTATTTTGGCGGTCCGTCGTGAAGGAGAAATTTTACGCAGAAAAATAGCCCATATTATACTTCGTTCATTCGATACATTGCTTGTGTATGGGCCAAGGGAAAAAATAAAAGAATTATCAGATTCTGGAAATTTTATTGTGCTGGGAGAAATTGATGCAACACTGCAAAAAAACCGTTTCTGGTGGGTAAGTTTAGCTGTTATCGTTAGCGCAGTAACTTTGGCAGCGTTGGGAATGGTACCCATATTAAAAGGTGCGTTGGTGGGTATGATTCTCCTTATGATTTTGCGTGTCATTTCGACAAACGAAGCGTATCAATCCATTAACTGGCAAGTGATTATTTTAATTGCCGCTTTAATCCCCATTGGTATTGTGATTCAAAATAGCGGAACAGCATCTTGGTTAGCTTCTGCAATGAATAATGCAGTTAACATGTTCGAGCCGGCGCTGCAACCAGTCGTGTTAGTATCATTAATTTATTTGGTGACCATGATACTCACAGAAATGGCATCCAATGCGGCAACAGCAATTATCATGACACCTATCGCACTTTCTGCAGCAGCTCAAATGGGACTTGATCCAAAACCATTTATTTTTTCAGTATGTTTTGCCGCATCTGCGTCATTTATTACTCCTATCGGTTATCAAACAAACTTAATGGTATATGGCCCTGGTGGATATAAATTTTCAGATTATGTAAAAGTAGGTCTACCTTTGGCAATCACTTTATGGGTCATGGCTACTTACCTTATTCCCATCATGTGGCCATTTACTTCTGTGAATTAGAGATATTGGCATGGCAACTATAGAACAAAAATTTTCTCGCCTGGATGATTTTCTAGAGAATCCAGAAAAAGGGCTTTGGAAACTGGCAATTCCCATCATGGCTGGGATGGGAATCCAGACATTATATACAATTGTTGATATGATATTTATCGGGCGTATCAGTGGCAATGCAATTGCTGCTGTAGCTTTTAATATGCCTCTGTTCTTTTTTGTTCTTGGGTTAACTATGGGTCTCGGATCAGGCGTTACCGCATCTATCGCACGATTTATCGGTGCAAGAGATAAAGTCAATGCGGATAACAGTGCGGAACACGCTGTCATTATGGGTTTGTTTATTTCAATTGCGTTAACGATTATTGGATTGGTCTGGGGGAAAGAAATACTCTTAACAATTGGAGCTACACCTGACATAATTGATTTGAGTTGGTCCTATTTGCGCATCATTTGTTATGGATTACCTTTTATGGTATTCTCTGCATTTTTCAGATCTATTTTGGTTGGAGAAGGAGATACAAAATTCCCTATGGCAGTTGCTGCGCTAGGAACAGTCCTCAATATTATATTAGATCCTATTTTTATTTTTACTCTTAATATGGGAGTCGCCGGAGCTGCATGGGCTACCGTTATTAGCCAGTTAATCGTAATTCTCGTTTTTATTTATATGCTTTTTATAAAAGAGCATTCTTATATCACATTTCGAATGAAAGATTTTTCTCCTTCATCTTTTATTATTAAAGATATAATTAAAGTAGGACTACCTGCATCCATGTCGATGATTATTATGTCTTTTGGACAATTAGTGTTTAATCGGATTCTTGTCCACTTTTCAACGGATGTAGTAGCTGCATATCAAATTGGCGGTCGAATCGATATGCTTATATTTCTTCCAATGTTTTCAATTTCTTATGGTTTATCAACGCTTGTTGGAATGTTTTTCGGTGCGAATAGGAAGGGCAAATTAAAGCAAATTATTATTTATGGGTTGAGCCGTTCGTTTATGATAGCTGTTATTACATCAACGGTTGTTTACATTACCGCACCTTATTTTGCAGCTTTATTTACACCAAATATATTTATTCAGGATACTTCAGTACAGTATTTGAGATTAATGGCTTTTATATATCCATTTATTGCAGTTGCATTACCTTGCGGACGTATTTTACAGGGATTCGGGCTTGGGTTACCCATGTTAGTTATTACGCTATGTCGTGTACTCCTGGTGGCCACACCTCTTTCTTGGTTCTTTATTTTTGTTCAACATAAACCTGTTGAATGGGTGTGGTATTCAATGATGATTTCTGCTGGAGTTTCATTTATTGTTGCAGTCAGTTGGGTTATTTGGGCCATTAAAAAATATACAATTCAATCAACAGGAGTTCAGTATGCAAAAACTTAATTTGACCCAGATAAAAAAAGACCTTAATGATCTTCCCGGTTGGGATTTTACCAATGAATCTATCCATAAGGATTTATCCTTTGACTCATATTTGGATGGTATCGCTTTTGTGAGCCAATTAGCTATTAAAGCTGAAGAACATAATCACCATCCTGACTTAACCGTTGGTTGGTGCAAAGTGGGTGTTACATTTACAACACATGATGCCGGTGGTGTGACCGCTAACGATATCATTATGGCAAAGGAAGTTGAACAAATACTGAACGAGTAAATTGAGTCACAATCATTTTAAAATCATCATGATAAAACCAATCATATTCACACTGATAATTACTATTTTATACGGTAATCAACCGAATTTCAATTTATTTCACTTATCATTTGATGATTTTCATATTCCCGGTTTTGTATTTGATGTTGATATTGATGACGATACTGTAGACGTGGATATTTTTGCACCGGCGCTTATGTTTGATGGGGATATTTATGGCACGGTGGCTGATACAGGCGGCACACCTCAATTAAATATTTAATTTACTTTGGATTTTATTTGATTTTATAAAGGGATAATACATGTGAGCAGCCCATGAATCTTCCGGATCATTTTCAATCCCTTACACAGCAGAATATTTACGTGTAATTTTAGCTGAACCAAAAAGTATATCCCAGAAAAAATACATATTACTGAAGTTGTCATCATTGTTGCTGATCCCATCAGCATTTGATTTTCCGTGATGCATGAAATGAGTGGATGGAGTTGAAATTGTTCGCTCAATTATCCATGCTAATGGGTTGAGAACTTTATATTTATAAAGGAAGCGGTCCCATTTGATTGCACTATGGACCCCAATAACAATTAATTGCTTAATGACGAGTTGTAAGAAAATGATTTCGTATGACATAAAAAAGTCATGGCTCCTAACCACCATATATTTGGCATAAAGATATAATAAAGAATTGCATTCCTATAGGAGGTTAAAACGCCCATTTCTTTTGCAGCATGGTGAGATCGATGCCATTTCCATAGCCAGGGCCATTCATGGGCTTTACGATGCCACCAATATTGAGAAAAATCATCTGGTATGGATGCTATTAAAAATAATGTCCAAAAGGGAAGGTGGTTAATTGACTGATAAAAGTGAGGTACAAGATAGTTTAGGGTCAGGACTGCTGTAAATAAAATAGCTGGTTTTATCAATAATGCAAGCTGCAAAAATGATAAAATTTCATTAATCCAGTCGTCTTTTGTTCGAATAGATTTCCGACCGTAAAGACCCGTAATTGATTCAAGGATACCAAAGCTGACAATGATGCCTGCAATGAATAAGATTTCCAGCATTTTTAAGTTTTCCACGACCAATATTAATTGAGTGTTACCCAAAAAAAACAAGCTGATTGCTTTTTGGTTATAGATAATTATTGTCAATTATTTTCTTACAGTGTATTATTGATTAACCAAACGAGGATAATTCTATGGACTCCCAAAAATTGGAAAGTAGTCTTTTAACATTACATGCAAATAAAGATCGCTGGGCAAGTTTACCCATATCGGATAAAATTGACTATTTAGATCAAGCGATCAAACGATCCGTAGAACTTGCTGAAGAATGGGCACTAGCAGGTATTGAAGCCAAAGGTTTAAGCACCAATTCACCCCTTTCATCAGAAGAATGGATAGGCGGTCCATATGCATTTCTTAACTGGCTGCAATATATGAAAAACACACTTAATAGAATTAATCGTGGTAAAAGTGCCATTGAAAAATTAAAGATCACAGAAAGACCAAATGGGCAGACTGTGGCGAGAGTCTACCCCAACAATCTTCTTGAAAAGCTAATTTTGGATAATTATTACATTGACGTTTGGATGAAAGAGGGTGTGACGCCAAATAATATTGAAGAAACTGTTGCATCATTTTATAAGCTGGAAAACCCAAAAGGAAAAGTATCGCTGGTATTAGGTGCCGGAAATGTATCATCCATCGTTCCCTTGGATATATTTTATAAACTCTATGCTGAAGGTGAAGTTGTCTTAATTAAGATGAATCCCATAAATGAATACTTGGGACCTATTTTTGAAAAAATATTTGAACCATTTATTGAAAATGGTTTTATTCAATTTGCCTATGGCGACGGCGATGTGGGTGCTTTTTTAACAAACCATAATCTGGTTGATACCATCCATATTACAGGTAGTGCACGAACACATGATGCAATTGTATTTGGTGTTGGGGAAGATGGTCAAAAACGTAAAAACGAAAACAGACCTGTATTAAATAAACCGATTTCTTCTGAATTAGGAGGGGTTTCACCTACGATTGTTGTACCGGGGCCATGGACAAATGCAGACTTCAAATTCCAAGCAGAACATATTGCAACTCAAAAACTTCAAAATGCCGGTCATAACTGTATAGCAACACAAGTTCTCATCATGCCTGAAGAGTGGGTGGGGACTGAAAAACTACTTCAGGAAGTGGAAAAAGCCATTACGAATACTGAAAATCGTCCTGCTTACTATCCCGGTGCGGAAGATCGACAAAATGCCGCTAGAGAACATAGAAATGCGAAAATCCTGAATAGCGGTGTGGATCGTACAATCATTTATAATGTGGACACTCATATTGATGAACCATGTTTCAGAGATGAATATTTCAGCCCAGTGCTTTCAACTGTTTCAATGGAAGGCAGTGACCCGGCTTCATTTCTAAAGGCGGCGGTCAAGTTCGCTAATGAAAAATTAGATGGCACATTAGGTGCAAATATCATTATCCATCCCAAAACAATGAAAACTAATAAAGAAGCATTGGATTTGGCAATTGCTGATTTGAAATACGGTGGTATCGGAGTGAATACGTGGTGTGCTCTTGCATTTTTAGGTGGCGGCGGTGCCTGGGGCGCTTATCCGGGACATACCATAGATGACATTCAATCGGGAAGAGGAGTGGTTCACAATGCTTTTCTTTTTGGTAAACCTCAAAAGACTGTAGCCACAGGACCTTTCAGGAATTTTCCACGTTCCTTACTTTCGGGTGACCTTCATATGGCCCCCAGGCCACCTTGGTTTGTAACCAATAAAACGGCCCATAAAACGGCCAAACGGTTAACGTATTTTATTGGTACAGGAAATCTTTTAAAGTTGCCGGGCATTTTTGCGACTGCTTTGAGAGGGTGATTTCCTCATTTTTGAGGGGTTTACTTTTTACAAAAGAATTAAATATATAATTGACTACGATTATTTAATATTTAAAGATTCAAAAAAAGTAAAATCAGTTTTTATGCAAACTGAAAAAACATAATATTATGTTTGTAACAGTCTTAAATAATATTTAAAGTATTAATTAACTTCATCAGAATTAAGATTACTTAAATGTCAGAATTATTAACCGGTTTACTTCAGGAATCCATAAGCGGAATTGCATTGGGCTGCATTTATGCACTCATTGCTTTGGGCTTTACGTTAATCTACAAAGCTACAGAAGTGGTGAACTTTGCCCAAGGCGAAATCATGATGGTAGGTGCCTATGTAAATTTCTTTTTTGTTACACAATTCTCCGGTATGGCAGGCGGATTAAATGGTTGGGTTTTTCTAGCAGCACTATTTTGTTCAATCATTTTTGCTGTGTTTTTTGGAATTATTCTTGATTATATCATTAACCGCCCATTGAAGGATGAACCGGTATTTTCAATTATTATGGCAACAATAAGTTTGGCTATTATTCTTCGATCTTTGACCGCTATGATTGCCGGACCCATAAGTTTAGTTCCTATTTCACCTTTTGGAGACAGTACAATTCAAGCAGGGGGTATCGTTATTTCTGTGTTGGATTTGGCTATTATAATTAGTGCTATAATACTGATGGGATTGTTCTTTTTCTTTTTTAATAATACACGCTGGGGAATTGCCATGAAAGCCACATCAGAAGATTCTGAGGCAGCCCAGCTAATGGGTATTCCGGTAAAACAGGTATATAGGATGGTATGGGTATTTGCAGCAATTGTCGGAATAATAAGCGGTGTTTTGCTTGCACCGCGTATGGCTCTCCTTGATACAACTATGAGTTATTTGGGATTAAAAGCATTTCCGGCTGCTATATTAGGTGGTTTTGGTTCAATCCCCGGAGCTGTAGTTGGCGGGGTTATTTTGGGAATTATTGAAACAGTTAGCATGGGCACACTTTCATTCCATTTCGCATGGATAAAAGAGATCAATGATATTATTGTTTGGATTGTTTTAATTGCGGTACTCATGATTAGGCCTGACGGTTTATTTGGAATTGCAAAAGTGAAGAGAGTCTAATGAAAGGTCGTTACCAAGATGAAAACCTGAAGTGGATTCCTATATTAATAATAGCAATCTATCTTTTTCCATTTCTTATTAAAAATGCCACATTCAGTTATAAATATTACCTATATATTTTAAATATGGCCGGTATTTATATTATCTTGACAGTGGGTTTGGATCTTTTAAGTGGATTTACAGGATTGATGTCTTTAGGTCATGCTGCATTTCTAGCCATCGGTGCCTATACATCTGCAATATTAGTTGATCAAGTTGGTCTCCCTTTTGAACTTTCGTTAATAATTACACCCCTCATTGTGGGAATATTTGGTTTTTTGATTGGCTTTCCTGCTTTGCGGATTAAAGGAATGTATTTGGGCTTAACAACTATGGGGTTTGGGTTTATTGTTAAGCGCCTCATTATCGCACTTCGAGAATGGACAGGCGGATCAGCCGGATTGCAAGTCTCTAAAGCTTCATTCTTTGGTATATCAATAAAAAATGATTGGGATAATTATTTTTTGATTTATACGTTTGTTATTTTGGCTGTCATTATTGCCAGAAGAATTGTCCAGTCCAAGCTTGGTCGAGCATTTATGGCAATCCGAGATTCAGAGCAAGCAGCACAAGCATCTGGAATCCATTTAGCTAAATATAAAATGATAGCCTTTTTTATTTCAGGGATGTTTGCAGGATTTGCTGGTGTTTTATTTGCCCATACAAGTCACTTTATTTCTACAGATCATTTCGATATTTCATTATCCATATTTTTTATAGTCATGGTGCTTGTGGGAGGCATCGGATCAATTTATGGTGCTGTACTCGGGACTCTTTTTATTGTACTTATGGAAAATATGTTCATACCATTATTTAAAGATGGACTGTCGCAATACATGCATATTGAGGCCGGTGAATTTCAAGTGTTCATTTTCGGTTTGATAATGCTGTTATTTATTATATTCCAACCACAAGGATTGTACGGAATGTGGCTCAAAATGAGAATTTACTGGAAATTATTTCCATTCAATCCGCGCAAGCGGTTCACTTAAACCAAGGAGTTAATTATGAAGCGTATTGTTTCAATCATCATATTATCAACCCTCTTTTGGACGGGTTGTGAAAATAGGGAAGGATCACCTGGAATAACTGATACTGAAATTCTAATCGGTAATATTCAAGACTTGAGTGGTCCCATTAAGGAACTAGGTCTACTTATTCCTGCCGGGTCAAACATGTATTTAGATTACATAAATGAACAAGGTGGTGTCCATGGTCGACAAATTAAAATGTTAGTGGAAGATCATCAATACAATCCTCAAAAATCGGTTGTTGCAGCCAAGAAACTTATAGAAAAAGATCAAGTTTTTTGTCTTTACAATGTTGTTGGCACATCACCGGCTGAAGCATTACGTCCTATTTTAGAGGAAAGTGGAGTCCCTTTGATTGCTCCAGCAACTATGTCAAGTTCAATGGCAGATATGTCAAGACAGGCAGCTCAATATATTTTCCATACAGATGCAGGTTATGACCTACAAACTCGTGTGCTAATCGATTATATATTGGAAAATAATCCTGATGCTGTGATTGGACTCTGTTATCAGGATGATGATTATGGTGCAAATGCGTTACAAGGGTGTGCTGAAGCAGAATCAAATCATAGTATTTCCGTGCAAAAAGAAGCCTTCCAACGAGGTGCTACAGATTTTGTTGGTCAAACGATGAATTTTATGAAAGGTGGCTGTACGGATGTAATAATTGGTGGCATTGTGCGTGAACCAGTAACCATTATGAAAACGGCACAGGCTATGAATTACAAACCAAACTTTTATGGACTTATACCAACCGTTGATCCAAGGGTTGGGCTTTTAGCAGGTGAAGTTGGCGAAGGCTTTATAGCACCTTATCATGCCTACTATCCAGACTCTGATGAATCTGGTCCTACATTGTATCGTGAACTCTGCGATAAAAACAATGTGCCCGCAAAAATGCGTGGTATTTACCATTATTATGGTTTTGCCACTGCTCATGTTTTGGTGGAAGGATTGCGTAGAGCAGGAAAATTTCCTACACGTGAAAGATTAATTAAGGGATTGGAAACTCTGAATAATTGGGAAAGTGGCGTATTTCCACCTATCACTTATAGTCGTAATGACCATACAGGTGTAGAAAGTTTATACTTATTACAATTGCAGGGCGGTAAGCAAATCGCCATTACTGACTGGCGTGATTAAGAAATACATTTGAGGCCCCGAGAGGGGCCTCATTCTTTATGAGTAAACTCACTATACAAAACCTCCATATGCATTTCTCCGGAGTTCGAGCTCTGGATGGCATATCCTTTAACGTTAATGAAGGTGAAATATTTTCGTTAATCGGTCCGAATGGTTCGGGTAAATCAACCTTATTTAATTGCATAAATGGTTTTTGCATACCTCAAAAGGGAGATATTGTTTTTAATGAAATTGATTTATTAAATAAAAAACCACATCAAATTGTTAAACATGGTATTTCAAGAACGTTTCAAAATCTTCAAAATATTCCATATATGACATTGCTGGGCAATGTTTTATTGGGAGCGCACAGTAGATTGACAACTAAGGATACTTTAAATCGCTGGTTTTCTCAACGCGAGCGTGAAAGGGAAGAATCACTTGCTTTAGAGGTGATGGATTTTCTGGGGATTGCCAATCTCGAACATAAATATTTGAGCGGGCAACCATATGGTATTCAAAAACTAGTAGAAATTGCCCGAGCTTTGGTTTGCAAACCCAAATTAATACTACTGGATGAACCGGCTGCAGGAATGAATGATCAGGAAACATTGGAAATTGCAAAAATCATAACTGAAATCAGAGATATTCTGGAAATTACAGTTTTGGTTGTTGAGCATGATATGAATCTGGTCATGAGTATTTCAGATCAAATATGTGTACTGGATTCCGGAAAAATTCTTGCAATGGGCAAACCGGATGAAGTGAAAAATCACCCTGATGTAATCAAAGTCTATTTGGGAGAAGAAGCAGATGCTTAAAATGATTGGCGTAGAAACCTTCTATGGCAAGATTAAAGCACTGCATGGTGTTTCCCTGGGTGTTGAAGATGGTCAGCTGGTGTGCATTCTGGGTGCTAATGGCGCAGGTAAAACAACGATTCTCAAAACAATATGCGGCATCACTGAATCAGAATATGGTACAATCCATTTCAATGGCATACAGATAGATCGTAAAGAACCGGAAGACATTATTAAGCTGGGTATTTCACTCGTGCCAGAAAACAGACGCATTTTCCCAGAATTATCTGTATACGAAAATTTAATGATGGGCGGATTCCTCATTAAGAATAAAGATCTATTCGCAGAGCGAATTAAAAAAGTGACTGACTATTTTCCTATTTTGTCTAAAAGAGGCAGCCAGCGTGCCGGAACATTAAGTGGTGGAGAACAACAGATGTTGGCTATCGCTCGTGCATTAATGCTGGATCCAAAACTCTTACTTTTGGACGAACCGTCATTAGGGCTTTCTCCTAAATTGGTAAGGGAAATTTTCGCAATAATTAAAGACCTCCATAAATCGGGCGTAACTATTCTGTTGGTTGAGCAAAATGTAAATCAGGCATTAAAAATTGCAGACTATGGTTATGTACTAACGTCAGGAAAAATATTCTTGAGTGGAACGTATGATGAACTATATGAAGAAGAAAAAGTGAGGGAACAATATTTAGGCGAAGGAAAATATACTCGTCGTGCGAAGTTGTGGGGTGGATGATGAATATTGATTTTAATAAATATAATACGATTCCCAAACTTTTTTGGCGACAAGTAAAGAAATTCCCTGACAAAACGACAATTTGGTATAAACAGAGTGGAGTGTGGAAATCCTTAAACTGGAGTGAATACGGTACATTTTCAAAAGAGATTGGCAATGCTCTTATGGCTTCCGGTATTTATAAGGGTGATAAAATTTCTATTTTGAGCGAAACACGTCCAGAATGGGTTATGTGTGATATGGGTATTATATCTTCTGGGTGTGTAACAGCTCCTATTTACCAATCCAATACAGAAGAGCAAGTATTTTATATTGCTAATCAAAGTGACAGTGTCCTCGCTTTTGTAGAAGATCAAGAACAATTAGACAAAATGCTAGCCATATGGGACCGTTTACCCAATATTAAAAAAATAGTCGTTTTTGATCGTTACTATCCAACAAATCTTCCCAATGTATTATCTCTTGAATACTTTTTGGAATTAGGACGTGATTATGAAGAAAAATATCCTAATAAATTTGAAGAATTGATCTCCTCAAGCCAACCGGATGACTTAATCAGTTTTACATATACATCCGGGACCACTGGAAATCCAAAGGCCGGTATGTACACTAGCAGAAATATCATTGCTAGCGCAAGATATTTGCCTGAAGCAATTAACGTAAAAGGTGATGATTTCTATGTTTGTTTTTTACCCTTGGCCCATATTGCTGAACGATTGATTGGACATTTCATCCGATTCTTTTCCGGACATCCTGTAGCATTTGCTGAAAGCATAGAAGATATGCCGCAAAATATTCGTCAAACGGGTCCAACAGTCGTTTTCGGAACTCCCAGAGTTTGGGAGAAATTTTATGCTAGAATTATGACCGGGGTTGGTGATGGGACATGGTTGCAGAAAAAGATTTTTCATTGGGCAGTGAATGTGGGCAAAACGAACTATGAAATTAAGGAAACTGGTAAAAAGCCCAGTGTGTGGTTGAAAGCCAGATTAAGTATTGCCAGATTCCTAATCCACGATAAGATAAAAGATATATTTGGTGGAAGAATTCGAACTATTCTTACCGGTGCAGCACCTATTTCAAAAGAAATTATACGCTTTTTTAATTGGGTTGGTTTGGATGTATATGAAGCCTATGGTATGACTGAAACATCCGGGGTTATTACTGTTCAATCTGAAGGTAAAACAAAAATTGGTTCTGTTGGAATCCCCATACCCGGAACGGAGATAAAGATTATGGAAGATGGTGAAATATGTTGTAGGGGTGAGCAGAATATTCAGGGTTATTATAAAAACGAAGAAGCGACGAATGAATTATTGAAGCCCGATGGCAAGGGTGGTTTTTGGCTCCATACGGGAGATGTGGGCCATATTGATGAAGAAGGTTATTTGTTTATAACGGATCGAAAAAAGGATATAATCATTACAGCCGGGGGAAAAAATGTTGCACCACAAAATATTGAAAACCTGATGAAAACCAGCCCCTATATTTCACAGGCAATGGTTCATGGTGATAAAAAACCTTATTTAACCATGTTGGTCACTTTGGATGAAGATGAAATAACCAAGTTTGCCAGGGATCAGAAAATCTTGTATATGGATTTGGGAGATTTAACAAAAAAAGAAGAAGTAATAAAATTGATTAATCATGTGGTTAAAGAAAAGAATAAAGAATTGGCATCCTACGAATCCATAAAAAAATTCCGCATTTTAGAAGAAGAGCTCAATCAGGATAAAGATGAGGTTACACCCACTTTAAAAGTTAAACGGAAAGTGGTGACTGCACACAATCAAGATTTGTTAGATGGAATGTATGGGTCATAAGCGACATCTATGAAAAAAATCATTCTATTATTAGTTATTATATTATTCATAAGTTGTGAAAAGGACGAAGGTGAATCTTATTCCAAGGATTTGATTGGTAATTGGGATGGATTTAAGACCAATTATGTATACACAATAATTTCAAGCATTTCTCAAACCGTGAATAACCCTTATGAAGCTGGGACAGGATCACTTATTTTGTCTTCTGCAGAAGAAGCAACATTACAGTACATGTATTTGTATTCAATAAACGGTGTACAGCAAATATCAATTTCCGATAAACCATTTGGCATTACAACTGAAGAAACACATTATAGATTAAAAATATATGATTATGGTGACTTTGGAACATATAGCCAGTTAACAAAATATATTTCTGACGCAGGTGAAAATTATGAAGGGGAGTTGGAGTTCAGTTTAATTGGTTCAGAATTAACAGTTACTTCAGGTGCTTTGTACCACATATCTTTAAACGATAGTATTACAGTTATAGGTACGTTATCTCCAGCTCAAACGAGTGTGAATGCCGGAAGCGAAACAGAACTTGGAAATGTTGATTGGACATTTGATACATTTGAATGGAATTTCAACATCAAAGATGATAATTCCTTTACCCAAACAATTATTACAATCGATTCAGGAACAATTGAACGTTCCGGCACATGGGAAGCCACCAGCGATGAAATTACATTCCATTATTCTAATTCGTCAGATACATATGCTTACAGCGTAAGTGGATCGGGGTTGGTTTTAGAGTTTAATAAAGATTTGTGTGTATCAAACCCCGATGAATGCCTTCCTCTATATGAGTTAGAGTATGGCATGGAAAGCGGTTCGCTGGAACAAGTGGTTCAGATAAAAACGACTCATTTCAGTAAATAAGGTCTCTATTTACTCCCAAACTTTTTTATAACTCCATCGGGTAGAATCTTTAAAAGATTAATCATTATTTTCATTTGCCAAGGGAAAACAAATGTCTTCTTGCCTCTGTCAATAGCGTTTGCAATTTTTTCCACAGCCGTTTCCACGGGCATGAGAAAAGGCATGCCTTTTAATTCAGCAGTCATAGGCGTTTTAATAAACCCGGGGCAGATGGTTGTAACTTGAATATTATATTTTTTGAGAGTGATTCGCCAGCTGTCAGCAATGAAACGGATATTCACTTTTGCACCAGCATAACCGCCGTGGTACGGGATTCTCATAAATGAAGCAATTGAACTCACATTAACCAGTATACCGCTTTTTTGTTCTTTCATTTTTGGAATGAATGGCATAAGTGTATTGTTAACACCCATGACATTTGTTTCAATAATATTGTTTATGGCAGTCGCATCTCCACTCATTAAATCATCATGACCGCCAATCCCCGCATTGGCGATAACCATATCAATTCCGTCCGTTTGTTGTATAAAATCGTCAGCAGATTCCTTGGCTGCGAGTCGATCTTTCGCATCCACTTGATATATATACGTTTTGCCGCCATATTCGCGACAAGCTGCAGCCACCGTTTCTAGCTTTTCTTTTCTTCGAGCAGACAGCCCAAGTGTTGCACCTTGTTTGGCATAAACATATGCTAAATATTCACCAATACCGCTGCTGGCTCCCGATATAAAAATGCGTTTACTCATAATTTAAACGTTTGTCCTTCCTGTGCGATATTGAATCCACGATTAATAATAGTTATTGATGCGTCTGAATTTGAAGTTGATGCAGGATTAGTATGATTCAAATGAATAAAGTGAATCTTATGTTTTTCGACTGCTGTGCTTGATTTAAATATTTCCATAGTTTCAGTAATAAAGGGGTGGGGAATTTGACTCATATCCCGATTTGGTATTTCTCCATTTGCATAAAATGTACCATCCAAAAGAGCAAAGTCAGCAGTCTTTATTTCTTGATGAATATTACGATCCCATTTAGACCACTTATCTATATCGGGGATGAAAATAAGTGATTTGTTAGGCCCCATTATTTTATACCCTACTGTTTCTGAATATTCATCCCGATGGGGAACTAAAAAAGGAGTAATCGAAATTTCAGATGTTAAATATACATTTTCATTATTTTTCAATGTCTGGATTGCAATATTATTGAACTTTACCAACTGATCCCAAGGTCCATTGGTATTAAGAAAATCTTTCATTCTAGGCATGGTATATACTGGCATATCCTTAAAACCCATAACCTCATGACCTAGATCCATCAAACCTGTATAATGACCTATATGTGCATGAGTCAGAAATATTCCCTTCAAGTCGGCATGGTGTTTAGTCGTAATTGTATTCAGTTGTTCCGAAAAGTCTGGCGTTGCATCAATGATCCATGCTTGTTCGGAAATTGGGTCTACGATTGCTATGGCTGAAACTTTATGATGTTGATCCGGAGTATCCCACAGGTTTTCGCAGCAATCTTTTTCACATCCGGCATGGGGTTTGCCGCCATCTTGGGCGGTGCCTAAAACGAGTATGTAAGGATTATCTTTCGCGAAAGAAAAAGCAAAGACTGCCAAAAAGTAAATTATAAATTGCGTCTTCAAATTTTGATGAAAATATTTTTACGGTACATAATATAAAGAATTAACCACCAGACAGCGACATGAGCCAATGCAAATAAAAGTGAACCGTTCATATATCCTGCTATAGGAAAAAACCATTGAGAATACAAAAAAGAATATAAGGATTGACCGTCTATTTTAATCCAAAGCATAATGTTGACCCAAAATCCAGACGCAGCAAATACGAAGAGTGAGTTTGTACCAAAAATTTCAAATGCTTTAAATGGTTTTTTATTTCCCTTAATATCGATGATCCATATAAGTATTGCTAAAATAAGAAATGCGATACCGGCAGTAACCAATACGTACGAACTGGTCCACAGCTGTTTATTTATTGGCATAATGAAATTCCACAACCACCCAACAAACGTTAAACCAACGCCCATAATTAACATTTTTTTTACATTATCATTTTGGTCTGACGCAGTATGGATCATAACACCGGCAAAAAATCCCAGTAAAATAGTCATAATAGAAGGCAAAGTGCTTAACAATCCCTCCGGGTCAAATGGTAAACCATTTCCTTTCCATAAATGACTTTCACCTAAAACAGCTAAATCAAATGCGCGAACAAAATTTGTTTCAAGGGCATAACCACCCATCCAAGAAAGTAATTGCCAATATCCCACAAGAGTTGCAATGACAATTATCCACAAATGTTGAATTTTGAATCGAAGAACAAGAACGGCAGCAATGCCATAGGCAAGAGCAATACGCTGAAGAACTCCCATTATACGTAAGCTTTCCAAATCAGCCCCACGTCGGATTGTTGAAAATAAGTGAATAGCTATACCAATTAGAAAAATAATAACAGTTCGCTTTAGAATTTTTATATAAACCTCTTTGGTTCTGCAAAAATCAAATCTGCTGAAAGAAAATACCATGGCGGTACCGATTATAAATAAGAAAAACGGAAATACAAGATCAGTGGGAGTGAGACCATGCCATTTTGCATGACGCAAAGGAGCATAAATATATGACCAATTTCCTGGCGTATTGACCAAGATCATTAATGCAATAGTCAACCCGCGAAAAACATCTAATGCTATATATCTATTCTGTTCCAGCCTCATCAATCAACGCAATATTTTTAAACCAAATCCATCCAAATCCAGCTAGTGCCAAAATAGATAACCCCAACCCTGTTTTCCAGTTTCCAAAAATGAAATTTCCAATAGAAAATGTTGCTCCCCAAACTAATGCAAGACCACTAATCCAATTGAGGAAAAAGCCTTTCGTAACCGGCTGCATGGTCGTTTCTAGCTGATGAGCAATTGGACCCCACCAGCCACCGGGTTGAACGCGCTTATAAAATGTTTTCAATGTTTTTTCTGATTCAGGTTTTGTTAAAAATGTTGCTGAAACCCACGCAATAACCGATATTGGAACAATGATAAGTAATTTATGATGAACTTGAAGTTCAAGCCCGAAGAGTATCGGTGCATTGCCAAACAATGTATATGATTCGCCACTTTGCGATGTTTGAATGGCAGCGACTATTTCCAAACCAATTGTAATAACCATTGACGTAAGTAATGCTGTGATTTCTGACCAGGCATTGATACGCCACCAAAACCAGCGAAGAATTAGGACAAGTCCAATTCCGGCACCCATAGCAAAAATGAATTCCCATGCTTTTGATACACTTTGCATTTTAATGGCAAAAAATGCAGCACAAACCATCATAACAACCGTTATAAAACGGCTAACAATTATATAATGTTTTTGCGCGTCTTTTTCTGAAGAGAAATGACTTACCGGTTTAAAAAACCGTTTATAAATATCATTAATTAGGTAGGAAGTCCCCCAGTTAAGATGAGTATCGATTGTTGACATAAATGCGGCTAAAAATGAGACAACCAATAGCCCTTTCATCCCGGGACCTAATAACATTTTCATCACAAGAGGATAACCCGCTTTTTCACCTAATGCTGCATATTGTTCAGGAATAATTGGAAATGCAACGATAGACACCATTGCAACAATAATCCAGGGCCAGACTCTTAAAGCATAATGAGCTAAGTTGAACCATAGCGTTGCCATGAGGGCATGTTTTTCATTTTTAGCTGAAGACATACGCTGAATAATATATCCACCGCCATCCGTACTATGAGTTGACCACCACATAACCGTTAAGAAAATAAGAAAGCGTGAAAATGGAGACTCCCAAAATGCAAGCGTGAAAAAGCCAGCATCTGGAACGGGAGGTATAAATTTTAGAGTATTAGTTGATCCTATTCCATCTCCACTGATTTGTAGAGCATTAATTTTGCTTATAATGACTTCCATCCCGCCAAATGCTTGAACGGCTATGACAGCTAATGCAATTGATCCAAACATTGCTATAGCAAATTGAACCAGGTCCGTAATGACCACACCCCAAAAACCGGAAAGTAATGCATAAATTAATGCCACCGCAACCAATATCCACACAGCAGTCCAACGATCAATATTTAACATGACTGCAACGACAGATGCCATAGCATTAATGACCCAACCCATGACAATAAAATTATAAAGAATGCCAAAATATGCTGCTTTAAATCCTCTTAAGATTGCTGCAGGTTTTCCGCTGTAACGGATTTCTAATAATTCATTATCGGTTAATACTTTTGCACGTCTCCAAAGTCGAGAAAATAAAAGGACACCAAGTAATCCAGCTAATAATTGATTCCACCAAAACCAATTTTGCCAAATTCCGGGTCCGCGAACAAATTCAGTAATTGCCAAAGGAGTATCGGCGGCAAATGTTGTTGCAACCATGGACGTCCCAACAACCCACCATGGTAGTGTACGCCCAGCCAGAAAATATTCTTCGGTATTCTTTCCTGCACGGCGGGCAAAATAAATTCCAACACCAAGAGAAAATAATATATAGGTAATAATTATTACCCAATCAATGGTTGACAAATCCATTTTAATACAGCCTTTTTAATTTTGTATGTTTAAAGTAATGAAGCAAAATATCTTCAGTTTTATAATCATTTAATGCCATTCCCAATGCACCGATTTGACATAACCCAACGCCATGTCCCCAACCTGCCCCCATAAATTTTATATTATCATTTTCCATAATTATCTTGAAACATGAACTGTATAAAAAAGATGGATGAAGCAAACGACGAATATCATATTCGTTGGTGATATTTAATGTTTTTAAAGTACCATCAAAAATTTGATAGTCTAAATATACATTATTTATTCTTCCTGATTCCCCTCGACTTAAAGCTTCAATTTTTAAAATATTCGTTACATTTTCCTGAATTTTTTCAGAAAAAAATGTACGAAACTCTTTTTGTGAATATTTTACTGACCATCGAAAATAGTGACCCTCTTTATCCACATTCCCCAAATATGTATGAAGATGTTTTTCGTCAATGAAATGTGGTCCACAAAAGGCATTTGGTTTCTTATCAAACCATGTATCCCAATTAATGCTTAAATCTGTTTCAGATCCATCAACAATACTGGATAAGTATGGTGTATGAGGCATGTCCCAAATATTTTCAGCACTTTCTGATATTCCACCACATGATTTTGAATAACGAGCATCGCAAATTTGGTTATCGTATGTAAGAACAATTCCTTTTGTATCAATGGACGTTTTTCGAGAAGCATTTGTCATTTGGCTAAATCCTTGATAACGCTGACAGCAATCATCATTGCAGGCATCAAGATTTAAATCTGAATGTTTATTTTCTGCTGCAGCTAAAATCCACGATCGGGCAGTAATTGTTTGAGATTCCCGTAAGGCGGGAGGGCAAGCACCACTCATCTCCGATACAGCAACACAGGCGAGGTATTGTTCCAATGGAACTACATTTGTCAAAAGTAACCATCCGTTATGAGTGGAAATTTCTATATTCCCAGGCAATGTGACATCAATTGTTTTTTCCCAATGAAATCCACGTCCGGCTGGAACAGTATGGATAGTCATTCCTTGATTATCATCTTCAATAATTTTTGTGATTAACATTTCACTGTCATCAACAGAAACATTGAGCATATCAGGCGTTTTGCATGATGGATTTTGACGATCCAAAGTTTCAATTTCATAAAGGGACGGATCTGAAAATGAAATAGTTACAATCTTTTGTTTGTCAATGGGGAGAATAATACCGATTCGCATTATAGGTTCAGATTGAGGGAGATTGCTTGCCATTGAATTCTTTATTTTAGTGAATATATTAGTAAGGCATCAATACCTGCACCCAATGCAGGTGCATCGCGAAGTGATGAAATATGAATTATTTCAGGATTTAATTCATCGCCTAACACGTATTTTGTTTTTGCTTTTGAATCAATTGAATTTGATTTATTAATAAGGTTACCAATGTGGTAAACCAACGGTTCCCAAAAAACACCGTATCCTTTTGAAGCTTCAAGCAGTGTTCCTAATCGTTGGCCTACTATAATGCGATCTAAAATTATATTGAAATATGGATGGTTTGAAGAAGGGGCCTCCCTATTTGGATTTATGAGTCCAAATCGTCCTTTCCATCCGGAATATATCGTTTCAATGCGTTCAAATAGTAATTCTGCCAAATTTAAACTGACATCTGAAAATGTTTTTAAAGCAGCCTCTTCTTTCTGGATTGCTCTTTCTAAAATAATATCAGAGAAAATGGAATTTGTATTTAAAGATGCAACTGACAGTCCCGAATATTGACTGTAAATAGACTGAATTCCACCGGCTGAAGCAAAACGCTCCAATGCTACGCCATCCATATTTTTCATTTCCCATGATTTTAACAGCCATGTTTTCGTTTCATCAAATGGTAACAGCTTTCCATTCAGTTTTAAGGCATCAGCAGCACCAGTTCCACCGCCGAGATAATAAGCATTCTTTACAGATTTGAAGAGTCCTTCTTTAGAATATTCTTCTCCAAAACCACAATAATCAGCATCGCTTCCTAATCGACGTATAAGAGAAAAAAGTTTAATCCCAATTTCAGAAAGAGCTTGTTCCAAATCGTCACAAAATGTTGGCATTCTGGGACCATTTGCCATTGCAGCAATTCCACGTTTGTCATCGGTTTTTAATCCAGGCATTCCTATACCAATTAATAATGGGCTTCCTGAATACAGATTGGAAATTGTTTCTACAAATGCTTCGATAAAAGCCTGACCTTGTTGCTTTTCGGCATCTGTTAGTGAAATAAGAGACTTTATTTCATTTAATTGGGTTTGAATATCCACAGGAGTGAATTCAGAGTCATAAGTTTGGTAATCAGAATATGTTTTTATGGAGTTAGCTGAACCGAGGGAAAATCCATTTTTAGTTTCAATAATATGCCAACCGGACACTTTAGTTGCTCCGCCATCTAAACCAATAATGAATGGCGCATTGCTCATGAAGATTTATTTAATGCTTTTCGTCTTTGGATAGCAACAAGACGCATATGATCTTTTGCTTCATCATTGCGGTCAATGGTTGATTGATCAATTGAATGATCGGTTCCGCCAGGGTGACGTATAACATCATAAATGGCTGTATAAATTCTTCCAATTTTATACTTTTCACTAATGCGCATAACCAACTCATAATCTTCAGCATAGTTTCGACTATAAGGATCATCATTCATTCCAAAATAACCGATATTTTTAATCACTTGAATTGCCATGCATCGAGGAGCGCCACCTCCGCCAATACGGAGTAAATTATTTCGTCCATTTTCCTCGGTCCATTCATCGTGAGTTACAGTCGGAACTTCTTCACTGCGCACGAGCCTGCCATCTTCCTGTTTTTCCCACACGTCATAACTACCGATAACCATCCCAACAGCCGAATCTGAATCAAAAACGTTCATGAGTTCTTTTACGGCATTGGGTTTTAGACGATCATCCGAATCTAATTGAACATAAAATTCACTTTGAGCTGCTTTTACACCCGTGTTCAGACAAAACCCGATATTGTTTATATCCACAACAATTAATCGAACGTCAGGTAAATCTTTATCATATTTATTACCGCCGGCCATATAACGTTTCACTTCAGGAATTGTTGAATCCATTTCCCCGCCGTTAACTACGACGATAATCTCAATATTCTGTTCTGATTGCTGAAAACAGCTTTCCAAAGCAGTGCCGATGAACTCCGGTCGTTCATTGACAGGAATAATAACAGTGGCTTTTAAATGTGGATTATGTTTTGGAGAGGGTCTTTTCTGGTAAAATTTACCAGGAGCAAGATAAGCGCCAATACGTTTTAAATGATTTGTGCAAATGAGTTCTGCTTCTAATTGACTGTCTTTACTCTTTAATAGATAATCAAATACATTTGCAGATTCTTTTTGCGCTGTTACTGTATACAGACTACCGCGGTATCTATTGGCAATCCGAATTAATTCGCCCTGTTCAGACAATCGTAATCGTAAATCATATAAAGAATTCAATTGAATGGTTTCATCAAATCCACCACATTGTTGGAATGCTGATTTTCTAATGCAAAATACTCGACCATAATCTTGAGTGTCAAGAAGACGCCCTTTATGGTGATGGAGTAAATGAATTTCCTGTAATTCGCCATCACTTTCCAGATTATAATCTGAATAAATCATGGCAGCATTTGGATTCCGATCCATCGTTAATGTAAACAGATCTATGGCAGACGTTGACAAACGGACTTGAGATGTTTGGTTATCAATAAGCAAAATAAACGGATCCTCTGTCTGGCCAATTACTTGATTCATAGCATTGGCGCTATGTGTATTTTCAATTGACTGAAATTGAATAGTTGATTCTGCACCGTTAAAGAAATTGCCAAACGCAACAATCTTGCTGGGCTGTAGTGATTGGGCTAAAATAGAATCAACTGTAGCTTGAATATCAGCATTAGACTGATTCTGTTGGTCAGGTAAGGAGAATAAAACAATCATAATATATGGGTTTGAAAAGTATAAATGCTTATTTTGATTGTTGAAACTAACGCAAATTAAACCATAGTTCAGGTAACTTTCCCCCCATTATGAAAATAAAAATAATCACTTTTATCATTTATCTCACGTTTTTAAGCGGACTATTCGGAGCGGTTCAAAAAACGATAATATTCCATAGTGAATCAATGGATAGAGATATTTCATGTATAATTGTATTGCCGGATAAATACGATAAAACGGATAATCAGTATGCTGTGATTTATTTGCTGCATGGATATAGCGGTAATTATAGAAACTGGTCTGACAAATCTGATTTAGGAAATTATGCTGATACGTATAACATCATTATTGTGTGTCCAGATGGCGGTTATAATAGTTGGTATTTGGATAGTCCCATGGATTTAAATAGCCAGTACAGAACGCATGTTGGAAAAGAGGTTGTCCACTATATTGATCAGAATTACAGTACGATTGCACAACGAAATAGCCGTGCGATTACGGGCTTAAGTATGGGCGGACATGGCGCATTATACTTGGCATTGGAATTCCCCTCTGTTTTTGGAGCAGCCGGCAGTATGAGTGGTGTTGTAGATTTGAAATTCACAACAACAAAATATGAATTGGGCGAAAAAATTGGTTCTTTTGAACAGTTCCCAGAGCGGTGGAACCAGTTATCTGTAATTTGCAACGCACATAAATTTAAGGATTCAAACACCAGTCTTATCATTGATTGCGGTGTAGATGATGTGTTTTTTGAAAGCAATCGAGCCTTACATAAAATATTGTTGGAATTAAATATTCCCCATGATTATTCAGAAAAACCCGGAGGCCATTATTGGAGATATTGGATAAAAGCTCTCGATTATCAAATAATGTTTTTCATTCAAAGTTTTAAACAAAATTAGTTGTTAATTTTTTAATAAAATCATCAGACACATTGTATTATTATTAGATTTCATGCTTCAAAATATGGCATACATAAAAAATTCCGTCAAAATTCTTTTTAATGTTTATTTCGTTTTAGCATTAATTGGCTGTACAGGCCCAAGTCGGTTGGAGTTAGAGCAATCTTGGGCTGAAAAAACAATAAATAATCTCACCCTAAGGGAAAAGATTGCCCAAATGATGGTCTTACATATGAATATGCGCTTTTTGAATGAAGAAAACCCCAAGTGGAAGGAAATAACGTCATTGCTGGAATCAGATGGAATCGGAGGCATTCATATCTGGTTTGGCGATGTGGGTACATCTCTTACATTGCTCAATGAAATACAACGGCGTTCAAAAATACCGATCATCGTAGATGCAGATATAGAGTACGGTGTACAAAGGAGATTTCCCGCCGGAACTGACTTGCCGCCACTCATGGCTATTGCAGCCACAGGAAGCACTCATTTTGCTTACGAAGCCGGTAGAATATCCGCCCTGGAAAGTAGAGCATTGGGAATTCATTGGAATTTTTCACCGGTTACGGATGTGAATAATAATCCTAATAATCCCATTATAAATACGCGCTCTTTTGGCGAAGATCCGGATGAGGTTGGGAAATTTGCTGTAGAATATATTCGGGGATTACAGGATAATGGTATGCTGGCAACAGCCAAGCATTTTCCAGGCCACGGCGATACAGAAACCGATTCACATACGAGTTTAGCAACCATACCAAGTGATTCAGCCAGATTATGGTCTCTGGAGTTAAAACCTTTTCAAATAGCCATAAATGCCGGTGTGGATGCAATCATGGTTGCCCATGTCCATTCACCGGATTTCCAACCCAATGCTAATTTGCCAGCCACCTTATCTCCATTTTGGGTAACGGGAGTTTTGCGTGAAAAAATGGGATTTGATGGTGTCATTGTTACAGATGCCATGGCTATGGGCGGCGTTACGCGAAATTATTCTGATGCGTATGCACTTATTCATGCCATAAATGCCGGGTGTGACTTTATTCTGCAGAATTATAATGTGAAAAAATCGATTGATATCGTTGAAGATGCAATTGAAAAAGGAATCATTTCTGAAGAGCGCATTAATGATGCTGCGTTGAAAATACTGAAGATGAAAGAAAAAGTTGGACTTGATAAACAACCATTTATTTCAATGTCAAATTCGAGAAAAATTCTTGGTAAAAATGAATTTAATAAGATTGCAATGGATATTGCGGCTAAATCAATCACATTGGTTAAAAATGAAAATGCCATTCTCCCACTAACATTGGAAGAAAATGAAGAATTAATCGTTATCGATATTTATGATCATCCTAATAATCATGATGAATCATTAACAACAAAAGGCTTAAAACGTTTTGGGTTAAATATCCGATCACTGCAAGTGGATGAATCTGATAGTACGTTATATTATGAATCGATTTTGAAAACAATTCCTGAAAACGCACCTATAATATTGAATTCGTTCGCCAGTCCATCCGCATGGAAGAATAGAATTTTTCTTCCGGACCATCAAATGGATTTTATTCATGCATTGAATAAAAAATCAAACAATGTATTGCTTATCAGCTTTGGAAATCCATATTTGATTCAGGGATTACCTGAAACGCCCGGTTATATCTGTGCCTGGAAAGGGAATCAAGTCATGCAAAAAGCAATGGTACAAACACTTCTTGGAAAAAATCATTTTTCAGGTACGTTGCCCATTACCATTCCAGATATTGCCGAAAGAGGAGACGGGCTGCAATTAGAGCAAGAATTTATCCAATTCGAACCATCATCATTATCCCCCGGAAAAACAATTAAGCATATTATGCCTTATGAAATAGACGTGGATGTTTCACATGTAAAGTTGTTATTGCAAGAAGCTGTTTCAGATTCAGCGTGGCCTGGCGGAGTATTAATTGCCGGTAAGGGTGGAAGCATATTTTTGCATGAATCTGCTGGACATCATACCTACGGTTCAAAAAGGCTTACACGTAAATCTGATATATTTGATTTGGCATCTATCACAAAAGTCATTGCAACGACTTCAGCTGTTATGAAATTGGTTGAAAAAGGACTATTGAATTTGGATGAAAAGGTGGTGACGTATCTTCCGGAGTTTAAAGGGAAGCAAGCAACGTATTTTCAGCAGAAAAGTGAAATAACTATAAAGAATTTATTAACGCATACTGCAGGTTTACCAAAGCACAGAAATTATTATTTAATAGATGGTTCTGTAAGTACTCGAATAGATAGTGTCTTTAATACAGAGCCTGAATTTGGACTTGCAGACACAACTGTTTATTCCGATGTTGGACTGATTACTTTAGGAAAAGTGATCGAAAATGTGAGTGGCTTACCTTTAAATAAATTTGCTGATTCACTTATATTTAAACCATTGGGAATGAATACAACATTTTACAATCCACCTTCGGAAAAACTTCATAGAATTGTACCAACAGAAATTGCTGAAGGATATAGAACCGGTTTAATTCATGGAGAAGTCCATGATGAAAATGCCCATAGTTTGGGTGGTTTTGCCGGTCATGCCGGTCTTTTTTCCACAGCAGAAGATTTGGCAGTATTCTCCCAAATGATGCTGAATAATGGTATCTATGGTTGGAAAAGGATTTTTAGGGAGGAAACGATTGATTTATTTACAACTAGAGCCAATGTAGTGGAGGGAAGTTCTCGTTGCTTGGGTTGGGACAGCCCATCGGGCAAAGCATCAGGAGGTGTTTATTTGTCAGACAATAGTTTTGGACATACCGGGTATACAGGTACTTCTTTATGGATTGATTCTGAAAATGATATGTTTGTTATTTTGTTAACAAATGCAGTTCACCCGAATCGTTCATGGAAATCGCCCACGTATTTTGATTGGCGTCAGCGAATACATTCTGCAGTGTATGAAGCTGTTGGGATAACTGACCAAAATCCCAATTTGGAATGGAGACGTGAGTGGTAAAAATATTTAGACCATTTATACTTTATATTTTTCTGATAGTCTCTGGTTATTCAAATTCAAATTCCTGGGTTGAAACTTTACCAAAGCCATGGACCTTAAATGAAGAACAGATATCAGAGATCCTTCCGCAATTTTATCAGCATTATCCAAATTTTCATGACCGCTTGAAAGCATTTGCCCTTTGGCAGGTGGGCAAACCCTATGAAATTTTTAAACTAGGCGAAGAAATAGAACCGGATCCTGATCCAATTATCCGTTTGGATGTGTCAGACTGTACAGTCCATGTGCTGACAAGCCTTGCGTTTATACAAGGTAAATCCTGGAATGAAGCACGTGAAAATATGATAATGATTCATTACAAAGATCATAAGCCCTCGTATAAAACTCGCTGGCATTATACTTCTGATCGTATTCAGGAAAACCCTTATACAGCAAATATAACAAATCAACTAGTAGAAGCAGATCAGCTGGAAACTGTTGAAATAACATTAAACCATCAGGCAGACGGAAGTGAATTCCTAAACTTGGGTTGGGAGAAAAAAACAACGGTAAACTATATCCCAAATGAACATATTAACTATAAATTACTTAAAACATTGTCTGAAGTTTGTGGAGTAGCATTTGTGAAAAAAGCATGGTTTAAAATGGGATTGATTATCGCCCATGAAGGTATGCTCATTGATCAGAAAAATATCATACATGCATCAGCGGAATATGGTAAAACGGTGAATGTAAATTTTATGGAATACTATTTCAGGCAGGATGGACCACTGTTTGATGGTATCATGA
Organism: Fidelibacterota bacterium; assembly: GCA_004124385.1. Lineage (GTDB taxonomy): Bacteria > Fidelibacterota > Marinisomatia > Marinisomatales > TCS55 > UBA2126. Next base: position 39,172 of record SCKN01000007.1, read on the forward strand.
TTTATTCATTTAATCCAATTTATTAATAACCAAATACCCTTTTAAAAATATGACTTTTCTAATAAACCCTTACACTCAAGAGAATCATGATATTGTTTATGATATATGCGTTAAGACTGCTGATAATGGGGATGATGCATCACATCTTCATGAGGATCCGAAACTAATCGGACATTGTTTTGCTGGACCTTATATAAACCTTGAACCTGATTCTGCTTTTATATTGAATGATGATAACGGTCCTTGCGGCTATATCATTGGCGCATTGGATTCAGCATCATTTTATAAAAAAATGAGAGGTGTGTGGTTGCCAGATATCCGGAAAAATTATGAAGATCCAACTTCAGATCCAGATACATGGAATAAAGATGAAGAAATGATCCATTTAATTTTTCATCCGGAAGAGCCTGTTCTATTTCCTGCATACCCATCCCATTTGCATATTGATCTATTACCCAAGGCGCAGGGTCAAGGCCAAGGTAAACAAATGATGGATCATTTCTTAAAATATTTAAAGAAAAAAGCATCGAAAGGTGTTCATCTGGGATTAAGTGTACATAATGATCGAGCTTTTCGTTTTTATAAAAAATACGGCATGGTTGAATTGAAACGAAATTTTGATTCAATTATAATGGGTTTGTCATTTGAATAAAAATATTCAAAAAATACTTTCTTTTTTTAAATCCAATAAGGTTTTTTCTGTTTTTTCTTTTTCTATTGTAGCATTTCATTTAATTGCACAAAAATCTATTCAGATTATCAATGCAATTACCTTTGAATCGGAAGATTTATTTTCTGTCAATATTCAGTGGCTAAAAGTCCTACTAGAACCAATAGTAGGTTTTCCATTATTTTATTTACGAGCAAGTCAGCCCATTGAAGAATATATTACTTTATGGGTATGGATATTTATGGTACTGGGTATAGTTTTTATAATTAAACAGCGTTTTCATTTTATAAAATTATGGCTTTTTTCAATCCCAACTGTTGTTGGGTTAGCATATTTTATTTTAGTATGGATGATCTTTTGGCCTTTACCTTCTAATACGATTGTTAATGAGACTGATAATGCTATTTTATTTAATACACATGCCCATTCGCATTTCAGTCATGATGGGCTTATTACTCCCGCGGAACAAATGGCATGGCATGACCGAAATGGTTTTGATGCATTATTCTTAACGGAACACAATCATAATTCAAAAACACTGGAATTAGTTCAACTCCAACAGCGAGGGGAAATTCCTCATCACCCCCATATTATGTCAGCTATTGAATTTTCCGGGAGCAACCACATGGTTTTGCTGGGTTTGACCGATTCACTTATTACGTTTGGAAAAAAGGATGCACCTATTATTAAGGAAACCCACCGGCAGGGCGGTTTGATTGGGTTAGCTCATTGGTTTGACGGCAGACATAATTCTTTAGAACATTATGTTAATTTGGGTGTAGACGGGTTTGAAATCGCCAATCAAAATCAGATCGCGTATCCTATGGAAACTCACGAAAAGATTGTCAAAATGTGTGCTGATAATCAATTGTTTATTATAGGTGGTGCAGATTATCACGGCTACGGGCCTGCATGCAACACATGGAATGCGATGTCTATAACTGGGTGGAATGAGTTAGACCATTCTTCAAGAACTGCAAAAATAATGACTGGGTTAAGTGCTGGGAAAAATCAAGTGTTGTACTATTCTGATAGGAGAATATATGGAACTGGAAATCTTTGGTTGAGTCCACTCAATAATATTGTGGATTATTTTAGAAGTTTGAATGGATTCCAGGTTTTGTCATGGGTTGTCTGGTGTCTGTTGTTTGTTGTATTTAAAGTTAAATACAGTTCAAAATGTTTTTATCTAATTCCGTTTGTTTCAGGAATTGCGATTTTAGTGCAGGGGCGCGTTCTGCTTGAGAAATCTATAAATGTTATTCAGTACAATGATATTTTGCTTGAATTTGGAAATCTGTTTACACTACACGGAATGGGTTTAATTGGCAGCGGAATAGTGATTTATTTGATTTTGAAACGGTTTCCTAAATTAATAAACTGATTTAATCTCCCTGAAATAGCAACGACCTTATTTACAAATGTAGAGACAAAATAAGTTGGTGAATCAATCCCCGGTATTTGTTTCCATTCTTGGCTTTCATTGGGTTTGAAAAATAATCCGGAATCTGTTCCCGCAAAAATATTACCATTACTTGCTATTGCAACCGAGTAAACTTTTTGTCCTTCCAACACAAACGTTCGTTGTTCCTGAAGGAATGATGGTATAATTATTGTTTCACTAGCAGAAAGGTTAATTGTATATATTGTAAGTAATATTATCAGTTTAGTCATTTATTAGACCTTTATTTCTATTAAATCCGCTTTGGATTATATTAAAAATGTAATTGTTCGTGTATAAGAAATCTATCTATTTTATTTAGATAGGAGTTAGTTAAAAAAACAACAACAGGACATAAAAATGGTAATAATACAGAAATCATCATTTAATAAAGTAATTTTTCTTCTTATTTTTATTACTACACAGATTTTCAGTCAAGAAATTTCAGGTACTGTAAATGATAGTCAGGGAAACCCTCTAATTGGTGCAAATGTAATAATTGAAGGAACCAATAATGGAGCGGCAGCAGATTTGAATGGATTTTTTACTATTGAATTTATACCGTTAGACGATTTTACAATTAGTGTAAGCTATATTGGATTTAAAACAATTAAAGTTACATATTCAAAAAATGATCCAATTACTAATCTCCAATTCACATTAATTCAGGGAAAACTTTTTGGAATGGAAGTAATCGTTTTAGCAAGGAAAAGAGAAGAAACTATTAAAGAAGTCCCCATTTCAATGGTCTCCATTGGGAAAGAAACAATTGAAGATATGGGTGCTACATCCATAGAAGATTTAACAGCTATTGTTCCTAATGTATTCGCTTATGATGATCAAACCGCGACGGGATTTAATATCAGAGGCATTACAGGAGGAGCACGGAATCCCGGAATGGCAACAGCCGAAGGTGTTTATTTAGACGGTGTAATAATGGGTCGTCCAAATTTTATTTCTTCAGATATTGTAGACCTTCAAAGTGTAGAATTTCTTCGTGGCCCCCAAGGAACATTGTTTGGTCGAAATACAGTATCCGGAGCTATCAATATGATTACAGTAAAACCATCCCCGGTTAATAGTAGTGCTTTTTTAATTGAAAAAGGTGATTTCGGTTATTTAAAAATGAAAGGATCAGTAAACTATCGTATAACAGATAAAATTTACGGAAGATTTTCAGGTTACTCATTCGATCATGATGGCTATTTAACTAATACATTTGATAATAGTCGTGAAAAATATAAAAATAACTTAGGAGGGAGATTTGCAATTCGTTCTGTTTCAACTCCGAAATTAACATTAGATATTAGTTATGATTTTCTTCAAGAAGATCTTAAAGATGTTGGAGGACATGTTTCAGATTGGAGGATTTCCAGTAATTCTAGTACATATGATGGTAAACAGCTGGATTCAATCATGATAGCCATGGATTCTATAATCATAAATGATGATGGAATTTATTCATTCAATTTTGATTCAACAGGCTACACTAAAAGAGATTTATGGGGGGTGACTCTCAATGCAAATTATAAATTAAATGAAAATCTAAATTTAATTTCCGTTTTTTCTTATCGGTCATCATTAGTTGTATGGTCAAATGATGAAGATCATACTGCATTGGATATAATGACTGGTAAGTGGGATAATCTTGGCGAACAATCCACATTTGAAATGCGATTGGTATCTGATCCCAATTCTCAACTTTCATGGTTAACAGGAGTATTCTATTATAATTTATATGAAAGACTGTTAGCGCCGGTTTATCCGAAACCATTATTTTTTCACTTAGTGACTGGTTATCCAATAATATTTTTTGAGAATTTTTATGGGGATGCAACAGTTATTCCCGAAGGAAAAGGGAATACTGTTAGTGTTGGAGCGTTTGTTTCAGTTGATTATACTGTTTCAGAAAAATTAACGTTGACAGCTGGCGCCCGATATTCTTTAGATAGAAAACACTTCAAATATAGACAAGATGGACTTTCGCTTTTTAATGAAATTCTATATGCAAATGTACCTTCAGATTCAAATGGAAATCTTATCGATGGCTACTTTGACAGCACAAAAACATGGAGCGCTTTTACACCTTCTTTCAATATAAAATATTCCATCACACCTTCAATTAATCTTTTTGGAACGATTTCCAAAGGATACAAAAGTGGTGGTTTTAATACAGACTATGTTTCCAGTTATGAATCAGTTGCAACGCCCTTTAAACCGGAATATATAACGAATTATGAATTGGGAATCAAAGGGGGTAATCAATCAAATACTCTTTTTATAAATGGTGCTTTATTCCGCATGGAATACATAGATATGCAAGTGAGTCAGTTCCAGGATTTATTTGAAGGTTATTCAATTAGTAATGCTGGTAAAGCAACTATTACTGGATTAGAATTGGACTTTTCGTTACGGTTATTCAATAATTCATTAACATTAATTGGCGGTTTTGGTAGGAATGAAGCCATTTTTAATGAATTTCATGATGGTTACTTTAATGGTTATTGGAATGAAGGCGAAGAATATACTGATGCAAATGGGAATGGAGAATACGATGATGATGAAGAATTTATCGATATGGACAACGATTATTCAGGTGAGCATATAAGTACGTTTCCAAAGCAATCCTGGAGTTTAATGGCGGATTTTCGGATGCCTATTAATAGTAAAATGATGTTTGTCACACAACTTCGCAGTGATTATATAGATGAAAAATTATCACAACTTTCTACAGATAAAGATGCAAATTTATTAAGAGATGATGCCCGCACATTGGTTAATGGACATTTCGGTATTGAAACAGAATCATGGGGTGTTTTTGCGTGGGGTGAAAATCTTATGGATACAGAATATATTATTAAACAGGGTGTGAATGGATATCTTGGTTTTATTGAACAATTATGGGGACAACCTCGATTATTAGGTATTCGAACAACATTTAAATTTTAATTATTAATTTAATAAATAAATAGAAGAATAGAAGGAAACGTCATGTGGTTTTAGGGGGGAGTAGATTATTTTATCATTATTTTTTATCTTATAGGCACAGTCCTATTTGGGATATATATCGGTCCTAAAATGTAATCCGGGGATGATTATTTTTTAGCAGGCCGATCATTGCCATGGTGGGCAATTGGCATGTCGTTGGTTGTTACAGATATTAGAGCCGTGGATATGGTGGGTATCGCCGGCGCAGCTTATTTATACGGCATTGTTCTTGGGAATTATGATTGGCTGGGAAGTGTCCCTGTCATGATTATCGGTGCATTTTTATTTATTCCCATGTTTTGGAGATCGAAAGTCAGTACAATACCTGAATGGCTGGGAGCGCGTTATAATCAAAGCGTTAGAACCATTTCTGCCGTGATTTGGGGAGTTGTAACAGCTTTTGGATTAGGTGTCACATTGTATGCTACAGCTCTCATGTTTAATCTATTATTGGACTTAAATCCAAAAGTGGTCGTTGTTTCTGAATCTCAAATTGTTCGAGAAAAAGTGGTTGCAGCAACAGATGCAGGTAAAACGCACGATTTCATTTTTCTAAAAGATTATGATCTGATTCAACAGGTGGTTGAAGATAAAGATCCAAATTTAGTATTAATCCATACAGAAAAAGTTGGAAACACTGAGATGGAAAATTTAATGTATTCTTTTAGTGAAAATGAAATTAATGCTGAATGGGGAAAATCTATGATGGACCGAGCTCGAGCACCCACATGGTCACTCATGTATTCCATAATTATTATGAGTGTATTGATTGGTGTTTATACACTTTTCGGTGGATTGAAGGCTGTAGTTTACACGGATGTTCTTCAATGTATTGTTATGTTGAGCGGGTCGTTGTTTGTCTTATTTTTTGGAATTTATAAAATGGGAGGAGTTAGTGAATTTATATCAATTATTCAATCATTAGGTCCCAGAGCTCAAGACCATTTTGAACTCATTTTATCTGTAGATACAGCCACGCCTCATCCGTGGTCAGGTATTTTTCTTGGTCTTGGTTTGGTTCTTGCGAATGCATATTGGTTTGGAAATCAGAATATGGTCCAACGAACTTTGGGTGCAAAATCAGAAGCAGATGCAAAAGCATCATATATATTTGTTTCTTTTTTGAAAATTCTCATTCCTTTTGCCATGGTTATTCCCGGAATAATAGCTTTAGCGCATAATCCTAACATTACCGATGCGGATAAAGCTATGGCGACATTGGTAAAAGATATTTTACCCACTGGGTTATTAAGTATCTTCTTTGCCGCATTTTTGGCGGGGCTTATGTCATCTGTCGATTCAGCTCTTAATTCCGGTGCAACCATTTGGACAAAAGATGTTTACCGGAAATTTGTAAAGCCAGATGCATCTCCGGAACATTTATTGGTTGTTGGAAGATGGATTACTGGAGCCATGTTGGCGATTGCCATTTTCTTTGCTCAATATGCAACTCGCTTTGAAAGTATTTACGATTTAAGCCAAACCATTTTATCTTTATTTCAAAGTCCCAGTTTAGCCATCATTGTTTTAGGTATGCTTTGGAAACGGGCGACGGGAAAAGCTGCACTAATTTCATTAATTTCAGGTGTTATTTTTGCTGGAACGCTTATGTGGGTGAACAGTAATGCTTCTGTTCCCTTATTTCAAGTATCGGAACCCTTCTTGTATGTAGCGTGGTGGTCATTTGTTCTATCAGTTGTTATTGTTGTAGTGATAAGCTTAATGACTCCTCCCGAACCGGAATCAAAACTGAAAGGATTGGTCTACCGTTATGAATAATATTTTATTATCTGCTACAGCAATAGCAGACACAATAGCGAATCTGTTTCGTGGTATGGGTGATGTAATGCGCGGCTGGATGCTTGCCATTCCCATGAGTGTTGCAAAAGGTGTTTTTATCGTTTATTTTTTATTATTGAAATATTGGATAATAAAACTACCGGAAAATGAAGTCACCTTATCATTAGAAGGTGGAAAAACGATTCATTTAAGACCATATGCTCTTACCTCCTTGGCAATAATTATTGTGATTTATCTCGTTTTTTAGACACTCACTTTTATAATATTATGAAATCAAACTTCATTTGCGGAACATTAGAGGGGTTTTATGGTCGACCATGGCGATTGGACCAACGATTGCAGCTTTTCGAATGGATGCACGAATGGGATGGTATGAATACATACATGTATGCCCCGAAAGATGATTTATACCATCGAAGTAAGTGGAGAGAATTATATCCAGATAAAGAATTATCAGTTCTGAAAAATTTAATCCAATCGTGTCATAAGAAAGAATTGGATTTTATTTATGCCATTGCACCGGGTTTGGATATTATGTATTACGATGAAAATGATTGGAATTTCCTTGTTAATAAAGTAAACCAACTTCGTGAAATAGGGTGTAAGCAATTTGATATTTTGTTTGATGATATTCCTTCAAAGTTCTCCGATAACGATCAAAATTCATTTTCATCTTTCGCACGTGCACATGCGCATATAACGAATCGACTTTTTAAACACCTATCAGGTTTATCACTATTATTTTGTCCCACAGTGTATTGCGGCCAAATGGCAGACTATGATGTTAAAGGAAACGCGTACCTCAATGAATTAGGAGAATTACTTCATGAAGAAATTGGGATATTTTGGACGGGCCCAAAAATTGTTTCTGAAGAAATCACAGTGGAATCCATTAAAGAATTACAGCAGGTAATTAAACGAAAACCCATTATTTGGGATAATCTTCATGCTAATGATTATGATATTCGACAAATTTTTCTTGGCCCATACAGTGGTAGATCATTAGAATTAAAAATAAAGTAGCCGGTATTTTAAGCAATCCTAATTGCCAGTTTTGGGCGAATTACAACCCATTGCGAACCTTATCCATGTACATTATTGAATCAGAATCATGGAATCCACGACAAGCTTATTTTGATTCATCTGAAGAATGGATGCAATATTTTGGGAATGATGAATTAACAGTCGATGAAATTCAATTATTGGGTGATTGTTTTTATACGCAGGGTCAAAAGGGAGAATTAGGGATAAAACTTGTGGAAAGTGTTGAGTGTTTTATGAAAAATAATCCATCCGAATGGGGTTCACATTTACAAAATTTTATAAAACTTGAGGCAAATTTGAATTCATTATGTAAGAAACTTCTGGCTGTCACAAATAGAGATTTATTGTATGACTTTTATCTGACTATATGGGAGTTAAAAGAAGAAACGGAATATGTTTCTAAATGGGTAGAATGGAAGCAATCTGGAAAGGGAGAATTTCAATCACCGGAAATTGTTCCAAGACGGAAGGGAATACTATATGAGTTTCAAGATATAATACATTCTGATTAGATTTAATATTTAAAGTGTAAATTGTATTATAACATTTCGTTATAAAATCAAATTTTAAAGGATCTCTGACTATTTTTAGAATAACAGTTGATCACAATTGGATAAAGAATTTTAATGCCCTCTAAAACCAAAAAAACGTTTAAGGATCTTGGACTTTCTGTAAAAGTACTTGATGCAATAAATAGAAAAGGGTTCGAAGAACCAACTGAAATACAAGAACTGACTATACCGGTTATGTTACGAGATGATTCAAATATCATCGCTCAAGCCCAAACCGGCACAGGAAAAACGGCTGCATTTGGACTTCCGCTTGTCGATATGATTGATGGGAATCTCAAAACGGTTCAAGCGTTGATTCTGGTCCCTACTCGTGAATTAGCCATTCAAGTCTCTGAAGAAATCAATTCACTTAAAGGAAGTAGCAATATTAAAATAACTCCTATTTATGGAGGACAATCCATTGATCAACAGCTTCGTAGGTTGAAAAAAGGTGTTCATATAGTAGTGGGGACACCTGGACGAATTATAGATCATCTAAAAAGAAAAACCTTAATATTGAGTAATATTGAACATTTAATACTGGATGAAGCAGATGAAATGTTGAACATGGGATTTATAGATGATATGGAAGAAATTTTCAGGTTCACAAACCCACATAAAAAAACCTTATTGTTTTCAGCAACAATGCCGCAAAGAATAAAGGTACTTGCTAACAAATATATGGAAGGATACGAACTTTTAGCTTCAACGAAAAAACAACTAACAACGAATCTAACTGAACAGATTTATTTCGAAGTTAAAGCGTCCGATAAGTTTGAAGCATTATGCAGAATTATTGATATTGAAAATAATTTTTATGGATTGATATTTTGTCGAACCAAAAAAGATGTTGATTCAGTGGTTTCACATCTTAAAAATAGAGGATATGGGGCAGATGCAATTCATGGCGATATTACGCAATCACAACGTGAGCGCACCTTAAACAGTTTTAAAAGAAAAAATATAAATACATTAGTCGCAACAGATGTTGCTGCCCGAGGGATTGATGTCAATAATTTGTCCCATGTTATCAATTATTCTCTTCCGGGTGATTCAGAAGCGTATGTTCATCGCATCGGGCGGACAGGACGTGCGGGAAATGAAGGAACAGCCATTACATTTATAACACCCAGTGAATATAAAAAGTTAATGTTTATCCAGCGGAAAGCAAAAACGGACATAAAAAGATCAACTGTACCAAAAGTAGAAGATATAATTAATGCAAAGATTTCTAAAATTGATGAAGATATTCTTTCCATGGCAGGCAAAGAAATAGATTCCAATTATTTTAACTGGGCAAAGAAGCTACAAGAGAATAAGCACCCTACTGAAATTATAGCTACTATCTTGCATTATTGTTTTAAAGATGATTTAAATCCCAAGAATTACGGTGAGATGGATGAATCGTTCAAAAAAAGAAAGTCTGTTGATCTGAAGGGAAAAACCAGATTATTTGTTGCTCTGGGAAAGAAAGATCAACTTAACCCAAAAAAGTTAGTCAGTCTTATTACTAAAAAAGTATCGATTCATGAAAATAAAATTAGCGATGTTCAAGTATTAGATAATTTCTCATTTATAACTGTTCCATTTGAAAAAGCGGAAGAAATGATAGCAAGTTTTAAGAAACGAGGTCGGAAGCAGTTGATTTCTCATGTAAAGAAAGGAAAGAAATTTAAACGTTAAATTTCAATTATTTTTTTAGTTAATCGGCTTTTTTCAGCTACAAAGGCCATTAAATGACTCTCTAAAGATGTTTCAATGGATGATCCAAATATAGTAGGGTCATTTGTTTTAACTGCAAGAATGAATTGCTTCATTAATCCGAAATCTCCTCCACCGTGCCCCATCACATCTTCTGTTTTGTTTACCCATACAATTTCATTTATCTGATCTTTAAAATTACTTAAAGAAATTGTTTCAAAATTTCCAACCATTTCGACCATCGTCCCCATGATTCTCGTTCTTCGGTTACCATCTGTGAATGCAGACATGGTAAAAGAGGCGGTCACTTTATTTTCAAATTCGATATTGACCACTTGATGATCCACAACATTATTATCGCTTCGATGTACGCACCGACCATAGGGACTTTCGCATAATGCTTTTTCTCGACCTATTTTAGTAAAATCATTTGTAATAACTGATATTGGTTTTTCAGTTAGATCCATATTTAAATATAATTTCAAAGCTGAATAGGGACACTCCTTTTCAACTTCACAGCCATCAATGCATCTTTCAGTTCTGCCTCCAGGTGCATTTTCGTTTTTAAAGTGTTTTAAAGATCCGAATGAAGATATATGTTTACACGGTGAATCAGCAAACCATCGCAGTAAATCCAAATCATGACATGATTTAGCTAATATCATTGGAGATGATTCCTCAAGTTTTCGTCAGTTACCTCTAACATACGAATGGGCCATATGCCAATAATTAACAGGTTCTAAATGCTCTATTGATACAATATCCCCGATAAATTCTGTATCGATGATTTCTTTCATTTTTGCATAATGAGATGTAAATCGTAAAACATGACATAATCCAAAGATTTTATTAGTATTAAATCCAGCTTCAGCTAACTTTCTGCAATCATCTTCTGATGTAGGCATTGGTTTTTCGAAGAGGACATGATAATCCAAATTTAATGCTGTTAATGCAGGTTCAACATGCATCTGATCTTGTGTGCTAATGATAACTGCATCAGCTAGCCGTTCATTATTTAATGCTTCTTCCCATGATTTAAAGCAATTGGAAGAGTCAAGTTTATATTCATCAGCGAAGAGATTTCTTGTTAGGTCATTGGGTTCGGCGACTGCAACAATTTCCATTTCATTAGGAAAGGATTTACTGTAAGAGGCATACGTGTTTCCACGGTTACCTGCGCCAATAATTAAAATTCGAACGGGTTTCGTAAATAGGGCTTTTAATCGAGCGTAGAATTTGTAAACTTTCTATTCAATTTTCCACTATGAGAATGAAATTTATTAAATATCAATTTTGTTTGATTATCATTATTTCAGGAATGATATCTGCTGAAGAACTGCCGAACAATTGGGAGGCATATTGGGTAAAATCATGCCAAACAGTCGTAATGAATCAAACGAATCAAAGAATTTTAGGAATAGCTGCTTTGGCAGCATTAGGCGCTACACAAATAGATTTGAAAGTGAAAGGCTATGCTCAATCAGAAGGATTGCTTTCCAAACCTGTATCTCATCTTGGCGATAAAATCGGAGGAGCTTGGGGTCATTGGATTTTGTGGTCATCAATTTTAACAACATCATTGATAAATGGTGAAAACAAGGATGATTTTATTTCCAAAATGCAATTTTCCACATTGGCCATGCTAACAAACGGAATCATAACTGTTGGGATGAAGCGATCTTTTGGTAGAGAACGTCCGAATGGAAGCTGTTGTCAGTCCTTTCCCTCAGGTCATACATCTCATAGTTTTACAATTGCTGCTATCGCACATGAATTATATGGTGAAAGTGTAGGAATACTAGCGTATGGACTTGCTGCTTTGGTTGCTGTCAGTCGCATTAATGATAATAAACATTATTTAAGTGATGTACTATTTGGTGCAGCAATGGGGTCTACAGTTGGTCGAGCATTTGCGTTGAATTATAATGAGATTGAAGATAATATCGGTATAACACCTTACATGCAGTTAAAATTTACGTTTCCATTATAAGGGTTTATTGAATGAAAAACCGTATTTTCATATTTAGTATATTATTATCGTTAGGGTGTTCTCAAAATAATCAATTTAATCTAAAGCCACCACGGGGATATCCTAATTTTACACTTTTAAAATGGGCAGCGTACCTTGGCTTTTTGGACTTTGTTGATCTAGAACCGGAAATTCCTGATTCGATTCAAGTTTCACGAGATATTGTTTATAAGGAAACGGACCAACGCTCATTAAAATTAGATATTTACAAAGATAAATTCCTCGTTGAACCTGCACCTGTCATCATCTTTATTCACGGCGGAAGTTGGACGACAGGAGGAAAAGAAGATTATTTGATTTATTGTTTAGCTTATGCCCAAAAGGGATATGTTACGGCATCATTGTCTTATCGATTTTCCCAAGAAGCTATTTTCCCTGCTGCTGTTGAAGATATCATTTGCGGAATTAGGTGGATAAAGGCTCATGCAAGCGAATATGGAATTGATTCAAGCAAAGTGGCTCTTGTGGGTGGATCCGCCGGTGGTCATTTGGCCATGTTGGCTGCATACACGGCAGATGAATCTTATTTCGCTTCTGGTTGTGATGAAAATGCAGTGAGTACTGCTGTCCAAGCGATAGTAAATATTTATGGTCCATCAGATTTAACGACAGATTTTGCAGTAGCACAGGGTGCAACACCAAAATTCATGGGATCTACTTATGATGTAAATCCGGATATTTATAAAGTAGCCTCACCTATAACATATATAACACCCGATGACCCACCTACGTTAACATTGCACGGCACTATTGATAAAATTGTACCCATTACTCAAAGTGATTTTCTTGATAAAGCACTAATTAAAAATGATGTAATTCATGAATATCATAGATTAAAAGGATGGTCTCATACAATGGATGCTTCTGTTCCTGTGAACGAATATGCTCAAAAGGTCATGACTCGGTTTTTTAATAAATGGTTGAATGGAGATGATTAATGAAAAAATTAATAATATTCTTATTGAGTACATTAATTGTTTTTGAAAGTAATGCAAAAGATATACGGATGTTAACCGGTAATAATTGGGCTGAAAAATTAGGTTATCCGAAAGGAAGCCGAGTTGTGATACTTCATGCAGATGATATTGGAATGTGCTATGAAGCGAATCATGCAGCAAAAAAATATCTGCTAAATAATGAAATTCAATCCGCAGCTGCTATGGTACCCTGTCCTTGGTTTGATGAATTTGCAAAGTGGGCTGTAGCCAATCCAGATGAAGATATTGGTTTACATTTAACACTAACAAGTGAATGGCAGACTTATCGCTGGGGTCCTATTTCAAATCCAAGAGATGTCCCAGGATTAATCGATAATGATGGTTACTTATGGCATACAGTGTCAGGCGTTGTAACTCATGCATCATCTGAAGAAATTGAAGTAGAAATTAGAGCCCAAATAGATCGAGCAATCCAAGTTGGAATGAAACCTGATCATATAGATACACATATGGGGACACTTTTTGCGAGAACGGATTATGCATATGTATTTTTCAAAGCAGCTATGGATTATAATATTCCGGCAAATGTTATTGAATTTACTCCTCTTGTGGTGGATAAATTTAGAAAGCAAGGTTATCCCATTACCGATGAGATGATTAAATATTCGCATGAATATACTCTTCCTAAACTCGATGATTTTTATTCAGTCCCAAATGGCAGTACATATGAAAACAAAAAAGCTAATTTTTTCAAATTAATTCAAACTTTGAAACCGGGGATATCAGAAATAATTTTTCACTCATCAATTGAATCGGAAGGGTTAAAGAAAATTACAAACTCCTGGCAGCAGCGCGTATGGGAAGCAGAAATGTTTTCAGATCCGAATGTGATTCAATTTATGAAAGATGAAGGGCTCATTTTTACTAATTGGAAAGAAATGATGGAACGGTTTAATGAAAGATTGAAGAATTGAAAATTATTAAACGAATTTTAATTGGAATTGCTATTTTTCTTATCATCGGATTTGGATATTTATACAATAATATTTCGGATAGACATCCAGATTACACAATTGATTTAGTTATAAACACAACAGATGCTCCAAGAGAGATTAAAGTTGGTTTCGCAAAAATATCAATATCGCCCGAAATAATTGATACATGGAATGATGTTGACGGTAATGCAAAGTATGATCCTGAAAAAGGGGACTCGTATAATGATCTAAATGGAAACGGGGAATTTGATGCTGTTTGGATAGCTGGATTTCATAATCGACGCCCGGCCCAAGGAATTCATGATGATATTTGGGCAAGAGTCATGATTGTAGATGATGGACGAACACGAATTGCTATCGTCGGATTGGATGCAGTGGGTTTTTTGCATGATGAAGTTGTAGATATCCGTAAAGCATTGCCTGAAGATTTAGATATTGATTATACAATTGTTTGCAGTACGCATAATCATGAAGGACCGGATTTGGTCGGTATTTGGGGTGAAAGCCCATTTAAAAGCGGCGTTGATGCTGAATATATGGAGTATGTAAAAGATAATACTGTTACGGCGATTCAACGTGCAGTAGAAAACCTTCGTCCAGCGAAACTTCGATTTGCTCAAGATCTTGAAAATGGCGCAAATTTTGTAATGGATACGCGGTTACCCGAAGAAATGGACCCGGGAATTCGAATAATACAAGCCATTGATCTTGAAGCAGACACAACACTCGGTTCACTTATTTCTTGGGGGAACCACCCAGAAACATTGTGGAGCGATAATCTACTTATCAGTTCAGATTTTCCCCATTATATCAGAGAATCAGTGGAAAAGGGGATTAATAGAAATGGAAAAGTATTGGCAGAAGGTCTGGGAGGCATAGCCGTGTATATCAGCAGTTCGGTGGGGGGACTCATGACCACTCGGCCCAGTTTTTCTATTCCAGATCCATTTACAGGAGAGAATTTATCGGGTGCTACCTTTGAAAAGACCGAGGCGCAAGGACAACAAATAGGATTATTGGTTTTGAATGCGTTAAAGAGTGATAAGGTAGTCGAAATTGAAAAAGCAAATATCAATTTGATTGCAAAAACAATTTCTATTCCCTTGGAAAATAATAATTTTAAGCTTGGGTTTGCGTTGGGCGTTATTAATCACGGCACGATGGGTTGGATGAATGTTCGAACTGAAGTGTCCGCATTTAAAATTGGTCCGGCAAGCTTTATAACAGTCCCCGGAGAAATTTATCCAGAAATTGTGAATGGTGGTGTTGTGTCACCACCCGGGCAAGATTATAGAATATCGCCATTAGAAGTGCCGCCGTTACGCTCATTTATGAGTGGAAAATTCAAATTTGTATTTGGATTAGCAAATGATGAGATTGGATACATTATTCCAAAAAGTGAATGGGATGAAGAACCGCCTTACTTGTATAATGATAATGATTCACCCTATGGTGAAGAAAATTCGCTGGGGCCTGAAACAGGTCCAATTGTATATAATCGTATTGTGGAATTATTGAGGATTCTAAACAATGAATAGTAATAACCATATGAAGATTTCGGGATATAGTGGAATGATTGGATCAATTCAATTTATTATAATCCCAATAATTGCTATGTTTTTTTATGGCGGTGGAACAATTTGGAATCATGATGCAATCGGTTACACATTTTGGGAAAATTTCTTAAGTGATTTGGGCAGAACATTTGCCCATAACGGTGTTGAAAATAATATATCAAGCCCACTATTCAATACATCTCTTGGGTTGTTTGGTACCTCTATTGTTTTACTGCATTCTTCTACATTTCGTTTATTTAAATCTGTTTGGGGTTATTTAATAACACTTACAGGAATAATTTCCGGAATTGGAATGATTATTATCGCTTTAGCACCAGACAATGTGCTCCACGATCTTCATATGTTAGGCGTGTGGGTTTGGTTGGTAGCCTTATTAATTATAGCTGTACTTATTTTTATCTATGATTTTCGTTCAAAAGAAAGAAACCAGCATTTTGTAATTATAAGCTTAATGATGGCCATTCTTGTTGGATATCATATTTCACAAGGGTTTATGGATGTGCGAGGACCTTTAATTGTGGCAACTCAAAAGGTAGTTATATATTTAAATTGTGCTTGGTATTTATGTTTAAGCAGTCGATTTCTGGATCAAGGGAAAATGATTTAATTCTTTATGAATAAAATTATTTAACAATCGCTAAAGTTCCTTTTTGTACTTTTCCAAAGCTCGCCAGATCGAGAGATTCAACAACCCAAAAGTAAATACCACTCACAATTCGTCCGGAAAATGAGATGGTTTCCTGTCGCCATGATTCTTCTGCAGATAAAGCATTCAAATGTTTTTTCTCAAAAATGAGATCACCTGATGCTGAATAAATCCGAATGATACAATTTTTTGGTAAGTTTATAAAACGAAGTTTATACGGATCTGATGCATCGGGATACATATGAGCAGGATCGTTGTAGTCTAAACGATATGGATTTGGTACCACTTTTATTGGAACCGACATGCTATCATATTGGGCGTTTGATGATTGAAACGGTGTAACTGCAATAACATTTTTTTGTTCTGGAGATGAACTTCCGCTTTCTAACGGTAGAATAGGTCCTATATCAATTCCATTTATATCATACCAATGATCGTGTCCGGAATCATACGTATGAACGCTATAGTAGTAGTTATATCCAGAAAATGAATTTGAATCAGTATAGGAATAAATACCTGTATTTTTATTATAGTATGTAGAATCTCCAATGGGAATTTCTATTGCAAACTCCCATGGACCATAGTGCCAGTAATGAGATGCTGGCCATGATTTGTAAATTCGATAACCGCGAACATCTTTTGCTTCATCGCCTTCATAGTCCGGATCCATAGCATCTTCAGCTTTATTTGTCCAATTGACGACAACTTGTCCTAATCGGGTATTGCTAAACCAAATATCCACATCCGGTGGAGGATCGGGAATATCATAATTATTTTTATAAGCAAATTTGGCTTGTTCAAAATTTCTAAATAATGATCGTTCTCCCAGTTTTATTTCAAGCTTAGCTTCTGGTTTTAATGACCAAGTTATTTCATCTTCCCCCAACCAGTCGGGAGCAGATCCGCCTACAAATGCTATAACAAGTTTCGCTTTTTGACCAGGCTCTAATCTGTACGGACCAAAAACAAGTGCATGCATTTTTAAATCGGGATTATCCGGAGGTGTTCGTGTAATATCATTTTCATCGTGTCCTATAACCATATTAAACATTTCAGTATCTGTATGTTCTAATGAGTTAGGGTCTTCATAATCGAATTGATTAATATTTCCATTATGCCACCATTTCGCATATACAGGCTGTGCGTTAGAGGAAGGATGGACAAAATCCCCATCAGGTGTATAATCTAATATCCCCATGCCAATATATTGATATGCTAATAATTGATTATGTACTTGACCATGATAACCACCACTTGATGCAGATGTTCGTCGATTTGCAACTTCAAGATTGTATGGTTGACCCGTATCATTCCAGTTGGTCCCCACCCAAACATCATCCCGCTGATAAAACATAATCTTATCAGTATAATTATCCGTGAATTCTGATTCATCAGCTGTGAATGTATCTGCTTTTGTATAGAAAAACATGTCGTCATGAGTTTGTTCTCTGTTGTGCCTCCAGTCACTCCAGTTCATACCATGTCCTTCAGCCCATTGATGACCCATTGAATTAAGGCTGAAGGCATTCATGAGTGAAAAATATGCAGGGTCTAAAATTTTAGTGCCGGTATTTTCAAAGATAAGTTCTTGAATAATAAAATCATCAAAATCAGGATAACCCCAGGCGTATGCTTTGCGGGTGACTTGAATCCCGGTTTTAGTTGTCCATTGACTAATGATTATTTCTTCAGGTGTGTCGTCATTTGCAGAATATTTATTATATCGATAATTGTGAATTTCGACAGGTTCGCTGCTTTGGATACTATAATGATATGGTGAATAATTACTTCGTTCAATATTTGGGTATGACGAATCCCCTAAAACGGATTCAGGCGCATTACGAATATCATATGGTTCAGGGTCCACATCAATTGTCACATTTCTTGGTCCGGAATATGAAACCAGTGTATCGCCCATATCGTCAACAGCGAGTATCCAAACACCTTGCCCTCTGGAACTTTGGGGAATTGTTGCTCGAGGCATTTCTAGAACATTCGGATCATTATTAATATAGGCTTCAATATCAAGAAAATATTCTACAAAGTCCGGACCAACTCTCGACATATTACCCGGATAGGTTAAACTCTCTTGGCTATGACTATTTGATTCTCCTCTGTTCCCACCGCCGTCCATACCATTATTGCGGTATGTAGACCACATTTTCCCTCGAGTCAGATTCCGGGGAGCGTACCCATCTATCATATCTGCTTGAGCGAAAAGAGTTGTAAATAACAGCCATAATAAAATGAATATAATTGATAGAATTTTCATGAAATTGTCAGTATTAATCTCTGAATAAGTTCGACAAAGTAAGCACCATTATAAGGACCAAACCAATTCATGATAAATGTTTCGTATTCATGTAAATCATACCATATATCTTTAGTAATGTATCCTATATAACCGCCATTGAAGCTGGTAGCGATAAAATGAATTCCAAGGGGATCCGTAACGGACTCGATTTCGGGAATTAACTCACCCGAAAAATCACAGGGTGTACCGGCGAAAACAATATTTCCAATTTTTAAAATAGAAATATATTGAGGCGATTGTTCAGATAAGAGATTAAATACCCATGGTCGGAATCTCCAATTCGTACCTATTCTCCAATGAGGATCACGAAGAGAGAAATTGAATTGAATTGTTTTGATATTTGATTCAGTTTTTACGGTAATATCTAAATAATCTTCCTTAATCATATTTTTTAAATTACTCGCAAGCCAAGCAATACGATCATATTGGCCATTTCCGCCACTTTCAGGGCGATGACTGCCTACACCACCGGCACAAAAAGCCGCAAAGTCTACATTAGGTAACGATTCAAGCGAATCCACTAAAGCACCGGGGTAATCTCTTGAAAATCGCATTTCATCTCCAGATAAACAAGTGGCATGAGCTGCAAAAGTTGTAATAAATGCAATTTCACCAGATTCTTTTTGAAGTTTGACTACTCGCAACCAGGGATCAATAATCCCTTTTTCCCCTACAAGTCTGTTCGTGACAAATTCATTTGCATCATATTTATTAAATCCAATCTGTGCTTTCTCTATATTCAATTCAGCCATTTGAATTGTCTTAATTATAGTGTCTGTTAAATAATCAATAACGTTTGGGTCGAAATCTCCAGCGAATTTATTTCCAATCCAACTATCTGCCCATGAACCCACGGAGCAATGCGTATGCGTAGCTGATAAAAAAATGTTATTTATGCTATATCCAATTTTCTCTACTCTATCTTTTAGTTCAATTGTAACAGCTGGTGGTACAAGCAGAGCATCCAGGGTAATAAGAGCAGATTTTGTTATTCCATTATCAAATACAAATCCTCGAACCCAAAGAGAATCGTGAACACCAGTGGAAAGAGCTCCTTTTCTACTGCCGTATCCAGATAAGGGAACAGGGTAGGAGGGAGTCATATTTGTTTTTGCCCATCCGGTTTTGAAATAAAGCCCATTACCACCAGTTTTTATAGAACGAATGTTCTCGAGATCAGAGATAGCTTTTTGGTAATATGCTGTTTCGTGAACATGAGTTCGATCTACAGTTGTGATTGTTGAAATGCCGAGAATAATTAGTATGCCGAAAAAGTTTATCAACATTTTTTTCATTTTACAGAAATGTTCTGTTTATTCAAAATGAATATGAGACTGTCAGGATAATCAGTAATTATACCATCAACGCCCTCATTTATTAATTTTCTCATCGTTTGTGTTTTATTAATTGTCCATGGTATTACTTTAAACCCGGCAGATTGTATTTCGTATACAGTGCTCCCTAAAAATCTTGAATCAGATGGCATAATTAATCTCCAAGAAGGGGAAAAAATATCTATATATTGCTTTGCCTCTTCTAGGACAGCTAAAGATGTGCCACCAACGTGTTCAAAATGAATTCCATTTAACCAAGGGGATGGCGTTGATTCATTTACAGATTTATATGAAGACAATCCCATGAGACCGGCTAAAAGGATGCTGGGATTCTGTTTCCGAACATAATCTAAAATATCCCATTGGAATGATTGAATATTTACGTGAGATGATCGGTTATTAATGTCTATAACTTTCAAAACAGCATCTGCAAATTCAGTAATTGAGTGTGTAGAAAGGTTATTAGGATTTGTTTTTAATTCTATATTACACCAAATATCTTTTTCTGGATATTCAATCAATAAATCGAAGAGTTCCTGTAAAGTAGGAATTTTCTCACCAGGAATGTTCACCCTTGGAGGTTCAGGAAATCTAGATAAATCTGGATTTAATGTCCCGCAATCAAATGATTTTATTTCAGCTAATGTAAGATCCTTAATGAATGGGCCATGACCTAATGAGTCAAGAAAAATAGGTTGCCCATCTAGTTGTAAACATAACTGTGGATTTATTGCCGTGTCATGAAATATAATGGGGATACCATCTTTTGTAACGCCAATATCTAATTCTATAGTTGTAACACCTAAACTTATAGCAGTACGGAAACCAGCCAGTGTGTTTTCTGGAGCAAGACCACGTGCTCCGCGGTGTCCTTGTATATCAATTGAGGTTTTCGGATTCAAAAGGTTCAAAGAATAATTTGATCCGTACAGTATTAAAATAAAAAAGAGTAAGTATTTATAATAGTTTTTCAATCGTATCTCTTTTACAATATGAGAACTAAAAAATATTTAATCAAATCATATTATCAAAATTTTCAGTTTTTTTCTCCATGAGAAGAATGGCCGCTATAATGGCTATAGCAAACATAATAATATTCCCAATGAGACCTGTATAATACAAATCAAACGGAATATGCAACCAATCGGGTACTAAACCGCGACTTGAAAGGATTGTCCATGTTGTAAATAATGATGTTGCAATGAGACCTATCCAAACAGACTTTGCGTTTCCATACTTTGTAAAAAACCCTAATAAATATAAGCCAAGCAATCCGCCGCCTGTAATGGATGCGAGAATTGTAGCAGTATCTTGTAATGTTTTTGATTCCGTAGCATTTAGTATTAAAGCACCTACCATCATAAATACAGCTGTCCCACCGGCAATCATCCAAGCCACTCTTAAATAATGTTTATCTGATTGATCTTTATTTAAATGTCGTCTATATATATCTACTACACCTACAGTAGATATAGCATTTATACTTGAATCTAAAGAAGACATGGCAGCAGCCAATGCAGCTGCAATTACTAAACCAGTAAATCCTGGTGGTAGAAAATTAAGAATAAAGTATGGGAAAATTTGTTCAGCTTTCTGAACACCATTTAGCATTTCGGTTGCTTCGGTTGTTGGAAAAGCTTGAAAGAATACATACAAAGATGTGCCAATGAACATATAGAATGCCCAAATGGGTAAACTAGATACCAACCACACATACAAGCATAGCTTTACGGGCTTCAAAAGTACTTTTTGCCGCAGCATATCGTTGTATTATATTTTGGTTTGCACTGTACTCAGTCAACCAACTTGTAAGCCCAACTAAAAAAAGCATTGTTCCTGTTTTTTGGGTTAAGGATAATCTCCATCCGATGGATCTAAATCCTGAACTTGTCATTTCAGATAAGGACAATTTTCCATCCTCGATAGCCACTGAAAATATTTGACCTAATCCTCCGGGCAAATGATTGATGATAACACCAAGGGTTAATAAACCGCCTAATACGAGAACAACTGTTTGAATTACATCTGTCCAAATCACAGCATTGATCCCACCAATCACAGTATAAAAAGCCACGAAAATACCGCTAATTAAAACACAAGTGACGAAGGAGAATCCTGTTATTTGATGGAGGAGTAAAGAAACGAGATAGAGAATAATACTAATTCGGACCAATTGTGCAAATATAAAGGTAACACCTCCATAAACACGTACGGATGGCCCGAATCTATGTTCTAAGAATTCATAAGCTGATGTAACATTGTTACGCCTGAAAAAAGGGAGAAACATATATGCTGCAATTAAAACACCTAGAGGCATAGACCATGTTGTAATAAATCGAATCCAAGTTGTTTTATAAGCGTCGGCAGGGAAAGATAGAAAAGTAACAGAACTAATGGATGTTCCAACAAGACTTAATCCAATAACCCAACCAGAAAATGACCTCCCACCTACGAAATACTCTTCAGTCGTAACATTTTTCTTCGAAAAATAATAGCCCATACCTGCGACTAGAGCTAAATATCCAATTAAAACAGTTAAATCAAGCCAGTGTAATGTCAAATAATATTTCCAGATTTATTAAATTTAGTAAGATACTTCCAATATTATATCAATTGGGAGACCAAAAATGTACACCATATCAGAATTTTTATAAATGCGTATACTAAATTAAAATGAACCACCGATTGAAATACGTAATGGGGGATCAAAGAATTCTTCGAAATTAGAATATGCAATATCAATTAAAATACGTCTTGCACCTATTTTAAGTTTTAAACCTGCCCCAATTGTCCAATCTTCAGTATCATAGAAAAATTTGTATCCGCATCTTAATGCAAGCATATCAGCAATCCAAAGTTCAGATCCCACGTGATATCGATCACGATAATCAGTTGCAAATGCACTCTCTACTGATAATAGGAGTTGGATAGGACCACCTTGCTTACCCAGTAAACTCATTGCTGTATTAACATTGAAATAAAGAGGAAGTTTGAATTTTTTTGTTAAAAACTTGGCGTCTGGACCAAAATTTTTCATTACCATGGCAATGGTTAAATCCCTAAAACCAGACATATAAAATGTAGAAAAGTCAAATGCAAATCCCTTTGCTTTATCATCATCAATAAACTCTTCAAGATATTGTCCCTTTAAACCAAACGATAACCGGTCAGTTAATTTTAATGCATAAGCAAGGGCGATTGCAATATCTCCGGCTTTTATCATCCTCCCTGTTCCTTCAGGCTCAAATATTGTTGTTTCTTCGAATTCTTCGGTAGCAAAACTGATTACACTTATACCCAAAGCACCTCTTTGGCCAAACGGAAATCCAATCACTCCAGATATCAAACTTGAGTTCACAATCCAATTTGTATGATTAAAACTGAAATCAAAATTGTTGATATTTGTAAGTCCTGCCGGGTTGAAGAAAATAGTTGTAACATCATTTGCAACGGCTGTAAATGCATCTCCCATTCCAGCTGCTCGGGCAGATGGGCTAATCTTTAAAAATGAAAAACCGGATTTACCTAAGCGTTTAAATTCATTTTCTGCAAATAAAGAAGTACATACGTACAAAACAAAAATAATTAATTTGGTGTAAGATTTATTTTTCATTTTAAACTATCATTCAGTTAATTTATTTAACAATTGCTAACGTACCTTTTTGAACTTTACCCATACTGGCTGGATCTAGAGATTCAACTACCCAGAAATATATTCCGCTGACCACTCTCCCAGAAAAAGAAATAGTATTTTGTCTCCAAGAGGTTTCTGCCGCCGTATGTTTAATATGTTCTTTTTCATATACAAGGTCGCCGGAAGCGGAGTAAATCATTACTCTGCAATGTTTGGGTAAATTGATGAATCGAATTTTATATGGATCAGCCACATCGGGATACATATGGGCAGGATCTTTAAAATCCAATCTATACGGATTAGGGACAACTCTTATTTGTTCTGTCATTTGATCGTAAAGAGGTGATGATGGCTGGAAAGGCGTTTCAGCAACCATATTCTTCTGTTCGGGAGAAGTATAACCACTTTCCAAGGATAACACAGATCCATGGTCATTACCATATTTATCCACCCAGGAATCGTGGCCTGTATCATAGGTTCGGATACTATAATAATAATTATACCCGGCAAATGATTCTTCATCAACAAATGTGTATTTCCCCGTGGAATAATCAAAATAGTTTTCATCTTTTAAAGGAATGTCTTGAACTAATTCCCATGGTCCATAATGCCAATCAAAAGAGGGGGGCCATGAACGATAAACGCGATATCCTTCAACATCATATGCTTCCTCTCCAGTATAGTCAGGATCTCGCGCCGTATCTGCTTGAGCATCCCAGGAAATGATCACATGCCCAGCTTCACTGTTTTTAAAATTAACGGCAACATCCGGAGGCGGATCGGGTACATCAAAACCCATATCGTACATAAATTGTGCTTTTCTAAAATTTCTGAAGATAGAAAACTCACCTTGTTTCAATTCAAACTTTGCAGTGGGTTCTTTAGACCAGGTAATCTCGTCTTTATCTTGCCAGTCAGCGGCTGAACCTGCTACAAATGCTATGACAATCTTTGCCTTTTCGCCGGGGGCTAGAGAGTAAGGGCCAAAAACAAGCGCATGAGTAACCAACGATGGTGAATTAGGATTATCAGCGATTGCACCATTAGATATATCAATCACCATTTTATACATTTCTGTATCGAGATGTCTATTTTGATTGGGTTCTTCATAATCACCTTGACCGCTGTTACCACTTTTCCACCATTTATAGGCATAGGGCTGGTTTGATGATTCCGGACTAACGTAACTCTCATCAGGGTCATTTACGAAGGGTGGATATAAATCCAATGGGCCAAAGCCAATATATGGATAACCCATTAATTGGCTTTCAGACTGACCTTGATAGGAATTGTAATTGTTAAGATCTGCGTCATCGGTAACAAAAGGTTGACCTGTATCATCGTAGGTTGTGCCAACATAATCATCATCTCGTTGATAGCAAAAAATTAGATCTCTATACACAGCGGTACTATCAGGGTTATCAGCCTCATAATTTGGTGCTTGAGTAAAAAACATTTTATCGTCTTGGGCAGGTTCTCTATTATATCTCCAATCAGTCCAAGACATTCCATTTCCTTTCAACCATTGATGTCCGGCACTTGAGACACTAAAACTGTTCATAAAGGTAAAATAAGTATCTGTTAAGTTTTTCGAACCTGTATTTTCATATATTATTTCATGAATCATAAAGTCGTCATATTCCTGATAACTCCAAGCATAGGCTTTTCGAGTGACCGTTAACCCCATTTTATTTTCCCATTCACTTAATATAATTTCTTCGGGAAATTCATCATTTGGAATATACTTACCATAAGTAAAATTGTGGATCTCAATGGGCTCATTCCCTTGAATAGTATTATGATCAGGAGAATAATTAGATCGTTCAATATTCGGCCATATTGCGTTACCTAAACCTTCTTCGACTGATCCGCTCATGGTGTATCGATTGGCATCCACATCGTAAGTAACATCTCTAGGGCCAGAATAAGATACCATAGTATCATTATCTGCTACAGACAGAATCCAAAGACCAACTCCACGGGCATTTTGTGGATTGCAAACACGAGACACATCAATCAGGTTAGGGTCACCATTAATGTAGGCTTCAACATCGAGCCAGTATTTCATAAAGTCTTCACCTCGACCTGCGTTTCCAGGGTATTCTAATGCAGTTTGATCGTGACTATGATATCTGGGGGTATTTCCTCCACCCTGAAGTCCATTATTTCGAAATGTATCCCAAAGTTTTGCTCGTGTAGATAATCTGGGAGTAAATCCGGTTACAGGATCGGCTTGGGCTGTTAGCTTTGTAATGGGTCCAATCATAAAGAATGATAAAAATGAGACATATAATAATTTGCTATTCATTAGTTGAATATCTGGATCTAAAATGACGATCGAATACCAACTTTAATTTCTCTTGGAGAACCATGGTATCTGGAGTATACATCAAAATCTCCGAATTCAATATATTGTTCGTTATCCGGTCTTGGTTTGTCTAGTCCCCATCGAATGAATTCGGGCTCGTAACCACCGCCACGTACATCACGCTGATTAAATAAATTTGATATTTGTACAAAAACTGTAGCTAGATAATTTCCTTTTTGAATAAATATTTTTTCAAAACTTAAATCAGTTCGAGTATATAAAGGGCCATTGCGCCATTCTAAAGGTCTTGCTGGCGGCGAATAAGGAAAGGGAGATCCAGTCGCCATTTTATAAATCATATTGATTGTTATATCTCCAAAAATACCCCAAGGGCCTAAATTAGATGGTGTAACTAGAAATAATTGTGCTTTACCGTAACTTCGAATATCTGAATCTGCTTTTGGTTTTTCTTCTGTACCTCCCCAGAATTCCACCACCCATAAACCTGTATCGTCAAGTTGACGAACGTCTAAACCCAATGATTTTAAAGAATCAATAAATGTATTTGCTTTTGTTGCATACGAATTAACCAAAAACGCAGGAAATAATGGTCGGGGGCTTTCAGTCCCATCTTCATTATTTATATATAGTGTCCAATAATTCCCATCAACAATAAATGAAGAATCCGGAATCCAAAATTGACTTCCAATACCTGCTTCACCTTCCACAGCCCATTGTAAATTGTATGAAATATTGAATCCAAAATTATTATTAAAATTCCTTCTTAAACTTAATTCAAACCCTTGAATATCCTCATGAATACCATTACCGGCCATATGGGTGAATTGAAAATCAAACATTTGTTTAGCCGGGTCCCACCAATTCAGTTGAACTGCTCCAGGGCTTGTGACTTGATTGTTTGAGCTTTTGTAGAAAGTGGATAAAGCTAATATATAATCAGAGTAAAAATTCCAGTCAAAACCGAGTTCAAAACTGATCGTTTTTTCATATTGAAGGCGAGGGTTACCAAAATTCCCATAACGAATTTTGTTATATATTTCTGTTGGGTCAATTATTCCGTTGTCATTGATATCATTATCTTGCGTGCCATCATTAGACCACGATTCACCATATAACGTGTAGAAGCTAGCTAACTGATAAATATGTCCGTAAAAAAAATGAATCATTGAACGATCTGTTATAGGATGTGCAACACCGACCCTAGGACTCCAAACAGTGATTGGATCTACTTTTTTCAGCAATCCAAATGCTTCAAGGGAGTCATAATTGAACCGTGTAAAGGTATTAAAAAAGAAATCGGAGGCTCCCATGGCTGTTGTTACTGGGTAATCAATATTCGGATCAAAGCGATCCATTCGAATACCGGCATTGACAACTAAACCTTTATATTCCATTTTATCCTGAATGTACCAGGCAAATTGTTTTGGATTAATTGGGGACTCTAACTTATGATTATTTCCAATATAAGAGAATGACCTATTATTAAGGACGTCTTTATAGTTGAATGCCCATACTTTGTAATCAGTGTAATCAATTCCAGTTTTGATCAAATTGCTTGGAGTGATTTGGGAGGTAAAATCAAATTTTACACTAAAACGTTTACGTTCACCTTTGTTGAAAGCATGGATATCTCGAGGTAGATAAAACCAATCATCTTTGTCTGTACGAATTTCAGTAGTTGATACAGGTGTATCTTCGGGTGTCTGACTGTTGATTGAATTTGCAATTTTCAATTCATAAAAAGTTTTTTCGTTCAACATATGCGTTATTGACAGGTAAGTCATTTTATCTTGATTGATTATTTTACCTGCTGCGGCATAGTTCATGGGTAGAAAGAAGCTTTTACCACCACCACGAGTTGAACCCGTTCCTCCTCCGGAATTAAATCCCCAACTGGTTGAATACATACCACCTAGCTTAAATGTAATTTTTGGATGGAGGAAAAATGAAAGCTTCCATGTGCCGTCAAAATTATCTGCTGAATGAGTGAGGGGTCCGATGCCATTAACAGAAGCATTGCTTGAACGCGCACCAAGGAAGAATGATATATTATTTGTAATTGGGCCGGATAAATTACTTTGTATAGCATAGCCCCAGTTATCTACATAGCTCGGAACTTTTTCATGTGCTAATTCACCTGTTAAAGTATCTTTTTCGTTGACCCATTCTGGGTTATCCCATTGCATTTTATCTAATAAGTCATACGATAAGTCATATGCAGGTCCCCAATGTCGTTTACCCGGTAATTCATTCGTATACTCAACGTTTGCGTGAAATGCATCCGCTCCTTCTTTGGTGACAATATTTACTACACCTGCTTGAGCATTTCCATATTCTGCGCTTAAACCTCCGGTAATTATAGATATCGATTCAATATCATATTTACCGACGCCCGTGTAATTGTGCAAACTTAAACCATCGTTGCTAATCATTTTTATACCATCTACATAATATATAACGTCGGCTGCAATAGAATTCATGTCACCACCGCGAATCATGCCTCGGCCATTAATATCCATTCCTGGTTGTAGTGAAATTATTTCCCCAACACTTTTGACCATTACCGATCTCTGAATATCTTCTGATGTAATAACATATTCACTAAATGTTCGATCAACCTGTACCTTGGGTTTATCCGCCATAACGATTATTTCTTCTCCTTCCAGCGTTTCTTCAGTAAGAGAAAAGTCAATAATAGATGTTCTATCCGGACTGATTTGAATATCCGTAATAATGACAGTCTTAAAACCAATCATTTGGGCAGTTAAGCTGTATGATCCTGGGGATATATTTAGGATTATAAAATAGCCATTTTTATCTGCAGCAGCACCGCGATTAGTCCCTTCCAGAATAATATTTGTACCAGGCAAAGCTTGACCATCTTGATCTGTTACATGGCCATTTATTTTACCTGTAATTCCACCAAAAAGATTAGGCGATAATGCCAATACAAATAAAAGAACAGAAAATAGTTTTTTCATCACTGATTTAATAAGTTGAAATATAAAAAAAGAAAACGCCCCAACGGATGTTGGGACGTTTTCTAATTACAACTATTTAATGAGTAATAGTTTTTTTATTTGTTTAAAGCCACCAGCTTCAATGCTATAGAAATATACACCAGAGGGCATATTACTTGCATTCCAGGTTGCTGTATGTTTACCAGATGTAACCACGTTGTTTACTAATGTGCTAACTTCTTCACCCAACACATTAAATACCGACAGTTTTACCTGACAAGTAACAGGAAGAGTATAACTGATATGTGTAACAGGGTTGAACGGATTTGGATAATTCTGGCTTAATTCAAAACCACTTGCAATGTATGGATTATCTCCAATTGCCAGAGGTGATTCATTATAATAAACTTCCGAAATATGTAATTCAGTGGAATCATCATCAAATGCACCCACAATGATCAACGTGGCCGCTGGATTGGGAACACTTTCATTAGCGAAAACATGCTGAGGCTCTTCGGTAGGAACATCGCCGTCAGCGAAGACCCATACAGAAATGGTGTCATCTACAACTACGATTTTTTTCCAAAACCATGAATTATAAATTATAGCATCACTGGGAGCAGGACCGCTGAAAAGACTCGTTGCGAAAAAGAATCCGCCTACACCGCCTTGCATATGTATTGCTGTAGTATAAACGTTGTAATTTGTAAGAAAATTCGGATCGACAGCTACGGTTACATGGAACTGATCTCCCATGATCGATCCGCCTTCTCTCACAAATTTCATTTTAATCCAGATTTCAGCATTAGTGGGTGTTATTTCTGCATTAGAGTCAGTGGTTTGATCGATTTGAAGCCAATTGCTGTCAATATCAAATGGGTCAGTCCCTGTGGCAGGAATTGTCATAACGAGAGAGCCGCCAGTGACTTCAATACCACCCCAGCCCCACCAGACCCATGTCATGTCACTTACGACTGCACCGGTCAAGTTAGGTGTGGTATCAGTTGAAAAACTTTCATGCCAGCCAAACATACTTGTTTGCAAAAACATAAAAGTTAGTACTACTGTTATCGTTTTTTTCATTATTTACTCCTTCTGTTAGTATTATTGAGTTTATTCAATAATTATATACAATTCCTAATTCGAATGTTAAAAACTGTAATGGGACAACTTCATATAAGCCCCAATCTTCAAAAGCACGAACATAACCAATGGCCGCATGGTAATTAAGTCCAAATCGAATATCCATGGATTCATTAAAAGATGTAAATCCGCCAACTCCTAAATTACCGCCCCATGCAACACGCCTGTCTATAACTGGCTCCATTAAAAATGTTTCATCCAATTCTATATACTGTCCAGGATAAATTAATCCTTTCACTTTATGTGCATAATTATAAAAACCAAACCCGTATGAAAAAGAAGGAATAATCGTTTTGCCGGAAAAAGTGAATGATTTTTCCTTAACATATTTACGTATTTTAAAAATAAAATCATTCCAAACCATTTGAGCGCTGGCATCTTTGCTTAAATAATAATTATAATCTACAACCCATAGGAACTTGCGATTTTCGATAGAACCGTGATTGAATTTTTGATAATGGAATTCATATACTAAATCCGTTTTGTCATCACTTTTATAGGCATATTGAATTCCCAATACAGGTGTTAATCCATACCAGTCATTTAATCCTAAAATGGGGATTCCTGCTCCAGTATAAAATGAGATACTTTGAGTATTATTATCTGGTTGTGCAACCATAAATGAAAAAAGAAAAATTACTGAAAGTACGCATGACGATAACGGGTTGAATGATATGGTTTTTTCTTTCACTATGATTAATTATCCATACTAATTAGTTATAATGTAATTATGAATCGTTGTAAATATCAATGTTTTCTATAAATGTGCTATTTCATTTTTTAATTAACCACACTTCAATTAAACGGGATTGTCTCCGCCAGTTGATATCGGGTTCATGGAGGATATCTAAGGTTAGTATAATAACTCCATATTTATACAGTTTTTTTGGAATAGAGAATTCCTTGATTTCACCAATTCCTTTCCCGTCAATGTTCGGGTAAATATGTTCGCCATTAACTTTGGCTAAACATTGGGCATATTCTGTTGTGCGTAAAATATAAGTAACAGACGTATCCAAATTGAAGTCCCACCACCGGGGAAAAAGACCGCATCTAATTTTGTACAATCTTTATAAAATTGCTCTTTTGAGTTAATAAATTATTCAAAAAATGATTCGTCAAAATATACTTTTTTTTGGTTTCCTACTTTAGATGTTGAAGCTGATCCAATTGAATATCATACAACAAATGGTGTATTCAATTTCTCTAACTTCTGTTACACCATTGCTGGATTGAGTATTTTAACAACCCTGTTTTTCTACACTTCTTTCCGGGAAGAACCGGAAGTTGAAGCCAATAGTTGATGGGGACTATATTATTGTATAGTATTACAATAGTATCATAAACTATGCCGAGAAAAATCCGGGAATCAATTAAGGAATTAAAAAAGCCCTTGATTTGGAATTTATGGTAGACCAAGAATGATCCAATTCAGGCGTTTTTCTACGAATTCCCGATATTCCTTTTGAAAATTATTATGTGGGCCATTCATTCGAATTTCAAATCTACCATCCTGGTGATGGAACTCATCGCGCCGGTGCCATTTATGATGCAGAACCGCCCATGGCGAATGCCACAAAAGGAGCTGGCGAATGGAATCATTATTCAATCACATTTAAGGGTGACAAAATTATCGTCTATCTGAATGGTGTAAAGGTTCAGGATTGGAAGGTAGAACCCCGAGGTAAGATTAAAAATTTTGCGGATAAAGGCTATATTGGATTACAAAACCACGATTGGGAAACAGCTGTATTTTACAGGAATATTTTCTTGAAGGAATTAGATTAAGGCCCATGATTGCACAAGACTGGAATGAAGCAAAATCCCAGGTAGATATCTGGAAAGGGGAAGGGCTGAAGGTTGTTTTTACGAATGGATGTTTCGACATTCTCCATCGGGGACATGTAGAATATTTAGCCGATGCAAAAGCCTGTGGTGATAAATTGATTCTGGCGCTGAATAGTGATCGTTCGGTTCGTGAATTAAAAGGAGATTCTCGCCCTATTCAAAATCAAGTAGATCGAGCCGCTATTTTGGATGCATTAAAGTCCATTGATTTGGTGGTTGTGTTTGATGAAGATACACCGGCAGATATTGTTAAAATGCTCGTTCCCGATGTATTAGCAAAGGGGGGAGATTATACACCGGACACTATTGTTGGTGCGGATACGGTAATAGAAAATGGGGGAGAAGTAAAAGTGATCCCATTTCGGCCGGGACAAAACACATCGAGTATCGTAGAAAAAATAATAAAACTATAAAATTCTTTGGATTACATTGATTATGTCAATGCAAAATCGACATAGTCGATTTATTCCATAAACTACCGATGCAGCCACTCCATGTATTCTTTAACACCTTCTTGAACAGTTTTAAATGGAGCATCGTATCCTGCATTTCGAAGTTTGGTGAGATCTGCTTCCGTAAAACTCTGATAACTTCCTTTTAAATGATCCGGGAATGGAATGAATTCAATTTCTCCCTTGCCATGGTAATCAATGACAGATTCCGCCATTTCTTTGAATGATTGGCAATTTCCCGTGCCCATATTGAAAATGCCGGATACTTCAGGGTTCTCGAGCATCCAAAGATTTACTTTTACACCAGCGCCCACAAAAATAAAACCCCGCCTTTGTTTACCCTTACCATAACTGCTACTGCCTTTGAATAATTTTGGGTTTTCAGCCGCTTCAATTTGGTTATTCAAATGAAACGCAACACTGGCCATGGATCCTTTATGCTGTTCCCTTGGGCCATAAACATTGAAATAACGAAATCCCAGCCAATATTTCAGGGGGGAGAAGATTGTTTGCATCATTGACATCAGCGGAAAAGCCAATGTGGTGGATGATAACGGCAACCCCAAGTCCTGTTTAACAACGCGTTATTCAAATTTTGGTCCAATTAGCATGAAGTATGAAGGGCAACCGGTAAAAAAGGCTACCCCGATTGTGAAAAAATGTATCGGTGGAGAATCCATCCACTTATGGATTGATGCGGGAAATAATGACTTATTTGGCAATTTTCAAAATAATGGTATCCGTCAGGAAAACACTCAATTAATTGGAATCCTGATGGTTTAAGCTGTGGAGTGTATTTTTATAGATTGTCCGTTAAATCCGGACCCAAAATTGGAAAGAGTATTTATGTTAAATAATTCAATTCTTATTGAATAATTTGAATTTCCTCACGACTAGGCAATGATGGCTCCGCTCCCAATTTTGTAACTGCTAAAGCACCGGCTGCATTGGCGATTTTCACTGACTTTTCAATATTTATTCCATGAGCCAATGATGCAGCTAATGCACCGCAGAAAGCATCGCCTGCAGCAGTCGTATCCACGACTTCTACTGAAAAGGCCGGAATGAGTTTTTCCATCTTTTTTGTAAGCAGAAATGATCCTCGGCTACCCAATGTTAGTATGACTGTTTCTATGCCTTTTGACAAAAGGAGATGAGCTGCTTCAATGGCTTGATTGTCTGTATCAGTGGGCATGCCAGTTAGGATTTCTGTCTCACTTTCGTTTGGAGTTATTATATCAACCAATGATAATAAAGCATCAGGAATTTCACATGCTGGTGCAGGGTTAAGAATGACCAGTGTATCAGTTTTGTTGGCAATTTCCGCAGCACGTTGATTGGCTTCCATGGGTACTTCACATTGCAACACCAATACATCAGAATCGGCAATGGAAGATTCTGCCTGATCAATATTCTCAAAAGATAACGCCATATTGGCTTGAGGAATAATAACAATACTGTTATCACCCGATGCATCTATCAACGGCATACCAACACCCGTTCCATTTTCAGTATCTTGGATGACAAAGTCTGTGTTTATTCCTTCTTCAGAGAATTTCTCTAAAAATTGGTCTCCAAATAAATCGTTGCCCAATCGTCCAACCATACTCACGATTGCACCGGCTCTCGATGCAGCGATGGCTTGATTGGCGCCTTTTCCGCCCAAAAACATACCGAAGGAATCACCGATAAGTGTTTCCCCTGTTTTGGGACGTCTGGGTGCAGTTGCCACCAAATCATACATAAAACTACCTACAACAGTTACCTTGTTCATTTATTCATCTTCCAACTGATTTCCTAAACTTCCACCAGGATGAAATGTGTGAAAATCACTACGAGAAAATCCTTTTTCTTCTGAAATGGATGAAGCCAATGCATCGCACAGTGCCATCATATTGGTTGTAGAAGAAGTGGGAGCTAGATTTAAATGATCTGCTTCGTCATTAACGCAAATATCAAGATGAATTTGGCATTCTTTTGCCAAATGTGAATTTGAATCACCAGAAATGCCTATGGTTGATACATTATTTTTGTTACAAATTTTCACTGCATTTACAACTTCCGATGTTTTACTACTGAAGGAAAAGGCGATTATTGTATCATAGCTATCGATCATACCGAAATCACCATGAAATGCTTCGCTTGCATGAACAAAAAAGGATGGAATTCCCAAACTTGAAAATGTAGCAGCACTTTTCCTAGCAACATGCCCGGATTTGCCAAGTCCAAGAAATATGACTTTTCCTTTCGTATTTGAAATGACTTCTGCCGCAGCATTAAACTCATCACTCAATGATTGCTCTAACGACTGTAAAGCTTTAATCTCATTTTGTAACACTTTTTTACCAGATTTTAAATAATTCATTCTTTTACCTATTTAATGAAAGAAATTTAAGTTATTATTTCAACAATACCATTTTTCTAGTCTGTCTAAAATTTCCAGTAGAAATTGAATAAAAATAAATACCGGAAGGAACTTTTATACCAGATTTATCTGTTCCATCCCATTTAACGCTTTTACTTCCTGACGTTAGACTTTCTCGAACCAGATGAATTATTTCATGTCCAGATAAATCAAAAATGGAAATATTAACATTACTCGCTTTAGATAAAATAAATTGTATGGTCGTTGTAGGGTTAAACGGATTTGGATAATTTTGTATCAAAGAAAATTTACCTGGATGAGTAAAAAGATTATCATTTGTTCCAACGTACTCTAACCCCAGATAATCCACTACACCCCGAACAATAGCATTAGCTGTAGAATCAAATGCGCCGGCGGCGGCGCAATTCATATCTTCATAAGTTAGGGCTAATACATTTTCACCATGAGTCATCCACCACCAACTTTCAGGATATTGATCCGGAGTGCCAGAATTCCAACTTACAAAATAATCCCATGGCTCAAACCCATTAGGAAAATAGGATCGAACATCATTGATAAATTGCTGCTCAAGAATTGTATAATTTGTAGTTGTACCTCCAGCTGCATGATACACAAAATATCGTACACAGGAATAGGCAGAGTGCATATTTAAAGCAACTTCCACGGGATTATTTGTTGCCATAAGTTCAATAAATCTATTTTTTAACACAGCTACTTCCGGTTCAAGGGTTACATCATCCCAACCGCTTTCTATATCAATCCCATTTGCATTTTCTCGAGAAAATCCTAACTCTACGCCATCTGGATTATACATGGGTATTATATGGAAGACAGTATTATTTCGAACAAATTCTGCATAAGGTGAATCCGAGAGTAGAAGGTTAATTATTTCATCGGAAACCCAAAAAGATTCTTCTTCACTTGGATGTGTTCGAGTATGGATATAAACCCTTGGCAAGGTATTAGAATCGGGAAAGTTAGAAATTGTGATTTCCCAAAGAGCTCGATTTTGAACAGTTGCGCCTATAGAGTCAATGTTTACATATGGACTATTGCCCCAGCGTTCCAAATCGACAAGTAGACTATCATAACTATATCCCCAGTTTTGATCAATTCGATACAATTGGTTTTCATTAGAGGGTATAAGTCCACATTTATTCAATATATTGTGGTCTATCAAACTTTGACCCGTCAATGAGCAAAAAAGCAGAAAAAGTACATTTATTTGTTTAATCATTATGTTAAATATTAAGAACCAAATATGATACCAGCAATTTGATTGGCAATTATAATTGGACTACCTGAATTTCGATTTGTTAGGATTATTATGCTCAAATTTTCTATTGGATATCTATGGTAAACATTCCTGAATCCGCGTGTAGTTCCAGTATGCCCAACACGGTTACGATTACTATATGAATCTAAACGCCATCCAAATCCATAACCTGTTTCAACACCATTTGAGAGTTTTCCGGATGTAAATGCTTCATTCAAAATTTCGAGTGATACAAGTTTATCTGTGTATAAGCTTTGATCCCATTTAAGCATATCATTTAAAGATGTATAAATACCGCCATCTCCAAGGACAGCGCTGGTTAAACTTTGATCATCCAGAGAAAATTCATCTCCTTGAAGGGAATACCCAAATGCCCGATTGCTTATAGATGAAATTCCATTTTCGAATGCTACCGAATTTGACATGTCCAGTGGTGCAAAAATATTTTCTTCAAGAAATTCTGCATATCCGTTGCCTGAAACTTCCTCAACAATCATGGCTAATAATGCAAAACCTGAATTACTATATTGATATTGGGTTCCTGGCGTGAAATATGTGTAGTCCAAATTCATCATCATATTTAGGACATCCACATCTTTAACCTGCATTGTAGTATTTTGGAGAATTAATTCTTCATAATCAACTAATCCTGATGTATGATTTAAAAGATGACGAATGGTAATGTTACTTCCATATGGTGGAAAATTTTGAAAAATTTCCGTAAGAGAACTTGTATAATCTAACTGGTCCCGGCTTTTTAATATCATTATGGACATGGCAGTAAATTGCTTTGTTATAGAAGCTAATCTAAAATTTGTTTTTGCTGATATATTATACCCTATTTCCAAATTTGCTATTCCATATCCTTTAGAATAAAGAACTTCATTATTTTTGACAATTAATAATGCAGCACCCGGTACATATCCATCATCATAATCATACAGCAATAAATCGATTGCTACATTGTTTAATTCTCTTACATTGATATTTGATTTATCTTGGTCACAAGATAAATGGACGAAGCAAAGAATGATTATTATTAAAACGAATAGTGTCGTTTTTTTCATTATTTGGGAAATTTTATTTTTTTACTTTCCAAAGATAATAAAAGGTCCCGCTCGCAGTTAATGCAAGTCCAATTAATGATGGGATAAATGCAGTAATTAATGTAATTATAAAAAATGCCGAATAAAGAATAAGAACAACAATCATACTCCAAGGATACAGAAGTGCTTTATAAGGTCGTTCTTTATCGGGCCATTTTTTACGTAGAACATAAATAGCACCAAATGTTAGTAAATTGAAAATTGTGCTCGTAGCAGAAAAGAAATCAATTATTATTTCATATGCGTTGGACCCGCCCATGCCTGATTGTGAATAGGTGGAAATAACAGAAAAAACTAGCAAGACACTGGCCCAAATCCCTTGGCCAATGAGTGCATTATTCGGCGTGCGAAAAACAGGATGGAGTTCTTTAAAATTTTCAAAAAATAATCCATCTCTCGCCATGGCATGCCAGGTACGACTTTTGCATAAAATCTGAGTACTTATATTTCCAAATGCATTTACAGCTACTGCGACGGATATTAGAATACCACCCGTGGCTCCGAGAACGACCTTCATAGCTGCAGTTGCAACCCATTTATTTTCAGTAATTGCCTGAACATCTAATTGAAATAAATATCCAAGATTTGTTCCAATATATAGTAGCATCACTCCGCCTATACCAAAAAAGAGTGAGAGTGGAAGTGTCTTTTGCGGGTTCTTCACTTCCTCTGCCATATATGTTGCGCCTTCCCAACCGCTGAAAGCAAAGAAAGAATATCGTAAAGCAGCTCCCACAGCCAGGACTGTTTCCCAACCAAAGGTTTCGGGCCAAAGTGGATTTACGAAATTTTGAACATTTCCTGTTGAGAATGATGTGAGGGTCATTCCAATAATTGCACCCAATGCACCTACTTTTATGACACTGAAGAACACTTGAAATTTCCCACTAATACTGACACCAAAAAGATTAATTCCTGTCAATGTCCAAATGGTTATAAGTGAAATAATAAATGTGACTGGAAGATTAAAGGGAGTACCCATTGAAATTTCCCAAATAGCATTCAAATATTCAGTAAATACCAATGCAACAGCTACAATAGAAGCTGTTTCAGATACAAAAAACATAGCCCATCCTCGGATGAAAGCAATATATGGACCGTAGGCTTCTTTCAAGAAAACATAAGGGCCACCGGATTTAGGCATCATAGCTGTTAGTTCAGCATAAATAACAGCTCCAAAAATGGTAATGATTCCGCCGATAACCCACACGAGACCATACAAGGATGTGCAGCCTACCAACGCCATGATGGGAGCCGGTGTACGGAAAATCCCCGAACCGATAATTCGGCTGATCACAATGGCGACTGACTCTTTGAGTCCTAGTTCTTGTTTATAATCAGTCATAAAGTTTATTCATACAGATGATAAGCAGATGATTTTTCATTGAATAAATTAAGAGATGAATCATAGAGGCTCATTATATCATCAGCATTTTTTAACATATTATTTCTCAATAAATCTTCATTACCCCAGAGCCTTTTTATAGATGATTTTATTTGAAGTCGATCAGAATAAAGTTCATTAATTGTTAAAATCAATTGTAAACCAGTTTCCACTGAATTGTATTGTCGAAAATTAATAATTTTGCAAAAAACCCCATGGCATAACTCATTTTCATATTTGGGGTATAATGATTTTCCCTGCATGGAAACGGGTGTGAAAGAAATCGGCTCAAACACAATGCCCGGGAGCTGTTTTTTATTCATTGTTTGAGCAAGTTTTTTACCATCTATCCAAGGAGCCCCAATCCATTTAAAAGGAAAAAGTGTACCTCGACCTTCGCTTAAATTGGTTCCTTCAATTAAACACATTCCCGGATAAATAACGGCTGTTTCCACATCAGGGATATTTGGAGATGGTGGAATAAGAGTAAGGTCGGTTTCGTTAAAATATAGATTTTT
Organism: Fidelibacterota bacterium; assembly: GCA_004124385.1. Taxonomy (GTDB): domain Bacteria; phylum Fidelibacterota; class Marinisomatia; order Marinisomatales; family TCS55; genus UBA2126. The sequence goes on from SCKN01000007.1 coordinate 78,236, forward strand.
CTTCCACCCTTCCATTTTGATAACAGTTAATTCCGGTAAAGCTGAAATCCATTCTTCCCCAACGATTATTTTCGCTAATTCTCCACAAGTTAAACCATAACGAATTGGAATGGGATACATACCCACGAATGATTTATGATTCATATTCAAAATTGGACCTTCAATTTTTCCAGCAATTGGATTAGGTCTGTCCAAAATAATTACATGAATGCCTGATTCAGCAGCAGCTTCCATCACCAAACCCATTGTAGAAATGTATGTATAGAAGCGTGCACCTACATCTTGTATGTCATAGATAATTAAGTCCAATCCTTCAAGCATTTCTGGGGTTGGTTTTCGAGTTTTCCCATACAAACTAAAGATTGTTGGAAAATCTTCAGATTTTTTATCGGCAATTTTCTGTCCTGCAGAAACATTGCCGTAAAAGCCATGCTCTGGAGCGAAGATGGTATTCAAATAGACATCATCTAATTGCATGAATATTTCATAATTCGGAATGCCTTTTTTATCTACACCAGTGTGATTAGTTACTAAACCAATATTTTTTCCGGTAATTAAATGGAGTTGTTTAGCTACCAACACATCCAATCCTGTTAAAACATGAACTTTTTCAATAGGAGGGGCGTCTTTATTATTATAAAACTCTAATTGTTCTTTGTGTATGGATATCCGACTCTCTTGAGCAATTGTATTTGAGAAAATGAGGATTATAAAAACGAAAAAATGTAATTTCATTTAATTAAACTAACCTTGCGAAAGTCTAAAGCAGATCCGGAAGAAATGGTAACGATATATACACCGGAAGAAACATTTTGGCCTTTATTATTTAAACCGTTCCAATTCCACGAGTTTATTCCTATTGCAGATGGTGGTATTGATTCATTTTTTATTGTTCGGCCCAATATATCAGTGATAAGAATGTTAGACACTTTATTCATGTGAAGGTTTTCAAATACGATTGTTATAGATGAATTAGATGGATTTGGAAAAATAGATTTTATAGACACAGTTTTTGGAAGATTCGTATTAGTTGATTCATGTGATGTTAACTGTTCTTCATAAAAGTTGACAATTTTTATCATCAGATCATTCCGTTTGGATTCTGGATAAATAGCCTCAAAACCAACGGATAAATGGACAATGCCTCCAATATCATTACCTGACCCGAATGTGCCTATATATTGAACTCCCATCCCGCCTCTGGTGTTATAATCAACACCATCATATTTAGCACAAATTTCCGCACTGCCACTTGGTTTTATTCCATCTGGCCAATCAACATTATAGGTGCCGTGGCTGCCATTATCAAATGTGATATTGTTAATATTATTGAAAATAGAATTGTTTACACCGAAACCACTATATGTTCCATTTTGACCTCCAGCTGCATCGGAAATGTATTCAGCTTTCAGGTAATTATTATAAAATGATTGATCAATACTTGTGCCTTGGGATGATAAATCATATCCGACTTCTGATCCAGACAAAAACAAAAATCCACCATTTTCCAAATAATCTTTTACCTGATCTTGTTCTTCATAGTTGAAGGTACTATTTGCAGTCCCTTCTTCACCCAGTATCCAATCAACAAATGTATAATTCAATTCAATTTCATTATGTATTACTGCTTCATTTGTTGCTGAATCAAATGCTAATCCACTGTTAGCTATTGCGTCACCGTGTTGACGAATAAAATTGTGAGTATTTGTCGTTCCGCTGGCGCGATCAAAACCATTTACAATTAAACAGGGAACGGGCGAACTTGAGGGGACAATACCCAAATATTCTGTTTGAGGACTGGCGCCAAAATCATTCAAAGCAACCACAGCAAAATAATACGTTTCACCTTCATTCAAGTTCTCAATAATGACTGGTCGTTGATTAGAGATTATTATGGTATCCACATTGGTGTAATTTAAATAAGATCGCAATACTGCAAATTCACTTGCCGTATTTGCACCGTTAAAATCAATCATTATATCGCCGTTTCCCACGTTGCGAATAGATAATTTTCCAGGAGTCGTAGGCGGTGCAGTTGCTCCAAATTTATGTGCCAGCAAATCCCATAATTCTGTTTCAGAGCCATCATACCCCAACGCCCAGATACCCACACCTTTCAGGTTTTGATTCATGGCAAAATCGTATTTTAAAGAGAGTGACAGGCTATCATCGTACCAGCCTTGAACCCATCCAGAATTCTGATATTTGTACCAGGGAGTTTGTGATTGTGCATGCCATAGTTTACCAAATGAAAGTGCATTACTTTCCATTTCAGAATAAAATTTAGCACTACCCGTTCCTGTTGTTGATGCTCCTGCAGTTCCTGAAGAAGTGGGCCATTCAAAGCCATAATAGGGAAGACCTAATATAATTTTATCTGCTTGGTTATTCGTCTTATTTAAATAATCATTTACAGTCCAGGTGATTGTATAACCAGATCCACTCAATGGAGAATTGGGTCCCGATACTGAACTGCCGCTGTAATGATATGCATAACCCATAATAAATAATCCGTCACTTATGGTTGCCAATGCATCATAATCCCAGGCATTACTCCAATCTACTGCCGGCATAGCCAACGTGACCTGCGATCCGGGAATTGCTGTCTCGAATGCGTTTTTGAGATCAGTAATAAACTGTACCATATTATTTTTTTGCGATGCTGGCATTCCTTCAAAATCAATATTGACACCATCGGCACCTGCTGATGAAACAGAATTAACTAAATTATTGATCAGAGTTTGTCGGTAACTGCTGCTGCTCAACAGAGTTGCAATATCACTGCTGTTAAATAAAATAGCTGTTAGAACAACATCCGTTCCAGCCGCATGAGCCGTATTAATGAGCGAAGTGGTCGGCCAGCCGTGATCATCGCTGATGCCACCCGTAGCAGTTACTTCTGCACCAAAATAAGCGAGTGTGGAAATGAGGTTGAAATTGTAATTGGTCCAAGCAGTTCCCATCCAATAAGGATGATATCCAAATACTTCATGAGAAGGAGTTGAATTGTTATTTCGATAATAAGGAAGCAATGGAATGGATTTTAATTGTTCATTTGACTCTGTATAATGAATATTATAGTATTCTAACTGTTGTTGATGAATGCTGGGTTTATGTTCACCAAAAACAAAACATAATATTGAAAAAAAGATTAAAATAGGTTTCTTCATTCAGAATTCCTGGTTGGAGATTCTAGAATACGTATCAATTTATTGTCTGCGTCAATTTCAGCCAATACACCAATAGGTAAAGTGACATTGTATTTGTAATGACCAAAAGGGTAATTAGCTAAAACAGGTACACCTAAATTAGTAAAATACTGCTGTAAGACATCCATCATTTTAAAACTCTCAATGTCATCTGGTGGTTCATCCGATCTACGAGTAAATTTTCCTAATATGACACCTTCAAGATTTTCAAATTTTCCCGCTAATTTAAGTTGGGAAAGATAGCGGTCGATACGGTAAGGAGCTTCGCCTACGTCTTCCATGAATAGAATTTTCCCATCCGTTTCAATTTCGTATGGTGTTCCCATGAGAGCAGCGATCAGTGAAAGATTTCCGCCAATAAGTTCACCTTTTCCTGTACCTCCATGGAGTGTCATTACGGAATCTTTTAAACCGTATGATTCCAGTTCGATGATATAGCCATTGGCATTTTCTTTTTCTATGGCTAGCCAAAAATAATTATCGGAAATAGGGGAAAGATTATCTTCGCTTCCTAATCCATACATGGGGCTTGGCGTATGAAAAGTTGTAAGTCCGGTCATTTTATTAATGGCGAGATGCAGCCCGGTTATATCACTGAATCCCACTAAAATCTTTGGATTTGATTTTATAATATCATAATCCAACATGTCCAAAATACGTGTTATGCCGTACCCACCTGTTCCGGGAAAAATGGCTTTCACCTGTGGATGTGTCCATGCTGCCATGAATTCTTCAGCACGTCTTTCATCTGTCCCGCCAAGATAACCATGCTTACGAAATAAATCTTCAGCCTGAATTATAAAATATCCTCTCTCCTCCAATCGTTCTTTTGCCAATGACATTCTTGTTTTATCCAAAGGACCTGAAGGGGCAACAAATATTATTGTATCTCCTGGAGACAAACGATCAGGGACAGTGCTCAAAAGAAAAGAACTAATTAAAAGTGTTAGGATAATTCCAGGATGAATTCGAACCATTGGTTATTCTATAATTGTGAATTTTTCTTTTGTAACTTTATACGGAAATGCATCAAAATGCCACCATTCGGTAGAGATGGAACTAAACCCCGCTTGGGTCATGGCATTTCTTAAAATGAGTCTGTTATCAACTTGTTCTTGAGTTAAATCGCCTGCAATCAATAAAGAATCCTCAAGTCTTGGAAAGGCCAACTCTCCAAAATAATCATAATGGGTTCCCATATCTAAAGGATTACCGTTTTTATAAGTGATGGTTAGATCCACTGCTGCACCAAAGTTATGAATGGAGCCTGTATTTGGGTTGGCGACAAAATTAGTTCGTTCTGATTCCGGAACATCGCTCAACGTATTCCAAAGTGTCCATTGAATCGAACGAGGTCGGAGTCCATCATAAATCAATAAGAGTAAATCAGGATATTTATTTTTTAATAATACGTGGGCCTGTGCAAGCATTTGAGCTGGAACTCTACGCATATAGCAAGTTTCCAAATCGCCGTAAACATCTATTCCCATGAAATTATCTGTAGAAGAATATTTTAGTTCCACAAGAAGTGTGGGGTCCAATTCTTGGACATTCACCAAGTTATGTTGTTGTATTGTTTTTGTTGAAATAATTAACCCTGTTTGATTGCATCCAATGAATATCAATGCAAAAACTGCTAATATGATTTTCTGTTGAAATGTCATAAATAATAAACTTATCCAAAAAAGAATCGACAAATGTATACAGCGCTAAATACACCCACTGCATCAGCAAATAAGCCTGCTACTAAGGCATGACGCGTTTTGCGAATGCCCACGGATCCAAAATAAACAGCCAAAACATAAAAGGTGGTTTCGGTAGAACCAAACATGGTTGCTCCAATTTTTGCTATGAGGGAATCAGGACCATGTACATTTATTAAGTCGGTTAATAGACCTAATGAGCCACTGCCGGATAAAGGACGCATTAAAGCCAATGGTAGGTTTTCTGGAGGAAAGCCAATCACCGTTAAAAATGGTGAAAGAAGATTTAACAAAAGATCAAGAGCTCCTGATGCACGAAACATTCCTATGGCTACAAGTATTGCAACCAAAAAAGGTATAATCCTTACTGCAATAGTGAATCCGTCTTTTGCACCTTCAACAAACGATTCATACACTTTGATTTTTTTAAAGATTAGTCCATAGAATGGAATGCCAACTAGTAAAAAAGGAATAATATATTTTGAGAATTCGTTGATAACGCTGACAATTGAATCAATCATACATCACCTCCATGAGAGAAGGAGAAGCGCTTCATTTTTTCTAAAGATTTAACTGCAATCACGGCAGCTATCGTGGACATTGTTGTCGCAATGATAGTTGTAATAAAAATTTGACTGGCATGTGCACCCATTAATGCAACGACAGTTGCGGGTAAAATAAGTTGAACGCTGGATGTATTAATCGCCAGAAACATACACATGGCATTGGTGGCTGTTTCTTTGTTGGGATTGAGTTCTTGCAATTCTTCCATCGCTTTTAAACCAAGTGGTGTTGCAGCATTTCCTAAACCTAATATATTCGCAGACATATTTAATACAATTGATCCGATAGCCGGATGATCTTCCGGCACATCTGGGAAAAGACGAATGGTTATAGGTCGCAACCCTTTGGCAATAATCCGGATTAATCCGGATTCTTCCGCAATTTTCATAACACCTAACCAAAGTGCCATTATGCCAATTAATCCAATAGCCAAATTCACAGCCACTTTAGCCATATCAATTGCCGCTTCTGTAACAGCGTCAATATTGCCGGTGAATGCACCCACAACGACGCCAATAAGCATCATTCCAAACCATATGTAATTCAGCATTTATTTTTCCTTATAAAACCGATGATTCTAATAATGTTAATGATGGTGAATTTGCTTTTGTATCCAACTTAACTGGAATTGATATGGGCAATGTTGCTTGGTATTTCCCATGACCACATGGGAAATTCGCTATGATAGGTATATCTAAATCTCCACAAACATCCATAACAATTTCATCTGTTGATTTTCCAAAAGAAATCTTTTGATCTTTCATGCTTATCAATTCGCCAATGATTAATCCTTTTATGTTTTCAAATATTCCTGCATTGCGTATATGTACCATCATGCGGTCAAAGGAATATAAATATTCATCAATATCTTCTAGAAACAAAATTACACCATTTGTATTTAACTGTTCATTCGTTCCCAGTCTATTAGCCAGTAGACATATATTCCCACCCCAAAGGGAACCTTCAGCTACTCCGGGTTTTAAAACTCGAGAAGGTAAATTACTTGGAGGTTGAATATTAACATATTCGTTCCCAGACAACGTTTTTTCCATTAATTCATAATTATAATCCACCATACCATTTTTATAAGTTGTTAACATAGGTCCATGAAAAGTAACAAGATCTGTTTGTTGAGTAATTGATATAAGAATAGCGGTAATGTCGCTATAACCCATAAAAATTTTGGGATTCACTTTTATTTGATCATAATTTATAAGCGGTAAAACTCTGTTGGCTCCATAGCCGCCTCTTGCACATATAATGGCGTCAATGTCCGGATTGGCAAACATGTCATTTATATCGTTAGCTCTTTCTTGGGGAGTGCCTGCAAACGGGCCGGATTTCAGATAATTGCTAGTTCCAAATTCCAATTGATAACCTTTTGTTTTAAATAGCTGGTGGACTTTTTCTAGAGTTTCTTCTTCCATCCAAAAGGAGGGACTGACAATACCAATTGTATCACCTTTCTTTAATGGAGATGGTTTAATCAAATTATAGTTCAGCTAATATTGTAATGATTTTATCTTGTAGGTTGCGATAGGGTTTGGTTTTTCCTATAAATCCATTCATTAAAATGGAAAAGACTAATGGTTCGCCAGACTTTGTGAAAACATAACCAGACAAACAACTAACGCCAGATAAAGAACCCGTTTTAGCAATGATACGATTTCCATTTTTGCCATTCATTCTATTTTTCAATGTACCAACTCCTCCGCTAGATAGGATTGAGATTAAATTATCCCAAATTTGATTTGTGTTAAAAGCCCATGATAATAATTGAATAAAATGTTCCGGACTTGAATAATTATAGCGTGAAACACCCGATCCATCAGACATATAAAATGTAGTCGTATCCAAATCAACTTCATTGTGCAAAAACGTTTTTATGGCGGTTAAACCATTTTGCCATGTCCCTGTTGTATCCGTTGCTTCGTGTCCAATTAATTTTACCAGTAATTCAGCAGTAAGATTATCACTTTCTTTCATAAGATTATTAAGGGTAACGATTAATGGTTTAGATGTGTGAGATACCAACAAACGACCATTGCCTGAATATTCCCTTTTAAATATGTTATTTATTTCTCGTCCATGATTTGACAGCATTTCTTTAAAGACAAATCCGGTAAATGCAGTTGGGTCATCTATATTTCGACTGAACGTATCTGCTGCTGACGTGTCCATCACCATTCCAGAAATAGTGAAATCATTTGTACTGTTAGCCCAATTCCGATCGATTTTAAAATCTATAAATCCTGTAGTATCATTCACCGTCAAAGACTGATTATTTATCATTATATATTCTGTTTTAGGATTTGTCGTGTAATTGACAGGTGAGCCGAGGGTCGCTGGACGTATATAAAAATCGATACAATTATCATTTACAGAAAGTGCGCTAATCTGTGCTGCATATTTCCAGGGACCTTCATCCCACATCCAGCCTTCTCCGAAACGCTGGGTATCCATAAGTGATTCATCCAAAAATAAAGTATCTATTTTATTTAATTTTTCAGATATCACTCGTGCTAACGAATCGAGACTATTTAAGGTTAGATCGGGATCGCCGCCACCCACAAGGTAAAGATTGTTATTTTCTTGAAAAATAGATGTGGTGAATGTATATCCTATATCCAGCAGTGCTAGGGCAGAAATACATGTATATAATTTTGTGTTACTGGCAGGATTAAAAAGTGAATTAGCATTTAATTCATAAAGTGTATTATTATTCTTTAGGGAAACGATTTTAATACCCAGATTTGTAGATAATCCTGAATCATCGATAACCTTTTGAAAAGCAGATTGAAGAAAATTGCTCCCTGAAACTTTATACATTTTTGGTGTACTTACACACCCTGTAATAAGGAATAAAATAAATATATTTATATAAAATTGTTTTAATCGAATCATTTTAGATACAAAACTTTCTGTGAAACCATTTTATTATTTGGAGAAATCACATGGATAAAATACACACCAGAAGATATATTATTCATAATATTGGCTGGAATTTGTAATTGATAATTCATTTCGTTTTTAATAAAGTTTGAATATTCCCAAATCAACTGACCCATAATATTATACAATCGAATTGAGTATTTTCCCTGTATTCCATTAATATTAATAATACCTTTGTTATTAAATGGGTTTGGATAAAATCTCACATTAAACTCATCAGGAACGATATCAATTTCATCATCAATCTCTACACTTATACCGGTGATGAAATGCGTAATACGAAAGAAATAATCTCTTCTTAAATCATCATTAAAAAGTTCTAATGGAATAGATGAAATTATAAAAGGTGTACTAGCAGAAGCGACTGCTAAAATATGACCGTCTTGATCCTGTATTATGGGGTATACATTTTCATTGTTCGGTGTCAATGCAAATATATTTAAACTGTCAAAAAGGGATTCATTTATAATTTCATTTACATTGAAATCAGCGAAAGGTTCTCCTACACCAAACAGTTGGTTTGGTAATTGAATATTCCCATCAAATGAAATGCCGAGAGAGTCTAAAAATTGAACGCCTATGCTCGTTGATTTAAAGGAAGAAATTGATTTTGAACCCAAAATACTAAACGCAGTATCTAAAAAATAATCAACTAATGAATTCGTCCAAACTAAATCTTCATTTCCTGAAAAGATATATGGAATTGTCCCATCGAGGATTTGCGAAACTGAATCTGTGAATATTGAATGATGAACAGTATTCATTCCAGTTTCAAGTTCGTCTGCTATTACGCCCGCATTACTGATGAATGTTTCGATGGATGGTGTGGAAATATTATATGCATCAATGAATAGAAGACCTTGATTATCCTGATTTTTACGAAAGACATAAATATCAGAAAAGTCACTTTCATTAGGAAATGGAGCATCGTCAACCGCTGTCATTTTGAAAAAACCCGTACTATTGGAAAATGAACCGGCTAAGTATTCCGTCATATCTGCAGTTAAAATTGATTCAGTATGATTATTATACCATTGATCCAAATCATAACTGAAATACAATCTGTAACCAGCTAAATCGTCTTCCGAGTTGGCCGCCCATTTTAGTAAGAAACCATTATCTTCGGCTTGGATAGATAGGAGTTGAGGAGGGGTAGGTGGAATAAAATCCGGTTCCACAACTTCAAAGTTTATATCAGTTGTATCTGCATTGAAATACTGATCATAAACCATAATCCTCGCAATATAAAATCCTGGATCCCAATTAGAAACATTTAGAAAATAATCTCCGTAAACATTATTCGTAATTATGTAAATATAGGTACCCGTATTTGAACCGTTAAAGTATACATTTTCAATATAGTTATTGGTAGATGGAATGAAGTCAAACTCAAAAGGAAAACGCGGACCGAAAACGCTTTCGCCTGACTGATTTAAAATTTCGTATCCAATTTTATAAATTCCATTATTATCACCAATGGGTCCATCATCAGTACGATCTGCTGCTTTACACACAATATCAATTTGACCAAATACACGATTATTTGAAAAGTACACATTAGAATTATTTTGATAGAAACGAACCCAATCTAGATGAGGATTGTCATCATCGATTAGAGGTGAAATCCCTCCTGTAGATCTTATGGCATTTCTTTCAGACCCAGGATACCCATCTTTAAAATGAATATGGTTCCAGGAATTTGTCCAACCCAATACTGTAACATACGCTTCTACAGAATCTCCTACACTTAATGAGTTATTTGGAATAACATGTACATACGCATATCTACCTGCTCTTACCCAAGAATTAATTCCGTATTGACTTGATGTTCCAATGCTTGTGATTACTTCATCAATAACAGAATACACTGGATTCCCTTCTGATAGATGAATATCAATTCCATCATGGAAGTGATCAATATCTCCCGATGACCCTGACCTACATTCGCAAAATGTTCCATTAATCCAGTGTTGCTGGTTAAAGGGTTCGCATGGCCAATTATATGTTTGTGATAAAATCAAACCAGATATACAAAAAATGAAAAAAACGACAGAACGGTAAATCATGGGTTATTTTGAAATTTCGTACTGAATGAAATGATTATCTAATTGTAAATAAAATGTATTACCCTGATTTGGGAAATATTTAACTCGGTTGAAAGACCCATGAAGTAGCGGATGGAATGCAATAGTATTAAAATCTGTATCATATTCCAGTAGGACCATTGATTGATAAAAATTCCCATTTTTTCCTATACCAATTTCAAGTGCAGAAATAACAAAAATGGATTTATTGTACGTAATGATATCTAATGGAAATATTTTTTGTTCAAATTTTATTTCGTATTTAGATGTTTGATTATCTGTGCTATAAATCATCAAATGGTCTTTATAAATCAAAATCAATTCATCTTTAAACCAAGAAATATTCTTGGGTAGTTTTTTCAGTTCAACGGGTTGATTTAAGAGTTTATAATTTTGATCAAGAAGAATAAGAACTGGTGTTTGCGTAATAGAGTTAGATTTACTATTTGTCCCAATGATAGCATAAATATTTTTGCTTGAAATAGAGAAAAAATAAGGCATCGAAAGGGGTAAATTGATTATCAATTCAGGATTTTCTATCAGTGAAAATAAAGACACATTATGGTTTTTAGTCAAATTAGCCGATTCCATTCCCAATAGAAATAAGTAATCATTTTTATCACTGGCTGTCAAAATTTTCTTTTCATGGCTCCAAGATATTTCTTCAAATAAATCAAATTCCCCTGATAATGAACCATTAGAATCAAATATTGTCACATGTTGGGTTTCAGGTAAAAGCATGAGCAAATTATTTTTTGTGAATAGTAATTTCGGTAAAGCTCCATCATATTCTTTTTCCAGTGAGTGAATAAATGATATTTGATCATCCTTTAGTAATTGAAAGGTATAATTGAGTGTATTTTGGGAATTTTCGGTAATAATAACTGCTTCAGGTTTTGTTTTTTGAGGATTAATTATGACATTAACAATATTCTCATTTCCAGATTCAAATATGTTAACACCATTTACAGATACGTTATTGTTATTCCATGTTAGAAACGAATCACCATCCATTGGAATTTTATTTTCACCTGGATTTATACGAATATTACTTATCTCTAAAATGCGGGTTTCAGATGATATTATACTGCTAAATAATAATAAGAGTAGAATAATGTGAAATGATTTGTTTCTAGTTAACAATAGTTTTTCTTTACGTAAGTAATATTATGACAGTAAATATTATCCAATAAATTATATAATTTTATTTTAAGTAAACTAATCGTTTTGCTTTTCTGAATTTATCATTTGTTTTTAAAAACACTAGATAAATTCCCGATGCTTGTTGAACGCCTTTATCGTTTTTTCCATGCCAATCTACAATATAATCACCTGGGATCATCAGTTGATTTACGAGTGTTGCAACTATTTTACCCTTTAAATCTGTAATAGATAAATCTACATTTCCATACGATGGGATGGAAATGGGAATGGAGGTTTTTTCGTTAAAAGGATTGGGGTAATTATTTGAAATGATATATGTGTTTGGTAAGGGAGTGAGTGTTGAATACACTTTATTTGATGGAGTTGATTCATGCCAGAATCTATCTGTCTGGGTTGCAAAATATTGATATATTAAACCTGAATCAGCCAAGATATCAACGAACTTCACAGCTTCAGATCCATATTGTATTGAAATAATTTCACCATTATCTATAGTTGCTGCAGGGTTCAATGATCGATATAAAATAAGCCATCCAAGATTAAGTGTTGAAGATGGATATATTGTTAATTCCATAGATACATTATCCAATGGATTTATTGTTAATGATGGCGGTTCTATAGTTACACTATTGTTATTGGGTTTCGGTGGTGATTTTGTTTTGTTCTCAAAAAATGAATCACCTGCAGTTTCAAAGTAGTCATTGTCTTCCCAAGTACCGTAGCTAAAAAATTGAAATCCCTTAACCCAATTCAATGATCGCACTGCATTCACAATATCAGTATGTCGATACCAAACATTATTTTCATCTAAAACATACGAGCCTGGGCCAACGGTAAATGGTCGATCTGATTCAACGCCAGGCTGAACAAAGAGCCACCAGCATTGCGGGCAGTCATCTTCAAGCATACCGGTAAATCCATCTGCGGTTGTCCAATGATAACTCATTGGCATTATGTGATCGAGACTGCCTTCGTTAAACCATTTGGCTCCGTCTTGAAAGACTGTTCCATATCCTTGCCAACCAGACCAATTGTATTTTCCTAAAACAGCTGCAGATAATTGTACGTACGGCTTAACTGATTGAATAGAATCATGGAGTGCTTCAACAAATGAAGTAACGCTCTCACGCCACCATTCTTCCCAGGAAGTATAACCATCAGGAATTCCACCAGAATAAGGATGTAGATAGTCATATAAGTATCTACTGGACGGATTAAGAGTTAAATTATTTTGCTCCTCGATTGATATTATTCCATCCATTCTTCTGATTTCTGTTTGAGGCTCTGCTGATTGGCGACCGGTATTTGTATGTTCGTTCCAACGAACATAATCCAAATGCAAACCATCAATATCATAATTGCGAACAATTTCCATAGCAACGTCAATTGTATAATCACGAACCTCTTGTAGCCCAGGAGAAATAGATCGATATGATGTCATAGGAATTCCATCTCTATCCCTACATATCCATTCTGGGTGTTCAGCAGCAGGAGACCCGGGATACGTGCTGGATGTCTGAAATACATTAAACCATGCGTGGAGCTCCAATCCTCTTTTATGAGCTTCAATTATAGCAATTTCCAATGGATCATATCCTGGATATTGATATCCGGAATAATATCCCCAAGGTTCGTAAGAAGACTCATAATAAGCTGTCCCGCTTTGTCGCACCTGAAATATAACAGCATTCATATTTGCTGCTTTATGGTCATCCATAATTTGAATTATTTTTGCAATATTTTGTCCGGGATCAGCGTTTGAATATATATGATCCCATGTGATCACCCACGATGCCCGGAATTCAATATTGTTTAATTGAGCAAAAGCAAGTTGAATTATGAATATGGGTAAGATTAATAGGCTTTTGAATATTTTTATCATTTTAATATAAATTATTTATGTTTAATAATTCAAATTTAATATTACATTATACATATATGAACAAGATATAATATTAGAAGAAGGTTAATTATTTTTTTAATATTTTTAATCAAAAGTAAAACAAAAACGAAGGAGTATGATTATGTCAAATACGGTAAAACGTTATTTAACCTCTGGGATAATGCTCTTCAGTTTGATTGCATTGCCCTTACAGGCACAAAATGCAGCTGATGGGTTTAGTGTATCTTGGACGTTAGATGCAACGACGGATGCTAATCTATTTCCATTTTCAGGTTTTGGAGCACAAAGTGTTCTAGCCGGTATGGATTTTGATGGTGATGGTCGTAGAGAAATCTTATTCAGCATGGATGAGACATTAGCCCCAGGTGGACCCGATCCGGGTTTGCTGGGAATTTATCTTTATGAAAGTAATGGTAATGATTCATACGAATATGTATGGTCATTTATTACGCCTGAACCAGGAAATTCATTACCGGGTATGGCTTATGGAGATATTGACAGCGATGGACTCTGGGAAATTTATTTTGGACAACCACCGTCATCCGGTTCAAATAATAATACCTGGGGGACTTATATTTTTGAGCAGGGAGCTGATGGCACTTTTCCAAGTACAGCCACATTATTATTTCAATATGGAATGAGTTACACTGATAATTTTCGTCCCGCAGGATTTGTAATTTCTGACGTGGATGGAGATGGCGTTAAAGAACTCATTACTATAGATCGTGGTGGTAGAAGGCTTTCCATCGACCAATTGGCAACAAGTTCATTTGATGAATTTGCTTCCTTTACCAATGAATTTCTGGATACAGAAAATCTTGGCGGTGGTGGTATTTATAATTTAGACGTTGTGGATTTCGATGGCGACGGAAAGAATGAAATCTGGGTAAACACCTGGGATAATTTCAGTCTGGCTATTTTTGAAGCAGACAGCGCAGATTCCTATAGCCTACAAGTAGATCTTAATAGTTTATTTCCTGATAACGACCCCGGTTCATTTCGCCGCAGTGGATTTGCATTTGCTGATCCAGATGATGATGGCAAATTGGAATGCTGGTTTCCCATGACTAATGGTAAACTATATTACCTAGAAAGTGTAGACAGCAGCGTGGCTGACCTCTCCGGGGATGATTTTACTGAATTGGGTACCTTCGGCGGCAGAAATCGCGGTTCTGATATGGGCGATATTGACGGTGATGGTAAATACGATATTGTTGCATCTCGAGGAACAGAAGAAATTGTTGCCCGCATTGAATACCAAGGCGGTGATCCTCAAGATTCCACCAGTTATGTATGGGATGACATTTTAGAAAGTTCAGGCGAACCTCTAGATCGCTATTATTCAGTAGACATTGCACCCGTTGATTTGGATGGCGATGGATTACGCGAAATTGTGTTGACAAATATTAAAGCCAGTGAAGCCGGTCAGTTTGTCATTGTTGTTTTAGAATATGATCCAGGATCTGCGGCGACATTAGCCGACGGTTGGGATATGAGTGCTACTGCAACTCCTGCAGATGCTGACTATTCTGACTCAACTTATGGCGGCAGCAGTCGTACAGTTATAGCAGGTATGGATATGGATCAGGATGGGATGTATGAAGTTATATTGACGGATTATGCACATAATCGTGTCCATGTTTTTGAATACAATAACGGTGTTTTTGAAGCTGTTTGGTCTTCTCCAGAAGATACGGCCAGTCATTATTGGGCTAACCCAAGAACTGTAGGCGTGGGTGATTTGGATGGTGATGGAAAAGAAGAAATCGTATTCCCCCGTGCCACAACTGGTCTTGAAGGTTGGTGGGTATTTGAATGGGATGGTGTTGTTGGTAGTGATAACTATGGAACAACTTATTCCTCCATTAATATGGTTGAAATTGACACTTGCTGTGCAGGCGACGGATCATCCTTTCGTGGTGATCATGAAAGAACAACCATTATGGATATAGACGGCGACGGCGTCCAAGAATTGGTCATTGCTGTGCGTCGTGGAAGTACTCGCGGAACACTCATTACATCTGTCAGCGGCGATATTGAACATAATGCCGGCGGCGCAGGTTTTGAAACGTGGGTATCTGAAGGCTTCTTTAATAAAAGTAACTATGGTGGCGGTTCACCTTATCAATCACTTCCTGCTGATCTGGATGGTGATGGATCATATGAACTGGTAAACCATACTTGGAACTACTTGAACTTCTACAATATTGATGTAACAGGTCCTGATACCTATGTTGCTGCAGAAGTGGGAGCGACCGATAGTTATTATCAAGCCACCTATCCAAGTGATCATGTTTCCCTTTTTGGTGGAGCAGCTGCAGACATGGATGGTGATGGTGATGATGAAGCTTATTTCCCCAATTATTATACGGGAGATTTATGGGTAATTGATTACGAATCAGGCGATGATGTTCTTGTTATTAACGGTGACCATGTAGTAAACGTTGTTACAAATGCCGGTGCCTTCCATGCCAGTATTTTTGATGTAGATCAAGATGGTATGCCGAATATTTTTGTTGGCTCCGGTCGTGGTCAAGTTATTACAAGTATAGAACTTGCTGCTGATGGTGATCCGCGAGAACCTTCAGACTATGAAACAACTGTCGTGTATACAGGCGAAAATGATGTGTACTCAAACATTACTGTCGTTGATTCAGGTGGTATTCAAACCACTTCATTATCCCATGCTGGTACATTTGCAACAAAAGTGCAGGCAGAGTGGAATGGCGAAGGCCTTGATTTTGATGGCGATGGTTATTATGAAGTAATTGCCAGTTTCCAAGGCAATGTAGATAGTACTACAACCACCACGTATACCCATAATGGAACAAGTTGGGATACAACTGTCACTAAAGTGGTGAATCCTAAAAACTGGATTATTTTGCAGCTTGAATTCACAGATGTTGAAGTAAGTATTTCAGAAATTACATTCATCACTCCAGATGATTATAAGTTGTTGCCTAACTATCCAAATCCTTTTAACCCAACGACCCGGATTGAATATGTTTTACCATTACAAAAGAATGTAACGGTACGTATTTATAACATGCTGGGACAGGTTGTAAGGACATTGGTCAATAATGAAATGAAACCAGCCGGCCACCATAGTGTGAGCTGGAATGGTTTTAATGATGCTGGTATGAAAGTAGCCAGTGGTGCCTACATTTATTCACTTGAATGGGGTAATTTCAGAAAAACCAATAAAATGATGTTGATGAAATAAAAATCGGATTTTATTACCGGCCGCTGAAAAGCGGCCGGTAATAATCTGATCATCGAATCATTTAAATCATACATTTTAAACTAAACTAATTATTTATTATTCAATTATTGCAATAAAATAATGGGTAAATCTTCAATTAAAGTCACTGTATTTTTATTATTGAATGCGTTGTTATGGAGTGCCAATGGTAAAATTTCCGGTCATATAATTGATAAAGAAAGTGGAAAACCTTTGCCAGGGGTTAATGTTTTAGTTGAGGGAACTTCCTCTGGTGCAGCTACGGACTTGAATGGTGATTATGTTATTTTAAATATGCCTCCTGGTAATTACTCTTTACAGGTATCTTATATTGGGTATGCGACTCAACTCGTACAAGGATTGAGAGTCAATATTGATCAAACGACTCGACAAAATATTTCACTTTCTACTGAAGCTTTGGAAGGAGAGGAAGTAATTGTACTTGCAGAAAGACCTATGGTCCAGAAAGACCTCACATCTTCCCAAAAGATTACGACCGGAGCTGAAATGAAGGAACTCCCCGTAGAATCGTTCCTCGGCGTTCTCACTACTCAAGCAGGTGTTAATCAGGGTGCCGATGGTGCACTGCATATTCGTGGCGGTCGATCGAACGAAATCGGTTATTATATTGATGGTGTAGCTATGAGCAATCCATTTTTTACCAATTCACTATCAATTAATGTTTCAAATAAAGCATTAGAAGAAATGAAAGTTGTTAGTGGCGGGTTCAATGCCGAATATGGTAATGCTATGAGTGGAATTGTCAATTTGCAGATTAAAGAAGGCAACGAAAATTATGAGGGTAGCTTCTCTGCTTATTCTGGAGATTATTTTTCAAGTGATAAAGACATATTTATAAATATTAATGATATTAATCCTGTTGCAAACAAAATTATTGAAGGAACACTTTCAGGTCCTGTCCCTTTCATAGGAAAAGGTCGCCGATTGACATTTAATATCAGTGGTCGTTACAGCGATAATGAGGGGTATCTTTATGGGGTTCGTGAACATAACCCCGATGATTTTGCTTATTTTCCTCCATCGGGAGATTGGTATATAGAAATGGGAGGTGACGGTAAATTTGTTCCTATGAATCCAAGTAAAAAATTAAACGGATTGGGTAAATTGACATTTCGAGTCACACCTAGATTAAAGCTCTCCAGTCAATTTCTGTTTACTAAAAGTGATTGGAGGTCTTATGTGCACAGTTATAAATACAATCCCGATGGTACTTATAATAAAGCCAATCAAAATACAAATTTTTCGTTAAAGTTGAATCATGCCATTGGCGAAAAAAGTTATTATGAAACAAACATATTTTATAGCACTACAGATTATAGTCAGTTTGTTTTTGAAGATACACAAGACCCAGATTATGTACGTACAGATTGGATCAATACAGAGCCCAGTTCCGCCACATTTGTCTTTGGTGGGACACAAATGGGACACAGTTACCGTAAATCATACTCTTCCGGTGGAAAACTCGATTTTACAAGCCAGATTACATCCCGCCATGAAATAAAAACAGGTATCAGCGCTCGCACAGATAATCTGACTGAAGAAAATTTTACAGTTCTTTATAGTGATCAATATCGAGAACCAACTGTTTTAGAAGCCAATGAATCACCTTATCATAATCTCTATGAAAATCAGACATTATTTCTTTCAGGATACATGCAGGATAAGATTGAATATTCCAATTTTATAATGAACCTCGGTGTACGTTATGATTATTTTGATCCTAAATCAGACTATATAACTGATTTATTAGACCCGGAAGGCGGTACTACTCCTGCGGATCCTAAAAAAATGATTTCTCCTCGACTTGGAATTTCTTTTCCTATTACAGATGAAGGTATTCTGCATTTTTCATATGGACATTTTTACCAATTGCCTACACTTCGGAGATTATATAAAACGAGCATTTTTGGTGCTGGATTATCGCCCAGTCTGGGGTATGCAGATTTAAAGCCAGAGAAAACAGTCAATTACGAATTTGGACTTCAGCAGCAGATTACCAAAGTCATGGCAATAGAAATAAATATTTTTTATAAAGATATACGAGATTTATTAGCCTTGCAATCTATCCACTACGAATCTGCAAAGTATGGTCCGTCAAGTTATTCAATATATTTAAATAAAGATTATGGTTCAGTACAAGGGTTTACTTTCAGCTTAACCAAACGGTATGATCCTCTAACTAAATTATCTGCTTGGACAGACTATACCTATCAAGTAGCTGACGGAAACAGTGTTAAATCAGGTTCATTCTTCTTTAATGCCTTAACGGGAGAGGAAGAAGAAAAACGTATTGTCCCATTGGGCTGGGATCAACGGCATATTATGAGTGCTACCGTTATGTATGGCGATCCAAGAAAATGGTCGTTTAGTTTCATTGGAAAATTAAGCAGTGGTTGGCCGTACACCCCAGATATCCCTCTTGCAAATTATGTACCGGAATCGAATAGTGATACTAAACCATGGCAGAAAAATGTTAATATTCGTTTTCAAAAAACATTTAAAATCGGCAAATTTAGTTTGGTTGCTTTTATTAAGGTTTATAATCTATTTGATACACGAAATGAGCGTTATGTATTTGATGATACCGGTCGATCAGGATATACATTTGGTAATCAATCAAACCAAGAATCAGCAGGTCTGATTAGCCATTATGGTGAGCCCGGAGTTCATACGTGGTCTGAATATATGACTCGACCACATTATTATACAGCTCCTCGATCTGCTTCCCTAGGGTTTACAATTGAGTTTTAATTTATGAAAATGTACTCACTTAAAATGATGTATTTACTATTAGTACTTTTAGGAATCAATTCCTTTCAACCTCTATATGCTAAAGATAAAAAATTGAAACGCGGATCCCATGAATGGTATTTGAACGGTCCACAAAAAACATGGACAGAGTATGATTTCAAAAAATATTATAATTGGCGTGAAGATGTCTATCGTTCGATGAAAACCATGGACGATGACCCCCAGGTTCTACGGCGACAAAAAGCTATTATGAATGGTAATAAAATCACAGCTGAAATTTGGAATTATGGTTCAATCTCCAGCCCGGGTAATAAAGTGACAGATATTGTTTGGGAAGGTTTGGGTTACGGATATGAATTTGGCCCCTTTATTAGCGCCGAAGTGGAAGTAACAGCAAATAGTCATCAGGATGCTTACCCAAAAATGGATGCTCAAGGAGACACAACTTGGTATGCACGTGTTATCAGTGATGGACTAACATCACTTGGAGGTGAAGTATCGCCTGATGGATTAGAATTTTGGGGTTGGGAGCCCTTGGCATGGAATGATGATTTAACCATTCCATATGCTGATCCGGATAGTGATAAATTACCTACTTCAAATGATTTTGACAGGGATGGAGATGGAAAACCTGACAGTTGGCCATCGGGCTGGTATAATGCGGATTTGAAAGAATATGTTTGGCCCGGAGCTTTGCGTCAAGGATCATCCAATTCAGACCTGGAAATTTTCTTTGTGACTGATGATCGTACCAATCGGGAATTTGAGTATTATCCGTTTCCAGATGATTCTTCTCGAAAAGGGTTGGGTTTAGAAATTGAATCAAGATATTATCAATGGGCTAATCCTTTAGCTGAAGATATAATTTTTCTAATTTTTAAAGTCACGAATAAAAGTGAAAAAGATTTACATGAAGTTACTTTCGGCATGTGGGGTGATCCCCATATTGGTGGACCTTCTAATTGGCAAGATGATTTGTCCTATTTTGACCGAGACATTAATATGGTGTATGCTTGGGATGAAGATGGTATGAGTGATGTGAGCGGCAGGCCACCTGGGTATTTCGGCTATAAATTTTTAGAGAGCCCGGGTCAGCCCTATGACGGTATTGATAATGATGGCGACGGTATGATAGATGAAAGCCAAAGCAATGGTATTGATGATGATGGTGATTGGGATCCAGAGAAAGATGATGTTGGAGTTGACGGGGTTCCCAATACAGGTGATTTAGGAGAAGGTGATGGACAACCAACAGCTGGTGATCCTTTTGATCCGCGTCTGCCCGGCGAACCAAATTTTGAATGGACAGATTTAGATGAGTCTGATATGATCGGCCTTACTGGATTTTCTTCTCCTCCCTTTACAAGTCAAAATAGAATTGCCAATGATCATTACGTTTGGGAGAATTTTTTACAAGCCGGTGTTTTTGATTCTGCTAATGCTAACCAAGCTGGTGATTATATTTTTATTTACAGTACGGGTCCAATGACGTTACCAGCGGGAGAAGCTCGTCGGTTTTCTATCGCACTTGTATTGGGTCAAGACTATGATGATTTAACATTAAATGCCATTACCGCCCAAGATATTTACGAAAAAAATTACCAATTTGCTAAACCACCGGATAAGCCAAATGTTATCGCAGTACCTGGGGATGAAAGAGTTACCCTTTACTGGGATTCAAAGGCAGAAGAATCATTTGACCCCATAAGTGAATCGTTTGATTTTGAAGGGTATGTTATTTACCGCAGTATTGACCCGTCTTTCTTAGATCAACAAACCATTACAGATGCAAATGGGTCAAAATTCTTGTTTGAGCCTCTAAAAATGAGTACCGGTGCACCGGCACGATTTGATTTGAATAATGAATATAGTGGATTAAGTACAATTCCGTATACAGGTCGTGGAGTGTATTATAATCTTGGAAGTAACACAGGATTAGTCCATTCGTTTATTGACTCTAATAATGTTTTCAATGGGCAAACATATTATTATGCAGTTGTTTCATATGATCACGGCGATGACAGCTTAGGAATCGCTCCGGCAGAATGTTCGAAGACGATTACATTAAACCCTGAAACAAACGAAGTGATGTTAGATGTGAATACAACTCAAATCGTACCACGTTCACCTACTGCTGGATTTGTACCCGGGCAACTGGATAATGACTGGATTGAACATACAAGCGGTGTGGCAACAGGTGAAATTAGTGTTGAAGTAATAGATCCGCGTGCATTGGAAGATGGAAATACGTTTGAAATTACTTTTTCCAGTAATCCGACTTCTTATTCTGTAATGGATTTGAAAACGGTTGAAGATGAGCTTTATGTTAAGGTTGATCAGTTTGTTCGATTGGATTATGCCAATATTGATAGTAATTCCTTTATATTGACTGACTTAAATGGTAGTACAACATATTCAGCAGAAACCGATTTTGAATTGATTTATGAAACAGGGCAATTCCGTGCATTACCAAGCGGATCTTTGGTTGATGAGACTACCTATTTAGCACAGTATTATTATTATGGTTTTACGGGAAGCAGATTGTTAAGTATGGAAGAGAATAATCCTGTTATAGATGGGATGAAAATATTTGTTCAGGATACTATATTGGCATTAGATGAATCAAAAATGAGTTGGAGTACTGGTGCTGCAACGACTTGGATTCCACAAATAAAACCTTTCAATAATTTGGATACTAAAATGTACCCGGCTGATTATGAAATACGGTTTTCTGACGAAATTTCTGATTCTAGCGCACGACCAGGTTATGAATATATTAAAACAAAATTCCAGGTTTGGGAAACGTCTGGGTTCGTTCCTGAACAGCGCAAGTTAGTTATTATTGAGCTAGCACCAGCGGATAGTTTATGGACACCTGGTGACCGTGCTATAATTTTACAAGGTGATGAAACAAGTTCAGCTTCATGGGAATTTACATTTTTTGAACCTGCTGAAAATAACATTCCACCTAGTGAAGGGGAAATTTATAATATTATTACTACAAGAGCTTTTTCTGGTGATACATATCAGTTTACAACCAGTGCATCCATGATCAATCAGGCAAAGGCAGTTAATGATCTTAATAATATCAGCGTTGTTCCTAATCCGTATGTTGTTACAAATGTTTTAGAACCTCTTGATTTACAGAATCCGAGAGATAGAGGACCACGAAAAGTGTATTTCAATCATCTTCCCCAAGATTGCACTATACGGATTTTTACAGTCACAGGGGAATTGGTACGTACTCTTGAACACCACTCAAGCATTGATGACGGCAAAGAATTTTGGGATCTGACTACGAGTGATAATTTTCCTATCGCTTTTGGAATCTACATTTTTCATGTGGATGCTGGAGAGTTGGGCGAGAAAATCGGTCGATTGGCAGTGATAAAGTGATGTCTGTTTCAATACCATTCAAAGCAATGAAATATCTACTATTTTTAGTAATTAGTTTTACACTGCTTTTTCCACAAAATACAAATAGCAGTACTATAACAAAACGGGGAACAACCGCAGCTCAATTTTTAAAAATAGGGGTAGATGCTCGAGGAACAGCCATGGGTAATGCCTTTACTGCTATGAGTGGGGATTTGAGCAGTATTTATTGGAATCCTGCAGGACTCGCTTACGTGAACGGGATGCAAATGATGTTTGTAAATAGCCCTTGGCTGGCTGAAACAAATTTTAATTTTTTTGCTTTTTCATTTAATTCACCTCGTATTGGAGTATTGGGCTTTAGTTTAACAAGTTTATCCGTACCCGATGATATAGTTCGGACGGTAGAAGACCCGGAAGGTACAGGCGAGCGTTTTGATGCTGGTGATTTGGCTTTGACTTTTTCCTATTCCAAGCGATTAACTAATAAATTTTCATTAGGTGGTAACTTAAAATATATTCAACAAAAAATTTGGCACTCCAGTGCGAACGCAGTTGCCGTTGATATTGGAGCTTTATTTATTACACCATTCAAAGATATTCGCATCGGTGCTAGTATATCTAATTTTGGCAAAAGCCTCAAAATGGATGGTCGGGATATGATTATTAGTGTTGATCCAGATCATCAAAATCAAGGGAATGTTGAATTTGTAAATGCTCTTTATGAAACAGATGATTTCCCATTACCACTCATTTTCCGTGTAGGAATTGCAGGTGAACTTATTCAGAGCCCCACGTCAAGATTGTCTTTTGCATTAGATGCTTTGCATCCCAATGATAATAGTGAAAGTGTAAATGTAGGTTTGGAATTCGCTTATGCAGAAACATTCTTTTTACGAGGTGGTTATGCCACTCTTTTTCGTGATGTGACTGAACAGGGACTTACTTTAGGAGGTGGCATTTATTATCGTTTGGGAAGAAGCAACATGAAATTCAAAATCGATTATTCTTATGCAGATTACGGTCGTTTAGGATTAATTCAACGATTCACAATTGGTTTACGATTATAGTTTTTTTTTGTATTCTTAATTGAATACTCTTTATAAATACACCTTAATTTTTCTTTATTATTTAATTTTATTTGATGATTCTGTTTTTCCTCAAACAGAAGATGCGGGACTACTACTTGAACGTAATCCTACAATTAAGATAACGGATTCATTAAACTATCTAGTACACAATGGTACTACTAAACTGTTTGAAGATGCCATTGAAGGTGGAGCAATTGATTATTACGGTGGTGTAGTGGATAGTGTATTATTTCGTGTATTACTTAAAAATCAATGGTTACCCTGGCAATATGGAAAAACGTTTCATGATAAAATTAGTGGCCAAAGAATTGCAACATTTTTAAATGATTATAAAGAAGGTGTAAAGAAATTTCAGTTCAAATTATTTTCTAATAGTATTTTAACAATTACAAAAATAACCATATTTAAACCATATTTTGAAGAAACCTTGCCATTAAATAGAACACTAAAATCGGTTGATGCCCACATTCAAAAGCCTAGAATTATTTCTCGTGAGGAATGGGGTGCTGCGCCACCCAAGTATGACTATACGAACCACCCTTATTTTGATAAATTAACTTTACACCATGCCGCATGTTGTGGAGCTGAAAATATTGATGAGGGTATGGAAGCAGTTCGTGGGATTCAAGATTTTCATCAAAATGGAAGAGGTTGGAATGATATTGGGTATCATTTTTTAGTGGATCGTGCTGGGAATATATATCAAGGACGGCCAGAAACAGTTTTAGGAGCCCATGTTGGGGGTGCAAATACAGGTAATATAGGTGTTTGCATTTTAGGCTGCTATCATCCTCCAGAAGCTAATTGCAATCAAACGATGTCATCAACGAGCCGTGACTCTATCGTTAAATTATTTGCCTGGATATCACAGATATATGGACAAGACCCAAACGTCTTATTAGGACATCGAGATTATTTTGGGACAACTGCCTGTCCCGGAGATAATGTGTGGCCGTACTTATCGGGTATTCGTTCAGATATAATTGAATTACAGGAAACGATAGAACTAAATTTTCAATTTACTGCTTATCCTAATCCATTTATTTTTAAGCAAACTTTCCAGTATGATTTGAATACATCTGCTCACATTTTAATCAATATTTATGATTTATTAGGTCGAAAAGTTAGAATGGTTGTAAATGAAGATTATGAACCCGGGATGAAAACATTTTCATGGGATGGGAAACATTTTAACGGAGAAAAATTACCTGCAGGTGTTTATTTTATTCGTTCAATTATAAATGGGAAGAGTGAAACTAAAAAAGTTTTAATGCTAAATTAGTTAACAGAGTCAGGTTAAATGTTAATCTGAAATCTCGCTTAAATGTTCGTTTTGTAAAAGTTTATTCAATATGTTTACAAAACGTGTTTTCATATGTGTTAATGGTTCTTCTGGAAATTCAAATGTAATCAATGGAAGTTTTTTCTCTTTAGCCCAAGTGCCAAATGAACCGGGTGTGGGGTACCCAACATCATCAATCAATTTTAATCCACTATTTTTTGAAAGCCATTGACCTAATTTGCTATTATTGGGATCTTCAACGCAGTCAAGTGCAGAATGGAATGCGATAATTTCTCGGGGGTTGATTTGGTCAATTATTCTTAGTAGCCCTCTTGTTTCAGGTTCAGATTCGGGTTTATGACCCGTACTGAGTGCAATGTCTTGAGGCTCGCCTACATGATTTCGATGATAAACAGGATTGGATGTCCAGTTATCTGTAGAAAAATTGCGATTAAGATCTACTCCACGGGCATTTGCACGAGTACCACGAGACATACCATCGGGATTAGCACACAGTATGACTGCATTATGCAATTCATCTATAGGTGTTGAACGCAATGCTTCTGATAATAAGACAGTTGTATCAGGTTCGTCTCCATGAATGCCGGCCATTAGAAGCATTTTTGGTTCATGTTTTTCTGGTAAATAAATTTCTAATGTTATACCCAGATTGGTCGTACCATAGGATATACTTTTGTGTTTAATGATTCCACGTTCAACTCTAGAAATTAGCTTCATTTCATTCACAATTATTAAAAATGTCTTCAATTGTTTCTCTTTTTCTGATTAACCGAGTTTCTTCGCCGTTCAGAAAAATTTCTGCTGCTCGCGGTCGAGTGCAAAATTGGTGGGACATTGTATATGAATAAGCACCCGTATCCATCACCGCTATTAAATCACCCTCTTTAACTTCTGGGAAATCTCTATCAACAGCAAGTCTGTCTGTATTTTCACATATGCGGCCTGTGATATCCACTTTCTTGATATTTGGTGCGTCAGGTTCACCTACTTTATAAATGCGGTGATAAGCACCATAAAGTGCCGGACGCATCAATGTTTCCATTCCTGCATCTACACCGATATATGATTTATAACTTTCTTTTATTCCAGTGACTCGAGTGAGTAGTATACCTGTATCGCCCACAATAGATTTTCCCGGTTCTACCCATAATGTTGGTTTATTGTCATTCCGATTTTCAAAATAGGGGTGAAATATTTTTGCCACTTCCTTGAAAACCTGCTCGAAATCTAACCCAACTTCATCATCTTGATAAGGTATTCCATATCCTCCGCCCAGACTGATATAGTGCATATGTATATCTAATTCATTACTAATCAGGTGTATTGTTCTTAATATTTCAGTCATTAGTTTCGGAAAATAGTCAGAGTCCAAAACACCTGAACCGGTCATACACTGAATTCCAAATTTATTAATCCCGGATTCTTTGGCAAGGCGATATGCATTTACGATTTCATAATGGGGAACGCCAAATTTTGAATTTTCACCACCGGTGACGATCTGTGCAAAAGCCCCTTTCCCAAATCCTGGATTGAGTCTAAATGAAATATCATTTGGTAGCCCAATAGATTTCATGCGGTTAAATGAAGTAATATCATCCAAATTAATATGGGCACCGGCTTTTAATGCATAATCCAAATCTTCGAGAGATTCATAATTTCCAGTGTATATACATTCACTCCCTTTAATTCCGGCTTTGCCTGCAACATAGATTTCGCCGGGACTGGCACAATCGGCTCCTAGAGATGGTATTGTATCTTTAAGCGTTTTAATTAAGTGAGGATTGCTGTTTGCTTTTATAGTATAACAAATATGATAACTGTCGAAGTTATTACTCAATGCACTATTTATTTTATTCACATTTTCAATTAATCGCTCTTCACTATAAATATATAATGGTGTGCCATATTTTTCAGCAATAGCCGAAAGCAATGATTTATCTTTTATGATATTTAAAAGAGGGTGTGATTGCTGCATCGACTTTTAATTAAATAGGATAAAATAATATACATGAAATTTACATTGTGTTTGAGCAAGGTAATAGGGTTCATACGTATATTTATTATCTAATCATTAACTATTCAACCTAAAATTAAACATAATGGAATCTAAAAAATTACAACAAGATATTAATTCATTCTGGGATGATGAAATTTTCCCAACTATTTGTGAGTATATAAAAATCCCAAACAAGTCTCCCTCATTTGATCCAGATTGGAAAGCCAATGGATTTATGGATCAAGTTGTTGATCTAGCTAGCAAATGGATAAATCAACATAAACCAAAGAATAGTACATTACATGTATTTAACGAAGAAGGAAGAACACCTCTTTTAATAATCGATGTACCCGGCGATGCTAATGGGACAATTCTGATGTATGGCCATTTAGACAAGCAACCTGAAATGGAAGGTTGGTCTGAAGGACTAGATCCATGGCAACCCGTCCTCAAAGGTGACAAATTGTATGGACGTGGTGGGGCAGACGATGGGTATGCTGTTTTTGCATCTGTATGTTCATTGAACGCATTGTTGAATCAGGGAGTTTCATTGCCGCGGATAATTGTTTTGATTGAATGTTCAGAAGAAAGCGGTTCTCCAGATTTGCCCTTTTATATGGATCATTGTGCAGACCTTATTGGTTCTCCAGATTTGGTTATTTGTCTGGACTCCGGCGCCGGGAATTACGAACAATTTTGGACGACGACTTCATTGCGTGGTCTCATTGGATGCACGTTGCGAATAGATATTCTAAAAGAGGGAATACATTCCGGTGGCGGAAGTGGAATTGCGCCTTCATCTTTTAGAATTATACGACAGCTTTTATCACGATTAGAAAATGAAGAAACGGGTGAAATTATTGTTGAAGGCTTAAAAGTAGAGATTCCTGATCATCGAGTGAGAGAAGTACAAGCTATGGTAGATGTATTAGGTGATGAAGTATTTGATACATTGCCTTGGGTGGATGGAGCTTGGCCAATTACTAACGATAAAATGGAAATGGTGTTAAATAATACATGGCGCCCAATGCTCTCTATTGTTGGAGCTGATGGTCTTCCTACAGTAAAAGACGGTGGCAATGTATTGCGGCCTTATACAACCATAAAGCTATCATTACGTATTCCGCCGACCCTTGATGCTATCGTCGCTAAAAAAATTGTAGAAGATTTATTGATAGACAATCCTCCTTATGGCGCCAAAGTGACAATGGAATTTGAAGAACCGGCCACTGGCTGGGAAGCACCACCTTTAGCTGACTGGCTTGACGATGCTATTCAGAATGCATCCAAAACTTTTTATGAAAAACCAGCTTTGGCCATGGGTGAAGGCGGAACGATACCTTTTATGTCAATGTTGGGTAAAAAATTTCCTGCAGCACAATTTGTAATAACCGGCGTCCTCGGTCCTCAAGCGAATGCCCATGGACCAAATGAAT
The DNA here is from genome assembly GCA_004124385.1 of Fidelibacterota bacterium. GTDB lineage: Bacteria > Fidelibacterota > Marinisomatia > Marinisomatales > TCS55 > UBA2126. The sequence goes on from SCKN01000007.1 coordinate 107,029, forward strand.
TCCTTCATATTTCCTATGCTAAAAAATTGACAGCTTGCATAGGATTAATTATCAAAGCTTTTGGTCAAAAATAATAAAATGAAAAAATACACTTTAGCATTCCTTATTTTTTTCACTCCTATCTTTGCTGATATAATTTACGTTCCTACTGATGTTTCTACAATTCAAGCTGGAATTGATTCAGCTTCAACAGGAGATACTGTACTTGTGATGACAGGTGATTATGTTGAAAATATTAATTTCAATGGCAAAGAAATTCTAGTCTCCTCGTTATTTATATTAAATAATGATTCATTATTTATAGAATTAACAACTATTAATGGCGATGAAATAAGTAGCGTCGTCATATTTGATTCCAATGAAGATAGTACTTCGATTTTGAATGGTTTTACAATACTTGGCGGTCTTGGATATTTTGCGGATCCGGATGGGGATGGTGAAAGCAATCATTATGGCGGTGGTATATATTGTGAATTATCAAGTCCAACTCTTTCTAACTTAATTATAAAAAACAACTCATCACCTGATGGCGGAGGCGGTGGGATTTTTTGTTATGACTCAAATCCAATTATTGCAAATTCAATTATCATGCAAAATTCATCCAGTTCAGTTGGCGGAGGATTGTATTGTAAAGCTTCATCAAGCCCTCAAATTAACAATGTCATTTTTGATGGAAATTGGTCTAGTCATGGCGGTGGAGCATATATAAGAAACAATTCGATTTCAGAATTTAATAATTGTGTTTTTAAAAATAATTTTACCGATGGAACCGGTGGCGGAATTTCATTAAAAAATAATGCTGATATTATTCTTAATCATGTTTTCTTTATAAATAATTCCAGTGATTATTATGGTGGTGCATTGTATTGCAATAATGCCGGCCCCTATTTAAATCATGTGACGATTACAATGAATGAATCAGGAAGTGGGGGAGGTATCTATTGTCGTAATGGATCTGAACCATCTTTATTAAATACGATTGTATGGGATAATATTGGTGAAGAAATATATTTTCGCGGAAATGAAGATGAAAATGCAATGTCTATCGCTTATTCAGACATTGAAGCTGGAACAGATGGAGTTACAACGAATGACAATGTTGATGTGGATTGGCTTGCAGGAAACATTAATGTAAATCCATTCTTTTGTAGACCTTCGGATGAAGATTATACTTTAGTTGGTAATTCCCCATGTGCAGTCTCTGGGTTGGATAGTACATATATAGGAGCTTATGATATTGGGTGTCCTGCCATAAACTTGGGACCGGTATGGCACGTTTCTTTAGAAGGGGATGATCAGAATGATGGTGCGTATGAAACACCTTACGCTTCAATTGCAAGAGCACTTCAGCAAGCTGAAGACGGTGATACCATACTCATTCATCAAGGTGAATATTTTGAGTCAATAAATTTTTATGGTAAACAAATTGTTATAGGCTCTCTGTTTTTAACGACGGGTGATTCGACATATATTGCTGAAACGATCATAAAAGGATTTGGTCCAGGCAGTTTAGTCATTTTTGAAAATGGAGAAGATTCTACAAGTGTATTGATAGGATTTACATTGAGTGAAGGATCTTCCACTCATGGCGGTGCTATTTATATTTCTGACTCATCTCCATATATTGAGGATATTTTTGTTTCATCAAATACTGCCGATTACGGAGGAGGCATTTATTTGAATAATGGTACTCCACATATTTATAATATATTTTTTGACGGAAACAGTGCAAACTATGGCGGTGCAATATTTTTTGAGGAAAGCTCTTTTAGTTTAGATAAAATAACTATAAATAATAATCTAGCTTATTATGGTGCAGGTGTTTATTTACATAATAGCACCATTGACATACAAAACTCATTGATTGTTAAAAATGAGAGTTTTTCAGAAGGTGGGGCCGTTTATAGCTCAAACTCTAATTTTAGTACACATTTAGTTACAATAGCTGACAATGTTTCTTTCAATGGTGGTGGAGCGTTGTATGCATTTGATAATTCTAATATTGAAATCAATAGTTCAATTATATGGAATAATAGTCCACAAGACTTCATGTGTTCAGCTTGGGAAGCCCCTAGTTTGATTTCAATTATGTATTCAGATGTATCCTATGGTGAAAATGGAATTATTACAAATAATAACGGCGACGTAATGTGGGATTCTAGTTCGTTTGATATTTATCCTTTATTTTGCAATGCTGACAGTGGCGATTACCAATTAGCGGAGAATTCTCCCTGCTTGTATTTGGGTGAAGAAAATTATTACATAGGAGCTTATGATGTTGGTTGTGATGTTATACTTTCAAATCAAGAAGATTTGCTCCCTGAAGAGTTATCATTACTAAATAGTTACCCAAACCCGTTCAACCCATACATCACAATCCCTTTTACTCTACCTGTAGCGCAAAATGTCGAGGTATTAATTATTGATATTTTAGGTAAAGTAGTTGCTGAATTATCAAACAAAACATGGTCAGCAGGAAAACAATCAATAATATGGCAAGCAGATCAATTTAGTAGTGGCATCTATTTCATTCATTTTACTGCCGGTGATTTTAAAAAAATTCAGAGGATAATTTTGTTAAAATGAGAAATATTTTTTTTGCAATCATAATTTTTACAGTATGTTGGGGGCAGGATTCCAATAATTGGCAGGAATTGCCTAATGCACCTATTGCACCTTCAGAACTAAAAAAGCACGATGATTTATTTTTCCGAAATGATACAACTGGATGGCTGATAACTCGTTCAGGACAAATCTTTCATACGTCTGATGGAGGTAGTTCATGGATAGAACAACTCCATGATACCACTGCGTATATGCGTTGTGTAGGATTTATGGATGATTTACATGGTATTGCCGGAAACTTATTGGCTGATTCATTAAGAAATGTTTTATATAAAACACACAATGCCGGACTAACATGGGAAGTAGTAGATACGTCAACGATTACTGGTGAAATCCCATATGGATTATGTGGATTAAGCGCAGTGGATTCGTTAACTATATTTGGCTGTGGTCGTCACCACGGACCGGCATATTTTGTCCGAAGTTTTGATGGGGGAGAATCTTGGGAATCATTTAATATGAGTGATTCGGTAGGAGCGCTTATAGATCTTTATTTTTGGGATCAAAACCGTGGTATCATGATTGGTGGAACAGATGAACACAGTGATGACTCCCATATGTTGGTTTTATTTACAGAGAATTCAGGTGATTCTTGGGAAACTGTTTATGTAGGTGAACGGGCGATGGAATGGGGTTGGAAGATTTCTTTTCCTTCTGAAAGTATTGGTTATATATCTATCCAGAAAAAACCATATTCCGATGCAACAACTGAATATTTTCTAAAAACGACCGATGGTGGTTTAACATGGTTTGAACTTCCTTTCATGTTTGCAGATACTTCAGAAGAAGATGTCTATTCATCCCAAGCCATTGGTTTTATTACACCAACACGGGGATGGATGGGAAGCTATATCAATGATCGTCCGACTTTGATGACCGAAGACGGTGGTGTTTCATGGACAGAAGCAAGCTTTGGACAAAATGTAAATCGTATACGTTTTGTTAATCATTGGCTAGGATATGCTTCGGGTCGAACGGTATATAAATATGTAGATAGTACAGCTATGAATATTAACACTCACTCGATATTACCAAATCAAATATCATTATCTCAAAATTATCCAAATCCGTTTAATCCACGGACAGTTATCCCATTTGAATTATTAAAAGATAGTTTTGTGAAAATTGATATAATCGATATTAAAGGAAGAACTATACAATCGTTGAGCAATGGTATGCAATCATCAGGTAATCATCATGTTATTTGGAATGGCAGGGACAATAGAGGGAAAACTGTTTCCAGTGGAACTTATTTTTGCAGATTAATTACAGATGAATCATCCATTACACGAAAAATACTATTAGTACGATAATGGATAGAATTATCACCCTCATCATTTTTATTTCAATACTTACAGGGCAATCCTTCGTTCGAGACTTGGACGAGTTAGCAGTTGAGTTTGCCAAAAAATATAAAACAGGTAAAACAGCTGCAATTAATAAAGCCACACTAAAAGGGTGGCCCATCAATGGAAAGAGAGATGGAAGCTCATATGAATTAATGGAAATTTCATCCAATGGAATGCCTGTTTATTATACAACAGAAAATATTAATTCAGCTCGAACCATTTCCACAGATAATGTTTGGCCCGGAGGAGATGGGCAATATTTCTTATCAGGACAGGGAATGACAGTTGGAGTTTGGGATAATGGTAAAGTTCGAAATACTCATCAAGAATTACTTGGCCGAGTCCAACAAATAGATGGTGCTACAAATTTGGGTGATCATGCAACTCATGTTAGCGGTACATTGATTGCTTCAGGTGCGAGTAACAATGCACGAGGAATGGCTTACGAAGCGCAACTTCATGCGTACGATTGGAGCAACGATAATAGCGAAATGGCTTCAGCTGCTGCTAATGGGCTAGGTATTTCTAATCATTCATATGGATGGTATTTGGGTTGGGTATGGGATTATTTTAATGATAATCGCTGGGCTTGGTTTGGTGATTTGGAAGTGGATTCTACTGAGGATTACAAATTTGGATTTTATAGTATTGCTGCACGAGACTGGGATATTATAGCTTATAATGCTCCCAATTATTTAATTGTTCATTCTGCAGGAAATGAACGAAATGATGGCGCATCACCAGGGACAGAACATTGGGTATTTTCTTCAACAGAAAATGATTGGGTTTTATCTACAGACTTTCGAAATAATGATGGTCCATGGGATTGCCTTGGACATTCAAAAACAGCTAAAAATATATTAACAGTCGGTTCAGTGGAAGATATTTCTGGAGGGTATAGTTATCCTAATCAAGTACAATTATCGTCATTTAGTTCAGGTGGCCCAGTGGATGATGGCCGTATAAAACCGGATGTTGTTGCCAATGGAGCAGGATTATATTCTTGTTTAGATCAAAATGATTCAGACTATGGATCATTTTGGGGAACATCCATGTCATCTCCCAGTGCGGCTGGTTCATTGATTTTAGTTCGCCAGCACTATGAAACTGTTGTTGATACAAGTATACGAGCTGCCACATTGAAAGGGTTAGCTATTCATACAGCAGATGAAGCAGGAGCAAATGAAGGGCCGGATTATAAATTTGGCTGGGGTTTATTGAATACTGAAAAAGCAGTTAATCTAATTTCAGCAATCGGTGATGGACATGAAATAATTGAAGCTGAACTCCCTTATTTGGACAGCCTTGAATTTGAATTTACTAGTTTAGGGGCTGACCCGTTTCGAGCAACATTATGCTGGAGCGATCCACCGGGGAATCCGGTTTCAGCCAGTCTTGACCCCAGCGATATAATGCTTATTCATGATTTGGATTTGCGGGTAATTGACCCCCATGGTCAAGTTCATTTTACATATGTTTTGAACAAATATAACCCCACTCAAGCTGCATCTACCGGTGACAATATCGTCGACAATGTAGAACAGGTTTTTATCGATATTACATCGCCGGGAACGTATATAGTTCAAGTAAAACATAAAGGCATTTTGCAAGAAAATCAATTATTCGGATTGATTGTAACCTATGGTATGAGTGTTCCCGAAATTGTTCATGTAACACCAACCGGGAATGATAATACAGGTGATGGGTCGAGTAACAATCCATTTAATTCAATACAAGCGGCATTGGATTTTGCCGGAATGGGTGATACAATTCTCGTTGCGCCGGGAACATATTTAGAAAATATTGAAATTGATAATAAAAATAACATGATTTCATCCTATTATATTATAGATGGTGATTCTAGCCACATTGAAAACACAATTATTGATGGTGGGGGACAGGGAAGAGTTATATCAATGAATCAAGCTGGGCCCAATACAAAACTAATTGGATTCACAATTCAAAATGGATATACATCAACATTTGGTGGTGGTTTGTATTGTGTGGACAGCTATCCGACTATTACACATTGTGTTTTTAAAGATAATTATGCCGGTATTAGTAATCCATCGGTTCATGGCGGCAGTATTGCTGTCGATCATTCTGAAATTAAATTGGATCATGTAATAATTCGTTCTAACTATACTTCCGGACGAGGTGGCGGTATCTATTTTGCACACAGTATTGTAAATGGAAGCAATTTACTACTAGAAAATAATTTTGCAAATGATAGGGGTGGTGCTTTATCATTTTATAGATCCACTGGAAATTTTGATTATATTACGATTACTGATGATTCAGCTCAAGTAGAAGGCGGGGCATTATATTTACGAGAAAGTGAAATATCATTTACCAATTCAATTATTTGGAGTAATCGTCCCCAGCAAATTGCGTTTGCTGAATTAGGTTTCCCTTCAATTGTTAATATCCATAATTCAATTCTGGATCAATATATTACAGGAGTGGAAACACACGATAATGGTACGGTTAATTTTGGGCTATTTGATGTATTTGATAATGATCCATTATTTTGCAATTTAGATAGTAGCAATTATTATTTAGCTGAAAATTCCCCCTGTATTGGTTTAGGTCAAAATGGAACTACAGCTGGAGCGTTTGGGGTTGGATGTTCGGAAATTGTTGCAATTAATGATAAGTTGCTTACACCTGAAAATTTCAAATTATATTTACCTTATCCTAATCCGTTTAACCCAACCACTACGATCCGGTTTTCCGTTGAGACGCAACATACAACTTCTCTGGGTGTTTACGATATAACTGGGCGTTTGATTCAGAATTTAGTGAATGGTAAAATTGCAACAGGTAAGCATAAAATTAAATGGAATGCAGAAAATATATCTAGTGGTGTGTATTTTGTACAGTTGCAAAACGGTAATAATGTGGAAACTCAAAAACTTATTCTATTAAAATAATGTCTCCATTAAGACCCTTTCATTTAGCAATACCTGTACATGATTTGGAACTTGCTCGTGATTTTTATGAAGGTACTTTAGGTTGTTCCACTGGACGTGAGTCTAAAAAATGGATCGATTTCAATTTTTTTGGTCATCAGTTAGTTACCCATTTGGATGCAAGTAAACGTATTTCTAAAATTGCAAATGAAGTTGATGGTGATCGAGTGCCTGTCCCTCACTTTGGTATTATACTCAAAAAAGAAGATTGGGAATCATTATCCCAAAAACTGTCAGGAACTAACGTAAATTTTATTATTAAACCGCGTACGAGATTCAAAAAGAATGCTGGAGAACAATCTACTTTGTTTATCGAAGACCCAAGTGGGAATGCGCTGGAGTTCAAATCATTTCAAAATGATTCAAACATATTTAAAAGGTAATTATGAATTACACTAAAACGACTGTTGATTACAATGATTTACCTGAATGGGTGACTTTTTTAAGAGATGAATTAGGTTTGAAAGGAGTGGGGATCGGGTTAATTCATTTGCATGCAGGTAAAGGGTATAAGTTTCTCCATCAGCACAAGGAACAAGAAGAGGTCTATTTTATTATGAAGGGAAGAGGTATAATACATATTGATGGTGAAGATATTGATGTATCTGTTGGTGACATTATTAAAATTGATCCAGATGGGAAACGAGCTTTAAAGGCTGGTGATGATAGCGAATTAGTAGCAATATGTATTGGAGGTGTCCCAAAAGATGGTTATCCTAGACATACAGAATCACACACATTGTTTGATGACGGTATTCCAGACTTTGATAATCCTCCCCATTGGTATAAAAATGATAAAGATGTAATAAGTCTTCTAAAACACCTAAAGGAAAAAAAAGAAGATCTAACTAAAAATAATTAATAGAATAATTTATTATTTTTGCATCTGATGATTTCGGAACCTAAACTTTTCAAACCGAAACTTATTTACTAACTAACTCGTCTGTTTCCTTCTTTATATCACCGGTCCAATTATTGTCACGATTCGCGCCCAATGCATTCGCTTTTTTCGCAAGTCGCTTATCTGCCAAGTCATGGTGTGTTGTAAGATATTGTAATGAATGGCCTACAAACTCACGCACGGTTTTGAAACCATGTTTATCCATGAAGTTTGATAATCCTTCACACATTTCATCAACCATCTCGTAGCCCTGCAACATTACACCTGTGCATACCTGAACAGTAGAACTCCCCATTAGGATAAATTCAATAGCTTCACGGCTGCTTATAACACCACCAATACCTGATATTTCTGCTTCTGGGACACCTCTTCCTATTTGGGAAACCATGCGCAACGCAATGGGTTTAACAGCATAATAAGAATATCCACCGGGAGTTGAATGGCCTTCCACCGTGGGCATTGGCGCCAATGTTTCAAGATCAATATTTAAAATAGATGATATAGTATTGATCGCTGCAACGCCACCGGCACCGCCATCCATCGCGGCTTTGGCCGGTTCTGTGATGTCTAAAATATCGGGAGTCATTTTGGCCCATATTGGCAAGTCTGTTACCTCGGCAACCCAACCCGTTACTTCTTTAACCATATCTGGGTTCTGTCCCATAGCTGCTCCCATGCCTTCTTCAGGATGTCCGTGAGGGCAAGAAAAATTCAATTCAAACATATTAACACCGGTTTCAACAATTCTACCTGTTAATTCCTGCCATGAATCCTTATTATATTTCTCCATTATAGAAGAAATTAACACCTTGTCTGGATGTGCATCTTTTATGGTTTTAAATTCATCCAGCCATATTTCCAGTGTTCTGTCGGATATTAGTTCAATGTTCTCGAAACCGATAATTTCACCACTTGGTGTTTTTAATTTTCCATATCGGGGGGCAACATTTATGACTCGAGTTTCTGTCAAACTAACCGTTTTTGCAGAAACCCCACCCCACCCATTATCAAAAGCCTTTATGATGGTTTTTGAATTAGTGCTAGGTGGCCCTGACCCAATTACAAATGGGTTTGGAAATCTAATACCGTTTACTTCTATACTTAAATCTGCCATAATTTTCTCTTTTTATTAATTTATTTTAAAGTTCTACCAACTTACCATAGGTTTCTGGACGACGGTCCCGAAAAAATTGCCACGTAGAACGCACTTCATCAATCATATCTAAATTGAATTCAGAGACTAATAATTCATCTTGGTCTCTTGATGCTTCCGCAATAATCTGTCCTCGTGGATTCACAAAATATGAAGTGCCATAAAATTCGCCTAAATTCCATGGTTTTTCGGTCCCCACTCGGTTGATGCAACCCATGAAATATCCATTGGCTGCTGCATGTGCCGGTTGCTCTAATTTCCATAAATACTCGCTTAATCCCGCAACCGTAGCAGATGGATTATACACAATTTCTGCACCATTCAATCCAAGGCATCTTGCGCCATCTGGAAAATGGCGATCGTAACAAATGTAAACGCCCACTTTGGCATATTTTGTTTCAAAAACAGGATATCCTAAATTTCCTGGTTTGAAAAAATATTTTTCCCAAAATCCAGATGTTTGAGGAATGTGATTTTTTCTATATTTGCCCAAATATTCTCCATCTGCATCAATGACTGCCGCTGTGTTATATAATACACCTGCCTGTTCTTTTTCATAAATAGGAACAATAATAACCATATTATACTTTTTGGCATATTCCTGCATAAGTTCAGTGGTTGGGCCCGGAACGGACTCTGCAGAAGCATACCATGCATTATCTTGCCCTGAACAAAAATAAGGTGTATTAAATATTTCTTGTAGACATAAAATTTGCACACCTTGTTTTCCCGCATCTTCAATGAATGGAATATGCTTTTGAACCATTGCGTCCATTATTTCTGCAATAGTTCCTTCTCCCTCTGTCATAGGAAGACTCATCTGAATTAATCCAGATTTAATATTTCTAGCCATTTGATTTCTCCTTGAATTCTATTATTTCATACCGCCATATAGACCGCGTTTTAAAAAGCGTCCATCGCCCTTCTTTCCTACATATTCGCATTTATCAATGATGATTTTTCCACGAGAAAGAACGGTTTCAGTAAAGCCGGTCACTTCAAAACCTTCGTAAGCATTGTAATCTACTCTCATGTGATGGGTACAGGCATTTTTAATGCTGATTGTTTCTTTTCGATGCGGATCAAAAATAACAATGTCCGCATCGCTGCCAACGGCAATCGTACCTTTTTTGGGAAATAGTCCAAAAGTTTTCGCAGCGGCTGTTGATGTTAATTCAACAAATTTATTCAGTGAAATTCTGCCTGAATTCACACCGCCATTGTAAACAAGACTCATACGATTCTCCACACCGGGACCGCCGTTGGGAATCTTGGAAAAATCATTAATCCCCAATATTTTTTGATCCTTGAAACAGAATGGACAATGATCCGTGGAAATAGATTGGAGATCACCGAATCGGAGCCCCTTCCATAGTTCATCCTGGTTCCACTTTTTCCGCAAGGCTGGTGTCATGACATATTTGGCTCCTTCAAACCCTTCCTGTTCATAATAAGAATCGTCTAAAAATAGATATTGTGGACATGTTTCAGCAAAGGCATGAACACCTCGATTCCGGGCCAGCATAACCTGTTCCAAGGCATCAGAACTTGAGAGATGAACAATATAAACGGGGACTTGGGCGACTTCCGCAATGGAAATGGCGCGATGGACACCCTCCGCTTCCATCCGTGTGGGGCGGGTCAGGGCATGATATTTTGGCTCTGTTTTTCCTTCGGCCAAAGCGATTTTGACAATTTCATCTATGACAATGCCGTTTTCAGCATGCATACACACAACCGTTCCGTTTTCGCCTGCTTGGCGCATAGCACGATAAATCGTGCCATCATCCACATATAACACGCCAGGATAAGCCATGAATAACTTATAGGATGTTACACCGGCGTCAGCCAGCATTTTCATCTCATGGAGGCGATTATCTTCTAAATCAGTCACAATCATATGGAACCCATAATCGATGGCTGTTTTCCCATCGGCTTTTGCATGCCACGTATCCAATGCTTCCAATGTGGAATGACCTTTGGTTTGAATCGCAAAATCAATGAGCGTTGTGGTACCGCCATGGGCAGCAGCACGTGTTCCCGTTTCAAAATCATCCGCAGATGTGGTACCGCCAAAAGGCATATCTAAATGGGTATGTGGATCCAGTCCACCGGGGAAAAGATATTTTCCAGTAGCATCAATCACTTCATCAGCTTCTACTTCAAGGTTTTTACCAATAAGTGAAACAGTTTCATTTTCTATATACACATCACCCATATAGTCATCGACTGCAGTGATAACTCGACCATTTTTAATTAGAACTGACATTATCTACTTCCTTAAGTTTACACTTGTAATAAAGTATATGAATTTATTCATATTAATGGTTACCCCATGCATTTAACCCACGTTCTTCAACTGTCCCCGGAATAGTATTATCTAAAATTAATGCAGAAAAAGCACCCACAGCCATCCCGGTACTTCCTAACGTATTTATAATGTTAGCTAACCAGATAGGCTCAAACTGCATGGGGTGCTGACCAAAATATTCCGGAACAGATAAACCCATAAAAAAAGCAAATCCAAGGATGAACAAATTTCGCGGTGAATTGAGATCTACAAATTGCAGGTTGGATAAACCAACAGCTGCTATCATGCCAAACATGGCACAATACATTCCACCAACAATTGGTTGAGGGATCGTTGTAAATAGTGCACCAAATTTTGAAACGGTGCCTAAAAGAATCATTATGACAGCACCTGCCTGAACAACCCTTCGAGATCCAACACGGGTTAAACCAATTGCTCCAATGTTTTCACTATAGGAAGTGGTGCCATTTCCCGTACCAAAAATTCCAGCTATAAAACATCCAATTCCCTCAAATGTGATACCTCTATTAATCATTTTTTTATCTGGTATGGGTGCCCCGGAAAGTCTCGCGCAGGCGTAATAATCCCCGATTGATTCCACAATTGATGCAATATAACCAGCCAACATGCCCACAATTGCGGCAGCACCAAATTGGGGAAATCCCCACTGAAATGGATATGGAATTCGAAACCAAGGTGCATCTTTTAGGTTAGCCAGACTTGTATGTGCCGGGTGTCCTGCTGGGAAAATGCCCAATGCAGTACAGATAGCGGAAATAATCCAAGCAGTTACTATTGCGAGAAGAATAGGGTAAAGTTCAAACGTTCGATGCTTGTTCCGAAGATATTGGCTGAAAAGAATTATCAGAAAAATAGTTAATCCACCAATCGGCCAATACCGCCCTGCTTCCGGTGCACCAAATTTGAATAAAGATAAACCGATCAAGGCTATCGTGGGTGCAATTGTGATGGGACCTACAAATTTCAATAATCGGCCCACCAACCCGCTGGCACCAACGATAATTTCAGCGAGGGAGCCGGCAATAATAGCACCTTGAACATGCTGCATACGTACTTCCCAACCAGCATTGGCTAATGCTGCCATACCGCAAATAGCAAATGTGGGAGCTAAAAATGAAAATGTTCCTCCTTGAACAATAGGAAGGCGGTTTCCCCAAATAGTTTGCAAAAGTGTGGTTATACCACTGACAAAAAACATTGTAGCAATTAACCATCCCTTTTGAACCGGATCGGTAATACCAAGCGCTGGAGCCAATAATAAGGGTATTGCAACCGTTGAACCAAACATGGTCAAATAATGTTGAAATCCAAGAATTATCGTCTCCCCCATGGGGGGACTATCGTTAATACCGTACAATAATGATGAATTACGTTCTGCCATGAAAATCCTTTTAATTATTTTAACATAACTATTTAATTTTGAGTACTCTGATTATACTTTGGTGTTTTATGAATAAGTCGGAAATTAACAACACAATAGAAATGAAAACAGTTATAACTCCCAAATACCAACAAATGCTAAACACGGCTATCCAAGAGGCTCAAAAAGGTCTAGATGAAGGTGGGATTCCCATTGGTGCAGCTTTATTTCTAACAGATGGAACATTATTGAGTAAAGGACGAAATAGAAGAATTCAGCATAATGATCCATCAATACATGGTGAAACGGATGCTTTCAGAAAAGCAGGAAGACAACGATCTTATGCAAATATCATTATGGTAACTACATTAGCGCCTTGTTGGTACTGCAGTGGATTGATAAAACAATTTAAAATCAGAACAGTCATTATAGGTGAATCGGTCAACTTTTCAGGAGGTATTGAATGGCTAAAGAAAAATGAAATAGAAGTTATTGACCTTCAATCTGCAGAGTGTATTTCAATGCTAGAAAATTATATACAGAGAAATCCTGATATTTGGAATGAGGATATTGGTGAAGATTAATATTTCATTCTGATAACAATAAAAATTCATGGCAGCAAACGATAAAACACTTTTAAACGATGTAAAAAATTCTGATAAGTCAGCTTTTAAAAAGTTGTTTCATCGATATCACTCTACTTTATTCAGATTCATAGTATATCGTGTTCATGACGAAGACCTTGCAGAAGATATTGTTCAAGATACATTTTTGCGAGTATGGAATAATCGATTAAAACTTGATCCAAATAAATCATTCTTTTCTTTAATTGCCAAAATTGGTACCAATTTATGTTATGATCACTTCAGGCATCAGGAAGTTCGGGTTCGTCATAAAGATACTATTCCAAAACCAGAACAATCTGATTATGATGACCCTCAAAAATCCCAAGAATTAAATGAGTTAAAGGACGAGATAAACCGTATTGTTAACGAACAGTTACCAGAAAAATGCAGGGAAATTTTTGTTTTAAGTCGGATTGAAGGATTGGCGAACCAGGAAATTGCTGCAATCCTAGATTTATCGAGGAGGACTGTAGAGAATCAATTGTACAGAGCTCTTAAAATATTAAAGAAACATTTAAAGAATTATTTATGAGTGAGTGCCTTTTAAAAACGTTATATATGCAGAAACAAGAAACTTTATTTAAAGAAAAAAGAAATATATTAGAATACAGAATTAAATGATGAAAAACTTTGAAAATAAACTTGATCGAATTATGCAGCGCATTTGGAAAGAAAGTGCCATGGTTCGATTACCGAAAGTTCCAGATGTTAATGATGCATGGATGCGAATGGAACAGCTAATAGATATTCAAGAAACTGAATCCATTCAAAAAACGACTGTAAAACCAGCAATGTCAGCTATATTTATAAAGCCAAAATTGATATGGGCTGCGGCTGCTGCGCTAACATTAACATTAATTTCCCCCATTTTATATAATGCATATACAACTACATCCATTGTTGCAGAACGAGGACAATTCAAGACTCTAAAGTTAGCGGACGGATCTACTGTGAAATTGAATGCAGAAAGTTCATTATCCTATAAAAATGGATTTGGTGAACATCACAGAAATGTTTCGTTAACAGGTGAAGCTTTCTTTGATGTAGAAAAAGGTGATTTACCTTTTATAGTTCAATTTGGATCAGCAACGGTTGAAGTGTTGGGGACTGAATTTAATATTCATGCCCGAGGTTCAAATATTGATGTAATCGTTTTGGAAGGTACTGTTAAAGTATCAGGCGCAGAAGCAGCAAAAGACGTTGTGTTAACAGCCGGTCAAAAAGTAGACTTTGTCCTAGGACTTAATCCTGGGAAACCGGAGAAAATTAACCATAATAAATTACCAGGCTGGATTTATAACAAGCTAATCCTTGAACAGACAAATCTGAGGACCGTTTGTAAAGAAATTGAGCGTAAATTCGATGTTAAAATTAAATTTGCAAGTGTTGACCTTGGCAACATAACTGTTACAGGAATCATTGAAGCAGATGAATTTAATCCTGTTATGGAAACGCTCGCGACTTTAGCACAACGGTCTTTTAAGTTTGAAAAGGATACTTACATCATATACTAATGTTTGCCTGATTAAGATAATTTTAGTCTTTCTTGTTTATAATCCCGTTTTACCACAACAGCAAAACGGGATTTTTTTTGATGTAAATGAAGAACCGCTTACTTCTGTTATCGATTCCTTAATCAGTCAATACAGATTATCAGTTGTATATCAGGATAGTTACCTGGCTAATGTGACAGTTTCCGCTATTTGCAATGGGTGTTCAGAAGAAGAAGCAATTTCAATGCTTTTACAGAACACTGGACTGCTTTGGTCAAAAAAAAATAATCAATTCATTATTATTTCTGAACGAGGCTGGAATGATCCATATAATATAACTGGGTATATTCTTGATAAGGAAAGCAGTGAATTTATACCTCATGCTAATATTAGTGTTTTAAACACATTTTCAGGGAGTGTATCAAATGAAAATGGTTTTTATAATATATCAGGTGTCACTGCCGAAATTTGTACGTTGAGTGTTTCATATATAGGGTATATAACTGAACAAATCCCCGTTAGGAAAAGTGATGCCCGAACTGCCATCATTCGAATCAATTTAAGTCCAACTATACTTTCCAGCGAAAATATAACGGTAACCGGAAAGCGAATAGATATAATGAAACAGGGTGAACAGATTAGTCAGATTTCGTATTCTCCACGGAATGTTGCTATGCTACCTAATCTGGGTGAAAATGATGTACTTCGTTCTTTACAATTACTACCGGGAATTCAAGGTGGAAATACGGGATCGGCCGGTTTGTATATACGTGGTGGGACTCCCGATCAAAACCAGATCATTTTCGATGGAATTACATTATATCAAACGGATCATTTTTATGGCTTTGTAAGTTCATTAAATGCATTGGCTGTTAAAGATATACAAGTGTATAAAGGAGGCATCCCCGCACGATTTGGAGGCCGGATTAACAGTGTAATAAATGTGACTGGTAAAAATGGGGATATGAACAAAACAAGAATTTCAATATATACTAACCAATTGAGCAGTGGTTTTTCCCTCGAACAACCTTTGTTTAATCGTGGGAGTTTTTTATTAACACACAGGCAAACATTTTCAGATAAATTACATTCAAACTTTTATAATAAAATTCATGGATATTTATCTAGTGGAAGCGGATTAAATATAGGGGATGATGTAATATGGATCGATTCGACTGCAACACAAACATATACACCTGAATTTCAATTTTCTGATTTAAATGCTAAACTGACTTTCATACCAACTGCCAGAGATATCATTTCATTAAGTTTTTATACAAGTAAAGATGTTTTATCTGAAAACAGTCACTTTGATTTTAAAAATACTGAATATATTCGATATCAGAAAACAGATGATACAAAGTGGGAAAATGAAGGGCTAAGTCTAAAATTTTCACATCAGTGGAAAAATGCAGCGTATTCGCAATTATTGATATCTAAATCAACGTATAATAGCAATCATGAATTAACCACTGAATCAGAATGGGGATTTTTAGATACAACATTTATTTATATTGATCAATTTCTTGAACAAAACAAAATTGAAGATTTAACGTTCCATTTTAATCATGATTGGGAATTGAATGACCATAAAATTGAGTCTGGAGTATGGTTCTCAAATTATTCAACATACTTTAGGGTTGATCAGCAAAATACTATTCAAATAATTAACCAAGATGTAAATGGAGATATTTTGTCATTATATTTTCAAGATGAGTTTGATTATTTTACAAGAGGAACAATTAAAGCAGGGTTAAGATCTTCAAAATATTCAATTGATGAAAAGTGGGACATAATGCCAAGAATTTCAATTGATTATAAATTTACACCTAGTTCAAAAATAATGGCAGCATGGGGAAGGCATGTTCAATATTTGCATCGATTTAGTAATGATTTTATTTCAAGCGGCAGCAAATTTGTATGGCTTTTATCAACAGATTCATTAAAATCATCTAAAGCAGATCAATATGTTTTAGGATATCAAAAATCATTTAAAAATTATGATTTCAATTTAGAATATTATTATAACGATAAATTTAATATTCCCAATTTTTCTCGTTTACATCATTATCCTAACTATCTATTTCCTGCAGATGCATATACTTCGGGTCTATTGATGATTGGGAATGAAAAATCTCATGGAATTGAAATGCTTATGATGAAAACAGGTGGAAAGATTCATGGTTGGATGAGTTATAATTATGGAACGTCTAAATGGAGATTTGATGAATTAAATGATAATAAGTCTTTTTCAACCGATAATAACCGTACACATGATTTTAAAACGGTCGCGATGACAAATTTAGGACCATGGCAGCTTACTTTTTCGTGGTTGTATTTTTCTGGGAGAGCATTTACTGAAAATAATAATTTAGAAATTTATGAAGATGAAGATGGTAATGTTGCTTTGGAAGCAAAGCCGGGTACACATAATGCTTCCAAGTTGCCTGATGCACATCGGCTTGATGTTAGTATTGTACGTATTTCAACATGGAGAGGATTGAAATGGGAATATGGATTATCATTATTTAATATTTATGATAATAAATATATCAGTCATAAACGATATACGTTTGCTTCAAAAGACAAAGATATTCTTGTTAGTGATGTAGAAATTATGGGTTTAACACCTACACTTTACTTCAAAATTAGTCGCTAATAACATTTTCTGTTATTTAATTATGTATATATTATATTTATAGACTGATTTAGATAGTAAAATCAAGAATTTGAGTATGTTTAAACATAAAATAATAATATTAATGATCGTCGTAGGGCTAACTAGTCTTTCTGCACAAAACTATAAAGTAGGTGACTATGTTTCTGATTTTACAGATTCATTATGCACCATCGATGCAGAATGGTCTTTATACGATTATTTTGGTGATATTAATGGCGGCGATTATAACGTTATTTGGCTTGTGTTTTTTAATACAACATCTCGTCGTTGTCAATTAGAAGCTGCTTATAGTCAGACTATACATGATATGTATAAAGATCAAGGGCTTATCACAATAGGTATTGGTTCTGGTTGGACTGATACATATGATTGTAAAGACTGGTCTAAAAACTATGATGTGTCTTACCCGATTATTAATGATGATCGTTTGAATTTGAAAAGTTTATTTGTTGATGGTAGTGTACCTCACCACGTGATTATTGATCATAATATGCAAATTGTCTTCACAGATAAAGGTACAATTGTTCCTCCTATGGGAAATGATTTTTTGGTAACATTAAACTCAACTCTTCAAAATATGAATACACTTTCATCCATTGATGAATCTGTCCTTCCAAATAAACCTGTATTGAATTCATCCTACCCAAACCCATTTAATAGCAGTACGACTATTTCTTATACAATAAATGAAGAGACACCTGTTAGTATAAATATTATTGATTTGCTTGGGAAAAATAAAAATGTAATTAAATCTTTTTCATTACAATCACCTGGGACATATACATTTTCTTGGAATGCTAATCAATACACAAGTGGTGTTTACTTTATTCAATTAGTCACCCAAACTGATATTCAGCATCAAAAAGTGTTATTGGTAAAATAAATTATTTATTATTAGCTACTGATATTAAGCCACCTAAAAGGTGGTTTTTTTATAATCTATTTTTTCAATATAAATAAAATCAATAACTAATTTTTAACTTAATATATTTATAAAGGTCTGACTATTAATCTAAAATTTATGTACACGACTTCTATATTGCTATGGTTTATAAATAATGCTAATTTTATTATATAATGACTGTCAAAAAAATTATAATCAACTTGAATACAGCCCCGGATGCCAAAGGGTTGACTGCCCTAAATGAATTGAATTCATTTTTTAATGATAGAGATTTCAATGTTGATTTAAATGACAATAGATTGATTGTAAATTTACGCGCCATCGATTTGAAACAATTTTCCTTGATAAAGAAAACTGTACAACAAGATTGCGGAAAAGAAAATGCGCAAATGCTTAATCAAATTGAAGATTCGATTAATGCAATCAAAAGCTATGGAATTAAAAATGGAAAACGTATTTATGTTGATTATAATAAAGAACGAAAGGTAAAGAATCGGGTAGCAAAAGAAGGTAGACGTGGTAAGTATTATTATGCCCAGCAACATAAGTATATTGATAAAAATAGTAAGATACCTGATAAATTCAACGATCAAATTATTTGCGGAGATAGTTTGAATGAACTCCAAAAACTTCCAGATAATTGTATTGATCTTGTTTTTACCTCTCCGCCCTATAATTTTGGTTTAGAATATGAAGGTAGCGATGATGATCATAATTGGGATGCTTATTTCAAAAAACTTTTCCTTATCTTGGATGAATGTATCCGTGTATTAAAATATGGAGGACGGCTTATCATTAATGTACAACCCTTATTTTCAGATTATATTCCCAGCCATCATTTAATTAGCCAGCACTGTATAAAAAGAAATCTAATCTGGAAGGGTGAAATCCTTTGGGAAAAAAATAATTATAATTGCAAATATACTGCTTGGGGAAGTTGGAAAAGCCCAAGTAGCCCTTATCTAAAATACACGTGGGAATTCATTGAAATATTTTGCAAAGGAAAATTGAAAAAAACAGGTGAAAAGGATAATATTGATATTTCAGCTGATGAATTTAAAGAATGGGTCGTTGCAAAATGGTCAATCGCTCCAGAAAGGAGAATGAAAAATTTTGATCATCCGGCCATGTTTCCAGAAGCATTAGCCGAAAGAGTCTTAAAACTATTTAGTTTCAAAAATGATATAATATTAGATCCATTTAATGGTGCCGGTACTACTACAACTGTAGCAAAAAAGCTAAATCGTCATTATGTGGGCATAGATACTTCTGAACAATATTGTGCTACTGCAAAACAACGGTTAGGAAATGAATAAAAAAAAGAAAAAAGAGAGAATTAATAAAGTGCTTATTTTATATATAGTTTTTATTACATCTTTATCTTTTGCGCAAAGCCCAGCTTTGGATAATTATGTAGCAATGGAGGATACTTCATTTAGTTTTTATGCTGCCGACACCATTTATGGAGATAATTATACGACGTATATAATGTATATGTCTTCTCAAATTTGGCGAGATACGAGTGAAGTAGACAGAGTGCTATGGGAGCATTGGGCGGGAATAATCGTTCCGGATAATGTGTATTATGATAAAGCACTGTTGTTTATTGGTGGAGGCAGTAATAATCCTAATCCGCCAAGTGGAATTGCAGATGAATTTGCATTAATTGCTACTTTAACGAATTCGGTTGTTATTGATTTTGGAATGGTTCCCAATGAACCATTAACGTTTTCAGATGAATCAGAATCCAGAACTGAAGATGAAATCATAGCTTATTCCTGGGAAAAATATTTAAATGGGGGTGATGACACTTGGATATTGCAGTTACCAATGGTAAAAAGTGTGGTAAGGGGCATGGATATGGTTCAAGAATTTACTTCCGGACTTGATAATCCATTGGCAATCAATCAATTTGTGTTAAGTGGTGCTTCAAAAAGGGGTTGGACAACATGGCTTACTTCAGCCGTGGATGAACGCGTATGTGCAACAATTCCTATCGTTTTCGATGCTTTAAACTTGGTCCAGTCATTCCGGCATCATTATGGCGCATATGGTTTTTGGTCAGAGGCAGTTGAAGATTATGAGGATATGGGTATTTTTGATTGGTTTTCTTATCCGGAGATTTATGATTTAATGGCTGTTGTTGATCCGCTTGAATATAAAAATCGGCTAACGATGCCAAAATTTCTTATTCATGCTACAGGTGATGAATTTTTTGTCCCATCCTCGCAATTCTACTTTGATGAACTACTCGGCCCAACTTTTCAACGCTATGTGCCTAATGCAGGGCATGGATTGGATTCTGCAATTGAAGATGTTGTTTACACTTTAGTTGCATTTTATAAAGCTATTTTAAATGATAGTAATCTCCCAGAATTATCTTGGAATATTCAAGACGATGGATCCATCCATTTTGAATCGATTACCATACCTAATCAAGTGAAATTATGGCAGGCAGTTAATGAAAATGCATTTGATTTTAG
The DNA here is from genome assembly GCA_004124385.1 of Fidelibacterota bacterium. Taxonomy (GTDB): domain Bacteria; phylum Fidelibacterota; class Marinisomatia; order Marinisomatales; family TCS55; genus UBA2126. Next base: position 127,907 of record SCKN01000007.1, read on the forward strand.
GTATCCGATTATCGGTGCAGCGTGGAATAGCTCTATACTTACGGATCAAGGCAACGGTATTTACATAGGTGAAGTTGATACACCGGATTCTGGATGGACTGCCTTCTTTATCGAAGCGATTTATCCTACTGGCGGTCAATTTTCACATAAATTTACTACAGACGTTAGTTTTTTACCGATAACACTACCTCATGCAGCAGATATTACATTTACAGCTCATTCTAACTTGTCTTCTTATAATGAAATGTTTTTAATCGGACAAATGACCAGTGGCTTATATAATGAAATGGCACAGGATACTATCACAGGATTTTGGACTTTAACTATACCTGTCGTTATGGATGGAGACTATACGTGGGATCTAATCGGAGTTACCAATAACGATACCACATTTATTAATGATACACCCATTTCATTTTCTGTTTTGGATGGCCAAGTATTTGGAGAAACTGATTTTGTTCATATGGGGATAAATAATGTAAACCAACCTGAAACATTTAGCGTTCAACACGCATTTCCCAACCCATTCAATCCTACAATTACACTTAATTATGAACTGCCTTTTGAAAGTTCTGTTGGTATTTCAATTTATGATATTCGAGGGAGGGAAATTTATCATGAAACAACATCGAAATTTATTGGGAAACATCAATTTATATGGGAGGGTAAAAACATATTTGGTATGAAAGTTTCTTCAGGGGTTTATTTGTTAAGAATTTCAACACAATATTCATATCATATTCAAAAAATGGTTTTGCTAGAGTAAAATAGTGCGTGAGTATTTTTGTTTAAAATAAAAGTTTCAAATAAAATTATCGATTATGCCAAAGGATTATTGGAGGAGCATAATTTTGGTAAAAGGGGTGTAGCAGATGGGAGTCCTGCTGAATAATTAACCGGCATAATTGGTCAATATACAGTCCAAACTATGTTTCAGGTTGAATTGATAACTGGGAATGAAGGATTTGATAATGGCGTAGATCTTGAATATTTTGGATTATCCATTGATGTGAAAACAATGGGCCGCACGACAGATGTAAAGGATTATTATGTGAACAATTTCATAGCCTTGCAAAAAAACTACCCGACAAATGTATTTATATTCTGCAGTTATTACATAGAAAAGAAAGAATTAACAGTGTGAGGATGGATGCCGAAAAACGAACTAGATGAAAAAGCAACATTTTATAAAAAAGGGACTAAACGGTTTCGATCAGATAAAACGTGGTTTAGAACAAAGGCTGATTTATATGAAATCCCAAATAAGAATCTGAATCAAATAAATTCTCCTTCACATTTGAAAAAGCAGCTAAAGGATTATGCCGGAGGAATGAAGGTAAATGCTTAAATTCTTGATATTAATATTTTAACTTCAATTTCATTTGCGGATCTTATTTAGTCTACGGAATTGAGTAGATATCATTTCTAACTAACTTAAAAATTTTAATTATGAAAAATCTATCAATTGTAATATTATGCACAGTTGTTCTTATGGGACAGCATCAGCGTGGAGGTTCACGAGAAATGCCGGCAATTGGCGTTTTGCAGGGTACAGTTTTGGATTCAAGTAATAATAATCCAATAGAATATGCATCCGTTTCAATTATAAACGTGCGAAGTGACAAAGTTATAACTGGAGCAGTATCTGATGAGAATGGTCGTTTTTACATTTCGGAAATACCTCTGGGTAAATACAAAATTATGGTTGAATTCATCGGTTATAATAAAGCTATCAAAGAGGATATAAATCTTTTTCCTGGAAAAGGTGGTGGCATTGAACAAAACCTCGGCAACATAATTTTATCCCTTTCGTCTGTTCAAATGGCTGAAGTTGATGTAATTGGTGAATTACCGCAATTCATCCAAACCATTGATAAAAAGATCTTTTTTGTTGATCAGAGTTTAATTATCCAAGGTGGAACAGCTTCTGATGCACTAAAGAAAATCCCGTCTGTTGATGTGGATATTGACGGAAATATCAGTTTGCGTGGTGACCAAAACGTCAATGTGCTCATTGATGGGAAACCCAGTGGATTGACAGGCGGCGGTCGCCGTGCCATGTTGGATAATATTCCTGCCGCTATGATTGAACGGGTGGAAGTTATTACCAATCCCTCGGCAAAGTACGACCCTGATGGTATGGGTGGAATTATAAACATTATCCTTAAACGGGGAAAGTTTGAAGGTCTCAATGGCAATACGTCAGTATCGGCTGGCCAATTTAATCAATATAATGTATCCGGAATGCTCAACTTTCGCAGGGAAAAATTCAATGTATTTACCAATGGCAGTTATCGGTTGGGAAATCGCCAGAGCGAAGGTAACAGAGAATTTGTTCGTGATTATGGTTCATATGCGGATACATCCAGAGAAAGAAGTAGCAGCATCAGGATACCTAAAAATGCTTCTATAAAGTTAGGTGGAGATTATTATTTATCTGATAAAAACACATTGTCATTTAGCTCAACATACAGCAATCATTACAATTCAAAGGAAGAAATTATTCATTACCTTCTTCCATTAGAATATAAAACGGAATCAAATAAATTAGATGAGGGTGGCACTCGGGATGTTGACATTTCATTTGTAAGAGATTTTGAAAATCCACAACAAAAACTGGAGTTTGATGTATCATATTCATCTAGTAATACCAGTGAAGAGCAGGGGCAAACCAACACAGATGAAGGACAAACTAATCTGATCATTCGTGGTGATTATACCCATCCGATTAAAAAAGGATCGATTTTAGAGGCAGGATTCAAGAGTACAATAAGAGATTTTAATTCAGATCTCAACTATTTAGACGTACCTTATAATTTTATTTATGGAGAAGATGTTCATGCAGTTTACGCAACTCTGGCCCATGACTTTAGTGAAAATTGGGGTATAAAATTTGGGTTACGAGCTGAACAAGTTGAAGCCAGTACAAAAATGAATATTGGTGGCAATCAAGATTCCGTAAATATTTTTACAACGATAATTGATAATGCTATTATGGGTTCTCCGTACTCAAATTCTTATTTCAAAATTTATCCCAGTTTGTTCTGGATGTATACAATTAAAGAAGGTGATCAATTGCAGTTTGGATACAGCAAACGTGTAAACCGTCCGCGCCGCAGATCAATCAATCCTTTTCCCCGTAACTTTTATGATACTAGCCATATCCGTACTGGTAATCCATATGTTAAACCGGAATTCAGTGATGTAATGGAATTGAATTTTTCACATTTTGACAGAACTTTAACATTAAACACTGGTATTTACTTTAAAAAAACAGTGGATATGTTGCGCTGGTGGGATAGCGATTTTATTTCGGTAGGAGATACATTGTATGAGGTAGTCTCCTCTGATAATTCCGGCAATGCCGAGTCACACGGTATAGAATTCATGGTTAATTACCGTCCGATGCCGTTGATTAATTTGATGGTGTCTTTGGTAACGTGGAACTCACGGACATTTGGTTCAGATGAAGCGGATCTAAATGGTACATCTAGCGGTTATTTTGGTTATGGTATGTCAACAATTACACTTCCAGGAATTGCCAGGATAGAAATATCAGCACGCTACCGTGGGCCTATGGAATTTTCTGATGGGAAAATCAAACCAAATGCGACTGCTGACATGGCGATAAAAAAAGGGTTTTTTGATAATCGGTTGAATCTAACGTTTAAGGTTAGTGATGTTTTTAATAGTGGAAAATTCAATATTGTTACTAATCAGGTTGTTGATTTAGATAACGTAAGAAGTTATACACAAATAATGGAAGCAGAACGGCGTCGACATCCTAGAACCATGCATTTAGTTTTAAGTTATAACTTTGGAAAACTAGAGCAGAAAAAACGTTGGGGAAAAGGTGATCGGGGAAGAGGTGATGCCGGTGGCGGAATGGATATGGATTATTAATTGAAATATTTATTTAAGCCATAACTCATAAAAGAGAGTAAAACAGCCGTAACCACATCTACGATTGGTTTGAAAACCAGGAAACGAAAGTTCCAAGTAATAATTCCAACAAGCTTATAATGTATGCTCTCATAAGACGGCGAAATTAAATAATAAAATTCCCTGCAACAGTAGGGTTTTTAATTTATTTACTGAACTTTGACCCCACCGGCGGTCGATAATCTTGAAAAGGAATCATTAAAAGATTTTTAATACTTGAATGTTCTTCCGGTTTCATATGGGTATCGATACCATAAATAATGTCATCCATATTTTTCACACTTGTAGTTGTGCGGAAAATATGATCCCATATTGAAAAGATATTCCCATAATTACTATCCGTATGAGGCTGGATGTAATGATGATGCACTTTATGAAAGTGGGGAGTGACAAAGATATACGATAAAGCATTGTCTACCGCGAGGGGCATTTTGATATTGGCATGGGAAAAATGAGCAAAAAATGCGGAAATAGTTTGATAGAGCATAACAAGTCCAAAAGATGCACCTGTTGTAAATACAGCTAATGATGTAAATATTAGTCTGAAGATATTTTCACCGGGATGATGGCGCAGTCCGCTGGTGACATCTACATTGGGATCGGTGTGATGGATGATATGAAATTTCCAAAGCCAGCGTACATTGTGTTGAACCCAATGAATGAACCACGCACCGATTAGATCCATTAAAACCAAACCCCCAAGTACATAGAGCCAGAGTGGTAAATCTGTAAGATTTAATAGTCCGGAATTATGTGTTTCATTATACCGTACAGCTGCAAGAATCAAGATAGCTCCAAATAAATTGACAATCAGTGTAATGATCGTGAAGGTTATATTGATGCGGGCGTGTTTCCATTTATTGTAATCCATCCGAAAGAGGGGCAGACCAAATTCTAGAAGAAAGAAAAATAACAATCCTGATACAAGAAAAATGCCACGTGCTTCATCGGAAATGTTGGTAAAATATTCGAGTATTTCTTTCATAGTTTCATTTTAAGTGTATTAACGTGATTTTGACTATAAAAATAAATTACAGCATTAAATATAGTATCCAATTTATCAAATGATTGTTTAATTTTCATGTGTAAAAAATAAGAAAAAACTATTTTATAAACGTTAATCAATTATAAGAATATTTTAAATATGCATAAAACTGGAGAAATCAAATGAAAATTGCGATTATTATTTTATTAATTGGCGCTTTAGGCGCAGGTGTTTGCAATTATTTTTGCAAAAATAATAAAGAAAATAAAATGGAAACACCAATGTTAGAATCTGCAAAAGGAGTCGATTTGTATGGGGATGATGAATATGTATTCCTAGATGTTAGAACCCTAAATGAACACCGTGCAAAAGCGATACCGAATTCTCCTGTTATTCCTGTTCAAGAATTAGAAAGTAGAGTTAATGAATTAAATAAATATAAAGATAAAAAAATAGTCGTTTATTGCCGCAGTGGTAATAGATCCAAAAGAGGAACGGATATATTGATTAATCATGGATTTGATGCAGTAAATCTTGAGGGTGGAATGAATAAGTGGCAAGGGGCGGTTATTTCAGGTGAATAAACGTATTTTATTGTCATGACAGGGGCTAATACTGGGATTTGCGTATTATGCCCTTATTGGTTGCAATAGTGGATCGTGTGCTATTACCAGTTCACCATTAAACAGTACAGCATATGGAGCATTAATCGGTTTAGTATGGGGCTGGCCAAAAAAGGAGGAATCATAATGGATTATGGCTACCAAAGAATTATTGACAAGTCATTTGAAGTCGGAACAGATTTAACCAAACTTTCAAAACTAAAGATATGAATAATTACTGATAAATAAAAGAGCAATATTGAAAGGTAAATAAAATATGAATGGCACCAATAAAAATCATAGAATAATGGTCGATATGTCAACAACTATCGTTCATAATGGACATATAAGGTTATTGAAAAAGGCGAAATTTTTAAAAACGAATAAAAACAATTATATCATAGTTGGCTTAACCACAGATTGTGACATAATAAAACATAAAGGATACAAACCTGAGTTATCATATAATGAGAGAAAAGAAGTACTTGAGGCAATTGAGTTCGTAGATGAAGTAGTTCCGACTCCATGGGAGATTACAGAAAAAATTATTTTAAAATATAATATAGATTTATTAGTTCATGGTGATGATAATGTCAACAACGTTGAGCATGTAAAAATATTTCCGAGAACTAAAAGTATCTCAAGCGAAGAGTTACGATTTAGAGCTTTATCCTCAATTGTAGAGAAAAGAAATTTTGATAAGCCAATGTTTACTCCAGGTCCATCTAATCTTTCTGTGTATAATTTATTTGATATAAGACCTGTTTTCGGTAGAGACGATGAAGAATATAATAATTATGAAAATGTTGTTTTAGATAATATCCTAAAATTAACGGGACATAATCATATTGTAAGATTACAGGGATCTGCTACAACCGCAATTGACGTTGCAACATCAAATATTTGTGTTGGGAATGTATTAATTGTAGTCTCTGGATATTATAGTAACCGTTTAACAGAAATCTACAATCGAAAACTATCGATGTTAAAACATACTTCAATATCTATTATTAATTATGAAGACATCAATAAAGAAATATATAATGAAAGATCTTTTGATTGGATTGCAGCTGCCTATACAGAAACAGCAGATGCTTTCTTGGCTGATATTCATTTTCTGCGCAAATTGGCTGATAGCAAATCTGCCAGGCTATTTTTAGATGCAACAGGATCAATTAATCTTGAAGAACATCATGAATTGGCAGAGGCATGTGCATTTAGTTCATGTAAAGGTCTTGGCGGATTGACCGGCGCTGGATTTATTACTTATAATGATGGATGCTTGGAATCAAGTTCAAAAAATGAATTACCATTTTGTCTGGATATAAATACTTATGTAAATAAAATGACCACAGGTCCATATCATGCAATTTCTTCATTATATACTATTTCAAAGAATTTTAATAGTTTGAGAAATAATGTTAGAAAAAGCAAGAAATATTTCATAGATAAATATTCAGATAATATCATTCATGAAAAAAAGTCACAACCTAATCTTTGTACATCATTTTATAGAAATTCAATTACCTATAAAAAAGGCATTCAATACGGACCCAGAACCGCTGCAAAAAACACTAGTATTATTTGTCACTTGGGAGATGCGTTTTCGTCTGATGAAAGGATAGGCAATATTTATGACGATTTATTAATTGAATAGTATTTTAATTACCAGAATAGAAACCAAAAAAAAATGTATAATTTAGAACAATGTAATTATGTTATTTTTATTCAGTTAATTTGATGGATATATTTGGTATAGTGCCAAAACGAAAAAAAGTATATGAAATATCTAAAAGATTTCTATGTCTACTGATGAAGATGGGAAATTTATAGAAGTTTATATAGTTCAAAAACGAATTGTAAGAGGAGGAATAGCAAGACAAGAGAAATATCAATTTGTTTTTAAGAATAATAAATTAGTGGAATATGAAAAAGTTTCAGAAAATTTTCCTTCTAAATTATTTATTTTATACTGATTTTATAATCAAGGGAAATCATTAAATAATAACAAAAAAACCCGCTACTGCGGGGCTCTTGCTTGAATCCTTTGGGTGGGGGGTTTCATTCTGGAAATTGATATGGTATCATTTAAGGCGTATTTGACATCCACCTCCGCCATTTTTATCTTTTTTATCTCCTCCACCAAGATTGAGTTCGCACGCTATGTTGAATAAAAGCAAAAATGCTAATATTATTTTTATCTTCTTCATTGTGTTCTCCTTTATTTGAGCCAGAGGCGTTTCATTTAGCCTGCGAAGCCATATTGGTTTTCACCCTCATCTCCATTTTTACACAACCAGAGTACCAGTATTACCCAACCAATAACAGGTAATCCCCATAATAAACTCCACCAGCCATTTTTATTAATATCGTGCAATCTTCTCACTGTAACTGAAATAGAAGGGACTAAAAGTAAAAGACGAGAAGTTTCAAATAAAGGAAATGTTTTTATTCCATCAATTATACCTACATCCCAACCTATGATTATATCAATTATTAAAAGAGAAATTTGAATAATTGCACTGGCTAGCGCAAAATACCAAAACTCTGGTCTAACTGCCCTTCCCTTGAAAACTGTATAATTTTTAATACATTTAATAAACCATTTCATTCTTTATTCCTTTATTTGAGCCAGAGGCGTTTCATTTTTTATCTTTTATCTTATGGTGATCATCATTCTCATCATCATAAATAGAGTAAAGGACTGCAACACCAATTTATCCTGTTCAACCTGCCCCAAGCCAACCCAATAAATAGTAGTAATGATATAAACCTAACCATATCCAAATCTACACAACATCCCACAAACAAAAAAACCCGCTAATGTGTGTGTGGGGGGGGGTTGATGTTTACTTAAGTGAGAAAACTCATTTAAACGGTTTTATTTAACCATATTCTTTATTATTCGCCTTTACCTGCAAAGGAAAGATCCAATGAGAATTGTTCCAGCGGTTTCCGGGACCACCAGTAACCGTCCTTTTGCTCCTCGGGACTTGAGAAATTGTAATAATAAAAAGTAATACGCATATTTTTTGGTTTCTCCACCAAATTGCTGTTATCAGCAAGGAGACCCAACACATTTGAATTTCCTTGACGCAGAGCACGTAAAAACTTCGCAAACCAGTAGGAATGATCCAGATAACTGTTTATGTGCACCTGAAAATTCCGGATAACTTGCTCCTGCTTTTCGCCGTCCATGGTATTTAGGTCCTGCAATTCGCTGGGAGTGAAAAACTGCTCAATACGTAATTCACCCTTTTTCATTTTACCCGTAATTATCACCTCCAAAAAACGCTTGTATAGTAATAATGAAAAAGGAGTATCCATGATCCGTTCGATGTAGAGTGCTTCAAACCACATTTGCCAATCCAGCCGCGGCATATGTGGGAAAAAGAAGGAAGACGGCACCTGGAGATCAACCGGCTTATAGTTAAACTGGTAAGGTGTCCACATTTTTCCATCTGTACTGTAGGATATGATTATCTCCGGGCGTGTGGTCGTCATAACACGAAACAGACCATAGGAATTCATGGAGCGGGAAAACTGTGCTGTGCGGACCAGTGTCTTGGTGACGGGCGATGGAGAGAAACGCTGCTCTGCAGCTCCCGGACGATTCCCGCGAAAATCCAAACTCAAATAATAGCCTCCGGTAATAATAAATATAACCAGCACCAGGGTTCCCAAGACAGATTTCCAGCGCATCAGCCAAACGAACTTAGGCCGGTCTTTGCTGGACCCGCCCATAATTCGCTTGAAATGATCGGGAATTGTCTGGTCATCCAGCAACGTCAAGCAAAGAATTATTGCCAGCAGATTGAAAAAACCATAGTTCCCGGTGATAATAATCATGAGTTGTAGAAAAACAATACCCAGGCAGGCAATATTCCGAAAGCGGCGGGGAAGTAAAATGAAAAATGGCAGTATGAGCTCCACCACATAAGTAATTGCCAGAGACATTTTGTGAAACCAGCTTGGCAGCCAGTGAAAATACCAGCTAAACCAGGAGGGGATAGGCTGGGTCCAGTAATGATAGTCCAGCGCAGTAAAATCAGACCAGGTATTTGATCCACCCGCCCCAAAATAAGTGAATTTCACCACACCGGATTCAAACATGAGCTTGAACAACAACAACCATAATAGCCAACGCCCGATGGAATTAGGTTCACTGACCGCACTGGCTTTTTCTCTTATCAACCAGGGTAAAAAGAAGACTGATAGGAACATCGTTTCCAGAAGCAGCAAATCCCACTGGAAATTGAGAAAAGGTTGTGCAACCACTACAACTGATAGGTAACATACCCAACCTGTCATTACTGCAAAGTGCGGGACAAAACCTATGATCAACAGCAGTGCCGCCAATGTGCCAATCGTAAACAGGAAGGATAACCCGCCTGTGCCGGAGATTAGCCATAACAGGGTTGGCCGCAACAGCCATGGAGATGTGCCGTTTGCACTGCTATCACGCACCTGATCAAGATTCTCCTGAAAGGGAACAATGCCTTCCGGCCCAATTAGTCCTGCAGATTGGACCCAAAGAGAAAGAAAAGCAATGAGTGTAGTAACACCTAACATGCGGCCAAAAACCCAGCCACTGGCCCGATAGGATGACAGGGCAAAACTCTTGCCCCAGAAAAGGGTCACCAGCCATCTGAAAATTCGCCGATGATTGGCTACCAGCCGATATCCCCACTCAGAGAGAGCAGAAAACCAGCGAAATTTCTGATAAGCCCAAAAAGCCCATCCCCGCCAGGGATATTCCGCATAGAAGCGGTAGACAGCAGCAGCAGCACGGTATGAATTCCCTGCCGGCGTAAAGAGGACTACGGCGGCGGCATAGTCTTTTTCCGGGGCCTGGGGATATTTTGAAGGTAATTCCTGATACGGAACCAAGTCCACTTTTTGCTGCTTATAAGAACTGAAGCGCTCCGCGCACATGCGGCAGAAATTGCACTCCCCATCCCACACCATCAGCGATTTTGGTGGTCGAAATGATTGTGGATGACTATTTGATATAATAACACCCCTTAAGAAAATTAACCGATTAAGTTAGAGAATCTCAATATGTGGAATGAAACAAGCCACCAGTCATAAATGTCTATAAACAAAAAACCATGCTAATTGGCAGGATCTGATACCATTGATGTGATACGATTTTTCATCACGACACTAGCACCTTTCTACCTCGAAATACACAATAAATAATAGTACTGTGATGCTGTTAACCATATCCAAATCTACACATCATCACACAAACAAAAAACCCCGCTACTGCGGGGCTCTTGCTTAAATCCTTTGGGTGGGGGTTATTTCAACAGCACCATCTTCCTGGTCTGCACAAACTCTCCAGCTTGAATCTGGTATAAATACACACCTGCACTCACTGGTTTGCCATAGTCATTGGTAGCGTCCCAGATAACCGACCTGTAGCCAGCGTCTTGGGTTTGGTTTATGAGTGTCCTAACCTGTCTGCCCAGCATATCGTAAATGATAATATTCACAGTACCATTTTCTGGCAGGTCGTATCGCAGTGTTGTGATTGGATTGAATGGATTGGGGTAGTTTTGATGTAAGGTATATTGTAGCGGTATTGCATCTTTGTCAATTGACAAGATTGCTTCACATCCAATCCCAAAAGCACCCATATTGGCACCATTCTCGCCAGTACCTACACAAGGAGAGTTCTGTGCTAATGTATATTCACCGTTGTCGGGGGCACAGAATAGTGGGTCGGTATCGATATTGCCTACACCTTCCCAGCCTCCTTCTATATCACTATAGGATACTTGAATAGTTGAATTTTCATCTATATAAACTGCATTACTTGAAGCATAAATTATATCATTACTTACTATGCCGTCACTGGACAAGTTCGCATACCCCACACTATTGGATACAAAAGTATTATTATGTGACACATACTGGCTCTCACTAGCAACTACCGCACCATAACCATCACCATATGCTTGAAAAATAAAATTATTACGAAGTATACAATTACTTCCATCAAGGATAGAAATAGGAGCACATATCACGCAATAGCCCATAGAAGGATTAATAATTACATTTGATTCAATTATATTGTCTGAATTGACAGACACGATATATCCAGAAGGCTCTGCAAAACCTACATATCCATTTTCAATTCTGTTATTTTTAATAGTTAAGTTTGAGTTTTTGCTCAAAATAAAACCACCCAATACATAACCATTTCCAACGCTACCATTAGTGAACTCATTATTCATAATCAATGAATTTGAATTTTCACAATAAATAACAGCCGATTCAACATCTTGGAACAAATAGAAATTGTCAAATCGATTATTGATAATTTTGGGAGAAGATTCATTGATATTAATTATGGTCTGGGGCCCATCTCCTGAATTAAAAATAATATCTTGAAAAGTGAATCCATTTAAAACTGCTGTTGAATCCTCAAAGCTTTCAAACACCACAATGGAACCGCTACTGTCACCATCAATAATGGTAGAAGATATATATGACGTATCCTGCGTAGTCAAATAAAGCGACCCCACCACAATATTCTTGCCGTTGTAGTTGATGTTCTCTACATAAGTGCCCGCTGCGACTAGGACCGTATCACCATCACTTGAAGCATTTATTCCTGCTTGGATGGTGGGGTAATCTTGTGGGACGAGGAAGGTTTCGGGGATTGGATCTCTCACACAACGCACAGAAAACCCGTTTCTCTTATTGAGGTGGTAACGGTTGGATTCCGCATAATCAAAACTCAGTGCCCGGTACCAGGCATTGACAGTATAAACCTCTGAAGAAGACCAAAAGAACCCATATCTATTCAAACAGCAACAGATTTCCTGATTTGTGTATGAGTCGTAGTCACGTCTCCCACCGGGCAATGCAGTGAAACCTGTTTCATTTGTCGCTCCTGTATTGGGACTATTCCAATGTTCATTACCTTCTTCTTTCAGTTTACCGCCTTCATCAGTACCACGTAATCCTTCACCGTTTGCTTCTGATTCACTCATACCAAGATACATCTCTAATGATTTGAACTCATCATCTGAGGGTACGTGCCAATTAACAGGGCATAAGCCTCGTTCATCATTAACCGCAAACCAGTTATAGAGCCTGCCATATACTGCTACATTGGAAGCATCGTTGCTATACTCGGCATAGGCACCATATTGAGGGTCATTGTATGAATATGGTATCTCATCACCATTTTGGTAATGGGTGACTTTCAGATTTTCTGCCATCCATAACTGGTCACCTATAGATACTGTATTGTAAACATTCCCATCTATGTCGGTGACTGTTTCCTGCCCCCAAGACAACCCAATGAATAGTAGTAATGATAGATATCTAATCATACCCAAATCTACACATCATCCCACAAACAAAAAAAACCACTAAAGAGAAGGGTTTAGTCCAAATTGATTTTCACCCTCATCTCCATTTTTACACAACCAGAGTACCAGTATTACCCAACCAATAACAGGTAATCCCCATAATAAACTCCACCAGCCATTTTTATTAATATCGTGCAATCTTCTCA
>SCKN01000008.1 GCA_004124385.1 Fidelibacterota bacterium
GATGGATTTGGATATGTACAGAACATGTCTTTTGGTATTGGCATAGACACAGAAAAAATTTCATTCGTTCCTGTGAAAATGCGTATCGATTATTCATCCTCTGATTTAGGTTTGCTGGGACTTGTAGAAAGACTCACTCTCTCCATTTCTTTTTAAATTTTATTTTAATTCGTGCTTAAAAAGGCCTTCTGTTGAAGGCCTTTTTTATTTCAATTCCTTCCTGATGAAACAACATAAACTCTGTAATTTTCAGTATGGATTTAAATCGAGAAACAATCCAAAAATATATTGATCAGGCAGAAAATAATGTTGTCGATGTCGACATCTTATTTGAAATAGCCAATCAACTCCTACAGGAGGATGCTGAACGTAAATCAATTCATGCCTTCCTCGACCTGGGGCATCTCCCTGCTGTTAATACCAATATTGCAGAAAATAATCTCGTGGATGATTGGTTGGATTTATTGATCAAACTGATCGATAAATCGAAATATTCATTCGGTCATCTTTTTTATAACCGCTCAAGAAGATATAAACACCAGCCATTATTTCAGGAAATCCATAATGGAAAAGTAGGCAACCATACGTATGAAGATATTTGGGACGAATTATTAAAAACTGCCGGTGCATTAACTCATATTGAAAAATCTAACCCCAAACAAATTCGAATTGGCATTCTAACACACAATTGTCTTCGCGGTGCTATTGTTGATTTAACGTGTTTATCGTTTCATTTTCCTGTTGTTCCCATCCCCGCCAATGCTACGAACAATGATATCCATTTTATTATTAAACATAGTGGAATTACACACCTATTCATTGACAATGAACTAAAAGCTGAATTAAATAGTATTCTCCTTTCTACTTCCAAAGATCTAAATATTATTAATTTAAATAATAATGAATGGAATGCATTTATAGACCAAGGACAAAATACTGATCCGCTCAATGTTTTAAAGCGTATCGGCCGAGTACAAATGGACGATGTTGCCACTATCATGTACACATCTGGCACGACGGGTGAACCCAAAGGGATTACTTTCACTCAAAAGAATATGGTCGTGAAGCGCTTTGCACGAGCATTGGCTTTAACAAAACTAGGACCAAGTGATTCATTTCTATGTTATCTCCCGTTGTACCATACTTTTGGACGATTCCTGGAATTACAAGGCAGCATATTTTGGGGCGCATCTTATGCATTCGCTGAAAATACTTCATTCAAAACTTTAAGAAAAAACTTTTTAGTTATTAAACCATCGGTATTCATCAGTGTCCCCAAGCGTTGGACGCAATTGTATGAAATTATCCATTCATTAGCTGCAGATCATTTAGAGCAGGATCGCATCGTTCGCAAAGCAATTAAAAAGGTTACAGGTGGAAATTTAAAATGGGGTTTGTCTGCTGCTGGTTATCTTGATCCAGATATTTTCCAGTTCTTTCAAAACCATGATATACAATTATTGAGTGGGTATGGAATGACCGAAGCGACAGGCGGAATCACCCTGACCTCCCCAGACGAATATGTCGTTGATTCAGTCGGCCAGAAACTTCCGGGTATAGAATTACGTATTTCTGATGAAGGCGAATTACTGCTAAAAGGTCCGTATATATCTGCTTTTTATTATGCTGATCCCCTCACTCCCAGTACAGATGATGGCTGGTTTCATACGGGGGATATTTTCATTGAAAAGGATGGACATTATTTTATAAAAGACCGTAAAAAAGAAATTTACAAAAATACAGCAGGGCAAACACTTACTCCGCAAAAGATAGAAAATATGCTCTCTGAATTTGATGCAATTCAATCTGCATTTCTAGTGGGAGATAATATGGACTTTAATACTGTATTAATCTTTCCTGATGAGGGTTATTTGAATTTTCATATACCCGAAAAAGAACCTGCAAAAATCAAATCAGCAATTAGTGCATTAATCCAATCCGGTAATGGATTTCTAGCTCCTTATGAACGCATTATCAAATTTGGAATTATCTCTAGGGATTTCAATGCTGAATATGACGAGTTAACACAAAAAGGTACATTCAAACGACAAAATATACTTGCGAATTGGGATGCCGTCATCAAACCCATGTATGCTCCAAACCATGCAGACATGCATCATAAAGGGAAAAGCGTATCATTCCCAAATTGGCTTTTGAAAGAAATGAAAATTGCTGCTCATGATATTTCCTGGAGTGGCCGTTATTTGAGAATTGAAACACTTGATCGAAAATGCAGATGTCAATGGGAAAATGATACACTTTTATTGGGAGAATTTGAATATTCCGTACGTAATGATAATATTGATATGGGGCGTATTTTGATGGACCCCAACATTTGGTTAGGTAATAGCGATCTTGCAATCTTTTTTGGAGAAATCGTCTTTCAATTACTTCGTTATAAACAATCTAGCAATATTGAGATACAATTACGGAAAACATCCCAACCCATCTTGACTGATATTATTAAACCAGCGTTTCATGAAACTGCAACCATAGAAGATCTGCATTTGGGGACAATGTTTCTTATCCAAACCAAAAAGACTGGATTAGAATATTATAATCAGATCCTTCAAAACACTGATTTAGAATTAAAAAAGATTGGTGTTGAAATACTTATAAACATGTTGAATAATTCCAAGTTGAAGTTTAGTCGATCAATATTCAATACATTAATTCCTTTTTTGAAAAATAACCAATTTGTACCAACACTAAAGAGACTCTTTATACGACATCAGCTCAATAAAAAACTACGCTCTTTCAGCATTGAATTTTCCCAATTAGACACACATCATATTGAGGAATTAATAACAGAATTAACTACTCAAAGAACCAAAACAGAATTGACTGGTTCTGATCAAATTTATATACGAATGCTTATGAACCAATTAACAACATTAACACAATCTCACCCTTCGCAATATTATCATATTAGGCATGAACTTACATGCTGGAAATTACTATCACCGATAGAAGCATTAAATCAAACTACTGCAAATTCTGTTATAACATTAGCAGAGCAATTTAAGGAAATGATCGGCGATGTTGAAATCCAAAGTGTTGACAAAGAAACGGGTTCTGAATATTCTTGGACTGATTTAATTGAGTTTGATAAGACTATAGAACATGAAGAACAAAAACTTCTCCTGAAAATATTTCGATCCTATCCAATTGTAAAAGAGTCCATATTTATCATGACAGGGTTTAAACTGACTCATTTAGAAAATATTCAGAAGAAAGGAATTTGGATAACTCCCATGAAATCCAATCTTCAAATTCAACAATATCGTATTCTGATGAATCTTAAAGATGGGAAGGCATATAATATTATCTTATACCATATACCAAAATCGATTGCAGATGATTTAAAATCAATGATTGAATGGCAGATTGTAAAAAGTGATGGATTAAACTTTACAGGAATAACAAACAATTTTCTTTGTTCATTTACAGATTCAGGAATCATCATTTCTGAATATGAACCCAAAGCAAATGTCGATTCACTTTTACGTTCATATGACAATGAATTAAACAACACAAAACTCCGTGACCGCTGGGATATGCGTTGGTTACATTTTGGATGGAGTGGGTTTCAAGGCTATATCAATCATTGGGCATTGTCTAATTATAAATATGTATTACTGAATCCCTCCATGAATAATGTTATAATATCTGAATTTGATAATTCAACAAACGTACGCATTAAACATTCACTCTTACAAGAACCTGTTACATCAAACTTGAACGTTATTATTTTATTGTATGAAGAATTAATTATTGCGACAGAAAAACGCTTTAAAGGACTGAATCGTGTTCTTTACTGGGAAATTGTATTTACATGTATTCTTCAAGCAGCAGGAAAAGAAAAGGGCTTGGAGATTCTGAACCTGATCGCTCATGAGCTTGAGGATTCAGATATTTATGAATTAAATAAAACTCGTTTAATCGACTTTATTGATGAAGTTGTAGTGTATGGATATATTCCAAAATCCGTCATCTTTGCTGCTTTGCGATTTCAACGTTGGATGGATCTAAATCCTGACGCATTAATAGAAGATCAATTTGATATACTACAGGAGTTGTATCACGATTATAAACTAAATAACATTTATACGATTCATCCTGAAGTAAGGTTACGTTATTTTTTACTTACATGTTTTGTAGATCATAAATCTTTCATAGCGCAGAGATTATTTGAACTTTCATCTCTGTTGCATCACAAAGAAATCACAATTAATGAATTAGAAACTAATATTCATGGATTGGTTAATGATTCACAATGCTCGAAAGAGCAAGCGTATTTTCTCACTAGATTAATTTACCATCATGTGGAAGCAGCAGATTATGCTGAGTTAATCTCCTCTACCTCTGGACAAAATAAATTGGATTTAGTTGTTAATTTGAAAAATAAGGATGGAGCAATTTTCTCAATTAGACCCCCCTTCAAGCCTAAGGAGATTGCCCAATTTCATGATTTACTTCTTTCCTATAATTTGAATGCACAATTTGGTGAAGAACATGATTTTTTGATCATGTTTTCAGCAAACAATACACAGGTGGGTGGTGTGTTCTGGAAAATGATTGATGAACAGATTGCTCACATTGAAAAAATTGCCATTCATGAGAAATTTCTAAATTGCGGGCTTGGCGAAATGTTAATGAATGAAATATCGCAGCGTGTTAAAAAGGGCGGTGCAAAATTTTTAACCGTCGGTTTTATGAAAATGGAATATTTTCAGCGATTTGGTTTTGAATCAGATGAGTCGATTGCAGGGTTGATTAAAAAACTATAGTATTAAACTCAACACGAGTAAAGCATATAGTATACGACTACACCTGTCACCGATACATACAGCCAGATTGGTAACGTTATTATGGCTATTTTACGGTGTTTTGCAAGCTGATCTGTCCATCCCCGATACAGTGTCATCAATGCCATGGGAAGAATTATAATTGCCAGTATAATGTGCGAAATGAGTATAACATAATATACTGTTGTAAAATCACCTGTATACAGTTGTGGTCCGCTTTTAAACCAATGATATAGAACATATGTCACAAGAAACCCTGCTGATGTTCCAAATGCTGTGAGCATTACATTTTTATGAGCAGTTCGATTCTTCTGTTTGATTAAAATAAAGCCTATAACCAGCAATATAGCTGTCATACCATTGAACATAACGATAATTTTTGGCAAGCCGGTTACATCCAATGCTCCCTTTAATCCTTCCGGTCGGGGACCCAATATTAAAAATGCAATTACAGCAGTTAGAATAATTGAGACAATATAAATTATACGTGTCCAGAATCGATCAGTCTGCGTCGTAAAATTCACTTATCAACTTCCCTGGGATAATCTGGAAATATCGCGTTTCAACTTTTTGACATCATCAGATTCAGTTCCTGTATAGTATCCCCTAATGTTCATGTTTCTGTCAATAAGTGCAAAACGAGTACTATGGAATACAATGTCTTCCATATCACCCATTTTAAATCCATCAGTAATAATAGATTGAATATCTTCGTAAGGCGCAGTTAAGAAATGCCACTGTGACCTGTCAGCATTGAACCGTTCAGCATAATCTGCCAGCACTTCCGGAGTATCATAATCCGGGTTAACTGTATATGTGACAGTATGGATTTCATTGTCATCCAAAAATGTTTTATGAATATCAGCCATTTCTGTACTCATAATCGGACATGGGCCGGCACACGTAGTAAATATAAAATCAGCAACCCAAATTTTCCCAGTTAAATCATTAGTTCCAAAAGGCACACCTTTTGAATTTGTCATTTCAAAACGAGGGATACTACCCAAAACAGGTAGAGGAGTTGGTTTTGTGATCCACCACGTAATTCCAATGAGAATCCCAACAATTATATAAATAATGAAACGGGGTTTTTGTGATATCATAATACTTTGTCTACTATAATTAGGATTAATAAGAGCGGTAAATAAATAACCGATGATTTAAGTAATAGTTTTGCACCTTCAACTGATTTTCCTTTGGCAAGAGGTAAAGCTGAAAGAAGAAATAAACTTGTTAAAATGATGACACCCACCACATAAATCATACCAGAACTACCCTCTACGTAAAGCAACACAGATACAGGGACTAATAGTGTTAAATGCCAAAATATCTGTCTTATTGTACGTTTTCCATCTGGTTCGATTACCGGTAACATCTTAAAATTTGCTCGGGCATAATCATCTTTACACATCCATGCAATGGCATAAAAGTGGGGATGCTGCCATAAAAACATAATTGCAAAAATTATCCAGGCTCCTGGCTCTAGGTGACCCGTAGCCGCTGCCCAGCCTCCCAAAGGAGGTAATGCACCGGGGATTGATCCAATGGGTGTATTCAGCCATGTAATTTTTTTTAAGGGTGTATATACTAATACATAAAGAAAGACTGTCAGAATGGAAAGAAAACCCGTCAGGAGATTTATTTGAGTTACAAGAATGATTGTGCCTAAAAATACCAGCAAAATTCCAAATAATAGTGCATTCCCAGGAGGAATCAATCCACTTGGTAAGGGGCGATTTTTTGTACGTTGCATCAATTTATCCGCATCCCGCTCTAAATAATGATTTAATGCACCAGCACCACCAGCAGTCAATGCTGTACCTAGCAATGTGATTAAAAGTCTTGAATAATCATCTATCCCATCACCACCTAGAAAATAACCTAATACAGTGGAGACAAGCACCAATGACATGATATTCGGTTTTAATAGCTCTATATAAGCAGAGGCTATTGAGTGTGCCGCATTTTTTTCCAGTCTCATGATTATTCTCGCAGAAATGTTAAATCTGACATACGTAAAAATAAGATAAAACAAAGTCCCATAACAATAGCACCATTCATTACATGAACACTTGTAATAATCGGCCCCTTGGCAGTCCAAATGGTTAATGCACCTAACAATATCTGCAGACAAACAAAAACTATTATTGCAAAAACATTCAATTGAATCTTAATGGAATATTCATGTCTATTTAGATGTAAACGATAACTCATTAAAATAGTAAGTACAAATACTACACATGCTCCTACTCGATGGAAAAAATGAATGTACACCTGCGCCATTGATACATCAGTATAATCCATATCAAATCGCCAATCATTAATAGCACTCAACATTTTTTCATTAAAAATGGGTAACCAAGTACCAGCTATTGTTGGAAAATCATAAATCGCTAAACCAGATTCAGTATGACGCATCCATGCTCCCAAAATTAATTGGATATATACTGCAAAAAATAACACCTTTACAATTGTCCGATTCGAGTCCGACTTTTGATTGTTCTTCGTATATTCCTTCGAAAGAGCGTAGGCAATTAAAATAACGATTAATAAAAATGTTTGTGCAGTAATTCCATGAATCATGGATACAACTGTTGGTAGAAAAAACATAACTGTTAATCCTCCAAGGAGTCCTTGTGCAATTACAAGTATTAATGCTAAATAACCTAGTTTTTTTATGTTTAACCGAGTTTCAGAAATTTTCAACCAGATTGTCAGTCCTAATGTCATGGCTCCAACGAAAGTAGCAACCATTCGATGGCTATGTTCATAAAAAATACCTCCCACCATATCAGACCAAGGGAAAGCAAACATTTGATAACCATAAGTGGTGGGCCAATCCGGAACAGACAGCCCTACTTCAAAACTTTTAACTAGCGCTCCAAGAAAAATCAATCCTAATGTGAATAGAACTGTTAATATTGAAAAACGTCTTAACCAGACGTTAGATGTTTCCATAAAGTTTTTATTTAAAACTGGATCTACCAGTCATCATCACCCCAATCATCGTCATCACTATTTTCTTCCAAATAAAGTTTTTCTTCTTCAAGCCAAGCTTGATATCCTTCATCATCGTGGACTGTTAAAAATCCACGCATACGATAATGACCTAATCCGCACAGTTGTGCACAGGCGATTTCTAAACCTTTTCCTTCGCGAGAAGTACCGACCATTTCAGCCAAAAATTCTTCTGAAGTCATGGTGGCTTCAAAATGTACTGGAATTTTCATTCCCGGAATAGCATCCTGTTTTACACGAAGTTCAGGTAAAGAGAAACTGTGTATGACATCTTTCGAAGTAAGGTCTAAACGAATTCTTGTATTTACAGGTATATGGAGTTGATTGAGTGTAACAATGTCATCTGCAGCGCCTTCAGAAGATCGATTTAAACCAATGGGGTTTTCCATCTCATCTACAAGATTTGGACTTGTTTGACCAAAGATACCATCATCTCCAGGGTAATGAAAATTCCAGGCAAATTGTTGGGCAATAATCCGGGCATGAAAAGCACCACTATTGGCTTCTGGAACATCACTTATCCGACTTGCCCAAATTGGCATTGCAAATCCTACTAATAAAACTATCTCTATAACCGCAATAACCACTTCTAATACGGAAGATATATGCGATTTTACGCCATCGTAGTCAGCATTAGCATTTTTTGAGCTTCTAAATTTAACCAACGAAATTATAAAAAATGCACCCCAGCCCACAAATAACACCAGCATGAGCCAATGAGTTAAAACAATCACCTCATCGATGGCCGGGCCATCAACAGACATATTAATCGGTAAGCCTAGATAATGAAGTATTTCAGCCATAAATATGTTTTCCCTATAGCAATCAGTTGTTTTGGTTTTTCATAAATGTTTTTGATTTGTTTCGAATTGAAATGATACTAACGACAATACTAGATAAGACACCACCTGTTATGATCAATAATGTCCATATAGCTCCATTCAATCCTTGAGACACAGGAGCATCCGGATCGCCATAGCACGTGGCACAAGCCCAAGCCATTTCAAATACGAAAACAAAGAGTATGGCACTAATTCTACTAAACATTATAATGTTTTGAATTTCTTATAAATTTTTATACCGTAAAACAATAAACCAGCGCTTAAACCCAGAGAAATAATTGCTAATACCGCTGATACATTATTTTCATCCAATTGGAATTCATAAATGGCAAACCATACTGTCAAAATAATTGACATGAAAATAAAAAACAGATGAAAAGATTTAAGTGAAATCATGAAATATTAACCCAATCAAAAAAAGCAATAGTAGGAATAAACATAAGGATGAAAAAGAAAACAAACGTTATCATTAAAATCCAAGTTATGAGGGCTTTTTCAGATATTAAATGCATGAAATAACTGGCGACTAACGATCCTTTAATCGTGGCGATAATTAATGCCAAAAATATGGCTTCACCTGAACTTAAATCCATATAGGATGCTGCAACTGTTACAACCGTCAACACCGCCAATGATGCAAAAACAAGCATGTAAACTTTTACATGACTTTTGATATCATCCATACTGTGATCACTCATTATGCCTCCTACAACAAATAAAGAACTGGGAAAAGGAAGATCCAAACCAAATCAACGAAATGCCAATATAGGCCGGCTATCTCAATCCGATTTGTAAAATGTTCAGGTTCCGTTTTCCACATTTTAGAACCGGGACCCATTAAGAAACCATTGACAATCATTCCGCCAATGATATGTAAACCATGAAGACCTGTTAATGTAAAATAAATAGCCATAAATGTATTTGTACTTGGGAAAATTCCATGATGAAATTTGGACGTGTATTCAATGTATTTAATAACCAAAAATCCCACTGAACATAATAATGTAATACCCATATACATTTTGAATTTTTTAAAATCATTCATTTTTAATGATGCCCAAGACATAACCATGGTTACACTCGAGGATATCAAAATAAGTGTATTTAATGTAGCTAAAGGTACATTTAATTCCTGTCCCCACTCATGAAATGCGCCATCCGGGGCACCCAAACGAAGAAATACATAGGCGGAAAATAATCCTCCAAAAAGCATAACTTCTGAAGCTAGAAACAACCAAATCCCTAACTTGGAATTTATTAATCCTGTATCTGGTCGTTCTTCAACTGTATATGGTATTTCCATAAATTTTTACCCTTTTTTAGGTTCAGTTTGCGGTGTAAAGTCTCTTTTCCGTCCTGGAATGCTATATTCGTAAGGATCACGATGGACTTCTGGAATTGAATCAAAATTTACATGGGGCAAAGGTGGCGATGGTGCAACCCATTCTAAAGTAGTTGATCCCCAAGGATTTCTATCTACTTTTTCGCCATTTTTCATGCTGTAAAAAATATTGATGATAAATGGAATCTGTGCTAATCCCAACAACCAAGCAGATATAGACATAAATTCATTCCATTGTAAAGTACCGGAAGCATGGGCATACTGTAAACCACCATCCCATAAGCGTCTTGAAACACCAGCAAGCCCTTGGATAAACATGGGCATAAAAACACCATTCATAAAAATTAATGATGGCCAAAAATGCAGTTTGCCTAGCAAATCACTCATTTTTCTTCCCGTCATTTTCGGGTACCAATAATATATACCTGCAAACATTGCAAAAATAGTTCCCGGAGCTACTACATAATGGAAATGAGCAATGACATAATATGTATCATGGAGATGTATATCTGCTGCTGCAAAACCCAAAGGCAATCCTGTTAGCCCACCAATTCCAAACATGGGTAAAAAGGCCAATGCGAATAGCATGGGTGTATTAAAACGAATTGATCCGCCCCATAAAGTAATGAAAAATGCAGATAAGATAATGATCGAAGGAATTGAAATGATCATGGTAGTCGTCTGAAAAAATGAACTCATCGTACTACCCATACCTGTAATGAACATGTGGTGTGCCCAAACAATAAAGGACATAAAACCCAAAAATGTTATAGAATAAACCAATGATTTGTAACCCCACAACGGTTTTCTAGAATTATTTGCAAGAACTTCTGCCACAATACCCATTCCCGGTAAAATTAGCACATATACTTCCGGATGAGCAAGAAACCAAAACAAGTGCTGCCACAATAAGGGGCTTCCACCCCCACTTACATTCAATACTTCACCAGAGACTACTAATCCACTGGGTAAAAAGAAACTTGTACCAACTACTCTATCCATCAATTGCAATACTGCGGCTGCTTCCAATGGAGGAAAGGCCATGACTAATAAAAATGCAGTTATAAATTGTGACCATACAAAAAATGGTAAACGCATCCAGGTAAGTCCCGGAGCTCGAAGTTGCACGACTGTCGTAATAATATTGATGGAACCCAGTAATGAAGAGGTAATCAAAAACACCATGCCAATCAGCCACATAGTTTGACCTGTCTCTATATCAGCCAATGGCGGATAGGATGTCCATCCGGAACGCGCAGCACCTTCAGGTGAAAAGAAACTGGCTATCATGATAACTCCACCTATAAAATAACTCCAATAGCTTGCCATATTCAGTTTTGGAAAAGCCATATCCGGAGCACCGATTTGCAGAGGTACAAAATAGTTCCCAAAAGCACCGACTGCCAAAGGGACAATCCCTAGGAATATCATGATTGTACCATGCATTGCTCCGAGGGAATTATAAATTTCCGGTAAAAGAATACCACCGTCACCCAGTAATTTACCTACAATAGGAACAGCTTCTTCTGGGTAAGCAAGCTGCCAACGCATTACCATCATTAAGCAGAAGCCAAATAATAAGAAGAGTAGGCTGGTTACACCGTACTGCAGTCCGATAATTTTATGATCTACAGAAAAAATGTATTTGCGCCAAAAGCTCTCTTCCTGGTGGTGGTGATTATTATCCATTAATTGTCCCTAGGTTTTAAAATTATTTATTTGTTAATATGCTTAAAAATGAATGCGGAATTTAATGATTCACAATTGTAATGAAAAATTAAATAAGTAAAATTTGTAAGAATTTTATTAATGATAATTGTATTAATACGATTGATACAACACTAGTCTTGATTAGATTAATTTGAACATCTAAATTTGGTGGCTTTAATAAGCATTAAAATTATTAAATACAGGAGAAATCGAATAATGAGAATATTTAATTCAGCATTAGTGATTATTGGGTTAGCCTCATCTTCATTTGCAGGTGACCTGACTGGAACTGTCACATATGATGGTAAAGCACCAAAGAAGAAAATGTTAAGAATGGATTCTGACCCAATATGTGGCGCAGCCCATAAAGATGCAGTCTATACTGAAAGTTTTATTGTAGATGAAAATGGTAATTTTGCCAACGTGTTTGTTTACTTAAAAAATGCCAAATCGGATTCAGTCCCTTCAGAAGCAGCGGTCATTGATCAAAATGGTTGCATGTATTCACCTCACGTACTGGGTGTTCAAGCAGGTCAGGAGTTAAAAATTCTAAATAGTGATCAAACCATGCATAATATCCATGGATTGCCTAAAGTGAATAAACAATTCAACTTTGGTATGCCTAAAACGGTAAAAGAGAAAACAGTTACCTTCAAAAAACCTGAAGATGTTTTTGTTGTTAAGTGTGATGTCCATCCTTGGATGAAATCATATGTTCAGGTTTTTGATCATCCATATTTTGCCGTAACTGGACTAGATGGGAAATTTACTATTTCAGGAATTCCTGATGGAGAATATGAAGTAGTTGCCTGGCAGGAAAAATTTGGATCAAAACGAATAATGACTCAAAGTGTTTCAATAGGAAAAGATACACAAACTCTTAACTTTACTTTTTCAAGGCCGAAAAAGAAATAATCTTTTCAATATAAAATAGTGGTGACAAAAAACCCCCAAATCTGGGGGTTTTTTGTCACTCAATAATAAAACTAACCGTTTTTCTTACTACTGCAAGCCTGTATTAATTCTGCTTTACTGCAAGATGATTTATCTGAAATTTTATTACAGTTTTTAACCGAATCTTTATAAGAACACGTTTCTTTTTTTTGATCAGAACATAACGCTAGATGCGTACAAAAAACATTTTCACTATTTTTTTCTGCAGTCTTAACATCATTGTTCGCAACAGCAACAGCAACTAGTCCTATGCTAATAATTCCTACAATTATAATTGTTTTTAACTTATTCATTTTACTTTCCTTTTTGTTGTTTTTGTTCCATGCTTAATTTTTACCAATCGTCTCCGCCCCACTCATCATCATCTTCGATAATAAATCCGTAACCTTCATTTTCTAAATGAGACCTTACAATGCTTGACACATCATTTCTTCCCTTTAATCCCCATATATAATCAATTAAACCTTGATATAACCGTGTTGAATCAGAATCCATCCCTGCCACTGATTTTCCCCAGTTTGCTAAAACATCAGCGAATGGTTCTTCTGTAGGTATATACGGTGCCGGCATTTTAGTACCAGGCATTATATTCTGTGGATTACTAAAAAATTCTAATAACCAAGCTGGACGCAAACGATCTTTTGATAACACTAAATTTGGTGCCCATGTTAAGGCAGCTTGTTTGGGTTTTTGGCTTCCATAAAAATGACAATTAGTACAAGCACCCAGTTCTTGGATTACAGTGCCCGCTTTATAGGATTCTGAATTTTTAGACATGGAATGAGGTAATTCATATGTAAGCGACTGCCCATCTTTTTGCTGAAAATATTCAATAATGGTATTCCATTCCTCATCTGAAAAATCAAAACTGGGCATACGTACTTGTAATTGTGGTCTAATCATAGAAATATTTTTAAACCAATTCAATAACCACTCTGGTTGAGTCTTACGACCTTGTGAATCCAGTAAAGGTGGTGAAAAACTTTGCACGATACTCATATCTTCTGCATTTATATCATCAGATATTTCCCGGAGCCAATCTGCCGTTGACGCCCAAATCACTCCACCATCACCATCAATTTTATGACACCCTTTACAGTTATTGCTTTGAATAATTTGCTCACCTGCCTCAATTGCCATTTGTTTTGTATTCATTTTAGGCAATTTGTTAACTGGGATTTCATCTTTTACAGATCCCATGATAACAGTGGTTAAAGCATCAATCTCATGTTGGGTTAAACCAAAGTCCGGCATACGTAATTTATCAAGGGGTTGTTTTTCCATAGATATTAAGGAACCATCTTCCTGTGGTATCATATCAAATATCCGCGGATCTGCAAGTTTTTGCCCAAACCAATCCCATCGAGTATGGGGTAAATTGTCATGTTGAAAACCAAAATCCAGCTTGGTAATCAACTTACTTCCTTCAATTGTTAAACTTGTACCAATCGGCTTTGCTTTATCAAACCCAGGTATATTATGGCAACCAAAACAGCCGTATTGTCCGATGAGGCGTTGTCCATTAAAATCCAATTTTTCATGTATCGACATTTCAGCAAGTTTTATATCAACTTCCGATTTACGTAATTGCTGGCTTAAAAAATCGGCAGCTATTTCATCTATAATTTCTTCATTAACATCTGGAATTTCTTGAGCATCAAACGATTTGTTTACATCTTGAATAAGGTAAACAGATATATCAGCGGCTTCTTGATTACTTAATCGCAAGTTAGGCATTTTTGTATCTGCATGGAATGATGCAGGATTTTTTACCCAATTATATATCCATTTAGCATTTGATTTTGATCCTAATCCAATCAAATTAGGCCCTTGCTCTTGTCTTAAGGATTGGATTGAAGTTATATCGTCAGCTTCAGCTTCAGGTTGAATTTCATGACAGCCCATACAACCTAAAGAGGCTACTAAAAGGCGACCATTTTCCGCATTGGCATTCCTAGGTAGCTTATCCATAGAGTATGATTCACTATTACTAAATAAATATTCTGTGATTGAATGAATTTCCTGTTTAGTTCGTTGCACAGATTTTGCATCATTGTTATTTGTTATATTAAAGAAATGAGGCATCCATGTATTGTGACGAAAATCTCTGGGACTGTTGATCCATTTCCAAGTCCAATCATTAGTCGTCTTAGAAGCAATCTTTGCCAAGTTTGGCCCGGTTTTAGGTTTTCCTTCCCAGCGATCCAATTGATGGCACCCAAAACAACCGGCCCGTTCTACAATTGCCATACCAAGCGAAAGTGTTTCGGCCCCAGCTATAGGCATATTTCCACTGTGACATTTAAAACAGCCGGCCTCCATATTCTGTTTTGTGAACATAGGGTTATCCCAATGATGCATGGGGTGCCAATCATAATTTTCTTCCCATTCATGGGCTTGATCCGGACTTGAGGGCGAATGTGCAGTAGAATTAAAACCTGTCCCTCTTCCGCGCCCTGCATGACACGTCGTACAACCAAATTCACTCATTGGATGGGGAGAATTCGGACCGACCATTTGATCTAGATTAGGATGCGTTGAATAAGGCTGGGGAGCATTTTCAAATCCCTTTTTATCAATACCCATATGGCAGGTCATGCATCGATCCACTTTCGGCATACCCATATAAATCAGATCTTCTTCAATATCTTTTACAACAACCTGTTTCACCTCATAATAAGGATCAATAAAATCTAAAACCGGAAGGTCACGAACTACATTTGCAATTTTGTTGGAGAAAGACATTTTTCCCGGATCAGTCTTTAATAATTTTCTAGCAGTAAGATCCCGTTTGTGACTTATAGAATTCAATTCGTCATTATATGTTTTTTGTTCAGAATAAAGTTTGGCTAATTGATCTTCAAGATTTTCTAACTTCTTCTCAACTTCTTCCAATTCCAACTTAAACCCGGTTGTAAGCTCATCTAATTCTTTAAGATTTTTTTCAGCTGATACTAAATCTCCAAGTCCATGTCGAGCTTGATCTGCTTTATATTTTGCAACATCATATTCAGCTTTAGCAAATTGATGATTTTGATTCACACCATAGCGAACAGCATCAATATCTTTAATCTTTGCATTTAAATCATCAATTTCTTCGACCTTATCTTGCAATTTTTCATCAGCTTTTGATAATAGATTTAAAATCTCTTTATAATCATGATTGCTTTCAAGAGTGGAGTTCAATTCAGCAAGGTTTTTATTAATCTTTTCTATTTCTACAGAACGAAATTCTTTTTGAAATTTTTTCCAAGGTCGCTGATAATCATCAACAAAGGCTAAAACAAATATACCGGCAAAAAGCAAACTGGATAAGGCAAACCAACGATTCAGTTTGAGAATGTTATAATATCGTTCCTGTTGATCAATCATCTTTTTTTATATAATCAATATTTAAAAATTGAAAAAATATTCAGGGATAGCTATAATGTATTTCAAATTGAACATCCAACGTAAATACATCTTAATAGGTAATGTTATAGCAATCAATATCAACATAATAAAAAACGAATATTTAAAACTCCCTAATCGTGCAAATAATTTTTTACACATAGTTTTAGCCAATAACGGAGGTAAAATCAGAAAATACCCTAATACGACAATTATCCCCCAAATCTCCCTGAAAATGATACTTTTTGGTAACCCTGTATTCATCCATTTAATATAAATATATTCAGAAAAATTGATATTGGTAAGTGCTTCAAGTTTGTGAATGTCCCAATATTCAAAGGGACCAAAAAAGTTCCAGTTAGGACCCCGTAAGAATGTACCTACAATAATGAGCATATCCCATAATACCAGCCATCCAAACATGAATAGAGCAATCGACATCTTTCGATTTTTAAAACTATAATATCCAGATCCCGCAGGTTCATTATCCATATATGGGATTGCAATTAACCCTACGATAATTAAAGTCGGTAAAACAACACCAGCCATCCAAGGATCAAAATATACGAGCATTTCCTGTAGACCTAAGAAGTACCATGGTGCTTTTGCAGGATTAGGAGATTCAGCAGGGTTCGCGGGCTCTTCAATAGGTGCTGGTAAACCTATGGACCAAATCATCAAAAATGCCGAACATAAAATCAGGGCAATAAATTCAACATACACAAGATCCGGCCATACAAGCACTTTATCATTTGGCGCATCATATTGTTCATCTATCGGTTCTCCCCGTTCTAGTTTTGCATCATTTTCATATGCCTGGTGCATAGACAACCATGTAAAAAAATACACCAGAAAAATTAAGCCGGAGATTGGTACATTGTCTGGTTTTAAAACAATCGACCTGAAATCAGGATCTGAAATGCCAATAACGAAAAACGCTGCCATTAGAATTGAAGCAATGACCATGGATTTGCTTGACCAAAGAACATACAATTTTAACCGGCGATTCCATTTATCAAACCAGTCATTAATGGGGAAAATAAAGAAAAATATAATTAGCGTCGACGTAAATAAAATCGTCGGATTCGAAATTGTATCAATAAAATGTTTAAAACTTTCCATTATTACACAGGAGTTGAAATACCTCCGTCTTTACGAATTCGCCAGAAATGTACAGCCATAAAGATCATAATAATAAACGGTAAGCCAATGCAGTGTAATACATAAAATCGTAAAAGTGCACCTTCGCCCATAAATCGTCCACCGATCAAAGCAAAACGCATATCACTACCCATGGTAACAAAATTTATATCTCCTATAGCTAATAAAGCGGCACCTGGCCCTTCATGTCCAACAAAAGGCGCTGCTCGAGCCATATTTGATCCAACAGTAATGGCCCAAATTGCCAATTGATCCCAAGGCAGTAAATACCCTGTAAAACTCAATAACAATGTTAACAGTAAGAGAATCACACCAACAGCCCAGTTGAATTCTCTTGGTGGTTTATAAGAACCTGTCATGAAAACCCTAAACATATGTAGCCATACAGTGATCACCATGGCATGGGCACCCCAACGGTGAATTTCTCTCATGATGCCAAAAGGAACTTGTTCTGCTAAATCAATAATATCGGTATAGGCGTATTCAATCGTGGGACGATAATAAAACATAAGCAAAATACCCGAAATAGTCAGAATAAGAAATATGAAAAAAGATAATCCGCCCATACACCATGTGAATTTTAATTTAACAGCATGTTTTGGTAATCGTACCGGATGGAGATGAAGAAATACACTGTTCAACACCACCATCATTCTCTGACGGCGACTCTTGGGAACACCACCACCACGGAATATGGATTTATAAAATTGAGTCTCTCTAAATTTTTCTAACATAAGTTATCCATTATACGTTCAAAAATGCTTCAGGATCATTCCATTGACCCTTTTCTTGTTGAAATTTTATTGTTTTATCGACGATGATTTGGCCATTGTCAGCCAATGTAATCTTGAATCTTTCAAGGGGACGCGGCGCCGGGCCTTCAAAGTTAATCCCCGTTTTAAAAAATCCGCTACCGTGGCATGGGCATTTAAATTTTTGCTCTGAATTTAACCAGTTTGGTGTACAGCCAAGATGAGTACACGTGGTTGAAAGTACATATATTCCTTCATTATTTCTAACGATCCACACACCATATTTGTTTTTCCAGCGTAAATCTACTTCACCAATAGTATAATCATCTGGGAATCCAGCTCGGAACGTTTGTACAGGTTCAAATAATACATTCGGGAAAAAGAAGCGAAGCATCATCGTAAAAAATCCACCCGTAGCAGCAATAAATGCAAACCAACCTATGGATAACCATGAAAAAAACGAACGTCGAGATATTTGATCACCCGTATCCGCTTTGTCAAGAGCTGCCGGAGGACGTCGTCCCGGTTCTTTCGTTGCAGATTTTTTAGATATTATTTCAGCCATTTATATTCTTATTTATTTAAAGCGCGTCGTGCTGCTTCTCGTACTTTCATGCTGCGGTCATTGTCTCTCAAATTTCTTAACATCGATTCAAATTCTGCATCAATTATATTTGGTATAACTTGAATTGCCACCAACATAGCTTGATCCTGTTCTAATGGATCAATATTAGGAAATGAATCTAAATAGTTTCTATCTAATAGGTCTAATAAAATCATACTGCCTCGATTATTTTTTATTTTTGCCAATGCGACAGCTGCATCCCAACGGATATTAACTTCTTGATCAGCCAGTGCTGATACGAATATATCTTCCGCTTCAATTTTTCGATAGTTTCCCAATGAAATAATGCTTTGCAGCCGAACTTGTGCATCTTCATGATCTGTCATATTTTGTAAAGCAACAAATCCATCACTGCTTCGAATTAGTCCTAAAGAATGGGCACATGATGCTACGATTGAATAATCTTTATCTTGCAATGCATTAATTAATGTAGATATATAACGTTCATCACCGGTTCTGCCCATAGCCAAGGCTAAGTAAGATCGAATAAGAGGATTACGTTCATGAACTGAATATTCAAAAGTTGAAATCATTTCTTGAACAAATCTTTCATCCTTCGGCACCATTTTAGGGTTGGAAAGAATTTTAGATAACTCGAATGCTCCCTGCCAACGTTTTGTTGTTCCACCTATTTTAACATGTTCTAAATAATCTTGAGCTGTGTTGGGTTCTACAGTCAGAACTTTAACCATCAAAAAAACGATAACAGCAAAAATAGCAATTAAAAAAGGGACAACAAAAAAGCTGTGTATAATAACTCGCAGAGCTGATTTTTTTACCGGCTCTTGTTCTTCAATATTCTCTATTTTGATTTTGTCAGTCATTTTGTTTGTGCCGCGGAAAGGAGTCGAACCTTCACACCCGATGGGCACCAGATCCTAAATCTGGCGTGTCTACCAATTCCACCACCGCGGCTGATTGTGTATGAAAAAAGCAGACAAAGTTAAGTGTTAAATAAAATCATAAAAATAAAAAAGGGCAGAAATTTCTGCCCTTTATATTTAAGGATTTAAGAAATTTATTTTAATAAAATCAGTTTTTGTGATTGTACAAGTCCGGACGATTCCAATCTATAAATATAAACACCGGCGCTCACACTTTGGCCGTGGTTATCCTTCGCATCCCAGATGATAGTTTTTGTCCCAGCATGATCAAATCCTTTTGCCAGCGTCCGTACTTCTCGTCCAGTTAGATCAAAAATACGAAGATCAACATAACTTGCTTGGGGCAAATCATACCGTATGTTTGTCATAGGATTGAATGGATTTGGGTAAGCAGGATGCAGTGCAAACTTAACTGGTATTTCAATTTCTTCGTCTACACTCAAGTTTGCTTCGAGAATTGCAAATCCTATCCCACTAGATGGAATAGAATTCAATCCAGCATCTGCTGAATACACTTCACTTATCCATGTGATCACATCACCGGTTAAACCTGTATTCATTCTAATATCATAGCTAACTTCCATAATTTCGCCCGAACCAGCTGCTATACCATTAGCTAAATCATGAGCGAAAACACGCGCTGTACCATCTTCTTGTTCACCTGTTTGTCCGCCATCAATAGATCCATTGAATCGACCGACTGCAGTCACATCCGTTACTACAATTCCATCCGGTGCATCTGCAAGGAATAAATCAACAACATATACTGGAGATGAGTTTTCCAATTCAATGGAAATGGTTTGAGCTGATTCATCCACAGAACCGATGGAATATATAGCGTCGGGTGAACCTATATATATTTTACTTTCAAATAATTCAGCATGCATAGGAATATTATTTTGATCAACTACTACTACTTCTTCCATAAATAACTCTGCAGTTGATCCGACAGGCGCATTAGGATCAATATAGAGGGATATATCGGCAATATGGCCTGTCCCTCCAGGTAAGGGATTACTCAATGAATTATCAAATAATAGGATTCGATATTGATTTCCAACATTATTTCCATCTACAGTCCAGTTACTAAAGTCGTGATAGTTTGTTGCAGCAATTGCAATACCGCTAACATAATCAGGATAATCCGTTAAGAAAATCTGTACTCCATATACATCTTGAGTATTATTAATCAGTAATGGGATGGTAATCAAATCACCAGGATTACCATGAACATTGGGCATGACTAAAAATTGAGTTTCAACCGTTACTTCAAAAGTTGCTCCTTCTGCAGTCCAAATCATATCATTAGTATTCGCATCCTTAACTTGTGTCGATGTAGTAAAATTTAAATTACATAAATATTGATCTTGGCTAGTAGCCATGACTATCACTTTACAAACAGCACCATCGCCCGCGGACATATGATCAACATTTCCTAGAATAGCTGAACCAGTTACCACTATGTTTCCACCAACTTCATTGACGTCAAGATACCAACCAGTGGTACGGTCAGTCTCAAAAATCTCGCCATACTGAGCAATTAAATAATCAGGTTCATCCTCAATTACAAAGAAAAAAGAACTGATTTCAGATTCATTATTGATAAATATTTCCAATGTGTCGGTTGCGCCTGACAATGCAGCCCCGCTACTGATGGATAATTCAACCCATTCAATAGGTGTGGCGTCTGCGGTGTTGGATGGGCCGGATTCTGTGCCATCTGGAGTATAGTCAGCTTTTATATAATAATAGTAGGTAGTGCCGTTAATTACATCTTCATCCATGTATGTCAATACATCAGGTCCGACTGATGCTATCATGTCTATGTTCGTACCGTCAATTGTACGATAAATATTGTACGCAGTAACAAGTACATCACGATCAACATGTTGAGGTTCAAGTGGATTGTCCCAATCCACTTTCTGTTGATATGTAATTCCGTTAGGATACTGTTCCACTACTTCCGCTTTATCTGCAGTGATGACCCATTGCCCGAATTCATTAAAATCAAAGTGAATATTGCGAGCAATGCGACCTCCTGAAAAACTGACCAGAATATCATCTATTGCCCAGCCAGAAGCCCACACACCGTTATCATTTGAATGAAAGGCAATATAAAATTCGTTTTCACCTGCATATTCATTCAAATCAACGGTTTCAGTGACCCACTCTGCGCTGGCAGGTAACGAATAAACTTCAGTGAAATTGACACCATCTGTGCTGATCTCAACATGTGCAGTTTGACTGTATGCGCCATCATAATAAGAAGCAAAACTCAATTGAAAATCAGTTGCCCCATTTGTATTTAAAGATGGAGTAATCAAATAATCTACTGAACCATCATCGTCTGCTGCATCATCATTGGAGCAGGCATAGTATGTATGCGATGGGATTGCCCAAAAAGCACTGGATCCATCTTGGGTGATAAACCAACCTACTGCTGAATTTGTAGTCGTTGTCCAGCCTTCAGGAAATGCACCATCTTCAAAATCTACTTCAATATCATTCCCTACCGGGCCATAAGGTGCATCCCAAGCCAAGGGGACCATCCCGTCCAAGCCGGATGTTGCTTCCAAGTTATGGGGTTCTTCCATATATCCAGGAAATACGGTGACGTACCCTGTGTCCAGACCAGCAATCCAGTACACACCGCCGATGTCATCAGATACAACCACTTCGTTAAAAAATAAAGCAACATCACCCCCATAAGCATCACTGTGAATTGTGAGATCTAAATTCAGGATGGGCCCTGTACCAGCTGATATATTATTCCCAGTATCATCATATACCAACACCCGGGTGCCATGGTCAATATCAGTCATTGTCACAGTGAAACCAGAGGTGCGATCAGTTGTCGTAATGTCTGCAACGGTTACATTATCTGGAGAATCATATAAATCAAATTGAACACCACCGACTATACCACCGTTATCCATATCCACTGTTACACTGACTGTTTCATTAACATCGCCTGTTGTATCGGTCAAAGTAAGAGAAACGACTTGGCCAATGGTAATAGATCCATCGCTTCCGGTAGATGAGATGGACCCACCGCTTGAATCACTTACAATCAAACCGGATATTAAAAGATTAATTTGAGCTGATACAATGGAGGAACCATCAAAATGTAATATTATGACAGTATCAGCATTGACAGCAATAGATGCATTGCCGGCAGCATTATAAAGAAGCACACGATACACATTATCGCTTAAAGAATTGTAATCAGCAGTAAAACCAGATGCAGCACCAACAGCATCTGCTCCTGACAAAGATATCATGCCCGGTGCAACTTCAACATCAAACTGAATACCAGCTACTCCATCGTTCGGATTTGTTAATATAACAGGTACTTCAATATCAGATGAATACCCGTCAACTGTTGCAGCGCCAATCGTGACTACTACACTTTGAGCCATTATTGGTGCAGAAACACACAACATTATTAGGTAGAAATTCGCAAGTCTCCTCGTAATCATAAATCGCCTCCGGTTAATTATCAGCGGTAAGAGGTAAAGTTGTTAAGTATCATTTTGTAATATAAAATCATATGTACTACATTATTCTTTCTAAAACAAGTTTGTGAAAGTAATCAATTCACAAGGATTTTCCAGTTAATTTTTGAATAATTTGACGTACATCACAATGCATTCATTAAATCATTTTTCAAATCACTGAAATCCTCGATACCAACAGATAAACGGATGAGCCCCTCTGTAATACTCAAATCAAATTTTTTTTCTTCTGGGAGATCTCTATGTGTCATATTAAACGGATTTGAAATTAAACTTTCAACCCCTCCCAAACTTTCTGCTAATAAAAATATATTCAGTTTGGCTAAAAAGTTATTTCTTGCTTGAATAGTACCAAGATCAATGGAAATTATGCTCCCAAATATAGGTTTACCATCAGGCGTCAATTGTTGTTTAGAAGCTAAATCATGTTGTGGAAATGATGCCAATCCCGGATAGATCACTCTATCTAAATTTTGTTCTGCCAACCACTGAGCCAGTTTCATTGCTGTATCACATTGTCGCTGGACTCTTAATGACAATGTTTTAGTCGAACGTAATAGCAGCCAGCAATCGAAGGCGCTGGGAATGGCACCACCTGATTTTTGAATAAAATGCAGATTTTCAGCCAATTCATTTTTATTGGTGATCAAAACACCACCCAGCAAATCACTGTGACCGCCAATAAATTTTGTTGAACTGTGCATAACAATATCAGCACCTAGTTCCAAGGGCCGTTGTCCATAAGGGCTCATAAAAGTATTATCTACTCCGAAAAGGATATCTTTGCTTTTGCAAATTTCAGAAAGTGATCGAACATCCGTTATTTCCAATAATGGATTCGTAGGCGTTTCGATAAAAACCATTTTTGTATTAGATTTGATTGATTGTTCTACTTTTTCTAATTCTTTTGTATCAACAAAATCAATTTCAAACCCATGGCGTTTAAACACCTTTTCTAACACACGGTAAGTGCCGCCGTAAGTATTGCGCGAAACAATAAAATGGTCTCCTGCATCGAACGTTTGAAATAAAGCAGTCGTTGCAGCCATACCAGAAGAAAATGCAATGCCGTGGGCCCCGCCCTCTAACGATGCTATATTTTGTTCATGCATTCTTCGCGTTGGATTGTTTGCACGGGAATAATCATAGCCTTTATTTTTGGATACACTTTCCTGCTTATATGTAGAAGTAGCGTAGATAGGTGGTATAACAGCGCCCGTTTCCTTATCGGCTTTATTCCCTACATGAACAGCTTTTGTATTAAAACCTAATTTATCTGTTTTGCTCAAGCTGCTTTCTTATATCCTTTATTGATGTAATCTTGTAACTTTTTATGTTTAATAATTATTTCTTCTCCGCTTGGACTTATCATTTTGACTTTTTCATTTCGTCCGATTTTACCTTTAACATGTATAGGTGCGCTTGAGGCTTGCTGTGGCCGATTGGGTTGCTGTCTTTCTTGGGGCTGGGTAGCCATACCCATACCTATTGTTTCTTGATGCTGGAGCTGTACATTTCTGGGCGAATGTTGCTGCGTCTGGGGTTGTTGCTCCACGCCTTGTAATTGTGTTCTGAATAACCGCTGCAATGTAATTTTATTTGTGGAGGACATCATGTCTCTGAACATTTGAAATCCTTCAGATTTATATTCTAATAATGGATTTTTTTGACCATACGCACGAAGGTTTATTCCTTCCCTTAATTGATCCATTCCATAAAGATGGTCTTTCCATTTTTCATCAATTGAACGTAAAATTATAAATCGTTCAAAACTACGCATAACATTTTCAGGGATTAGAGCTTCTCTTGCTTGATACATTGCAACAGCATCGTCCATTATTTTCTTATGAAAATCATCATCACTCATTTCATTACCATTCTCCAGCATAAGCTCATCCGAACTTGCATCCACCATAAGAACGGATGAAAAAATATGCTTTAAATGCTCCCAATCCCAATCAAGGGGATTATCACTGTTTTGGGCTTCAAATTCATCATCAATAAAATCAGAAATCAGATTCAAAACAGTTTCACGCAGATTTTTACCTTGCAATGCTTGATTTCGTAAATCATAAACAACCTGACGCTGCTGATTCATTACGTCATCATATTCAAGTAAATGTTTACGGATTCCAAAATTGCGCTGCTCCACTTTTTTTTGCGCATTGCTTATGGCTCGGGTAACCATCTTATGGGTTATCACTT
Organism: Fidelibacterota bacterium; assembly: GCA_004124385.1. GTDB lineage: Bacteria > Fidelibacterota > Marinisomatia > Marinisomatales > TCS55 > UBA2126. The sequence continues at coordinate 25,207 of SCKN01000008.1, forward strand.
CTCCTTCTTCAACGCCCATCCTATCCATAATAGAAGCGACTCTTTCAGAATTGAATAACCGCATTAAATCATCTTCCAACGACATATAAAATCGTGATGAACCTGGGTCACCTTGACGGCCAGAACGGCCTCGTAGCTGATCATCAATTCTGCGTGATTCATGTCTTTCAGTTCCCAGAATGTGTAGTCCGCCTAATTCTATGACACCTTCACCTAATTTAATATCTGTACCACGACCAGCCATATTTGTGGCAATAGTTACGGCTCCAAGTTGTCCTGCCATGGTAACAATTTCGGCTTCGCTTTTGTGCTGTTTAGCATTTAAAACATTATGGGGAATCCCTCGGCGTTTGAGCATTCTGGAAAGCAATTCTGATGCTTCAACTGAAATTGTACCCACCAAAGACGGCTGACCTTTGTGATGAATTTCAGCAATTTCTTCAATGACTGCATTATATTTTTCACGTTTTGTTTTAAAAACCAAATCTTCACGATCATCACGTATAACAGATTCGTTGGTTGGAATCACCATAACATCCAAATCATAAATACTCCCTAATTCTTCTGCTTCAGTCTCTGCCGTTCCTGTCATCCCGGATAATTTATCATACATCCTAAAATAATTTTGAATCGTAATGGTAGCCAAAGTTTGTGTTTCTCGTTTGATTTCAACATTTTCTTTGGCTTCGATGGCTTGGTGCAAACCATCACTATAACGGCGTCCTGGAAGAATTCGCCCAGTAAATTCATCCACAATAAGTACTTGGCCATCCTGAACAACATATTCAACATCTTTTTCATAAAGTGTTTGGGCCCGTAATAATTGATTGATTGTATGTATCTTTGAACTTCGTTCAGCATGGAGTTGATGTGCTTTTTCTTTTTCCTGCTGTTTTTGGATTGTATCTAATGAATCGTTTTCATCAATATCTTGAAGAAGTTCTCCGATATCTGGAATAACAAACATATCTGGATTATCAGGAGCTAATGCTTCCCGCCCTTTATCTGTAATATCAATGACGTGTGTTTTTTCATCGATACTGAAAAAAAGATCTTCGTCAACTTCATGCAATTTTTTATCGCGTAAATAATTAGATTCAATGGATAGAGTCAATGTCTGCATACCTTTTTCCTGGAAAACCTTTAACAACCGTTTATGTTTTGGCATGCCTCTAGAAGCCTGTAAAAGTTTTAATCCCGCTTCGTCATCTTTTTCACTTTCAAGAAGTTTTTCTGCACTTTGTACTAATTCTGTCACAAGAGATTGCTGTTGTCTAACTAAATTTTTCACCAAGGGTGTAAGATCGCGGGATGTTGTATCTACAGGTGCATCAACAGCTCCAGAAATGATTAGTGGCGTTCTAGCTTCATCAATAAGAACACTATCTACTTCATCGACTATAGCATAAAAATGATCGCGTTGAACTTTCTCTTCTGCCGATAAAGCCATATTATCACGAAGATAATCGAATCCAAATTCATTATTGGTTCCATATGTAATATCACAATTATACGCTGCTTGTCTTGCGTCATTATCCATCGAATTCAGTATAAAACTAACGGTTAAACCAAGACGCTTATAAACTTCACCCATCCATTCAGCATCACGTTGAGCGAGATAATCATTTACTGTAATTAAATGAGCACCACGTCCAGCAAGGGCATTTAAATAAAGGGGCATTGTGGCAGCCAATGTTTTTCCTTCACCTGTTTTCATTTCGGCTACTTTTCCCTTATGCAGAGCAAGCGCTCCAACAATCTGAACATCGTAAGGAATCATTTCCCATTTAAGATCTTGACCAACAACACGCCATGACTGTCCCATAAGGCGTCTACATGATTCTTTAACAATAGCAAATGCTTCTGGAAGAAATTCGTCTAATTTTTCCCCTTCAACCTTAAGAATTACTTTGTTGAGCTCCTCCGATGTCAAATCTTTTGCTTCACCCTTTTCTTTGGCAGATTTTCTCGCAGATATAATTTCATTTCGAATCTCTGCAGTGCGTTTGACTAGATCATCATCTGATTTTCCATTCAGAGTTTCATAAATAGCATTTATTTCATCCACTATGGGTTTTAAATTTTTTGTATCTCGTTCAGATTTTGTACCTAAAATCTTTTTCAAAATATTGATCATAATTAGTCAGCTTTAACCTGTTTAGATTTTTTTAAAATAAATTGTTTATAAATAGAATCTAAAATACCATTAACAAAACTGAAACTTTCTTCCGTGCTGTATTCTTTAGCGATTTCGATTGCTTCACTCATGGCTACTTTCGGGGGAACATCTTTAATAAATAACATTTCTGTAATAGACATTCGTAAAATCATTTTATCCAGCAAAGCAACGCGACTGAATTCCCAATTTTTAAGGTATTTTTCAATTAATTTATCACTTTCATCCGCATGAGCAATGGATTCAACAAAAAGCAATCGAATAAAATTTTTACTACTTTTATCGTATTTTTCTCGTTTGTAAACATCCTTGAGAATTTTCTCATTATCTTCGTGGGTTTGAACGGCAGCATATAATGCGCCGAGTACTCCGATTCTAGCTTTGCGTCTGGAGTGCATTATCAATAATCCCAATTTCTCATAATCTGTTGATCAATCAACTGATTGTAGCCAGTTAAATGTATCTTCACGTTCTTCTCTCTGAATCCCAATCAGTAATGATCGTAATTCATTTGTTATTTTACCGATTTTTTCCCCATTAATAATATATTCTTTGTTATCGCTAGCAATTTTACCAACCGGTGTAACAACAACTGCTGTTCCTGTACAAAAAACTTCATCTGCAGTACACACTTCATTTAATGTTACATCCGTTTCCTGTACATCAATTTCTAGTATCTCTCTCGCGAGAGTAAGAACAGAATCTCTTGTAACGCCAGGCAAAATAGAGCCGGCAAGCTTGGGAGTTTTTAATACATTATCTTTAATAATAAACATATTAGCTGCACCTGCTTCTTCAATTAACTCTTCATCCCCAGCATTTAAATAAATAACTTCATCGTACCCTTCATTTTTTGCCTTTATAAGTGGCAGTAAAGATGCTGAATAATTTCCAATTGCTTTCACATTGCCGATTCCTTTGGGAGCGGCCCTGTGATAATCATTTGTTACAAGGAGATTCAGGGGTTTGATATCTCCTTTAAAGTAAGGGCCTACTGGAGATGCATAAACTATAAATGTATATTCGTCTACTGGCTTGACTCCTAAAACAGGTGCGGTGCCCCAAACGACTGGTCGAAGGTATAAGCTACCCTTTCCATTAGGAGGAATGTAATCTAAATTATCTTTTACAGTTGCGAGTACAGCACGCAGAAATAAATCTTTATCCATCGCGGGCATGCACAACCGTTGTGAAGACATGGAAATCCTCTTGGCATTCATATCAGGCCTGAATATTACAATCCGGTTTTTAATTGTCCTATACGCTTTCATCCCTTCGAATACACCTTGTCCGTAGTTCAAAACACCCGCTGCAGGTGAAAGTTCGATATTACCAAAAGGGATTAATCCCCCTGTAGACCATGAGCCCTCTCTTTTACAAACGGCTTTGTACATACTTCTGGTTTCAGTCAGGTTAAAACCAAGGCTGTCCCAATCAATTGCTTTTGGATCTATTCCCATTTCTAATTTCCTAAAATTTCTCGTGCGATTACTAATTGCAGAATCTCAGATGTGCCTTCATAGATTTGCGTAATCTTGGCATCGCGCATTAATCGTTCCACACCATATTCCTGCATATAACCATAACCGCCATAAATCTGTACACATTCTGTTGCATTATCCATGGCTGTTTGCGATGCAAATACTTTCGCCATGGCCGCTTCCTTGCTAAATGATTTACCTTCATCTTTTAATTTTGCAGCTCGGTGAATGAGCAATCTGGATGCATCCACATTGGTGGCCATAGTTGCAATTTTATCCTTTATAGCGCCAAAAGAACCAATCGTTTTGCCAAACTGTTTTCGTTCGTTTGCATACTCCACTGATCGATCTAGGGCTTCCTTGGCGATGCCCAATGCTTGGCTGGCAATCCCAATGCGACCGCCATCAAGAACTCCCAATGCTACCTTGAATCCCTTGCCTTCATCACTAATTAAATTTTCGACAGGAACTTTGCAATCATCAAAATATAATTCACACGTATCCGAACCGCGAATGCCCAGTTTATCTTCTTTTTTACCACGAGATAAACCTGGGGTGTCTTTTTCAACAATCAAAGCAGAAATCCCTTTATGACCTACACCTTTTTCAGTCATTAAAAATACAACTACAAGGTCAGAACTAATGCCATTACTCACCCAGTTTTTTGTTCCATTTATCACATATTGATCCCCATCTTTTACAGCATATGTAAGCATATTGCTGGCATCTGAGCCTGATTGCGGTTCACTCAAAGAAAAAGCGCCCAGCCATTCACCCGCAGCTAACTTTTTCAAATATTTCTCACGTAGGCCATCGTTTGCGTATTTATATAATAATTGGCACACTAATGAATTATTTACTGACATAATAACGCCCATGGAAGCATCCGCCGCACTAATCTCTTCCATGGCGATACAGTAACTTATTGTATCAAAACCAGCTCCGCCCCATTCTTCGGGAATCATCATACCCATAAAACCTAACTCCCCTAGCAATTTTAATTGTTCTTTGGGGAATTCAGCTTTTTCATCCCGATCTATTACTCCCGGAGATAAATGTTCTCGTGCAAAATCGCGAGCTGTTTTTTGAATTAGCTGCTGTTCTTCTGTGTACGAAAAATCCATCAAATTTTTTCCACAATTAATGCTGATGCTTCGCCGCCGCCAATACATAACGTCGCTAATCCTGTTTTGGCATTATTTTTCTCCATAGCATGAATCAACGTGGTTAATATTCGTGCTCCGCTAGCACCAATAGGATGCCCCAGAGCAATTGCGCCTCCATTTATATTGACTTTATTTACATCTAAATTAAAATCATCAATAGCTGCCATGGTGACAGGAGCAAACGCTTCATTTATTTCCCAGAGATCAATACTTTCTGCGTTGATTCCGGCTTTTTCCAAAACGTTTTTTATCGCTTTGCTGGGTGCAGTTGTAAACCATTCCGGCTCATGAGCTACCGATACTTGGGCAATAATTTTTACTATTGGCTTGAGTCCAAGTTCTTCGGCTTTTTCTGATGACATCATCAACACTGCGGAGGCTCCATCATTTATCTTGGATGCATTAGCTGCAGTGATTGTACCGTCCTTTTCAAATGCCGGTTGCAATGTTTTCATTTTTTCAAAATTAGCTTTGCCGGGTTCTTCATCTTCTGTAACTACAATCGAACCTCCCTTACGTTGGGGAACCTCTACAGCAATAATTTCATCGATAAACAAACCTTCCGATTGGGCGTTAATTGCTCGACTGTATGATTGCTCTGCAAATTCATCTTGTTCTTTACGGGTATAATTCTTTTCCCGAGCACATAGCTCCGCACAATTACCCATATGTTGATCATTGTATACATCCCACAATCCATCTTTAATAATACTGTCTTCAACAGAACCATGCCCTAAACGCTGTCCTGTTCTTCCTTTCGGAAGCAAATATGGAGCGGCAGACATATTTTCCATTCCGCCAGCAATCACGATGTCGGAATCACCGCATTGAATTGCCTGGGCTCCCAGCATAACTGCTTTTAAACCAGATCCGCACATTTTATTTATCGTAAGGCATTCAACACTGTTTGGTAGGCCGGCAAAAAGAGCTGCCTGTCGTGCGGGTGCTTGGCCCAGGCCTGCTGCAAGAACATTGCCCATAATTACTTCATTTACATGATTGACATCCAAACCCGTTTCGTCTAATAAAGCTTTTATAGCAACAGCACCAAGTTTTGGTGCGGGAATAGAAGATAAACTGCCTTGAAAAGCACCCACGGGTGTGCGTTTAGCTGCAATGATTACAACATTTGGATTCATAGTTTACCCTTTAAAATGTGTGTATATAGCAATTGGAAATGGTTGTTAAGTGTACCAACCATTTCATAACTAAAGCACAGTAGCTCCAAAAAGCACTGATTTATGTAAAAAAACATCGTTTATTTAATAATTGTCTGTTTAAATCTCGGGCAATTTATTGCTAAAAATTGCGCCAAAAGTTAGTATAATTTATTCCGAGATACATGGATTTTTACTCTATTAATACAGTCGCTTAAAATGGCTACTTATTTCCACCATTCGCCTTATCATAAGCTTTTATGATATCCCGAACCAGTTTATGGCGCACTACATCATTTTCATTTAGCTCTACAAAACCAATACCATCCACACCTTTTAAGACATTCAAAACATCAATTAACCCGGAGTCAGAATTTTTGGGTAAATCAATCTGGGTTATATCCCCGGTTATGATTGCTTTGGAATTAACGCCGAGGCGAGTCAAAAACATTTTCATCTGCATGAGTGTCGAATTTTGCGCTTCATCCAAAATCAGAAAAGCATTGTTCAATGTCCGGCCGCGCATATACGCCAAGGGAATAACTTCAATAATGTTTTTATTTAAAATCAATTTAAGTTTGTTGGTCGGCACCATTTCATTCAGTGCATCGTATAGTGGCGTCAAGTATGGGTCTACTTTATCTCTCAAATCACCCGGCAAGAATCCAAGACTCTCTCCTGCTTCAACAGCCGGCCGACATAAAATAATACGAGTCACATCATGATTTTCCAGAGCTGCAACTGCAAAAGCAACTGCAATAAATGTTTTACCCGTTCCCGCAGGACCCACAGAAAAAACGATATCATTATTATTAACCATGCCTACATAGTTTTTCTGTCCGGATGTCCTAGGAACGATGGCTCCTTTTCTGCCATAATGAATTACATCATCAGGAACGTCTTCTTTATGTCCGTTTTCAGAACGAGTCATTTTAATCAGTTGGTGAACATCTTTTTTAGTTAAAACCCCTTTACGACTCAGGGTCTGAATCATTTCATGGATAATCTCATGTACCATTTCCACATCATCTTTTTGTCCATCCAATTTTATTTCATTTCCCCTTACCAAAATGTCTGTAGAAAATGTATCGTTTAACAAACGAACATGGGTATCGGCTACTCCGAGAAGAGTCTGTAAATCAACTCCTTTTAATGTAATAGTCTTCTTCATCTTTTAGAGATTCTGTATTAAGTTTTCAGCCTTAAGAAACAAGTAGAAAACCAGTACGGTAAAAAATACGTTCTTGTATGTATAAAGTCTATAAAATAACACTCACCCAATTTACACAATTTTTGATAATTATTTTTCTGGTCATCTCCTCCTGCAAAACACCCGCTCCGTATACACAGGAAGAAGCATACCAGGAGAATGTGCAATATCTAAAGGCTCAAGCCACAGACCACTGGAACAAACGTTCGAATGGTAAAAAAGCTGTTATTGCCACCTTCTTTCTGGAAAAAGCACATTCCCACGAACCGGATAATCTGGAGTTGGCTTTATTATTATGCAGAGCCTACCATTATGAAGCATATTATATTGAAACTGATCCGGCTCAAAAAGACAGCTTATATATGATGGGCGTTCGGCTAGCTCTACAATTAATTGAACTATCTCCGGCATATCAAAACATAATAACGTCTGCTCAAGGCGATTCAATGTTAAAAGTCATTGAGGCGATAACTGTTGTTGAAAAAAAATATATAAGCGCCATGTATTGGTGGGCAACTAATATGGGACGATATCTTTCATCTAAGTCTGTTCGTGTACGCCTCGATCATAGAGAGCTTGTTGAAGCAGTTATGCATCGTGTTTTATCACTTGATCCTGAATATTTCTATAGCGGTCCGCACCGATTTTTCGGCGCCTTTTACGCCCGTTTACCCGGAGTGGAGTTGTCCAGATCAGAAGAATATTTCCAAAAAGCAATTGACACTTTTCCTGATTATTTGGGAACCTATGTTTTAAGAGCACAGTTTTTACATACCAAAGCTGGGGAACGTAAAAAATTCAAAGCGGATCTGGAATTTGTTATCAATGCTGATCCAGCACGCCTTCCTGATCTTATGCCTGAAAATCTATTCGAACAAAAAAAAGCCCAGCTTTTACTGAATGAAGAAGAAATGTTATTTGAGTAGAAATAGTTTGGGATTTCATTTAATCATGTATCAAATTAGTCTATGATGTTGTACGTTTTTGTATATACTATTCTTTTCATTTTGAGCGTTTTATTAATTGTGCTCATTCTCCCTGTTCGTATTCGCTTAACAGGTAGATTAAAATTGAAAGAATCTGATATCGAAGGCAATGTACGATTGCTGCTTGGATATCGTAAACGTGGTATTGGTATTGATATTTTACCGAAGAAAACCATTACCCTTGGTACGTATCAAAAACCGATTTTTGTAAAATCTCTTCAAAAAAATACCAAAAAGAATAAAAATCACAAACAAGAAAGTGACGAAAAATCATTAAAAGAAAAATATATGTCATTCCGAAAAATTCCTGTTATGCAATTGATCAAATCCGTCTTAAAATTAATCCATTGGGAAGAATTCTCCTTGAAAGGAAAGCTGGGCTTTTCTAACCCCATGTATACTGGTCTGGCTTTGGGTTTTTTAAATACATTTAAAGGATTAGTAAATCCACAAAAATTAATATTAGAATTAGAACCAATATTTTCCGATAAATTAAATACGGATGTTGAAGGAACAATACATATTCGATTGTCGCCGCTTATTACTGTTATCCAAGCAGGATTTATTTATTATAAATTTCATAAATAGAAAGGATTGTTATGAATGTAACAGATCTCATTAAAAGTACATTAGAAGAAGTTCAAAACCTTATGCTGACGCGAACTGTAGTAGGTGAACCGATTACGATAGGCGATGATACTATTATTCCTGTTTCCAAGGTTACATTTGGCTTTGGTGCCGGCGGAGGTGCAGGCATGGAATCGAAACAGTCTGGGGAAGGATCTGGAATCGCAGGCGGCTGGAGTATCGAACCCGTAGCTTTCGTAGTCCTTGGAAATGACGGTGCCAAAATGCTTACTGTAGGCGATAAGGAAAGTGTCGCCGGAAAATTGTTTGATCTTGCACCAAAAGTTATAGAAACCGTAAAAAAAATGGTGGATAATAAAACAGATAACACAAGCAATGCAGAGGAGGAAACATCATGATAAAAGATTTGAATGCAGCTGATATCATGACAAAAAAGCTGATTACGTTTACACCTGATACACAGGTCCTGAAAGCAATTGACAAACTGATTTCCTATAGAATTTCAGGTGCGCCTGTTTTGGATGATAATGGAAATATGATAGGAATGCTTTCTGAAATTGACTGTATGCAAACCTTCGTACAATCTGCCTATCACAATGAAATTGGCGGGTTAGTAAAAGATTTCATGTCTTTAGAAGTGAAAACAATTACATCATTTATTGGAATTGTAGACCTTGCTGAATTTTTTCTGGAAACTCACTTTCGGCGACTTCCAGTAGTAGATAATGGGAAACTTGTGGGGCAGGTTAGTCGTAGAGATGTGTTAAGAGCGATTCAAAAACTATCATAGAAGATTAAATATGAAAAAATTCCCAATCCGATTCCTAGGTCTGCTGGCTGCACTTTTTCTAAATATAGCTATTGCAGGTGAAACTAATAATGATGATGTCAATATTCTAATAAATAAAAGCATCATGGCTATACAAAATAAGGATTATGAAAAGGCACTATCATTTATTAACCAAGCTAAAAACGTTAATTATGATAATAATAATTATCGACTAACCAATAGTGATGATTCAACATTAGCAGAAATATATCAGATGGAAGGTCAATTACTGGAAATACTGGGTAAAAAAGGAGAAGCTATATCTGCTTGGTATAATTGTTTAAATTACGCAAAAACAGACGCATTAAAAAAAGAAGCAGAGGTTCACCTTAAACACTTGAGAGATTGATCTATGAGAAGGGTTCTTGCTTTTATTTTTCTTTTTTTTCTTTATTCATGTGCCGATAAACCAGTCGTAAAACCAGATTTTGATTTTACCAGTATTGAAACAATCGTTATTTATCCTACACCTGATTTCCGATCGTTCGCCGGTTCCGGGACCATTATAAATAAAAGTATAGTTTACCAATTAATGAAGATGGGAATTAATATCGTTGAGCGGGAAACAACTCCGGCATTAATTAAAGAAGCATCATTATCACAAACTGGAATTACACAAAGCGAATTTGACGTTAAAATAACCTCATCTAACTTTGTTTTATTATGTACCCTTACAGAATTCAAGGATCATCAAGTAATCGTTGTGCCAATAAGAACAAGAAACAGAGGATCATCGGTGACAACTGTAGAAACGATTAACGAACCCATTATTACCAAAGATAAAATAGGCAATGAAATCGTGCACTACGAAACAACCACAACTGAAACAACGACTACGCAAAAGGGATCATTGACTGAAAGAGAATCCGTAGAATATATTTCTTCACGAGTGGGAATGACAGTGCAACTTATCGATGTAGCAAACGGGGATGTACTTTGGACAAACACGTATTGGTACACATCCATAAGCTTAACGAATGCTGTGCATGAATGTGTGTATGGCGCTCTTAAACCACTTGAGCAACTACTAAACTAATCTACCAAATATCAATCAGATCTAATGAAAAGTGTTGCTCCAACTTTTCCAACATAAATGTTTTAACTTCTTCATGAACTTTTTCGGAAATGGATAGCACGCTCTTATTTAATTCATAGTCTTTATAATATATATCCACTTTTGGTTCACGCTTTCTGGCTCGTTGGAAAAAGTCCTTATTCATCCTAAATACGCCTACAACTGCATCATAAATCTGATCAACCGGTATTGCTTCAAATAGTTCATCAAGAAAGCGACCATATACTTTCTGCCATTGGGGAATTATCATAACCGGATCAAAACAAAGACGGACTTTCCATCCTTTTTCCAGTGCTTGACGAACTGCATTTAACCGTCGATCTAATGGTGGTGTATCCCACTCATATTTTTCTATCACTTCCTGAGGTGACAGCGTCCAGCCCAATAGTACATTTTTATGAGGCTTCACATTTTTAAGTACATTAAAGAGTGCACTTTTTGTCCTAATCTCAATTAAAATATCCGATTGGGTTGAAGCAAATTCAATCCAGTGCCGACAAAATGGAATAATATTTTCAGATGCAAGTAAATCGGTATTGTAGGAAATAGACAAGACCAGCGGTTGATTTTTATTTTTACGTTGTAACACCGCATTTCTAGCTGCTTTAAAGAAATCATCCTCATTAGCAAAGGCTACCAAGTTTGCTGAAGGATACATGCCCTGCAGAAAACAATATTGGCAATTATAGAGACAATTCAGCAAGGGAGTTGTATAAACAAAATTTTCAAATCCAGCGTCTTGGAGTATGTCGGTGGATTCATACAAAAATGGTGGTTTTTTCACAGCTAAAATTAGGTTCATACTTTTTTTCTGCTGAATAAAATCCTGGCCGGAGCGGTTGAAAACAGTTTTATAATCGGGTATGTATATTTTTTCAGCTTTTGGGAATCGCTTTATAATATCTTTAGCGAGGGGATACTTTTCAGCTCCGTCTTCAATATAAATGTGTGAAAAATCAGGAAGAAAGTTTTGTGCAGATTTCATAGAATATTTTTGATCGTTCTTGTTTTGAGTTTATTTCAATATGGAGATAATTAGATAGGAATGAAAAATCATCATCTTTGATGGCGATATACCCTTCAATTTTATTCTTTAATTGGTGTGTTTGCGTTTCAGTTAGCTTCAATGTGTTATTTAAATCTGTCAGTAAACGTTCATGCTGCTCATTTAATAACGGCGCTCTAACTATTTCAGAGTTTTGCATCAATGTAATTATACTATCAAGTTTTGATAAATTATTGCTCATAATAGGGAGAACCTGTTCGGGGCTGTCCAAAACTTCATCCATATAATCAGAAACAATTTTTAAAAAAACTAAGCAATGGACCGGAAAAAACTCTACAGCTGTTTCAAAAATAACGGCCGCTTCCATATCCACCAGCCCTTTATATTTTTCGCCCCCATCCGTAACACCTTTAGAAACTGTCGTTAATTGTACTTCTGGAATTCCAGTCTTCAATAAAATATCGGGTAGCCATGCTTTTCCGCTTTTGTCAGACGTTATTTTATTAATTAAATACATTGTTCCAATTTTCGAAGAATCCTTTTTCCCTCCGGCAATGCCAATATTAATAAGAATTGTATTTGAGCAAGCCAATTCTTGAAGAAAAGCACCCAACCGCTTACGGACATTTTTTTCCCCAACTCCTGTTGTTAAACATGTAATTCTTTCCCGTTGAAAATAAAACAATTTTTCAGAATGATGTTTTTTCTCTAATTGATACTGTTTAATGATTGGTTCTGCTTCAGATTGGAGAGCCGTAATGATAAGTAGGTGATTCATTGATATAATTTACATAATAAAAGCCCCGTCACGAATAATCGAAACAGGGCTTTTATTAAGTTTAAACGGGTGTAATTATTTCAGCAATAGCGTCTTGGCTGTGTGCGTTTTTCCATTCACATTTACTTTAAACAAGTATACGCCCGAACTCATACTACGTCCGTTATCATTCTTTGCATCCCAACGCACCTCGTGCTGACCAGGAATTTGAATGCCATTATACAGACTTCGAATCTTGTGGCCACTTACATCAAATACATTGATTGACACCGGCCCAGCTGAACCCATTTCATATTTCAGCGTTGTTGTTGGGTTGAATGGGTTGGGATAAGCCTGGTGCAGTTTGAATTGACCGGGTTGCAACCCAATTTCTCCGGCAATGGCTAATGGACCACTATAACTCATTTCCATCCAGAAATCGAGAGTGATGTCCTGGATATCCGTAATACCAAATTGCATTTCAAACATATCATAACAATTCAATGAATCATAATAATAGTAATAATAATCATCTCCCATCATTTCACAAAAATCAAATTCAGATGAAAGAGATAACATATCATCTGTTACTTCATAGGCAAGAGAGATTGTATCAGACTCTTCATATCCATAATAATCATCATAATACATAAAAATGAGTGTAATCGAATCATCAGTCGCTGACCACTCAATCTCCGATGTATCGGAATATTCATAGTAACCGTAATAATAATCTTCTTCAATCCCTGACCATATTTCTAGGCCTGTTCCATCTTCAAAAAACTGCCAGGTCATGGTTTCATCATCACCCGGATCCGGACCAAAATCATCTGATAAAAAGGGCATTTCAAAGGGAGTACCCGCAACCAAGTCTACTGTGCCCGGAGCTAAAGTACCGTTTAATGTAAAGGATGTATCGCCATTTTCACTTGCAAATGTCAGTGCAGATATATCCACTCTCATTGTTGTTGTATCTATTGTAATATAATCGGCTCCATTCTCAATCCCATATAAATATTCAACTAATTCACCATCAACAGTATCAGCAATCACAAAAACAGTACTACCGGAACCCATAGATGATATATGCATAAACATGTACATTGGCAGTTCTAAATCTTCAGGAAAATCATCATAGTAACCGTAGTCGTCATAGTCACCTTCCATATTTAATGGATTATTAGATAATTGTACAATAACAATTTCTCCATATCCATAAACATCCACAAACCCTGCTACCATAAAGTCCATCGTATCCACAGCAGACCCTGAAATGCCAACTCCGCCTTCTGCTGGCTCCATACCAGAAAGCTGCATGAAATTCAAAATTGTTTGATCTGTCCCCACTGTCATCCAAACTGTAGATCCTTCATCTTCATGCACCCATTCACCCAATAAGTCACTGGGATCCATCATGGAACGGTTAAAAGGCTTGCCGGGGATGTTTTTCCAGGAAAGAGCTTTTTTGGAAAATTGCTGTTGAATTTCTTGGGGGAAATTCTGAATTTGATCTTTAAAAAGATTAGCAATATTATTTTCACCAAAACACATAGAAATAAATGTAATTGTAATGATTATCTGTTTCATGGTTTCCTCCCGTTGATTTAATTATACATTAATTATGTATAATATACAGTTATTATTAATTTTATTCAAAATATTTTAAAATTTTTCTAAAGGACCTATGATTTCCAGCATTTGCAAAAATTTATCTTAATATTTTTCTTTTTCGTCTCTGTCATCAGCAATGATAAGTCCGCAACGATATTGAATGTGTAATTGGTTTAAATATTGACGAATCTGATTTTCAGTAAATTTATCTTTCTTCATGGCTCATCCTCTCTAAATCCTGTAGTTATACTACAATGGATAGGTATCAATGAACCGTACGCGTCGTCACATATTGAATAATTGCGGGAGCAGTTCTCCTGCTTTACCTTTATACACCCTGTCATATATCAAGGACTGTTCGCTGGGTTGGGGATTCAATTCGATACACAAGGCTCCCGTAGATTTGGCCAATTGTGGATAACCAGCGGCCGGCCAGACCACTCCCGATGTACCGATGCTGATAAACAAATCACACTGCGATACAGCTGCATCCGCTTGCTGAACTGTATCGGAATCGAGCATATCGCTGAACCAGATGATGTCCGGACGGAGACAGGCACCGCAGTCACATTTCCTTTTTTCGAAAGGACCGTGGTTTAAATCATCCTTAACCCAGCCTTCCCGATCACATCTCACTCTCCAAATGCTGCCGTGGAGTTCAATTACATTATTTGAACCTGCCCGCTGATGCATACCGTCAATGTTCTGGGTTACAACTAATACATTAGCATGTACTTCCTGGATAGCAGTAATAACTTCATGCCCCTTGTGGGGAAAACACTTGAGAGCTTCTTCCCGGCGCAGATCGTGAAAGTCAAACACCTTTTCCGGATCCGTCTCCCACGCTTCCTGGCAGGCGTATTCACGCCAATTATACTCATGCCAAACGCCGCCTTCTCCACGGTAAGTAGGCACTCCGGATTCAGCGGACATACCGGCGCCTGTAAAAAACACGATACGTTTAAATTTGTTAATATCTATTGTTTTGATGTTCATTATGGGATTGAAATTACCTCTTCAACTAACATAATATCACCTAACCATTATGCCGTTACTCGATGATTTAATTGCTATTTTAACACAACGCGATCCTTTTCCGCCTCTTGTGCCTGAAAAGGTATGGGATAAAAGTTTAATTGCAAAAATTGATACACTGTCTGCAGCGCCACTAATCAAAGCAGGTCTGCATCTTTTGAATGACGACATTCACAATTGCCATATCATCGCCCAGGAACATGAAAACCCGGACGGCAATTACTGGCACGCAATCCTGCACCGCCGGGAGCCGGATTACTGGAATTCAAAATATTGGTATAAACGTGTGAACGATCATCAGGTCATCCAAGAAATGCAAAAAGAAGAACCGGGCTGGAATCCTTTCAATTTTGTAGACCAGTGTGAAAAATTGAATACAACTCAAGTAAGACTAATCCAGTTACAGGAAATGACATTGCTGCTGAACTATACAATTGAAAAATATGTAAAGAATTACTAAGCGATTAATTCTATTCTGGAATCGGTTTCTTCGGGTGCACCATGGGTACAAAACGTACGGGAATCACCGATTCCTTATCCATGATTCCGCCCTGCAATTTGGTAATGACCCATAATTCCTGCCAAATACTCCCCACAGGAATAACCAACTTCCCGCCAACTTTTAATTGTTCAAACAATTTGGGGGGTAACTTCGGTGGAGCCGCTGTTACAATAACAGCATCAAAGGGTGCTTCATCCGGCCAGCCCTGATAACCATCACCCCATTTAACATAAATATTATCATAACCGAGTCTTGCCAATGTTGCCTTAGACCTCACAGCAAGTTCTTGTAATATTTCAATGGAAAACACTTCCTTGCACAAATTGGACAAGACCGCTGCCTGATAACCGGAGCCTGTACCGATTTCCAATACTTTTTCATTCCCCTTTAATTCAAGTAGTGAAGTCATCAACCCCACGATGTAGGGCTGGGAAATGGTTTGGTCATAGCCGATGGGTAGGGGAGAATCCATGTAGGAAAAGGGTCGCTGTTCAGTAGGAACAAACTCATGCCGGGGCGTTTGGCGCATGATATCCAAAACTTTTTCATCTTGAACACCTCTTACCATGATCTGGTTATCTACCATAACTTTGGCTTTTTGCTCCCAATTATCAACCTGGGCAAAAACAGGGTACTGAATCCAGATATAAACCCACAAGAGACGAAAAATGTGATTCATGAAGGAATATAATGTAAGATAAAGTAAAAAGAAAAGGGGGACTATTTTTTCCTTTTGAAAACATCAGCTTAACAGCAGTTCGCTAAAATCCCAAAGTCGGCGCTGATCTTCCACAACATTAGATTGAGCAGAACTGTTTTTGGACTGGCACTTGGAAAAATATTGTCCGCTTACACCATCTACTTCTGTTGAAGAAACCAGGTAGATACTTGTTTTTGCACCTTTGTGAATATTTATCGCGCCAACAACTTTAGCTGCTGTCAGACTTAATCGGACACTTGTTTTATTATTGTTACCAAAATTTGTATTTACAAATCCTGGATGAAGACAATTGGCAGTTGTATCACTTCCTTCAAGTCTGCGGGCTAATTCATATGTAAACATGACATTGCACAATTTGGATTTGCAGTAGGCCGGCCAGCCTTTATAACCATTTTGACCTTGTAGATTGTCAAAACTCATATTAGTATTTAAATGAGCATCAGAAGCAACATTCACTATACGTGACTTTGGCGTTGCTTTAATTGTATCTAATAGTAAGTCAGTAAATAAGAAATAAGACAGATGATTCAAAGCAAACGTATTTTCAAGTCCTTCTTCTGTTTTTCCAAAATCAGAAAAATATGCTCCCGCATTATTTAATAAAATATCAATATGATCAAATTGGGTTTGAATCTCTTTTGCCAATTGACGAACCTGATCCATAGAAGATAGATTCGCTTTAAAAAATGTTACATTTTGGTTATTGGTAGCATTGATGATTTCATTTTTGGCTTCGGAGATTTTTTCAGTATTCCTACCAACCAATCCAAGAGCAAAACCCATTTTGGCAAGGTTTAATGCCGCTTCTTTTCCAATGCCATCCGTGGCGCCAGTGATGATACAGACTTTACCTTGGTGAGACAATTTACTTTTTCTTTTTAATCTGGATATTCAATTCATCCAGTTGCTTTTCGCTGACTGAATCTGGCGATCCATCCATGAGTGATAACGCTGATGTTGTTTTTGGAAACGCAATGACGTCCCGGATATTATTGGAGCCGGTCAGCAGCATAACCAAACGATCAAAGCCAAATGCAATCCCGCCATGGGGCGGCGCACCATAGGTAAGGGCCTCAACCAGAAAACCAAATTTTTCCTTGACTTCTTCAGGGCTCAACCCAAGCAGGGAGAATACTTTATTCTGAATTTCCGGGCTATGAATACGAATGGAACCGCCGGCAATCTCATACCCATTCAAGGTTAAATCATACGCCCGCGCTTTTAATGATTCTGGATCAGAATCGAGTTCATTAACATCTTGGGTTGTAGGTGAAGTAAACGGGTGATGTAAAAACGTTAATTTGTCTGTCTCTTCATCCATCTCAAACATGGGAAAATCTGTCACCCAAAGTGGTTTGAAATTATTTTTATCTGTTAAATCTTCACGTTTTGCAATCTCAACTCGCAAAGCACCTAAAGATTTTTCAGTGACTGAACGTTCATCCCCAATCAAAAATATGATATCACCATCATCCATACCTGTAGCATTTTTGATTTCTTTTTGTAAATTATCTTCAAAGAATTTGGAAATACCGCCCGTGAGATGCCCTGCGTCCATTTTCATCCAAGCCAATCCCTTGGCTTTAAATGTTTTAACAACATCCGTTAATTCATCAATCATTTTTCGAGAATATTTTACTCCACCCGGAACAACAATCGCTTTTACACATTCTGCTGATTTAAAGGCATTGAAGTCCGACATATCCGTAAACTGTTTCACGTCTTGCAGATATAGTGTGTATCGTGTATCCGGTTTATCTGAACCGTATTTTGACATGGCTTCATCGTAAGTAATCCTAGGAAACGGATCAGGAAGATCTGTGCCGATGACTTCCTTAAAAACATGCTGTGTCATCCCTTCCATGTTTGAATAAATATCCTCTTCATCCACAAAGGACATTTCAATATCAATTTGAGTGAATTCCGGTTGACGGTCTGCGCGAAAATCCTCATCCCTGAA
This sequence comes from Fidelibacterota bacterium, assembly GCA_004124385.1. GTDB lineage: Bacteria > Fidelibacterota > Marinisomatia > Marinisomatales > TCS55 > UBA2126. The sequence continues at coordinate 43,467 of SCKN01000008.1, forward strand.
ACATTTCACAATCTGAAAATATCGGTCAAATCCCGAGATCATTAAAATTTGTTTATAGATTTGAGGCGATTGTGGCAATGCATAAAATTTGCCATGATGCAATCTGCTGGGTACCAGAAAATCTCTAGCGCCTTCCGGAGTTGATTTCATTAAAATGGGTGTTTCCACTTCTAAAAAATTTTTCTCTGATAAATAACTGCGAACAGCCTGATATGATTTGTGGCGTATAATAATATTATGTTGAAGTTCATCCGTTCGTAGTTCAAGATATCGATATTTTAATCGTAAATCTTCCAGAGCACTTTCCCGATCTGTAATTACAAATGGTAAAGGTGCTGTTTCACTTAATAGCTCCATGGTTTCAACTATTACTTCTATTTCGCCGGTAGACATATTCGGATTAACAGCATTTTCTCCCCTCGCCTGAACAGTGCCCTTGATGGAAAGCACATCTTCCATGGACAGCTTTTTTACTGCTTCAAAATCACCGGAATAATCATCTGAATTGAAAATAATCTGTGTTTTTCCATAGCGGTCACGCAAGTCAATAAAGATCACTTGTCCGTGAAGACGGACCGTATTCACCCAGCCGTTTAAGTTTACGGATTCATTTGTATTTTCTTTGCGTAGTTCTCCGCAGGTATGTGTTCTTTTTAACATAGTTTAATTATTTTTGCATAAAAAAAAGCCGCCCGAAGTTACGAGCGGCTGAAGTATAATTGTACAGGAATTCAACGTTTTGAGACCTTTAGTCTGTTCAATGCACGAAGTAATGAAACATCATTTCTGGCTGGATCTATATCTTTAGCTTCTTGTTTTTCTTGCGCACGTTTTAGTGCTTCTTCTGCCCGGACAGTATCAATTTCATCGGATCGTTCATATGTTTCCAGTAATAGTTCAACTTTCTCTTTAGTCACCTCTGCAAAACCACCACTCGTAGCTAAATAATGATCCTTCCCGTTCTGGGTGACTTTTATTTCACCTACATCCAATGCAAAAATTGATTCCCTGTGGTTCGACAAAACGCCAAATGATCCATCCAACCCGGGGCAGCGTACATATTCCACCTGCCCTTCATCAGAGATTTTTGTTGGTGTTACTATCTCGAGGTGAAAAGAACTCATTATGCAGCAGCTTTTTTGGCATTATCAAAGGCTTCATCAATAGCACCCACATACGAAAACATATTTTCATTGATCTCATCAGCATCTCCATTCAGGATGGCTTCAAAACCGGAAATGGTATCTTCCAAACTTACGTAGCGCCCATCTTTACCTGTAAACTGTTCAGCCACAAAGAACGGCTGACTCATGAATTTTTGCATTTTCCGTGCTCGTGAAACAGTAAGCTTATCTTCATCCGACAGTTCATCCATTCCCAAAATAGCAATAATATCCTGGAGATCTTTGTATTTCTGTAAAACAGACTGTACATTTCGCGCAACATTATAATGACGATCACCAATAATGCGTGGATCAAGAATTCGGGAAGTAGAAGCCAAGGGATCCACTGCTGGATAAATTCCCAATTCAGCAATTTTCCGTTCCAACACGGATGTTGCATCCAAATGAGCAAATACAGTTGCCGGTGCTGGATCGGTCAAATCATCCGCAGGAACATAAACGGCCTGTATGGATGTAATCGATCCTTTCTTGGTTGATGTAATCCTTTCTTGAAGGTCACCCATTTCGGTTGAAAGTGTCGGCTGATAACCAACAGCGGAAGGCATACGGCCTAACAATGCTGAAACTTCTGAACCCGCTTGTGTAAAACGGAAAATATTATCAATAAAGAGTAATACATCTTTGCCTTCATCATCACGGAAATATTCCGCCATGGCTAATCCGCTCAAGGCAACACGCAGACGGGCTCCCGGAGGTTCATTCATTTGGCCAAAGACCATGGTTGTTTTATCAATAACGCCTGATTTGCTCATTTCAAGATACAGGTCATTTCCTTCACGAGTACGTTCGCCCACACCTGCAAAGACAGAATACCCGCCATGTTCTGTGGCAATATTGCGAATTAATTCCTGGATCAAAACGGTTTTTCCTACACCGGCTCCGCCGAAGAGTCCTGTCTTCCCACCTTTAGTATAGGGTTCCATCAGATCCACAACTTTAATACCAGTTGCCAGCATTTCGGTAGATGTGGCTAAATCTTCAAATTTAGGTGCAGAGCGGTGAATGGGATTACGCTTCGCTGTTTTAACTTCCTCTTTTCCATCAATTGTATTTCCGATGACATCAAATAAACGTCCCAATGTTTCCAGACCAACAGGCACGGAAATAGGTTCGCCCATATCAACCACTTTATGTCCCCGTACGAGTCCATCCGTTGAATCCATTGCGATTGTACGGACAACGCCATCGCCTAAATGCAGTGCAGTTTCCAATATCAATGTACCTTCTTCCCCGCGATCAACTTCCAGTGCATTCAAAATAGCCGGTAAATGACCATCTTCGAAGAGGACGTCCACCACGGCGCCCATAATTTGTGATACTTTTCCATCCACTGACATATCAGTTCCTTATTTAGCTTCGTAAGGCTTCAGCGCCACTGACAATTTCTAACATTTCTGTCGTAATTGCTGCTTGGCGAGCCTTGTTGAATTCCAATGTTAATTCTTTAATCATATCTTGAGCATTCTCTGTGGCATTTTCCATAGCCAACATGCGAGCTGCTTGCTCACTGGCATAGGATTCCAATAAGTATTTCCACATCTGAATATTTAAGTGACGTGGAATTAAACTCTTTATTATGTCTACTTTGTTTGGTTCATAAAGTCTATCGACAGGTCGACTGTTTTCATCATCAAATGTGAGAGGTAAGAGTAATTCTGATTGAACTTGTTGTCTTGCCACATTTATAAATTCATTATACACAACATGAATTTCATCCACATTTTGATTCGTAAAATGGCTGATAACACCTTCACCAATATTTATAGCATGATTATAACTCAACTCATTCCAAAAGTCTGTATGATTCTCAATTACAGTATATTCCCGTCTTTTAAAATGGTCGCGCGCTTTTTTACCAATACAAAATACATCTACGTGATCTTTTCCAATTGCATCGATCTCACTTTGAGCCCTTTTAAGGATATTATTATTGAATGAACCGGCCATGCCTCTATCGGAAGTCACCACAACATACCCTACACGATTTACTTCGCGAATATCGAGTAATTCCAAAAGATCACGATCCACATCAGGTAGTAATTGATTGATAACTCCGGAAAGTCGATTCTCATATGGACGTGCTTCTTCCATATGTTTCTGTGCTCTGCGCATTTTAGCAGCCGCAACCATTTTCATGGCTTTGGTTACCTTTTGAATGCTTGTTACGGATTTAATCCGGTCACGAATGTCTTTCAGATTAGCCATTATTAGGCGGTAAAGCCTCCCTTGAATGCTGATATTGCTTCATCCAGTTTTGCTTCAACTTCATCGCTGATATTACCTTCATCTACTATGGACTTCAGTTCAGCTGCATTATTTGCTTCCAAATAATCTATGAGCCCTTTTTCAAAATCACTCACTTGATTGACAGGAATTTCATCCAAATGCCCTCTGGTTCCTGCAAAAATGATTGCAATCTGTTTTTCAACATTCATTGGAACATACTGATTTTGTTTTAAAATTTCAACCATTCGTCCACCACGTGTTAGCTGGGCTTGTGTTGCTTTATCCAGATCGGATCCAAATTTTGCAAAGGCTTCCAATTCACGGTATTGAGCTAAATCTAAACGCAGCGTTCCAGCCACACTTTTCATTGCTTTAATCTGGGCATTTCCCCCAACTCGGGAAACGGACAGACCTACATCAATTGCCGGACGAACACCGGAATTGAAGAGATTAGTTTCCAGATAAATCTGGCCATCCGTAATAGAAATTACATTTGTGGGAATATAGGCAGAAACATCGCCTTCCTGTGTTTCAATGATGGGAAGCGCAGTAAGCGAACCGCCTCCTAATTCTTCTGCAAGTTTTGATGAGCGTTCCAACAAACGACTATGGAGATAAAACACATCCCCGGGAAATGCTTCACGGCCGGGAGGACGTCGTAAAACCAATGACATTTGTCGATAAGCAACTGCCTGTTTTGACAAATCATCATAAATGATTAACGCATGCTTTCCGTTGTCGCGAAAATGTTCACCCATGGCGCAACCGGAATAAGGTGCGATGTATTGCATCGGCGCCGGATCAGAGGCATTGGCTGCCACAACTGTTGTGTACTCCATGGCACCGTTTGCTTCCAGTTCAGCTGTAATAGTTGCCACTGTAGATGCCTTCTGACCGATGGCAACATAAATACAATAGACTGGATTATCAGTCTCATGAGTATATTTTTGATTAATAATTGTATCAACCGCAATGGCTGTTTTACCCGTTTGCCTGTCACCAATAATCAATTCACGTTGACCACGTCCGATAGGAATCATTGAATCGATTGCTTTGATTCCTGTTTGTAATGGTTGTGTCACTGGTTGGCGTTGCATTACACCCAGTGCTTTGCGTTCAATAGCTAAATGATCTTTAGCATCAATAGGGCCTTTGCCATCCAATGGTTGTCCGAGAGGATTCACCACACGACCTAACATGCATTCACCTACCGGAACTTCTACAACGCGTTCAGTACGTTTGGCTAAATCACCTTCTTTTACTTTGCTACTATTGCCAAAAAGGACCAGTCCAACATTATCATTTTCCAAATTAAGAGCCATACCAAATACATCATTGGGCAACTCTACCAATTCAGAACTCATAACATTTTCCAGTCCGCTTACACGAGCAACACCATCACCAATTTCGATTACTTCACCGACTTCTGAAACATCAATTGATACATCAAAATTTTCGATCTGCTGTCTAAGTAATTCAGTAATATTTTCTGTTTTGATTTCCATTATTTTTTCCTTGTTTCTAGGATTGCAGTAATGTGCTCTGTAAGCGATTTAATTTGCTTTTCAGAGATGCATCCAGAAACGTGTTTTTAATTCTAAACTTGATTCCACCCAGTAATTTTTCATCAACTTCGATAGAAATATCCGTTTTCATATTCATTGCTTTTTGAAGATTTTGTTGTAAAGTATCTACTTCTACAGCACTCATCTCTTTGGCAACATGCACCTGAACATCAATAATACCTTCTTTATCTTTGTACAACGTATCATAATCCTTTATTACCTGCCTAATGAGTTGAACAGATCGTTCTTTTGTTATTAATCCCAAAAATTCAATAGCGTTTGTATGACACGAATCCACTAGCACTTTCCGTAAAATATCTGTTTTCTTATCCAGAGAAATACGTTTTGACTGCAGTAATGACCTGAACCGTGTATCTTTCCTAATCAGATTATCTATCTTTTTTAAAGATACATTCACATCACCAGAATCAGCTCCGGATGAATCCAAAAGAATTGTTGCCAGCTTTTTTGCCTGTTTGTTAAGATTCATATTTCATTACATGTGTAAGTGATTCATCAATTAAAGCCTTATTATCATCAGCACTTAAGTTTTTCTTGATGAGTTTTTCAGCTACTGAAAGTGATAAATTGACAACTTCACCTTTTATTTCTGCTATTGCTTTTTCTTTTTGAACCTGAATTTGCTTTTCAGCATCAGCAATTACCATATTGGCTTTTTCTTTGGCATCGTTGAGTGTTTCATCTTTCAACTTCGTCGCAGCCACTTTACCTTGGGCGAGGATAGACTGAGCTTCCCCGCGAGCCTTATTAATAATTGCCTCTCCTTCTGCATTCAATCGAGCCAATTCCTGTTGAGCTTTTTCAGCATCATTCAAGGAAGATTTAATAAAATCTTCCCTTTCCTTCAGAATGTTCAACAACGGTTTCCAGGCAAACTTCGCCAGAGCCGTCAGAAGCAATAAAAAGGTTATAATGGTCCAGACAAATAGTCCTGGATCAAGTTGGACTAATGGGTTATTCATGATATGTCCTAAAGGTTATTATTTCATCAAGACAATTAACAGTGCAAACACTAAACCCAGAATAGCTACACCTTCGAGCAAGAACAAGGGCAAGTTAACCGCACCGGTAATTTTATCGGCAGCTTCTGGTTGGCGAGCAATACCTTCTGCAGCTGCAGCTGCAAGGCGGCCAATGCCAAGACCTGCTCCAATTACAATGAGTCCAAGACCCAATCCTACTCCAAACAAATGAAGATTTTCCATCTTTCGTTTCTCCTTTACTTTTGATTAATGATGCACATTGATTGCCATACCGATAAACACAGCTGACAACAGTGTGAAAACATATGCTTGTACCAAAACAACAATTATTTCTAAACCAGAAATAGCTATAGCCATAGGTATTGAAAAAAGTGCCAAACTCAACCCTATCGCTGTACTATTAAACATTTCTGCAAAAATAGCCATGAATGATAAAATAGCTAAAACTGCAATGTGACCCCCTGTCATATTTGCCGCCAAACGCATGGTTAATGCGAAAGGCCTTACAAACATGCCGATTATTTCTATAGGGATCAAAATGATGTAAACAGGCCAGGGCAGGCCGGTTGGTACTAAATTTTTCCAATGATGAATAAAACCATGAGCGCGGGTACCGGCTATTATGATTGCAAAAAACGTGATGACAGCCAATCCGGCGGTTACATTGAAATTTCCAGTGGCTGTTACACTACCGTGTAATAGGTTATTAATAAAATTGTGGTTATCACTTGCCGGAATGTGAAATGCAAAACGATTCACTGCACCCAAAATATCAAAGAATGGTAATAACCCGATACCATTTGCAAAAAGGATGAAAAAGAATAATGTAAGAATAAGAGGTGCCCATGTTTCTGAATACTTAGAACCGATATTGGGTTTAATAATTGAATCACGAAAAAACTTAACAATCAATTCCAATGCATTCATCCAACCGCTGGGAATCGCCTTTTCTTTTTGCATATATCTTCTAATGGGTATAATTACAGCACACGCAAGCAAGATAGCGACAACCCATAACATAAGGACATGCTTCGTTACAGATAAATCAATGCCGAAAAAATGGGGTAAATGAATCAAAGGATGGTCTAATGAGCTATTGGAAACATGATGGATAATGTTATCACCCACCTGGTCCAATACGCTCGTGCCAGCGGTGTGGTCTTGCTCAGCAGTTGCACTCATTTGTTAATATAAATTTTGTCTAATTGAAAATAGATTTTAAAAACAACACTTCACTAATGTGAAGCGTAATATAATAGCCAACAAAACTAAGAACAAAAGGCATTGGGTTAAAAGTGTAAAAAGTAAAAATATAAATAAAATATATCGCATATAATATCATCTTAACTATAAATGATTTAACCATAACTCTGTTTACATTTTCAGGGGATTTTTGATTGGCTATTGAAAGTAGAAATATCGACCCTATGCCAATGAGCAATGGAGCAATCATTCCCAGAAATATTTCTTTAGCATATTCTTCTATCCCTCCAACTATTAATCCCCATGTACCCAAACAAAATATACTTACAAAGATCGAAAATTGGATAGCCGACATTTTATTTGCGCCAGACTGTTTTTGCCAATTCATAAAATCCTGTAAATAAACCCAAGAAAAGTCCTGTCAAAAGAAGCCATGGCTTTGTCCCCAGCCAATCATCCATAAAATATCCCAAAAGACCCATAATTAACACACCGCCAATTAGAGTATATGACGCTGAAGCTGCAGGTCCGGATTCTTTAATAATTTTTTGGAAATATTGAAATGAACGAGTTAAATAATCGTCCTTATTTTCAGTCATTGTAAATGGGCGATTCGCCTAATGGAATAGATTCCTCTTCATTCATTTGGGAATCAGTATTGTCAGTCTCATTGCCAAGAATAATACACTGGCCTTGAAACTGGGCTCCCTCTTCAATAATTAATGATTTATACGTTAAATTGCCATTTAATAGTGAAGCTTCGCCGAGAATCGCTCTGTTTTCAACAATTACATTGCCTTCCACATTGCCGCCAATATGTATATCACTACCAGAAATATTGCCGACAACTTTGCCGGTTCTGGAAACTCGAACTGCACCTTGAGTCGAAATATTCCCAAAGACTATTCCATAGACAATAATTCCTTCGTCTAATTTAATATCACCTCGGAAAATTGCATCTTGTCCAACCATGCTATTCATATTTTGAAAATTTATCTTAGCCATTTTCTTCAACGCTTATATCTCTTTTTTTGTATTCGGGGAAAAACACTAATGGATCAATTACATTACCGCTTTTCCAAATTTCAAAGTGTAAATGTGGTCCAGAAGATATACCTGTACTGCCTGCCAAGGCAATAACATCTCCTCTTTTTACAATACCATGGTTTTTAAAGAGATTTAATTGATTGTGACCATAATGAGTGAAATAATCATCACCATGATAAATGATAATCAAATTACCCAAGTCATATGTCCATCCTGAAAAGATAATACGTCCGCTGGCAGCAGCCAATATCGGTTCACCTTCGATCACAGCAATATCAATACCATAATGATTTTTCTGCCAAAAGTGAGATTCGTCAAGCATTCGTTGGGTCAAAAAGCCATCGACAGGCGCTTGAGAAGGTATATTCTCTATATATGAAATTGTAAAAGATTCACTCTTATCAACTACTGAAGATTTATCTTCTGTGCTCACAATGCTTAAATTGCTGCGTAATATTTCTTCCATTTGTCCCAAGCGATTCAGATCACGATACAATTCCATCACTTGGGTACGTTCAAAAACCATTTCTTCAAATTGCTTTTCTTTTTCACGAAAATCGGCAATCTTCGGAATAAAATACCATAATGAACTAACGATAATGAGTATTATAATAATAACAAGAAAGATGAGTGTTTGCATCCAAGCACGTGAAATGGAGAAACGTTTTTGTGTATCCACATTATCTGAAACAATATGAACTGTATAACGATTTGGTTTCATGGGATGATTTACTTTATAGTGCGCAGGAGTTCCATTACCCGTTCAAAATCATCATTTGAAAAATATTCAATCTCAATCGTTCCTTCACCGCCTTTATGACTAATGCGGACTTTTGTACCGAGTAGTGTAATCAATTCATTTTCCAGAGATCTCACAGCTGCAGATGAACTGCGTATTTTCTTTTTCTTGGGTTTAGGTTTGGGAGCAGGTTTTCCTTTTACAATATCTTCAGCTGCCCGAACACTCAATTTTTCGTTAAGAATGCGCTGCCATAATTTTTTCTGTGTTGCTGATGTTTTCATCGATAACACTGCCCGGCCATGCCCGGCGCTGATTTCCCCTTTTCGGATACTTGCTTTTATTTCTGACGGAAGATTCAACAAACGCAATGAGTTTGAAATGGTCACTCGCTTTTTACCTACTGCTTTGGCAATGGCTGTTTGGTTGAGTTTAAATTTATTTTGCAAAACATCAAATGCTTCAGCTTCTTCTATGGAATTCAGATTTTCCCTTTGTATGTTTTCGATAAGAGCCATTTCCATCAACTCGGCATCATTCTTGACTTTCACAATATGAACAGGTATCTTTTTTAAGCCGGCTAGTTTGGAAGCTCGCCAACGGCGTTCACCTGCTACCAACATAAATCCTTTACCCACGTCATGCACAGTTATGGGAGTAATCACACCTTTTTGTTTAATTGAAGCGACCAAATCCTCCAAGCTTACTTTATCAAAACCCTCCTTCCTTGGCTGATTCGGATTGGCCGTTATTTTAGATAATGCAATATCAGTTACTCCCGTAGGTGCCGGAGTATGCATATCTTCATACGGACGTATAAGAGCTTCAATTCCTTTACCTAATCTTCTAGTTGCCACTGTTTAATAACTCCTCTACTAAATCCATATAATCTCTTGCGCCCACAGAATTGGCATCATATAATAACGCCGGTTTTCCAAAACTAGGCGCTTCACCAAGACGGACATTACGATGAATGATTGTTTTGAACAATTTATCTCCAAAATAGCTTTCAACCTCTTCAGCAACTTGTTTTGATAGATTCAAGCGGCTGTCAAACATAGTGAGCAAAACACCTTCTATCTTAAGTTTTTTATTTAAGTTTCGCTGGACTAATCTGATTGTATTCAAAAGCTGACCTAATCCTTCCAATGCATAATATTCAGCTTGAATGGGAATGATGATCGAATTGGCAGCTGTCAATGCATTTACAGTTAATAATCCTAATGAAGGCGGGCAATCAATTAAGATATATGCGTATTTCCGTTTTAAAGAATTGAGCGCTTTTTGTAATTGAAATTCTCTGGACATAATACTTACCAGTTCAACTTCCGCCCCAACCAAATCACTATTCGCAGTAATAATATCCAGATGGCTAAATTGAGTTTTGACAATCGCATCTTTGATTGCTGTACCACGAATGAGAACATCATAAATCGTTTTGACTTCTGAATCATTTATTAAACTGGAAACGCCTGTAGTGGCATTCGCCTGAGGGTCCAAATCGATTAGCAGCGTTTTTTCTTCCGAGACTGCTAGACTGACGGCTATATTAACAGCTGAAGTCGTTTTCCCGACTCCGCCTTTTTGGTTCGTTAGTGCTATGATACATGACATTGTGCTGGTTTAATGGTATTAATAAACCGTCAAATTTAGGTGACTGATTCTGGGGAAACAAGAGAGGTAATATTTCATTGGTTGATGTTGTTAAATTCTCTACGAGTTTAATTGTATTATTATGAAAGCAATCTGCAAATCAAAACCAGAATACGGCCTGTGGATGGAAAATGTTCCAATCCCTGTATGCGGAACAAATGACGTCAAAATTAAAATTTCACACAACGCCATTTGTGGAACAGACCTCCATATATATAAATGGAACGAATGGGCACAGCGCACCATTAATCCACCATTAATAATTGGTCACGAATTTGTAGGAATTGTAGAAGAAATTGGTCCGGGAGTCACACACTTTAAAATTGGAGATCGGGTTTCAGGCGAAGGACACATTACTTGTGGGTATTGTCGTAACTGCAGAGCCGGCAAACGCCATTTATGTCATAAAACAATAGGGATCGGGATTCACCGAGATGGTGCCTTTGCTGAATATTTGGTCATGCCTGAATTTAATGTTTGGCCTGTCCATGAAGAAATTCCATCGGAGATAGCTGCCTTTTTTGATCCCTTTGGAAATGCCGCCCACACCGCCTTGTCTTTCGAAATGGTAGGCGAGGATGTCCTTATTACTGGCGCGGGTCCTATTGGAATAATGGCTGTGGCCATTTGTAATTTTGTTGGTGCGCGTCATATTGTCATTACTGATGTGAATGATTTTCGTTTAGATTTAGCTAAAAAAATGGGCGCAACAAAAGCAATCAATGTCACTAAAGATTCTATTAAAGATGCTTTGGTTGAATTGGGAATGTCAAACGGTTTTGACGTAGGACTCGAAATGTCTGGAAATCCGGATGCATTTAATTCCATGCTGGAAAATATGTATCATGGCGGACGCATTGCTCTTTTAGGCTTGCTGCCAGAATCAACTCAAATTAATTGGGATAATATTATTTTTAAGGGTCTTCATGTAAAAGGTATCTATGGCCGTGAAATGTTTGAAACATGGTATAAGATGACACAAATGCTTCGGAGTGGTCTCGATATTTCCAACGTTTTAACCCATACTTTTCCTATAGATGATTTTCAAAAAGGATTTGATATTATGGAATCAAGGCATTGTGGAAAAGTTGTGCTAGAATGGTAATTATTAATTTGGCACCTAGAAAATAAAATTTCCAAAGTTGTTTCACTAATAAAACATTGTGACTGAAAATATGAAAAACCCGTACGAAAATGCATTGAATGGCTTAAACATTGTTGACCCCGTAAAATCATTTTTTGATTGGTGTAAAGAACGAGAAAGTATACGCATAAAACGAGAAAACGGTGAAAAGCCACCATGGACTTCTGATCCAATTTTTCAACAAGGACGTTTTCTCAATACTTTCAGAGAAGACGACAAAGGATCAAAAGCTGTATTACAATTTTGTGATCCCGTAAAAAGTTCTTTAAAAGAATTAATCCATGCTCTTTTCTTCGCCCGTTGGTGCAACCAACAAACAACATTAAATCGTCTTACCCTTTCAGATTTAAAGAACCCATCGAGCCTTAAGGACCTTTTGTTAAACCAAATGGACCAACCTTGGTCATCTGAAGCTTATCCTGTTGTACCTTTAGTTTGGGATGGTGTTGAGTACGACAGATTGGATGCATGTACTGAACTTTTTCCTAACATTATCAATTTCCTTTTAGATAATATTTTAGCATCTAATCGTAATGTTGTAACAGCAACTAATTTAATAAATCAAACTTTTCAAATGACCAATGATTTCCCGATTTTTATGACTGTTATAGACATCTCTTGGTTTAGACCTGACATCATAAGTCCAGAAAGCCCTGTGCCTACTGGCATTGGCGCAAAGCCATACTTAGATCGATTACAAAACCATCTTGAATTGGAGAATCATCATGCAACCATAAAAAAGATGATATCGTTACAAGGTGAATACTGGCCATCAATTCGGAGACAGTTGACACCGGTTGATATTGAATACATTTCGTGCGAAAACCGAAAATATTTTAGTTATATAAATGGTACAAAACTATTTGAAGGTAAAAATTTATTTATCATAAATGAATGAAAAAAATGATTAACTCAAAAAGACATTTCACCGAAACTCTTTCTCATATCAAATCTGAAGGGCTCTATAAAAATGAACGAACCATTACCACGCCCCAAGGCGTAGAAATTACAACCATGGAAGGAGGTGATGTTTTAAATTTTTGCGCTAACAATTATTTGGGGTTGGCCAATCATCCGGATTTAATTACAGCTGCAAAACAAGCATTAGATGATCATGGGTTTGGTTTAGCATCGGTTCGGTTTATTTGCGGAACGCAAGATATTCATAAAGAATTAGAAACAAGTATTTCTCAATTTTTTAGTACAGATGACACCATTCTCTATACGAGCTGTTTCGATGCAAACGGCGGATTATTTGAAACATTGCTTGGACCAGAAGATGCAATCATTTCGGATGCGCTGAACCATGCATCTATCATCGATGGAATTCGCCTTTGTAAAGCACAGCGTTATCGTTACGCCAACAGTGACATGGCAGATCTGGAATTCAAACTCATCGAAGCTCAAGAAGCCAGAATTCGCATGATCGCCACAGATGGCGTTTTTTCTATGGATGGATTTATCGCCAAGTTGGATCAGATTACAAAACTGGCAGAAAAGTACGATGCAATGGTGATGGTGGATGATTCACACGCCACGGGGTTTGTGGGGGAAACCGGTCGTGGTTCCGCAGAATACCATAATGTGATGGATAAAGTGGATGTATGGACATCAACTTTAGGCAAAGCATTAGGCGGAGCGTCAGGCGGGTTTACGACTGGAAAACAGGAAATCATTGATTTGCTTCGTCAGCGGTCCCGTCCTTACCTTTTTTCAAATACAGTTGCCCCTTCCATTGTTGCGGCAGGGATAAAAGCATTTGATCTTCTGTCATCATCAACTGAATTGCGAGACAAACTGGAAAAAAACACTCTATACTTCCGGGAGAAAATGAGTGCTGTCGGTTTTGATATAAAAGAGGGTGATCACCCCATTGTGCCAATTATGCTTTACGATGCAAACCTTGCACAAGAAATGGCAGCTGCATTATTGAATGAAGGCATTTATGTTACAGGTTTTTTCTTTCCTGTGGTGCCTAAAGGTGAAGCTCGGATTCGTGCGCAAATTTCCTCTGCTATGAACAGGCATCATCTAGATAAAGCATTAAATGCCTTTATTAAAATTGGCAAAAAATTAAATGTGATTTAAAGAAAGTAGTAAGAATGCTAAACAATATTCCATCCATCTTATCCCCAGGCTTAATGCATGTATTAATGAGTATGGGGCATGGAGATGAAATCGTTTTAGTTGATGGTAATTTTCCTGCTGAATCAAGATTGATTCGCGCAGACGGCATAGCGTTTGCGATATTCTTCAAGCAATGATACCCTTCTTCCCCATTGATAAATCTGTCAATGATTATGCAATCGTTATGAGTACCGGAAATGCAGACATTCCATCTATATGAAATAAATTTGAAACTATCTTGCTCAAAAATAATTCTAATCAATCTACATTATCTCCCATTTCCAGAGAAGCATTTTATGAACGCTCTCGAGATACATTCGCCATTATTGCCACAAGCGAATCTGCTCTTTTCGCAAACCTCATTCTTAAAAAAGGTGTTATAATTCTTCAACTTATCAACATCATAGATAAGTTAAAGAATTACGAAATAGGATAAACGGTTGGATGTAACAATTAAAATTGGGAAATTCTTGAAAAAATATTTATTTATTTTAATGGTTATTATGAAAATCCTTATAAGACCCAAAAACTTCTATTTTTGAAATAATCTATTTTCTTATTTCTAATCACTTAATCTTAATCCAAGTATTATAAATAAACTTTGAAAGTTCTTAAGCAGGTGCACTATATTCCCGGGCTTTTTTCGCAAACAATAATTTTATTTAATTCATGAAAAATAAATTAACACCTCGATATATTATTATTGCTCTGGTGCTAGTCTGGGCAGTTTATGCCATTTGGCCAACAGTGAAGTATCAAAACCTTTCCGCAGATGAAATAGAAACCATGCGGGAAGAAGGCACTTTAAAGAACTTGGAAAGCAAAATCATTAAACAAGGTCTTGATTTAAAAGGTGGTATCTATATAGTCCTTGAAGTTGATTTGCAAACATTGGTGAGTAATTTAGCTATCAACAAGGATAAACGATTTGAACAAGCACTAAACAATGTCGATGCAAAAATAGACGAAGATTCACAGCTGGATTTTTTCCAGGTTTTTCAGGATGAAATCAATTCAACTGATTTACGAATCCATCGATACTTTGATGTGGACTTCGGTCGTAGCCTGGATGAAATTATTGTTAGCCTTAGAGATCAGGCCGATGATGCCATAAACCGTGTACTTGAAATTCTCCAGAATCGCGTTGACCAGTTTGGCGTATCGGAACCCACCATACAAAAACAGGGTAATCGCAGAATAATTGTTGAATTAGCCGGTATCCAGGATTCTGAAAGAGCCCGCGATTTGCTGCAAAGCACTGCACTTCTGGAATTTATTCTAATCAAATCTCCTGAACTTACGAATGATATGCTTTTGCGTATTGATAAAGTGATTAAAGGCAGTGATGAATTAGCTGACTTAACTCAAGAAACTGACACAAAAAATATTGAAGACACACCTGTTCCAGTAAGCAAAGATAAAACGATTTCAGTTAGAGATCTATTCACCGATCAAGCTAATCAAGCTTTAGTGGATATAACTGATGAAGCAGTTGTTGTTGATCTGAACCTTGTTGAAGATAGGCCTTTTTCTTCTCTGTTAAGAGCATTAGGAAATGATATTGGTGTTCCGGAGAAAAATATATACATTGTTAAAAAGATTCTGGCGATGGAAGATGTTCAGTTTAAACTAGATGCAGCAAATGGTCAATTTCTATTAAGCGATGCTCCTGAATCATTTTCAAATATTGATGGTGGTACGGAAAAAATGTATCGCATGTTTTACTTGGAAGGTGAACCTGAACTCACCGGCGGAGTTGTAGAAAAAGCCAGCGCTACAATCGGCGGTACAGGTAGTTCGGCATCTGGGCAATCCATCGTTTTACTGGACATGAATTCAGAAGGCGCAAGGACATGGTCAAGAGTAACCGGTGGAAATATTGGTCGCAGAGTAGGAATTGTACTAGACAAAAAAGTACATATGGCTCCTGTGATTCGTTCGAAAATTTCAGACGGCGGCACCATGATCGAAGGTTTTGCAAATATGGATGAAGCCAAGGATATAGCCATTGTTTTACGTGCGGGTGCATTACCTGTTCCAGTGGATATTATTGAAGAACGTATTGTGGGTCCATCACTGGGTGCTGATTCAATTGCTAAAGGTACACAATCTGTATTAATTGGTCTTGCATTGGTACTTATTTTTATGATTGTATATTACAAGATGTTTGGTCTGATTGCCGATTTCGCATTGATTTGGAATATTATTCTTGTATTAGCTGTTTTAGCTACGCTGGATGCTACATTAACTCTTCCTGGAATTGCAGCTATCATTTTAACAGTAGGTATGTCCATAGATTCCAACGTCATTATTTTTGAAAGAATTCGCGAGGAACAACGTAAAGGTAAAACACCCCGTGCTGCGATTGATGCCGGTTATGACCGGGCGCTGACTACAATCATTGATGCCAACGTAACAACGCTCGTAGCTGCATTAGTTTTATACCAATTTGGAACTGGACCGATTCGTGGTTTTGCGACTGTCCTATTTTGGGGTATCGTGATTTCCATGTTTACCGCTATTTTTGTAACACGAACCATTTTAAATACTTTGACTGAACGTCGAGGTTTAAAGACATTAAGCATATGAGACTAATTAAAGAAACTGACATAAAATTTATGAGCCAAAGCCGTTTTGCGTACTTCTTGTCAGGAGTTCTCATTCTGGCAGGATTAATTTCAATGTTACTACAAGGCGGACCTCGTTTAAGTATTGACTTTAAAGGCGGCACAATGGTTGCTGTACAGTTCACAGAAGATATGAATGTGAATGATGTACGTCAATCCATGAGAGCAGTTTTAATCGAAGGACGGTCTCATGATTTCAGTCGTGCTGAAATTAAACATTTTGGAAGCTATAAAGATATTTCAGTCCGATTGCCAATTGGAGAAGAACAACCCGAGGATTTTCCCCAATTGATCGTGAACCACTTATATGATTCATTCCCTACTGTTGTACCGGCGGATTATAATAATTTTATTTTATCCATTGAAAAAGTCGGACCAAAGATTGGTGCTGAATTGAGCGGTAAAGCAGTTATGGCTATAGTTTCTGCCTTACTATTAATTCTTATTTACATTTCTATCCGCTTTGAATTCAAATTTGCTGTTGGTGCGATTGCAGCATTAGCCCATGATATTTTAATCACGATTGGTATTTTTTCCATAATGGATTACGAAATATCTCTTCCGATTATTGCTGCTTTTTTAACTATTGTAGGTTATTCACTTAATGATACCATTGTTATTCTGGATCGCGTACGGGAAAATGTAAAATCGATGAAACGAACTTCGTATAGCGATATGGTGGATCATAGTATTAATGATTCGTTAAGTAGAACAATTATTACGTCCATTACCACTTTCATCGTTGTATTGATCCTTTTCCTATTTGGCGGAGAAGTTATTCATCACTTCGCTTTCGCAATGATGATCGGGGTTGTTGTGGGAACATATTCCAGCATGTATGTAGCTTGCCCCATAGTAGTACAATTGCATAAAGGAATCAAATCCTGAGTCGTTCACAAAATTCTTACTTTAAAAACTCCGCAAAAGCGGAGTTTTTTATTTCAGCAAATTGAAAACAAAAACGTACTTACTGTATGTAGCAATTTGCCTTATTTGGGGAACAACTTGGGTTGTTTTAAAGAAAAGCCTCATTGCCGGAACACCGGCTATTTATGGTGTAGGGTTTCGTTTTTTAGCCGCAGGCATTATTCTCCTTTTAATAACTTTCATCAAAAAAAAACCCATTCCCTGTTCCCGTAAAGCACTTAATATCTATATTTCATTCGGGTTGCTAAACTTAGTTGTTGGTTATGGTGTAACATATTGGGCTGCGCAATTTATTTATTCCAATTTAGCGTCCATTCTTTGGGCTTGTTTTCCGATTGTTGTTGTATTCATTTCTCATTTTTACCTTCCTGGTGAAAAAATCAATTTCCCAAAATTTGTAACAATTTGTTTTGGAACTGCGGGCGTATTTATAATTATTTCTCAAGGGAAAACATTCGGTGGAGATGATATGTTTATGGGTATGTCCATGATTTTATTTGCAGTCTTTTTAGCCGCATGGCCAAATGTCTATCTGAAAAAACATCATGATGCTATTGATACGTTAACTATGAATGCAGTCTGCCAAACAGGTGCAGGAATTATCTTATTAATCATTTCCAGTTTTTTGGAAAAAGATCAGGTAATGATCTGGAGTCCTTTTAACATTTTCGCTATGGTATATCTCACATTATTTGGTTCCATCGCAGCGTGGCTAATTTATATCTGGCTGTTCAAACATTTGTCAATGACTCAAATTGCTTATATCGCTTTTCCTCCTCCGGTTATTGCATCTTTTTTAGGCTGGAAGTATTTAGGTGAAACATTAACACCTATTGCCATACTTGGCGCTATAATGGTCATTGGTGGCGCTGTTGCCGTTAATCTCAAACGCTAAACGCTAAGGTAAATCTCATAAACACTGGTTAACTTCCATACTTGGTTTAGACATATTAATTTGAAAACTATTTACTACAGCACTGTTAAAACACCTTTTGGTCTCATGGGTATTACTAAATCAGATATAGGTTTGATTCGCGTCCTTTTCCCTGAGGAGGCACCTTTTGAGCAAGCATTGCGAAAAGTATTTCCGAATTTTAAAATTGTAAAAAATGATTCCGCTTGTTCTGAAATCAGAATACAATTCACAGAATATTTTTCCGGGCAACGAATTGCATTTGATTTGATAATGGACTTACAATGTCCTCCATTTTATAAAAAAGCGTTAAAAGAAATCGAAAAAATTCCCTTTGGAAAAACGGCTACATACGCAGAAATAGCTAAACGCGCCGGAAATGCAAAAGCGGTTCGCGCTGTAGGATCAGCCAATGCAAATAATCCATTACCCATTGTTATTCCCTGTCATCGTATTTTAAACACAGGTGGTGATTTAGGTGGATATGGTGGTAAACTTGAGCGTAAGGTGTATTTACTTGAACTTGAAGGCTCATTATAATTATAATTAAATGAGGATATAAATTATTATGTGGACTCATTTTAAACGAACAATTCTAGCCGGTATTTTTACCATTGTTCCACTAGCCCTTACCGGGTATATCCTGGTATTTATGTTTCGATTTTTAGATAGTGTTTCAGCACCAATATTGAACATAATCGGTTTTCATATTCCCGGTCTTGGCATACTCCTGACAATTTTATCCGTATATTTTTTGGGAGTGATTATACGAAATGTATTGGGTAGGCGTCTGTTTAGTTGGGGTGAAAAAATAGTTTTAGCTATTCCGCTTGTCAGTACTATTTATAAAACAATCAAACAGTTTATTAATGCTTTTTCAGGAACGGCCGATGGGAAAAGTTTCCAAAAAGTTATTTTTCTCCAATATCCAAGGGTTGGAGTTTGGACACTGGCATTTGTAACGGGTGAATCAGTGGATGCAAATAGCGTGGAATATTATCATATATTTGTACCCACAACGCCCAATCCTACATCAGGATTTTTTATCATAATTCCAAAGCGTGAAACAATGCTAACAGAAATGACTGTTGAAGAAGGAATCAAAATGGTTATTTCAGGTGGACTAATTGCACCTCCGGAAAATGAACTGCATAACTTCCCTAAATAATAATTTTATGAGTTCTTCCATCGAATTAATTCTACTCCTATTTGCTAGTTATATTTCCGGCTCAATGCCCACGAGTATTATTGTGGGAAAAATATTCAAAGGAATTGATATCCGGGAACATGGTAGCGGTAATGCCGGCAGTACAAATGTGTTTCGCATATTGGGTTGGAAACCGGCACTTATTGTAATTGTAATTGATATATTTAAAGGATGGCTACCTGCGGCTGTATATGCGACATCTTTATTTCAAGGTCAGCCAATAGAAGATATCGGAGTTGTACAAATTTTATGCGGTTTTGCAGCTGTACTGGGACATACATACACTATATTTGCCGGATTTCAAGGCGGGAAAGGTGTGGGTACTTTAGGCGGTATGCTATTGGCGCTTTTTCCTGTAGCAGTTCTCTTATGCCTAATAGTCTTTATTTTCGTATTAATAATGACAGGCTATGTATCCCTTGGTTCTATTTTCGCTTCTGTTTCCCTGCCCATATTTCTGTTCATTCTGCCTCTACTTGGGTTTGCTAACCCACCACAGTTATCATTACTGATTTTTAGTCTGCTCGTCCCTTGGTTTATTATTTTTATGCACCGGAGCAATCTTTCACATCTTCGTTCCGGGGATGAAAATCGCTTCGAAAAAGCGATGATATTTAAAAAAAATAAATAGACTAAAACTTTTGCCCAACTGAAAAGTGGAATGAAGATTCCACTGCTTCACCCTCGTAAAAAGACCAGCCGTAATCCAAACGTACATTCCCTGCCATTGCTACTGGAATCCGTATTCCCAAGCCAACACCCAGCATGGGGTTAAGTTGGATAAGATCTTCCCAATTATTTCCGACCACGCCACCATCAATAAACAACACAGCCTGCAACCCCATTTCTGTTTTCATTGGACCAAAAGGGGATTCTTGCTGCATGGCAAAACGAGGAACGATAGTTTGTCGGAGTTCTATAGTAGAAAATGCACTATAAAAACCAAAACGAAAAGGTTGTTTCTCCTGTTCATATAATTCACGTGATTCTATTCTCCAACCACGAACAGAATAACCGCCTCCCAGCCCCATCATAAATAATTCCTGATGTAAATCACCATGGATTGAATTCAAGGAAATATTAGCACCGAGTGTCGTTTTACGTTTCCCTTTGATAGGCGATATAAATACACTATAAGACTGACTCCAGGATAATGAACTTCCATTTAAACTTAAGTACTTAAAAAATTGCATGGAGTGGAAAATATATATACCTTTTGATGGATCATTATAAATGTCTCGAGTATCAAAAGCAAGACTGGCTTGAGGTGCAAAATAAAGAAACTTCACAGTTGATGAATCTCCAACAAAATCTTTTCTTTCATATTCAAAACCGATACTTACTCTTTTTTCATACCCAAAATAGCGACCAATATTAATTTCAAAAGAGGATGTTTGTCTTTCATATGGAAGAAAAACATGACTAGAAAAATGTTTCCCCACTTGGAGACTAAAAGAAATATGATCACCCAAAATCCACGGATCATTAAACTCAATCCCATATGCATCAATACCACCTAGCATACCACCAATCACTAAAGTTTCATTTCGTCCTCTAAAATTCTTAAAAAAACCTCCCATAACTAGAGAATACCCTGTGTCTTCTTCATATTGCGGGGAGAGAATGGGGAAAAAGCGTGAAGACTCATTTACATTGAATCGCAATTTAACTGTACCATCTTCTAAAGGTACTGCCTGCCAAGAAACTTCACTGAAGATTCCTAAATTTTCAATTCGATCTCTATCAGCTTGGGCTAAAGCACTATCAAGTGTAACGAGTAGTGGATGTTGTATTTCTCGTTCAATAACGAATTCTTTTGTGAATTGATGACCTCGAATATCAATACTAGATACAACTTGAGCTGACGCCATCGTCATGGCGACGATGAATGAGACGATATATGTAAACATTAGTAAATTATAAATTAAAGCTCGAAACCATCCATGAGCTGTTGTTTCCTCAACTCTATCCCTTCTTCTGAATATACATCTTGTATGGCTTGTTTTAACTGACGATCAATGCGTCGACTGCTTATTTGGACTGCAAGGTGCTTATCATCAATAACCCTGACAGCAAACTCTGAATCTTTATCTCGGTAGCGATGCCAAGTGCCATCAAAATCATTGGGCGTTCCATATTTCAAGAGCACCTTATGTTTTAATACATCATCAGCAATGAGCTGGGGAAAACCCGTATCCAATATTTCTACTGATTTTACCACAGCATTCATTTCAAAATGCGATGATTCATAATTAGTAATACTATAAATGTTATCTATATTTACAAAATGAAGTTCGACGACTTCGCTGGTTAATCGCGTTTTATAAAAGTATGTTATTTTAGCTCTTTTGATGTGTAGTTTTATACCGGAGGGCAATGTAACCTTATCATCCCAATATTCTGCGATTGCACTGGTATCAGAGATTATTCCCAATACCTCCGGAAGGCTCGATTTCCATGCTGCTAATGTTTCACGATTCAAAACCCAGCCTTTGGGTAAACTTTTTTCAGGAAGAATGACAGAATTTTCTTTGGGAGTTAATACCAGAATTTCATTTACAACTTCCAGTACGGTAGGCATTTGCTTTGGAACACAACCAATCCAAAATAAACATATAGTGAGTAATGTAGATATCTTCATCAGTTATGATCCGGATGTTTTTGACCACGATGACATACCCAGCAGGACACTTCGTGTAACTTCAATGGCTTCATTGTATTCTTATTAATATTCATTACCATACTCATCATCTCCCTAGCAACGAGTTTATGTGCATTTTCATCACTGGCGAAATTTTTGATATTATGACAAAAATTGCACTTAACGCCTAATTCTTTTGTAACTGTTTTATTCATGTACTTCATAATTTCTGCCTTTTTTGTAAAAGGCAATACACGAACATTCTTCAGCTCACTTTTAATTTTATCTTCAGCAAATGCACTGGAGATTATAAGTATACACATCAGTAATCGCATATCTATTCCTTTAAAACCATGTATGAATCATCAATAAATATTCGGGCTTTAACGCCACAGAATTCCCTGTCACATCAGTGTATCGCGCCTGACATCGTATTTCTACAAAGGGAATTGGAAAAAATTCTGCTCCGAATGTAATACGATTTATAGATGAACCGGATGTATCAATATCTTCATCGAAAAAATCGTATTTAACCTGCAAATTCAAACCATTTTTTAAATTATAGTTAAATTCACTGAATGATGCCAGGACCGTTCCTGTAGATAAATATTCTTCTGCAATGTCCACTGCGCCTGTCCACGTAAGTTTCCCCATAGATATTCCGCCAAACATTCCATTAAACTGAATCAAACCTTGTTGAAGGATTGAACCACCAATGAATCCATTGATTTGACCCAATACCGGCCACCATTCCAACCGTGTCGTAAATGCTTTTTCATGTATGTATTCACCAAAACCACCGCCGCTTGAACCATTGATAAACTGATTAGCAATACTCTGGCTAAAATTAAAATTGCCAATATTCAAACCAATCTCGACTAATCCCGGAGAAGATAAATATGGAGAAAAAACAAGACCTTCATATTGCAGACCTTTTTTACGGACATTGCCACCACGAATAAATGATGTGTGATCGTCTACGTTCAATCCATATGCTGGCAAATCTTTGCCCGCTTTTACATAACCATTCAACGGAAATCCTGTCCACAACAGCCACATTTCATTTTGACCGCGTAGAAGATCTTGTACAGCAAAAACACCTACATTTTCATTCACATTCAAAAATGCTGCAATATCCGCCTGCATTGGAAAAAGAGCACTTTGTAATTGACCATCATCATTTGTGTTATAATTCAATAAGCGAATATCTCCACCTACACGAAGATACTCATTTATTATACCTGAATAGCTTTCTATACGATTATTCCCTTGAGATTTTGATAATTCTAGACTCGCAACTGTTATGCCATAATCATTCCGCAAGCTGCCACCATTGGGGTCCACATGACACACATTGCACGAAACACCTTCCTGTACGGCAAATCGGGGAAGCGCTTGCAATACAGCAAACATAAATAAATATAGTCTAGTTATTTTCAGCACCGTCATTTATCCAAGTTGTTATTAATTCAATTATATGAGAACTTAAAGCTGAACTACCTTTCGGCATTCTATCGCCAAAAGGTGGATTGCTACTTAACTTTTGTACGATGACACTTCCCGCTCCATCTCCGGGTACTATCACAACTCCATTATTCCCTCCAGACATTAATCCATTATAAGAAGACAGACTCAATCCCCCTGAAGAGTTATTTAAATGACAACTGTTACCGCAATTTTGATTGAAAATGGGTTGAATATCATCATTATAACTGACAACATCTGATGGTTCGATAGAATTATCCGTTTTTGGATTTGTTCCTAGATCAGAACAACTCCATAAACAAATTATTATGAATAGAGAGTACCCAATTATAAATGTATTTAGATATGAAAAATGCTTTTTCATTGGTATGTGTTTAGGGGGAAATCTACAGAAAAGTTAAATAAAAAAAAAGCCCTCCCGAAAGGGAGGGCTTTTCAATCATCTTGGTATGATTATTATTTACGACCTCTTGCCATAGGGGCACGAGCCACATCACCATTTTTATCGATGAAATAAAGATAACCAGATTCGCGGGTCACACCTGCTTGTGCGACTTCTTCTGCATTACCGCCGCCTTTACCGGCACGGGCCATCTTTGAACGCCAGACGTTGCCATTTTTACCGAGGTAGTAAAGATAACCTTTCTCTTTTGTGACGCCTGTTGCTTTTACTGTTTCAGCCATTATTAGCTCCTTTTTGTTGATTAAAGAAAATAGGCATTTAGTCTTTCGACGGTGAATGTTACACTATCGAGGGTGAATAAGTCAAGTTTTTTCTCGTCGGTGCTTCGAGGACAAAAATAAGCTCTTTTTTACTCAAAATTGAGCTTAACTCCAACCGTCGAAGTGTACTAATTTTTCTACCCAAAATTGCCCCGATAGCTCAATTGGATAGAGCATCGCCCTTCTAAGGCGAGGGTTGTAGGTTCAAGCCCTACTCGGGGTACAAACTCGAAGATTCCTTGCCCGCTGTAAAAAAATGTAGGCAGGCAATCCTGTCCGGGGTACTGTTATTAATTTTTTTAAATATATGACAGACTTTATTATAATATGTATAATCGAGCAGTTTATTCAATTGAAATCATAAATAATGATGAAAAATGGAATGCCGGAAACTATTCCAGTGGTATCTACTTCTGCAGGTTAACTACAGAGAAAACCGTCTTAACGAGCAAACTTTTACTCGTCAAATAATTTATTCTATTCCGATTAACTCCACTTCAAACACAAGTGAACTATTGGGTCCACCGGGACTTCTTGGGCTATTACCATAAGCCAAGTTTGAAGGTATAAATAATTCCCATTTAGAACCTACTGGCATTAATTGCAATGCTTCTGTCCAGCCCTTAATTACACCTGTTACCGGAAATGAAGTTGGCTGTCCGCGTTTATACGAACTATCAAATTCCTCTCCGTCAATGAGAGTTCCACGATAATGGACAGTTACTTTATCTTTTATTGTTGGAATTGGACCATCTCCTTGATTGACTACTTTATACTGTAATCCACTTTCCATCGAAACAACACCTTCCTTTTGTGCATTTTCAGCTAAAAATGCTTCTCCCTTGGAAAGATTTTCAACAGCTTGAGCTTTTGCTTTCTGTTGAGATTTCTCCTGCAATTCCTTTCGAAAACTATTCAATGCAGAAAGCATGTCTTCATCTGTCAGTTTTAAATCTTCACCATTAAATGCTGATCCCCAACCTTCAAATAATGCCTTTTCATTCAATTCCAGCTCTTGGGTTTTCATATTTTTCCCAATATCTACTCCGATGCTGTAGCTAATTGAATCCTTGGCTGTTTCCAAATTAACGGCCTGCTGATTATCTGGTGATCCGCACCCAATTAAAAGTAAACCGGTTAAAATTGTAAAATATTGTAATTTCATTTTTCTACCTTTCTTTAAGTATGATTTGAATTTTAGTATAAAAATGTCGGGGAATATACAGAAACAGATTAGTCCGTGGAATAGACTTAATCAGTTTTTTGAGAGATTTTTACTGCTGTGCCATATACCAATAATTCAGCCGTTGTCTGCATAATCATAGATGTCTGAAATCGTACTCCCACAATCGCATCTGCTTCCAGTTCATTGGCTCGATCAATCATACGTTGCAGGGCCTGTTCCCGTGATTCAGACAACATTCCTGTATACTCGATAATTTCTCAACCTACGAGACTGCGAAATCCGGCAAGTATATCTTTGCCCACATGACGAGCACGTATTGTGTTTCCAATAACGACACCAAGATTTTTTGTTATGACATATCCTGCGATAGTTTCAGTTGTAGCAATTTTCATTTGTTAATCCCTTTAAATGGTTCATCCTTTTTTGCTTCTTTATTTTCTTTGATCATATTAAGTAATAGCAAGAAAACGCCCGCAATAATCGCTAGTGTAGCAATACCCAGCATAGGATTATTCGCAATGAAAGAAATAATCTTTCCAATAAACACAATGATGAATAACGCCACACCTGCTATAATTAAATATAAGCCTGCATCTTTCATGGTAGAATTACTCCTAGTTTATTAATTTAAATAGTGCATTTCTAACTTGTTAAAGATAAACTATCCCATGATTAGAAACAGTAAGATTTTATAATGATTAATACAGATTTTGCAATTCGTTCATTTAAGGGCGGTTATGATGATAATTTTCAATACTTGCTCACTTGTTTGCAAAGCAGGGCTCAAGTGTCCATTGATGCGGCATTACCTTTAGATACTATACGTCCATTTATAGACGGTGCCTTTGTGGCCATGCTGATTACACATACTCACGGTGATCATATTGCATTTATCGATGAATATCTGGATGCATTTCCGGAATTGCTGATAATCATAAATGAATGTTCAGCCGGACGCATTAGTGCACTAAACGTACATCCCGCGATGGATGGGGAGCAGATCCAAATCGGCCAACTCTTAATTGATGTGCTCCATACTCCGGGTCATTTCCCAGATTCATGCTGTTATAAATTGGAAAATGTTATTTTCACCGGCGATACGTTATTTGTTGGACGTACAGGAAGAACAATTAGCCAAGGTAGCGATAACGGTGAACTGTATCATTCCGTTTATTCTAAATTACTTACTCTCCCTCAGGATACACTTATATATCCAGGCCATGACTACGGAAAATCACCCACCATCACAATTGCCAAAAATATTGAAATTAGTCCGTTGCTTCAGGCAGCGAATGAACAAGACTTTATCGAACGTATGGCTGCATTTGAAGCCAGCCGTAATCAAACATTATAAAATAACGAAGGAGCTATCATGAAAAAAACCATCATTGGAATCATTTCCGGGATGCTTTTAACCGTTTCATTTTTCGTCTTTGTCGGCGCGGCTGAAACGGAAGAAGATTCACTGCACTCCCTTTTATCCCGTTTGGAACAATTCATGCGTGATGAAATAGGTAAAAAAGATGAATCAGGCCGTTATCAATTGCAGAGTTTCAGCATTGACCGTACACATTGGCATTATTTGCTGGATACGTCCACGGGCGAATTATTTCGCCTGGAGCCCAGCCGCACACCAGAAAATGCTAAATGGACATTAATGTCTGCCGCTAATTTTGAAAGGCCATAAGGTGAAATAATGAAAACGAGTATTCTGATAATATCATGTTTGGCAATATTAATCTTTCCTGCCTGCGAAAAAGAGGAAGGCTGCCAAGATTGCGGCGGGTCCATACTGGATGGATATTTATTCAATGAAGTTGCAACCGAAGATCTTACTGCACTTGGAACGATTGAAGACATTGAAGTCGGTGTATGCATTCGTTATAAACTGGATGGTAGTGGATTTAACTTGGAATCAGTGAAAGTTGTTGATGACTGTTGTTGCGATCAGTAAGTAATGATAATAAACTATTACCAAGATAGCGATAGTCCCAAAAGGGCGGTCGTCGGCCTCCACGGCTGGACAGGAGATGAGCATTCCATGGTGCCAGTTGCCAAATCCATGAAACTGGAACATACTAAATGGTATATGCCTCGAGCTCCCTACAAAGCTGATACTGGTTCTGGTTATACATGGTTCAGTGGAAGTGACGAAATTGGATGGACATTTGATAAAACATTTGAATTAGCCTCTACTCTCATTTTCCAAGTTTTGGACGATGGTTTTGCACCAAAGGATATATATATAATCGGTTTTTCTATGGGTGCTGGATTAAGTCTACACGTTGGACTCCGTTTGGACTTTCCCATTGGCGGTATTGTTCCCATCGCCGGTTTTATCCGCAATCCTGATCGACTTTTTAATCATGCCACTCACATAAGCCGCCAAACACCCATCCTCGTTCTTCACGGGACTGAAGATGAAATTATAACAGTGGAAAATGGTAAAATAGCACACGACTTGCTTAATGATAATGGCTATTGCGTCCATATGGAGACTTACAAAGCAGATCATAAAATTCCGTTGCGTTCAGGAAAACTTATTCAAGGATTTATGGATCAAAATGTTTTTAACCTATCATCACCTATCGAGGCCGATTAACTAATCATGACTAACGTTTGATTTATTTCATGTATAATTTTAGATAATTATGACTAATAATGTCACACGACGAGATTTTTTAATCAACCAACGTAAAAAGGCAGACTCCCTAAAAAACGTCAAATCTGACTGGCCCACAAAGCGAGTTGCTAAACTTTATCGCCAATTTCTTGAGGATAAACCAGCGCCCTATTATACGCCGTTAAAAGAATATACACCCGTTCCCATTACACCATCCAAAAGACACATGACTGTCGACTGGCATGAAGATGCCGCTGCTCATTTATTACGCAGAACATTATTTGCGCCTACATTTTCTGAAATTACATCAACGGGCGTTGATACTATGGAGAATACAGTAAGCACTCTCCTTGCTACCCAAAACCAACCAGATCCTCCAGGTGATTGGGTAACCGAACCACCGCCACAATTCGATACGCTGACAGAAGAAGAAATCATGGAATTGATTGAAACATATTATTATCGCCATTTCCAACTCATCGGATGGTGGATGAAACGCATGGCGACCCAACCCATGTCAATCGTGGAAAACTTATCGTTGTTTTGGCATGATCATTTTGCTACTTCATTTGATGGTGTATTTTTTCCCCAAGCCATGTATCAGCAAAATTCCGTATTTCGAGAACATTGTCTCGGCAACTTTAGAGAATTATTAAGGCGCATTTCTTTTGGCCCTGCTATGATGATTTGGTTGAATACCAATTCGAACAGGGTCAATCATCCCAATGAAAATTTTTCACGTGAGTTATTAGAGCTTTTTACTATTGGAGTTGATAATTATACGCAAACAGATGTTGAAGAAGCGGCTCGATCCTTTACAGGATATGTTACAAATGGCGTAAATACAAATTATAACTATAATCAGGCTACTGGATATGGAAGCTATTGGCAGCAGCGCCATGATTTTGCTCAAAAAACATTTTTGGGCCAAACAGGAAATTTTGATGGTGATGATATTATCGATATTATTTTACAGCAAGATCAAACAGCACTTTTTATATGTGAAAAAATATATAAATGGTTTGTGTATGAAGTCCCGGATGAGACCTTTGTAAATGAAATGGCAACTATTTTTCGCAATAGTAATTATGAAATATTGCCCGTTATGGAATACATGTTATCCAGCGATCATTTTTATAACGAAAATTATCGAGGTTGCATGATTCGCAATCCATTGACTGTAACCCAAGGTATATTTCGGCAATTTGATATAGCAGATGAAAATATGCCCTTACGTTATTTAATTGACCTTCAATATTTTATGGGTATGATTCCAAATATGCCGCCTGATGTAAATGGATGGATAGGATATCGTTCATGGCTTAATTCTATTACGTTGCCTATGCGCAAATTATTTGCATCCTCCATGACTGAAGGGTCTAACCTTTTTGGGGGGAATTTTGACTTCCAACCAGACGTAATTGCATTCGCACAAACGTTGAGTAATCCCAATGATGCTGAAGCAATCGTACGAGACTTTGCTAAACTTTTCTTTCCATTACCCATTTCTGAAGCATTGGAAACACAATTACTGGATGCTCTTTTGGATGGAGCTGCCGTTTATGATTGGGATATCAGTAATGCTGGTGCTGCTCATCGTTTACGAAACTTGATCAAATATATGATACGTAAACCGGAGTTTCAGCTCATATGAAACGTAGAGATTTTATCAAAGCAAGTATGGTGATGTCCATTCTGGGTGCCAAGTTGCCGCTTATGGCATTGGGAAAATCACATCAAAATATTCGTAGAAAAACAGGCACATGGGAGTCTGATCGTATATTAGTTCTTATTAAAATGAATGGCGGTAATGATGGATTAAATTCAGTTATCCCTGTTTTTGATTCACTTTATCATCAAGCTAGACCTACACTTGCTTTCAATGAAAATCAGGCTTTAATGGTTACTGAAGACAGTGGTTTCCATCCTCAAATGGCTTCTCTTTTTCCTATATTTCAAAATGGTGAGATGGGAATTATTCATGGCGTTGGTTATCCCCAAAGCAATTTATCTCATTTTCGTTCATCGGATATTTGGGTTACCGGATCCCCGTCAAATGAAATTTGGACTTCCGGATGGCTGGGCAGGCTTTTTCAGAATGAATACCCCAATTTTCCGGATGGTGCGCCAAATCATCCTGTTGCAATTCAATTCGGCAGCGCAAACTTATTGGAATTCCAGAGTACCCAGACAAATTTTGCTACAATGCTTTTTGACCCAGAAGTTATGTATGCTATTATAAATGAAAATTACGTTCCCGGCTCAAATGATCCGCCCCCAGCCACGTATGGTGGCGATGAATTAAATTTTGTTCGTGAATTGGATTTAACAACATTAGAGTATTCAGAAGAAATATATGCCGCAGGTCAAGATGGCAACTTAACCGTAGAATATCCCAATAATAACCTAGGTGAACAATTAGCTGTCACAGCAAAACTCATTTCCGGTGGCTTAATGACACCCATTTATCGCCTTCATATTGGCGGTTTTGATACTCATGCCGGACAAAGCAATGACCATTCACAACGACTTAACCAAACGTCCAATGCTATAAGTGCTTTTTTGCAAGATCTGAAAAATCAAGGTTTGAATGACCGTGTAATGGTGATGACAACGTCTGAATTTGGCCGACGCGTTGGTGAAAATGGTTCTAACGGTACGGATCATGGAACAAGCGGCCCCATCTTTACCTTTGGAACAACCACCATTGGCGATGTGTACGGTTCGCAACCCAGTTTATCCAATTTGGATAATAATAACAATCTGTTGGTGGAGCATGATTTCAGGCAAGTTTATTCAACATTGATTGAAGACTGGTTTGGAATGGATTCATCCATTTCACAATCTGTTTTTCAGGATACATTTGATCCAATTCCATTTGTGGCAAATCCGTTATCGGTCAATGGTTCGCCTACTGTTCCGGACTCCTTTACTCTTTTCCCTGCGTTTCCTAATCCGTTTAATCCGGCGACTAATATTCGTTTTGAATTACCATCTGAAGCAAGGGCAACTATACGGGTCTTTGACTTAAAAGGCAGGGAAGTTCAAACTCATAATCTAGGGAAACTCAATTCTGGTCAGCATGATTTTAGATTAGACTGTCGCGATTTGTCATCCGGTGTATATCATATCCAAGTGGAAGCGGCCGGCAGTGTCCAGTCCCAGCGGGTGACACTGGCGAAATAAATACCCTCTTTCTTTATTAAATTTCAACCATGCAAAATATCCATCCACTCTTGGATGCTGAAAAACAGCTCCAGGCTCAAACGTATGAAAAAGAAAAACGCATCATTGGATTATTGGGTTCAGTTATTTCACTGGCATTTGTACTCTGGTTTTATTTTTCTGGTTTTAGCCAACAAATTGCTCATCTGGACTATTCATTCATCTGGACATTTTTTATTTATGTAGCAGTCTTTTTATCATTATCCACTTTAATCGGACTGCCGCTGGGATATTATTCAGGATATGTCCATGAACATAAATGGGGCTTTTCCAATTATACCCATAAGACCTGGGCATTGGATCAATTAAAATCATTTTTACTCTCTTTAATATTATTTCCACTCTTATTGGGTTTATTATATTGGGTATTTTCAGCATTTCCAGATATTTGGTGGTTGGTAGCCGGTGGAACTATGGCCATTGTTTCTGTGATTTTTGCCACTCTTTTTCCAGTTGTCATTGCACCCATTTTCAATAAATATGACCCCATCGAAGATGAAAGCCTGGTAAATCAATTAACGGAAATTTTGGAAAAAGCCGGACTGAAGCCAGGAGGATTCTTTCGGCAGGATATGAGTAAGCAGACAAAAAAAGAAAATGCATTTTTGGGTGGATTGGGGAAAACCCGTCGAGTGGTGATGGCGGACAATCTTTTGGAAAAAATGAGTCAAAATGAAATAGCATCTGTTATTGCCCATGAAGTCGGGCATTATCGATATGCTCATTTACCTAAAAATATTGTCATCGGGACAGCTCAACAATTGGTTATATTTTATCTATTAGATATAGTTATGAAGTATTTTTTTTCGAGTTTTCTTACATCAAATGTAACAAATCTGGCACTTTTTCCCATGATCGGTCTCATAATGGGTGTTTTATCCGGCTTTTTGTTTGGACCATTAAATAATTGGATATCCCGTTCCTTTGAACGCCAAGCTGACAACTGCTCTTTAGAACTCTATCCGGAAAAAGATGCGTTTCTAGGCGCCTTGGCTGGTTTGGCAAATCGAAATTTGTCTAATGCCTATCCTAGCTGGTGGGTAAAATGGCTCTATTATTCTCATCCGCCTATTGGTGAGCGATTGGCATTTGCTGAGGAGTATAAATATGATTAATCAAAATACACTTGATTTTCTTAAAAAGCTGAAGAAAAATAATGACCGTAATTGGTTTAATGATCAAAAAGATGATTATAAAGATGCTCTTGCTAATTTCACAGATCTGGTTGCAATACTGTTACATAATATATCTGGATTTGATGAAAAATTAATTGGTGTACAACCCAAAGATTGTTTATTTCGAATTTATCGTGATGTTCGTTTTTCTAAAGATAAAAGTCCCTATAAAACATGGTTTAGTGCATCCATGAAAGGCGGTGGAAAGAATGAAATGTTTCCGGGATATTATATTCATCTCGAACCGGGAAACACATATTTAGGAGGAGGCATTTGGCATCCATCGAAAGAAGCATTGCAGAACATCCGTGATTTCTTTGTGGATCACTCTGAAGAATTAGAAAAAATTGTATTAGGTACAAAATTCAAGAAACACTTTGGTGAAATGAGTGGAGAACAGTTGAAAATTGCTCCCAAAGGTTACCCAAAAGATCACCCTCAAATCAGATGGCTGCGCTATAAGGATTTTCTGGCTGGAGCTTCAAAAAACAAAATTGATATAACATCAGAAAATATTATAGAAAATTTCACTGCGGATTATAAAGCCATGTTTCCGTTTATTCAGCTTCTTCGTAATGGGCTAACCCATTACAATAGATAAGTATTATACTGTTTATTTAGCGTAGAAAAACTTTGAACGGTTTAAAATATATCTTTAATTTGAAGAGGTTTCTTGGTATTTAGTACCGAATTCCATCAAAGACAATCCGGCAAAATTATATAATTAAATCATTGTAAAATAATGGAAGCAAAAATAATCTGGCTCTTTACATTTGTCGGTCTTTATTGGGCCTACTGCCTTTTTTGGGGATATAAAGGTGCTAAAAGCGCTAAAACATCAACAGATTATTTCATCGCAGGACGCTCTTTGGGCATTTGGGTCTTTGTTCTTGCTGCCACAGCAACCAGCTTCAGCGGCTGGACCTTTGTAGGCCATCCCGGAAAAATACTTACGGATGGTTTACCTTATGCATTCGCTTCTTTTTATGCATTAACCATTCCTTTTACAGGCGTCCTCTTCCTCCGGAGACAATGGGTTCTGGGTCGTGCTTTTCAGTATGTGACACCTGGAGAAATGTATTCCCATTATTACGGTGGAAATACGATTCGAATCTTGACTGTGTTGGTGGCATTTTTATTTAGCGTTCCTTATTTAGGAGTTCAACTCAAAGCATCTGGAGCATTGTTTAATATATTATCTGATAATATGATTAGTGTTAATTTTGGTATGTTTATGCTCACCACTGTTGTCGTGATTTATGTTGCATCTGGTGGTTTACGCTCAGTAGCCTATGTTGACTGTGCGCAGGCAATTCTCCTAGCTCTTGGAATTATTATCCTTGGGAACATTGCCATTGTCTGGTCTGGCGGCTGGTCAGCCTTTACTGAAGGAATCGGAAATTTGGTTCGAGGAGATTTGGCATCAGGTACAAATCTTACTCCAGATGGTTTTTCTAAAAAAGTGGCCATGCCGGGAGCTATTCAAATGGTTTCATCCGGAAGTAAAGCAGTGGGCGGAGTTTGGACTGGCATGATGTGTATGACATATATGTTTGCACTTATGGGTATTCAAGCTTCCCCTGCATTTTCCATGTGGTCTTATTCGAATAAAACGTCCAAAGCATTCCGCTGGCAACAAGTTGTGGCTTCATCATTAATTATTGGTGTAATATTATTTACTTTTACCATTTTTCAGGGAATGGCGGGGGAGCTACTGGTTAAGAAAGGCATCTTTGATTCAGTGAATGATAAAACGCTGGTACCCAAATTAATCAATCTGATGTCTGAGGGCACACCTTGGCTTGTTGGATTATTGGCCGTCTGCGCCTTGGCGGCTATGCAAAGTACGGGAGCAGCGTATATGTCCACATTCAGTGGCATGATTACCAAAGATATTTATAAACAATACTTTAATAAAGATGCATCAGAAGACCTCCAAAAATTAATCGGCCGTATTTTTGTCGTCGTGGTAGCCTTATTTGCATTGGTTGTAGCCGCCAAAGCAAATCAAGCAATTGTGATGCTAGGAGGATTGGCGGTTGCTTATGGTTTTCAAATGTATCCGGCTCTTATGGGGAATCTTTATTTTTCATGGTTTTCCCGCCGAGGAATTTCCATCGGTTTAATTGCTGGTTTGATTGGTGTAACTCTTACCGATAAAATTGTATCTGTATTCGGATTACCTTGGGGAGCGTATCCACTAACAATTCATAGTGCCGGATGGGGTATTTTCTTTAATCTACTTTTTACAATAGTTTTTTCATTTTTGTACCCTGATTCAGAAGATGAAACAAAAGAAAAAAAGAAAAAGCATACATTTTTGAAAAATCTTGCCGGCGTTCCTGTAGCCAAACGGAAATACATTCCATTGGCAATTGGATTAACACTATTTTGGTTCCTTGTTGGTTTCGGACCATTTGCTACTATTGGGAATACACTCTTTTCTGATCCCAACAATCCTGCTACGTGGAATCCCTTTGGACTGCCATCCATTTGGGTATGGCAATTGATATTTTTAGTCTACGGTATTTTTATAATGTGGTTTCTGGCGTTTTTTATGGAACTCTCCAAACCTATTTCTCCGGAAAGAGTAATCACAGAGCACAAAAAACAGTTTCCCAGTTAAACTTATAATATAATAAACGTTATCCCGGCTGTACGTTAACAGCTTTATTTCCTTTCATGTCAAAATCAGTATCGAATTTGACTCGGTATCCTTCTCGTAACAGTCCTGAAATCCGTTGCATTCGCGGGCTCAAACTTCCACCATGGAAAAAATAATCTTCACCATCATCTCCCCGAATAAAACCAAATTTCTTTGCACTGTCATAGTGTCTGATAACGCCAGTTTTCACACTAATTTCCTTTACTTCTATAACGGTAAATATACAATATAATGATACCTGCCAGATTGGGATACCATATTATGGGGTCTGACCAAGGAATACCGTCAATAGCATAATCTGACACAGGCCATAAAAACTGCGTGGGAAAATATTCCTTGGTATGAAAAGGGAAATCCATGCAGATGTGCAGCGGCCAGCCCAACATGGCAAAAGCAACATCCTTTTTTTGCCATGCAACTATTCCAATAACAATCAATGCAGGGATAAAACTGTGAGAAATATTGTAATTAAAATGAACCCAGCAAGGGATAATATCCAGTGGCGGTGGTCCCATTTGAAATGTTCCTTTGAATACCCTGAGCACAGCAAAGATACCGAAAGAAAAAAGATCTGGAAACATGCCAAAAAACAATGCTAGCCAGAGACGACCTTTATAACCGAACAGACCTCGTCCCCATAGTCCATGACTAAAAATATCCAGGTTTCAGCCCTTATCTTTGATCGAAAGTGTTAATGTATATTGCGCCGCCGGCTCATCTCCCAAGTGGCTTGGGACTTTTACTGTAATATCCACAGGAATATTTTGGCGCTCACCCGTTTCTGCAGCTAAACGAACAGCTTCTTTTATTTTTGCGCCATCATTGCAGGTAAAATAAGCATCGCCTTCAACCAGTTTTAAATAATCAGCATGGACATCTTTGAAAATGAGTATAATTTTTTTACCTGTTTTTTCAATATGACGCATGGCTAAAAAACCACCCGCTAAATCTGCCCCGATTGTAAGAGCACCGATGTACATGGACTTTACATGATTTTTAACTCTGCGTTTGCAGGGAATACGTATAACACATTTATCATCGCTGATTTCATGAATCTTTGGGCGACAAAAAAATATGAGTGGAATTTTGAAAAAGCCTAAAGCCCATAATGTTCGGTTTGTCTTTACTACTGTAGAAAATCTCATCTCAATTCAATTTTGATGCTATCCATTTATCAACTTGTTTTTCCAAAATATTTAAGGGAAGACGTCCATTGGTAAGAACAACCTCATGATATTCACGAATATCGAAGGCATTGCCTAGTGTTGATTTGGCTTTTTCCCGGAGTTCCAAAATCTTCAGCATACCAATTTTATATCCAGTGGCTTGAGCGGCCATAACGATATGTCGTTCCACCATTTTTACAACGTCCGCTTCTACGTTTGGCGTATTATTCATATAATAATCAATCCCTTGTTCACGGGTCCACTTCTTGGCATGAATTCCAGTATCAACCACGAGTCGGCATGCTCGCCAAAGTTCCATGGCCAATCGTCCGAAATCAGAATAAGGGTCGGTGTAAAAACCCATTTCTTTTGGAATATATTCACTATAGAGCGCCCAACCTTCGCCGTAAGCTGTGTACCAGCCAAACTTGCGAAACATGGGAATATTTTCTAACTCCTGGGAAATCGCTATCTGCATATGGTGGCCGGGAATACCTTCATGATATGCCAATGCTTCCATTTGATATTTTGGGACTACTTTCATATCAAATGTATTTACATAATACGTTCCCGGACGTGAACCATCTAAAGCGGGACTTTGATAAAATGCTTTTCCGGCAGACTCTTCTCGAAAAGCTTCCACTGGTTTTACAATAATGTCTGCTTTGGGCTGTGTAATAAAAAGCTGATCCAGTTTTGCTCGCATTTCATCCACTATTCGCGTTGCTTCAGCCACATAGTCTGCCTTCCCTTGCTCTGTCTCTGGATAAAAGTGGCTATCATCATTATTAACATATACAAAGAATTCCTGCAGCGTTCCCTCAAA
Source organism: Fidelibacterota bacterium (assembly GCA_004124385.1). Lineage (GTDB taxonomy): Bacteria > Fidelibacterota > Marinisomatia > Marinisomatales > TCS55 > UBA2126. The sequence continues at coordinate 80,748 of SCKN01000008.1, forward strand.
ACCAACTTGCTGCATAATATTTCGCATTTCAGCATGAATACGATCAACTTCTTGCAAACCAATATTATGAATCTCTTCAGCAGTCAGATCTGTTGTAGTAATATTCGCCAGTCGCATATTGTAAAAGTTTACACCATCAGGCAGATCCCAAACGCCATCGGTTTGTGATGCTTCATTCTGGAGATTTTCGAAATAGGTAATAAGTTCTTCATACGCCGGTTGTACATGTTTTACCAACGCTGTTTTTGCTTGTACAAGCAATCTGTCTCGCTGACGGATTTTAATATCAAGGGCATTTACCTTTTCTGTAAAGTCTGCAAGAAGCGTACTGGGAATTCCAGTATTTTCAAATGGTTCATTGGAGATTACATTCCGGCAATCTCGGAGAACATGAGGAAAAACAAATTCCGGGGGAATAATCCCTTTTGCACGTCTTTTTTCCAATCCAATGAGAACATGTTTAAACAGCGTTTGGGATCGGCGAAGTCGGCTAATATAGTTTTGGGCATCTTGAATATTATTCACTTTGTGCATGCTGATCAAATCAGCTGGGATCCCAGACTGCAAGCCATGCATTTGATTGAGTGGATAATTATGATAGCGGTATTTATAGTTGGCGATGCTACGCTCGTGTTCAAAGACAAATAGATCATGACTTAATTGTGTCTGTTCATTCAGTTTATCGTAAGCAATATTATTTTGTAACCAGCGTAATTCTCTTTTTGTTCTAGCCAAGGCGACTTTTGATGCCCGTTCAGAATTATCATCCCAGTGACCTTGATCTTCCTTAATCCCCAGCCACATTTTGAATTCTGGACTACGGTCAATTCGATCTTGAAATACTTTTTCAAAAAATGCATTCGCCTTTTCTGATTCATCTACCACCCGAGGCTCTAATGACGCTTTATTGGGATTTAATAGAATCATCCCTAGAGCGATAATAAATAATACAATTATACCTTTACGATCATCCATGTATTTACCTTTAATTATTTAATATAAAATGTGCCCATGAATGTATACAAAAAACCTAAATATTATTTCTTTAAACGTAAACAAAAGAAATAAAATATAATAGGCGCTATGGCCCAAACAGCTTGTGGAATTAACGTATATCCAACGTCTGTTGCTGATCCGAGTAAAGGCGGAATAATTATTGGATTCCATGGCAAGGGCTCATAAACCCACACTCGTCCATTGAATAAATATTCTACTAGTAGTTCCTGAAAAATCCCCCATGAAAGCATTATCCCGAATTCCTTTGTTCTGAATTTAGTAAAATGAGGTCCCTTTAGAATTTTTAAGCAAAAAAGAATTCCCAACATAAAGATTCCGCCATCCCAAATGGAATGGCTCACTTTTCTTGGCCATCCATCTAGCCCAAAAGGCCATTCTTTAAATGAATGGAGAAATTCAGGCCCAAGGAACAAAAATGTGAACTCCCATGTGGCACCAATTAAACAGCCAATCCAAAATAATTTATAATAGTAAGGGGAAAAATCATTTCTTCTGTGTGCATTATAGATCCCAATAACAATTGCCACAGCTATGGCAAAGTCTGCAATCATTAAAAAGTAATCAAACGTGTTCATTTGAATTCCATATGATTAATTAATTTATGTGCTTTAAATAAAAGATAACATTTTATTCAATATTTACGCCGTCTAATTCTTTCTGCCCGCTAACAGGATTTATTCTTACGGGAACATGTCCCGGGAGAGTTACTGAATAGTCCGTCCACTCTGAACTCGTTGTATGGCAAACATCCGGTGTGTAGTAATCAGTCGAAATAAAGTGAGCTCCACTGGCTAAAGCTGTATCTCTCCGATTTGAATCACCTGTACGAGCTTGTCTGGTATCCGTATCTGCTCGTGTCCTTACAAGATATCCTTGTTGCACACGTATTTCAATTTCAGGATTCGGTGTATTCATACCCAAAAACGCAGCTTCTGGCGTCCCGGGGTTTGCTTCTACAAACATTACACGACCTTTAAGTCCGGGATGACCAGCAATATAATCAGCCATTACACTACCTTGATTATCCAATCCAAACATAACCTTTCCCCTTGATTCCTCAAGTGTAGGCCAGCCGTCATTTAATATTATATCTTCCAGGGATTCTCTGTTACCACGAATATTATCGGGTGTAATAACACCTTCAAGATTATCGCCGAATACATCACAAATTTCGTCATCTATCGCATTCAATGCATCAATATTGAATTCTAATAGACGCACAAAACCAAAAAACGATAGAAAGGAATTTTTATCCGCCACACCCTCATCTTTTGCTTCAATTAAAATAAATATAGGAAAATGATTTGGATGTTCATTCGACCATTTTTTTATGACTGAAAGTGCACGTTTAAAGGTTAAATAGTTTGTATTAAAATCGATGTCAGGAAAATGGAGAATTTTTAATCCCGGCTCCATTAATTCGGGGGAATTCGGCTGCACCGGAATCAAATTTTGATAACCATCGAGATACATTTTCATCCATTCGGAGGCGATAACTGTTATGGCTGCCGATAACTTGAAATTGATTAATCTTAAGTTTATTAATTTTGTTAAAAGACAAAACCGATGGCTGGTAGAAAATATATTGTAATAAAAATCAAACGGTTATAAGTATCCTTTTATAAAGAAACTCTAGCCGAGTTAAATCAGACATTTATTTTATAAATTTTGGTTTAATTATTATAAGTCATGCCAATGGCCATGCTCTGCAGACCATATTTTCCCCGGGGGTGCTGCGTTTGGTGGTTTTTTTGGAATCGCACTTGAGGCTGAAGATACGGGTAGAGAAGGTGCATCATGCCAATGGCCATGCTCAACTGACCAAACTTTCCCCGGAGGCGCCAGTTCTAATGGTGAGGATATTCTGTTCGGTACTATTGCTGGTTCAGATTCATAAAAGAAAAACCAAAGTATTGCCAACACTACAACTCCAGATATTGCCCACAGTTGATAAGGTTTATTATTGGACTGTCCATGACAGACTTTGAATTTTTTTCCACTGCCACAGTGGCAAGCATCATTCCGACTCGGTTTTTTATTCAATGTTGACTTCCATTTAGATTAAATCTAACATCCTCCCAACCCAATATACTACAAACAAAAAACTCCACCCCATCTACATTTTGTTACGATGAACAAGTATGCGGGGTTCTTGTATAATTACTATCTATTTGAGTGGAGATTGAACATTAATCTGTATTCTTTATTTTTACCCACCCAAAATAATCATTCAATCCTTTTATTGTTAGAATTAAAAAAATTAGAAGAATGACTATTTCAGGAATGAAACCAGGTGATATTTTTGCGAATAAAATCACAATTATATACCAAAGCAAGATAGGCAAAGTTGCCTTATATCTTTTTATATATTTTTCTTCATTAAACGTTAAACCTCTTCTCTGGCTACGCTGTCTGGCTGCCTTAATATTTAGCTTCATAAACTTGTCGTATAATTTTTTCATGTATATAATCTAATACGATTTGAGTTAACAAAAAAGGCTAGCACGTTTGTCCTAACCTTTTTTTAATCTTAATAGTGGAATGTAAGAACAAATGAGTAGGAAACAAAAAACCCCGTTCCATCTTCACTCCGAGCGGGTGGGTTTTTACAGTGTTAATAATGCAATTGTCATTGATCAGTTAAAACATTCGAATCTTTCATCAGATAATAATGGAAAACCACCCACCCGAAAAAAAATCCTGTTAGAAAAATAACCCAGGGAAAGGATTCCGGAACCATTTGATTTATAACAACGATTCCCGGGATCATGAAAGAAATAATGATTATGATTCCTGCCATTATCTCCATTATCCAGAACTTCTTATCGAACTGAAAGCGATAACCCCTGTCCATTTCCACCAGGATGATAATACCAGTATAGATTAGCGATAGGGACACAAGTACAGGTGCCAGTACAGGACCAACCCATGGCAGCGGGATGAGAAACAGAATATCCCAGGTCAGATAACTTTCAGGCCAATCCAGAAATATCTTCAGGAAAATGTAGTAGAAAATATCCCAGATACCGAAGATAATCATATATCCTGCCAATTTTTTAATAAACGTCCGGAAAGTCAATTCTACCATTGCCCAGATTATGATCAGGGTCATTAACTCCCGCAAGATTTCGACAGCGGCAATATCGATATCTGCCAGCACGATAGGAAAACTGAAACCATCGGGGTAATAAATTTTGCGGAGATAGATAACAATAGCCGCTTCAATATATCCAAAAGCAATACCCCACACATACAGCCAGCTTAACGTATGTTTCAAAGTTTGGAATGAATTGGATTGCATTGCATTAACCATTAATTCGTATAATACCGATCTGTTGGATTTTTACTCCTAATCTCACAAAAAAGCCCGCTAGTGTAGGGCTCTTGCTTAAATCCTTTGGGTTGGGGTTATTTCATCAGCACCATCTTCTTGGTCTGTGTAAACTTTCCAGCACGAATCTGATACAGATAAAACCCTGCACTCACTGGCTTGCCGTGGTCATTGGTAGCATCCCATATCACGGACTTAAAGCCAGCATCTTGGGTTGTATTAATTAGTGTCTTCACTTTTTTTCCCAGTAAATCGTAGACCGTTATGTTCACAAAACTATTCTCTGGTAGTTCATATTGGAGTTTAGTTATTGGATTGAAAGGATTCGGATATGGTGTATGTAATAAGAACTTTGTTGGGATTGCAAAATCAGTTGCTACTGCAATGGAATCACAGGCACTCGTATCCATTATTGTTCCTTCCGATACAAAATTCTGCCAGAGTTCCCCTACTTCTCTACTAGGGAACCATGAAGAAGAATCAACCACGACATCATAGCAATCCCAAGCACCAATGGTCCAATTGGTTTGATGTCCCAGCCAGCCAATGGAATCAGGAAGTGAATTCAATGTAACAGGTTGAAAAACATCCATGGAATCTGGTAATCGAAGATTAGCCACGGTATTAAAAAATGAATCCAAAAAAGGGTAATCTATCACTTGGGTGTGGCCAACACCCTGTTCCATGGCAAGTATCCATTTCGCTCCCAAAGGCCGGTGATCTAAAAAAATTCCTGTAAGATTCTCTATACGATAAGGGGAATCATTTTCAGCAATAAACATGAGTCCCGGCACCTCGACGGCAGCTCCTGCATCGGTGGTATCGTGATATCCTCCTTTCTGAGTAATGAAGCCCAGCATACGTTCCGGGATCCATTTGGTAAAGTGATAGCCAAATTGACCACCCCAGGAATAGCCATTAATGAAAAAGGGAATAAAGGATATTTCATCGTGACTGAAAAGAACAGCGAATGAATCCATGGCAGCGATTACCGCATCTCCAATTCCTGTATGCATGTGCATGTTAAAAATGTGAGCACCCATCAAAGCGAAATCCTGGTTGCTGGCGAGTATCTGGTAATTCGAGTCACTAACGACATTCCGGGAATCCCCATTGTTTGGGTGCATGAACCAGTAGACACCACGAAGCGTATCCGTTGAATCATTGACCCACATCCGAAAATCGGCATAATTGTAACTGGCTGTATCATTCTCCAAGATGGATACATCATGGATTTCAGCACGGACAAACCCGATTAAAAAGAAAATGAAGAAAGTTTTTTTCACAAAGTTTATGTTCTTAATCGTTTTCTCGCAGTAGCGGGATTTACGATTAGCTTCAACATTTTATTATCTCTTTTTCGAAAATGATGACCTTTTAGATGCTTTATAGACAAACCAATCATCACTGGTAATTTCATGGTAGTGGTCAGACTCTTCTACTAATATTTTCGCTGTGTTCTTTTTTACTGCAGCGATCTCAACCCTGACACCCTCTGATTTCAGGTGAGTCACCAGCTCAACAAAATCTGAATCACCCGACATAATAATGATGGTATCGACTTTAGATGCCAATTGAGTTGCTTTTATGGATAGCGGAATATCGGCTGATTTATGACAGGGTACTACGGATCCATAATAGTTCTCATGAAGTCGTTCAGCAAATTTTTTGGATATGGATTTACCCTCACGAAAATAGATCAGTCTGTTTAAGCCTCTGCCATTTAAGAGTTTAGGTATAAGTTCATCGAAGTTGATCATAGCTTTGGTCGATTTGGATAAGGTATGGATACTTCGCTCAATATTATTACCATCGCATAGAATTGCTACAGATTGGTTGATTAGTATTTCAGTCATATTATTTGATTCCTTAGTGTATACATAAATCTAACCCCAATCCATCAAACAAAAAACCCCGCTACTGCGGGGTTTTTATTTTTTTCATTATGATTTAAGAAGGAGGCATCATCTTTAAGTAAACTAGCGTAGATTTAACTTGCTACTATTATCTCTTATAGCATAAGAATCCATAATCAGCCTGTCAGAAGCATCAAAAAATACTGGTCCGGGTCTATCTTCATCCCAATCTTCACGACACTCTTCTTTCGCTGCGATCATTTCTTCTTCATTATGTATAGTTACAACGGAGTCTCCATCATCTGTTCTATATACTATATCAACTGGATACTGGAGTGTAGGACGCTCTTCTGACTCTGGATTATCTTCGTACCAATCTTTAAGCTCTGCCCAGCCTTCTTCTTCATCAGTTTCTACAGTAATAGACGTTCCGTCTGGCATTGTAAATGTTATAGGGAATACCATTCCAAAACATTTCTCTCTATTCCAATCTCTTCCGCGGTCACATCGACGATATAGTTCACGCATTTCATCATCATTGTTAATCGATACGGTCGCACCATCAAAGGTGATATCAACGGGGTACTGCAGAGATGGCTTCTCTTCTGCATCAGGATTTAATTCGTACCAATCCTTGATCTCATACCAGCTATTTTCATTGTCACTGCTAACTGTGATGGTTGATCCATCCGGCATTATAAATGTTACAGGTAGGACAAGGTTAAAACATTTCCAATCTTCTTTCTCATCCCTGTCCCAGTAGAATTCATCTTTTCTATCGTCGTCATAGGGATCGAGCTTTCTGCCCTTCATATTAAAGTAGACTTCATTGCGACTACCGGTTCTGTGACCCAAGCCAGCCAGTTCTACTTCATAGCCAAGACCCGATGCTACGCTTGCATCTGTACTAAAATAATCATAAAAGTCTTGTTCTACGACGGCCTGAGATTCGGCTGGTAATTCATCCATACTAATGGAAATTTTTTCAGCACTAATAATAGCCTGAATTAATTCATAGTCGTTACTTTCTTTAGATTTTGTGATATCAGTTTCACAACTGATTATAAATAGAATAGCTATAAAAATACTAATATGTGATATTGTTTTCACTAATTGCTCCTTAATTATTGTAATGAATTTATCTAAAATTTTGATTAAAGTTAAAAATTAAATATAACATAATTATAAACATTTCAACCGTCTTAATTCCAACTTCTTTTAATGAGTACAGGTTGTCAGTAAAAACCCCGCTACTGCGGGGCTCTTGCTTAAATCCTATCCCTTTGGGTGGTGGTATTTTACTTGGTATCATTATACCACTTTTCCATTTTGATATGGGAAACACAAGGCCCAAATATATCAAAATCATCAACGGATGGTTCATTTGGTTTGAAGTCGATATATTTTAATAGAAACAAGCTATTTATTCGCTCTCTCGATATCCACAATGATTGCAGTAACCTGGTATATCAGGAGCATTAGGTCCCATAAAATTGTAATTGGAAAAGGGTTTTGGCATTTCACATCGTGGACAGAAGACAAATGGTTTTACATCTCTTAAAAGTTCTCTTAATTCTTCAGTTTTCTCTCTGTCCAATACAAAGTCATTTTTTTTACGCGGTTTTTTCTTCGGTTTAGAACGACGTATAATTTTCTTCGATTCATTAAAAAATCTTTTTTCTTTCTTCCGACCATTTTCATATCGATAAATCCAAAATCCATCTTTCTTCCCATTCTTGTAAGTTCCTTCTTCCCTCTTTTTTCCAGTCTTACTCCAATAAGTAACACTTTTGCCATCCCGTTTCCCAGCCTTGTAAGTTCTTTCTTCTTTCTTCTGTCCATTCTTATACCAGTCAGTCCATAATCCATTACTTTTGGGGTTACCCGACCAATCTACACCCTTGTAAGTTCCTTCTGATGACTTCTGTCCATTCTTATACCAATAAGTCCATAATCCATCTTTTGTATAAATACCTCTAGATTGTTTCCCTATAACAGTTCCTTCTGCTTTCTTAGCAGCCTCGTAGTACTTATACCCAGCCTCGTAGTACTCTGTTACTACTTTAGGGAATTTTTCTCCAAATATTTTTTCTAAAAATCCCACTTTATACACCATTTTAAACCTCCTAAACAAATTCCATACTAACAGGCTGAATTTCTGGGTGTTTCTCTAATGCCCAGCTCATAAAGTTGGTTATAATTAATATTAAAATGTTATGTATATATAAAAATTTCATAAAGGAATGTAAGGATTTTTCAAATCAAATATGAGATTTGGAGAAAAACTTTAAGAGGCGGTTACCAAACCAAGTTCATGCTTTCTGGTGTATGGGAAACAAAAAACCCCGCTGCTGGGAGGTTAAGAATCGATTCATTTTTACTCTTTATCTAACGCTATTAAATCCCCAAAATCAAAGACAAGGGAACAAACATAAGAGTATCCAAGATTATCAGAAATATGACATCCCATTTCAATAGTCTTCTAAATCCCTTTTGATAGGCGTTGAAACCATAGTTTAACGCACCAATCACTGTAACGAGTATCCAGATGATTTCAAACTGATCCATTCTCGTAACACAATTATTCCTTAAATTACAGAACTAATTAACGAAAATACTATTTACAGAAAGGATATTATGAAAGGAAAATGTAACAATAAATGGTGCTGCTACTTGTATGGACTATTAGATTTGGTTTGTTTTGTTGGTGGTGCATATTTACTCAGCGTAGCAATATTTGGTGGATGCTTTGGTTCAGCTGCGTGTAACTGCGGAGTACTGGGCTTGCCGTTGATAGTTCTTGGTTTCGTCATTCGCGGCTGGACTGGTAGAGGTTGCTGCTGTTCCTGTGGCACGAAAAAATGCTGTGCACCAAGCAGTACAGAACCTGATACTACCGATTAATTAATAATATGATTAGTAATCTCTTTTTCATTTTGAAATCCTAATCATTTATCCAAATCTACCCATCATCCCACAAACAAAAAACCCCGCTAATGCGGGGCTTGATGGTTAAATGTTGGTATTACTCTAATTCTAGCATGTGATATAATTCCAAATACTTTGGTTATAAATTAACGTAATGAAAACTGCCATATTTGTTGACGTGCAAAATATTTATTATACCACACGGGATACTTTTAGACGTTCCTTCGACTACAAACGTTTTTGGAATCAAATAGAATCTAAAGATGAAATTATTAAAGCGAATGCTTACGCTATAGATAGAGGAGATGAGAAGCAACAAAAATTTCAATACGCGTTACGATCTATTGGATTTAATGTGAAACTAAAGCCCTATATATCTAGAGCAGACGGTAGTTCTAAGGGAGATTGGGATGTGGGTATAACTATCGATATTTTAGATTCAGCTCAAGAAGCAGAAAAAATAATTCTGCTATCAGGTGATGGTGATTTTGATTTACTTGTACACAAAGTAATAGATCAATATGGATGTATCGTAGATATCTATGGAGTTAAAGAATTAACGGCTAACTCTCTAATAAAATCTGCTTCAGAATTTTATTCTATATCAAATAAGTTTTTAATTTAATCTTTTTTTTAAACTTGGAAAATGTGCTATTAGATTAGATTTGTGTAGTAATGATACCCACCCATCGGGTTATGAGCCTC
>SCKN01000009.1 GCA_004124385.1 Fidelibacterota bacterium
GTAGATACAAATTCACTCCAATTTTTATCATTTTGCAATTGCCAATGTCTTTCAATAAAATTATTTATATCAGTGATATCATCTGCGAAAGTGAATGAAGCCATTGTAATAATAGTTATTAATAGATGTTTCATTTATCATCTCCTCTTTTATTTTTTATAAAATTAGTAATTATTAAAATAATATTTTTCATATTTAACTCCTTACCTAAATCTACACATTATCATCTATACAAACAAAAAAACCGTTCCATTTTCACTTCTTTACATTGGATGAGCGGGGAGATTATTATAATTTAATTCACATTCCCCAGTGAGTCTGTTTTTACTAGCCAAGTCACACGGTCACTTCCAAATGAATAAGATCTCCCAACTATGGCAAAACCATTGTCATATGATTCAGCCACTCCGTATGCCTCATCTTCTTGGCTACCACCATGTATCCTATTCCATAGAACTTGACCTGTAGCTACATCAACACCCCATATCCTATATTTGAATGGACTGGATGAACTGCTTCTTGTATAGCCTACTACAGTAACAATATCCTCGTTCTCAGATAGGGTCAATGATGTAGCGGTCTCATAATTATTATTACCATGATTGTTCTGCCACAAAATATCTCCAGAGGAAGATACTCGCATGACCCTCATATTTAGATTAGTTGAGGATAGGGATATTTTCCCTGCTACGATATAGCTATCATCTGACAGTTTTACAATATCCTTGGCTTCATCCCATAAATTTCCACCTGACTCAATAGACCATTGCTCATTACCATTTCCATCTGTCTTCATGATCCAAAAATGATCATAGAACGCAAAATTCCTATCTTGCAGTTTTTCACCAGCCAATACAAAACCACCATCATCAGCCTGAACGACTCCCCAAAAACTGTTCATAGGCGTATCTGATATCCCGTAACGTTTCACCCATTGTACTCCACCTCCTTCGGACATGCGCAGTATAAAGGCCTTCCCTTTTTGGGAATGTCCACCAATCGGATCACCTCCTACACCTCCCACCACTATATAGTCACCTGCAAACGTTTGTATGACGTCCTCAACATAGTGATGATAAGAATATGAAAGTTTTTTATGCCACTGTAATGATCCAGTTGAATCGGTCTTTATGATAATATTTTGGTTTGCGCCAATTATGTAGCCTCCGTCGGTGGTATTATTGACGGCATTCCCCCAGTGATTGCCACTTATCTCACTGTAAGTTCTGCTCCATACCTCATTCCCTAGTTCATCGATTTTAAGGAGCATGGTCTTACCATCGGTACCGCATACTACATAGCTGCAATTGGATGATCGAACAATATCATATCCACCCGTCCCCTGTATAACGCGTGAAAAGCTGGTATCCACCCCACAATAAGAACAGCTGCCGTCATCAAACGTAGCATCCTGGTTATAGTTGGTAGCTGAACTATCCGTACAGCCGCAGATGGCGTCCCCGCCTTCAACTTCGGCACAATCGAGGCAGCTACCGTCATCGTGGGTTGCCGTGCTGTCATAGTTTGATGCGGTACTGTCCGTACAACCACAGATCGAAGACCCATTGATGATGCCGGCACAGTCTTCCGGTTCCGGTTCACTGCAGCTGAAATAAAAAACAATTAAGATAAAAACGAAAAAATAATGTGCTCTGTCGCTCATCCAGGTTTATTCAATGAAAATACCCCTTGCAGCACTCCACTCCCAGCCTTCTGTTCCTTCAGGGACATCGTACTGATTTACAAGGTAATGGAGCTCACCATTAAGCCAGTAGCAGGCACTTTCTTGACTGTCGAAGTAGCTCGTATCCCGGGTTGCAACCCCCACGACAACAACATTCCCGTCCGCCACACCAATATCATAAGCCAAACCTGTTCCAAAATTAGTCATGGGACCCCCTTCCAGGTCATAGATTGTGCTGTTTTTCCAATATTGAGGAAAAGATCCCCCGGTAGTGTAGGGATTATTAGTGTCTTCAAACCAATCCGTGTAACCGGCGACATAAACATCATCACCATCTATAGTAATACCATATGCTCCCGCTCCATAGATGTCAAAGGTTGAACCACCCAGGGGCAAATCAGTCCTGGTAGTATGGCGCCAATAAACAGCCGTTGGCGTATACCCTGCAAAGCTAGATGTTTTAAGTACATAGCCTGCATAATACCTCATATTGCCATCCATAAAAGCAATATCATAGACTTCCCCATCTCCACCGCTGGGGATAGGAAGGACGTGTCTGTTGTTTCCATTTTTCCAAAAGCAGGGAATATAATAATGGTTATTGTTCATGTAATAACCGCCAACATAGATAGCTCCATTGTTACGAATTCCAAGTGCAAATGCTTGTGATTCCGCATTGGTGGTCAGGTTGATCCGTTCGCCGTTTTTCCAGTAGCAGGATCCATTATTATACCAACCTGCAACATAAACATCATTACCATCCACAGCGATGGCTTCGCCTACTCCCCCATTTCCTGGAAGGTCATACCTGGTTTGATTAATCCAGTAGCAGGCATCATCAGCACTTCCAGATGTATAAACATTTCCATTACTGACTACAATATCGGTCGCTATATAACCGCCGGGAAGTTCTACTCTCACACCATCGACCCAGTAACAGGCTCCCCACTCACCATCGGAATTATAGGATTCTCCTACGATATATACAGTTTGACCAGAAATGATATATGAATTACCGATCCCGTCCCCATCATCATCAGGACCATCATTAGATGGGTCATAGATACCGGATGAACAGTCGTCACAGCCATCTTCATCCGTATCGGAGCAGACCGTATTGTCAAAAGGATCTGCGTCATTCTCATCTGTAACACCATCGTTATCGTCATCATCATCCGCATCATCGCATGTTCCGTCCGAGTCATGATCGTTTTCTAGGATTTCACCACTCACGCATGTGTCGCAGGGATCATCATCGTATTCACAGGTTCTGTTATCAATCGTGGCCGACGGATCATAATTACAAGCATTTTGGTCCGTACAACCGCATTGGACACAGGTGTTCCATACTGCCATATTAATGGTTCCAACATGACCATTACCGCTGGCGTCAGAAAGTGTTCCTCCTTCTCCTTCATTCATCTTCCAGTAACCCTGCAAGTCATCCGAAGATGTGTAGTCTCCATGATTGGCTGAAGCACCCAAATCATTGCTGGAGTTTGAGAGTTCCAATATTTCAGTAGCAGTTAAAGCTTCATTCCAGATGCCTACTTCATCTATAGAACCTAACCAGTAGTTACCATTATTAAATTTTCCAATATAGGTGGTTGTACTTTCGTCCTGGGGTGCAACACCCGTTGCCTGGTCCACTTGAACCCCATTTCTGTAGAGTGTCATCGTACCTGTTTCGGCATCAGGGTCGTAAGTAACAGCAACAAAGTTCCATACACCTGTTGGCAGTGAGTCCGTATCCTGAACAGCAGTATAATCTCCATTGTGACCTGCAGACAGCTTTGATCCTTGAGCAAAGGGCGCCCAAAATGCATGACCTGTATTTCCTGATATAATATTATTAGCAACGGCGTACCCAGAAATTCTTTTGACCCAGGCAGCTTTGGTATAAGCCCCCTGAGACAGCATATCCCCTAAATCCACATGGGCATTTGATCCGTTAAAGAACAGATAAAAATCACCATTATCAATATGGCTCTGGCAGCTCCCGTCATCGAAGGTTGCATTGCTGTTGTAATTGAACGCGGTAGTATCTGTACACCCGCATATGTTGTTACCGCCTGCAACACCTGCACAATCTTCAGATGGTGATTCTGCTTTCTCCTCTTCACATCCAATCCAAAATAGAAGCAGCATAGCAACTAATATAAATTGAATTCTCTTCATATAAACAATATTAAGTACCGTTTGTCGTAAATGTCTATAAACAAAAAAAACCAATACTGCAGGGCTCCTTGCTTAAATCCTTCGGGTGGGGTTTACCAGTTATAACTATTCTTCTCAAGCCATTCTTGAGCATCTTGATGCCCTAACTTTGCCGCTTTTTTATAGTTTGATATTTGTTGTTGTGTATTACCTATGTAGTAATAAGCAGACCCCAGGTTGTTATAGGCTAGAGCATAATCAGGATCTAACTCAATGGCTTTCTCGTAACTCTCTATGGCTTTGGTGTAGTTGCCTTGGTTGTAGTAAGCAGACCCCAGGTTGTTATAGGCTAGGGCATAATCAGGATCTAACTCAATGGCTTTCTCGTAACTCTCTATGGCTTTGGTGTAGTTGCCTTGGTTTTCGTAAGCATATCCCAGGTTGTTATAGGCATCAGTATAATCAGGCTTTAGCTCAATGGCTTTCTCGTAACTCTCTATGGCTTTGGTGTAATTGCCTTGCTTTCTATAAGCATATCCCAGGTTGACATAGGCAGAAGCATAATCAGGCTTTAGCTCAATGGCTCTTAAATAGAATGAAATTGCCTTATCGTATTCTTTATTCTCATCAGCATCGTATCCTTTCTGAAACCAGTCTCGAGCTTCTTCAGCTAACCGAGTTTCTTCAGCTAATCGTGCCTCTTCGGCAGCCTTTTTGAGTTTAGCTAATTCAGCCAGGGCATTTTTAGCAGCGGCTCTTTCAGTAGCGGCTTCTTTGGAAGCATTTTTAGCCGCTAATTTAGCAGCAGCTAATTTAGCGGCAGCTTCTTCAGCTAATCGCGCTTCCTCAACAATTCGTGCCTCTTCAGCTTTACGAGCTGCTTCTTCGGCTAAACGGGCTTCTTCGGCTAATCTAGCCTCCTCTTCTAATCGAGCTTCTTCGGCCGCTATTTTAGCAGCTAATTCCGCGGCTTCCTTTACAGCGGCATTATATTCTTCTATAGTTCCTTCCCATTCCTTTTGGCCCTGATCATTCCAGGATATCCATATACCAAATATTTCCCCTTCTTTATAAGTTATTTTTGATGCCTGTATCCCATTCTCATGCCATTCAGTCCATTTCCCATCTTTTTTTCCATCCTTATATGAACCTTCAAGTTTTTTTTCTCCATTTTCATTTAATCTAAAAACTTTACCACTATATGGTTTTTGAGAATCTTGTTGGTTTTTTACACCACCTCTATCTATTAGTAATTCATCGTCAAGGGGTTTTGAACACCCAACTATCAGTAATAATGGTAATATGATTAGTAATAATTTTTTCATATTAACCTCCTAAACAAATTCCATACTAACAGGTTGGATTTTCGAGCGTTCGTCTAATGCCCAACTCATAAAGTTGGTTATAATATTATGTATATATAAAAACTTCATAGAGGAATGTAAGAACAAATGCGGTGAAATGGGGGCATGCCTTTTAATTCAAGGGTAAAGATACCCATGCTGTACCCCCACCGATGGGCGAGTGCAGGTTTTAGCCGGTTTAAGAGCTCTTTGATACAAGTAATACACCAACAACTAAAAATTATCTAAAAAATGTGTGAGCAGCTCATACCACGAACCCACCCCCATCCTTTTTGAATCAAGTAGGTGTTTTTTCGTTGAGTAGAAATTTTAAAATTGATAGGAAAGTCTTACAGACCTGGGGCGTGTCCCGAATAAGCGTGTCCCGAATCTGGCTATATTTGGTCGGTGTTTGGTTAAGGTTGACCACTTACCACATTAATATATAACTGACTAAAAATAGAAAGCCCTCGTCTAAAAACGAGGGCTTCCGTCAGAAGTAAATAGTGTCGGGGTGAGAGGATTCGAACCTCCGACCCCCTGCTCCCAAAGCAGGTGCGCTAACCGGGCTGCGCTACACCCCGAGACTTATTTGGGTGAGCGACGGGACTCGAACCCGCAACATCCTGGACCACAACCAGGTGCTCTAACCAATTGAACTACGCCCACCATATACGTTTTATTGCCTTAAAATAAGCTGGCAAAATTAACGGTGTTTTCCGTCTCCTCCAAATGCTATTCATATTCCTTTACACGTGCATCCTGATATGGAGATTACGTAAGTTTTACTATGCGTCTTCTACCTCGCTATATCGCCAGAGAACTTGTAATGCCCTTTATTTTTGCTCTGGGCATTATTGTATTTATTCTGTTTATCAATTTTTTCTTAAGAGCTGTAGACAGATTTCTGGGTAAAGGGTTGGATTTATTTACCATTTTGGAATACCTTTTTCTCAATTTGGCGTGGATCGTAGCTCTGGCTGTTCCCATGGCTGTTTTGATCGCTACGCTCATGGCTTTTGGTCGGCTCTCTGAAGATAATGAGATCAATGCACTTCGAGCATCGGGAATTAGTTTCCTCACCATTCTTCGACCGGCATTGCTATTTGGCACTGCTATATGTTTACTGCTTATATTTTTTAATACAAAAATATTACCTGAAATGAATTTTCACGCCCGCTTGCTTGCGGGCGATATCCGCAAAATGCGCCCGGGGCTGGATATTGAACCAGGCCATTTTATCGATAATATTCCTAACTATTCTATGATTATCCGAGGAAAAAAAGGTAATCTTATGGAAGATGTGCGAATATTTAGCAAAGATAGTAAAGAAGTCCAAACCAGCATCTATTCCAAAACAGGCGAACTTTCTACATTAGACGATGCGATTATACTTACACTTTATGATGGTGAGATTCATGAATTGGATCTCAATAATTTTAGCAATTACCGACGCATCAATTTCGAAAAACACATTATTACCATTCCTGCAGATGACTTGATGCTGAACCGCCGTGATACGGCGAATCGCTCTGATCGGGAAATGACTTTGGATCTTATGCAGGAAAAAAAGATAAAATATGCCAAACGAATAATGCGTGTAGAGGAACGCCTGCATAGAACAATCATGAAAGTGACCGGATCGGACATATTCCCCGAAAATTTCGCTGATACTCAAAAGATGCTAAACATGTATAAAGAAAATGTAAAACAGGATACATCATTAACATCTGCACAACTTAAGTTGAAGGAACGGCGAATTCGCAGTCTGGAACGGCAAGCCAAAAATGAATTCAGACTCTTGGAATCATATATCAGAAGTTGGAATAAGTATGCTGTTGAAATTCATAAGAAATTTTCCTTACCGGTGGCGTGCATATTATTTGTCCTAGTGGGCGCACCATTAGGAACACTTTCTCAAAAAGGAGGGTTTACAGCAGCCATCACACTCGGTTTTGGGTTTTTCCTTATTTATTATATTTTCCTGATTGGCGGTGAGGAAATGGCTGACCGCAATATTGTTTCACCGATAGTTGGTATGTGGACGCCGAATGTTTTACTGGCTATTTTAGGTGGTTATCTGACTCTGTACTCTGTACGTGAACGGGCACCCATCAATTTTAAATTGCCTTGGACAAAATCTGCGAGCGAAAATGAATCCGAATGATATAATCGCTGATAAAAACAGCGGAAAATCTATTCGAACATCTGACCTTCACAGCTTCATCAGTGGTTATGTAGAGGGAACAATCAATGATGAAAAAATGACTGGATTGCTACGGGCAATTTTTGATCATGGTATGACGGATGATGAAATATTTACGATGGTTGACATCATGATCCATTCCGGCAAACAAATGAATTTTGAACATATTGATGAGTATGTTTGTGATAAACATAGTATTGGCGGAGTGGGTGATAAAACATCATTGATTATTGCGCCATTGCTGGCCAGCGCAGGGTTATATCTTCCTATGATAGCAGGACGCAGTCTGGGTCATACGGGCGGAACGTTGGACAAACTGGAAACTATCCCCGGATTTCGTGCAGATATATCCATTGCAGATTTTCAAACATTAGTGAAAAATAATGGCGCCGGAATCATGGCTCAAACATCAGAAATCTGTCCTGCAGATGGTAAAATATATGCTCTACGTGATGTAACCGGTACCGTTGCGTCTGTCCCTTTAATCGTGAGCTCAATAATGAGTAAAAAAATTGCTGAAGGAATCCAAGGATTGGTATTGGATATTAAAGTGGGCAGCGGCGCTTTTTTACCTACTGTGGAAAAAGCTAAAGTGCTTGCAGATATGCTAAAGAAAGTAGGTGAACACTTTGGAGTTAAAACAGATTTGGTTTATACAAATATGGATCAGCCCTTAGGTAATTTTTCCGGGATGGCGTGTGAAGTACTGGAAGCAATTGATTGTTTAAAGGGTAAAGGTCCGGAAGATACAATGGCTGTTTGTCTGAAATTATCTTCAAAACTGATGATTCAATCGGGAAAAACAAAAGACGAAACAGAATCAAATTCAATATTGACTGCACTAATTAAAAACGGTTCAGCCTTTGATAAATTTGATGAAATGATTTCTATTCAAGGTGGTGATTTGAATGCGTTTACAAATACACCTGCTTTTACACACGAAATCATCGCTGATAAGAGCGGTATAATCCAATCGATGGATACAACTCAAATTGGCTGGGGACTTGTAGATATGGGCTGCGGACGAAAAAATAAAGATGACATTTTAGATGCAACAGCCGGCTTGGAATGTCATTATAAAATTGGAGAAGACATAAAAAATGGCGATGTTTTATTTACATGCTTTTGTGATGATGGAGATAAACTGAAAATGGGAATAGAAAAAATAACCGATTCAGTCAGTATCGGTACTGAAAAGGTAGACGTTACGTTAATATATAATTAGCTCTAGTGAACCGAACAACGTTTGGTCGGTTCAGTCCCTTTGATAAACACCTCTGTTTCCCAAGGACAAAGGTTTACCGGAAGGTTTTTTGTCACTTGACAAATTTTCACATTTTCGATACGCTCCGGTTGATCAAATTCTTTTCTGGAATAGGATAACGTATCATGGCTGTCACGCATAAACCGAGCCCAAGCCGGTAATGCAGCTTTACTTCCATCTAAGCCCTTCCCAAGACTTACTTGTGGATCATCCACTCCGAACCAGGCTCCGGCGGCAATGAATGGCGAATAGCCCACAAACCATGCATCCGTCCAACCCTGTGTCGTTCCTGTTTTCCCGGCAGCAGGATGGTAAAAATGATATTTCCAACGGGCGCTTCCGCCAGTGCCCCTATCTAAAACAGTCTGTAGCAAACTTGTCATAATAAAGGATGTTTCAGCGCTTAACACTTCTTCTTTTTGAGGGAAATATTCTTTCAATACATTTCCATAACGATCTTCAATTTTGGTAATACCGAATGGTTTACAATACACGCCTTTATTGGCAAACGTTCCGTAAGCAGCAACCATTTCAATCAAGTGTACTTCTGATGTTCCCAAAGCGATAGCGTCCACTGCACGAATATCTGTCGACACACCCATTCGCTGGGCCATTTGCTTTACAGCTTCTGGCGGTACGACTTCCTGCACCATGCGCACAGAAATCAAATTCATTGACCGGCGCAGCCCTTCGCGAATGGTAGTCAGTCCACCTGTGCTGCCATCATAATTTTGCGGCATCCACTTCACCCATTCACCTTTGGCATTTCGCACATTCAGAACAACCGGCTGATTCAACAATTGTTTAGTCACCGGCACGCCGTTATCAATAGCTGTCGTATAAACAAAAGGTTTAAAAATTGATCCTGGTTGGCGTAATGACTGCGTAGCACGGTTGAATTGATCCGGATAATCTGGCCGGCCACCCAACATAGCTAAAATCGCTCCGGTGCGAATATCCAATGCAACAAATGAACTTTGAACCAACAGTTTGTCACGCAGATCTTCATACAATTCCATTTCTCCGGCCATCATGAGTTTTACTGTATCTTCCGGATAGATGCTCAGGTAAGCCAATTTGGAAAATTCTTCCTCATCATTAAATATACGTTTATTCAATTTTTGCTGAATCGCTATAACGGACTTAAGTACTGCATCTTCAGCAATGTTTTGTAATCGTGAATCCAGAGTCGTATATATTTTTAGCCCATCTCGATAAATATTGATGCCCAATTCATCATCTTCCCTTTCGAGAAATCTGCGGACATATTCTGTAAAATAAGGTGCAGTTCCTCTGGTCTGCTCTTGCTGGATACTATCCAGCAACCGGGCGCGGGCTTCTGCATATTCTCCTTGGGAAATGTATTCCTGATCACGCATTACACGTAGAACTACATTACGTTTGATCAGCGCCCGTTCCGGAAACCGGACCGGAGAATATCGGGCCGGTGCCGGGAGCAGCCCCACTAATAATGCACTTTCATCTAACGCCAATTCATGTGCATGTTTTCCATAAAATCGTTTTGCCGCTGCTTGGACACCATAGGTCCCATGACCAAAATGAATACTGTTTAAGTACATTTCCAGGATTTCATCCTTCGTATACGTCCGCTCAATTTGTATGGCGGTGATGACTTCCTTGATCTTCCGCGTGATTGTTTTCTTGAAACCAATGGTATCATAAAGATTTCTGGCCAGTTGCTGCGTTAAGGAACTAAACCCTGAACTATAACTCATGGTAACCGTATTAATTACGACCGCTCGTAATACATCCCGAAGTGAAATTCCCCAATGGTCGTAAAAGCGCCGATCTTCCTTGGCTACAACAGCATCGCGCATATGTTGGGGAATCTGCTCTAATTCAACAAAGACTCGCTTTTCAAAATACAGTTCATTCAGTAATACACCATCCGCAGAATAAATTCGCGTCACCAAGTCCGGATCATAATTCTCTAATTGTTCGATGGAAGGGAGATCAATCGACAAGTAAAAGACATAGGCAAAAATAATGACTATTCCCGCCAAGGCAGTATAGATGGTTCGTTTTATTATGTGAAACCAGGATTTCATTGGGTTGAATTTACTGCTTGTTTAAGAATTTGAAATTGGTGAATTATACGGAGAAATGAAAAAACTGTTCCAGCGGAATCAGCTTTTTCCCAAGGGATGGATCATATCACGAGGCTGAACCAGTTTTTCAAAGTCATCGCCACTCATGTAACCGAGATCGATGATGGCCTCCTTCAAGGTAGTATTTTCTTTATGAGCTTTTTTAGCCACTTCCGCTGCTTTGTCGTAACCAATATGAGGATTCAGTGCTGTGACTAGCATAAGTGAATTATGAAGATTGCTGTGGATTCGATCTTCATTGGCTTCAATCCCATCCACACAATTATCTGCAAAAGAAACGGACACTTCAGCCAATAGTCGGATTGATTGAATTATATTAAATGCTATCACAGGACGATAAACATTCAATTCAAAATTTCCGGAAGCGCCAGCCATTGTAATTGTAACATCATTACCGATTATTTGTGTACACACCATGGTCATTGCTTCCGCTTGTGTGGGATTCACTTTACCCGGCATGATTGAACTTCCCGGTTCATTTGTGGGGAGACTAATTTCTCCAATTCCTGAACGGGGGCCACTCCCCAGCCAACGAATATCATTGGCAATTTTATTCAATGAAACGGACACTGTTTTTAATGCAGATGATAATTCTACAATGCTGTCTTGACCGCCTAATGCTTCAAATTTATTAGGCGCAGTAACAAAAGGTAAATCTGTCAAGGCTGCAATTTCATTTGCGGCAGCTTCACCGAAGCCTGCAACTGAATTAATACCTGTTCCTACTGCAGTTCCGCCCATAGCCAATTCATAACAATGGGCTAGTGCATTATTCACACGTGTAATTCCATGTTCTACCATGGACGCATAACCGGAAAATTCTTGACCTAAACTCAACGGTGTGGCGTCCTGCAAATGGGTCCTCCCCAATTTTATAATATCTTTGAATTCGTCAGTTTTTGATGCCAATGCGCTCTGTAGTTTTTCCAGCGCCGGGAGCAATTGCTGACAAACGGATTCAACTGAAGCTATATTGATTGCGGATGGGAATGTATCATTGGTGGACTGGGACATATTCACATGATCATTGGGATGAACCGGATTTTTGCTGCCCAATTCACCACCTAGCATTTCAATGGCACGATTTGCAATCACCTCATTTACATTCATATTGGTTTGCGTACCGGAACCGGTTTGCCAAACAACCAGAGGAAAATGGTCATCCAATTTCCCTTCAATCACTTCGTCGGCAGCGGATCGTATAGTTTCTGCGGTCTTTGAATCAAGACTGCCAAAAGATTCATTCACAGTAGCAGCGGCTTTTTTTAAGATTCCGTATGCGCGAATGAATTCACGAGGGAAATGTTCATTCCCAATTTTGAAATTTTGGAGAGAGCGCTGTGTTTGTGCGCCCCAATAACGATCGGCAGGAACGTTTACCGGCCCGAGACTATCGCGTTCGGTCCGAGTTGACATTACTTTATTTTACCTCCCACGTATCACCGGAATTCAATAAGTCCTGAATACTTCCGGTACCGCGCACATCAATAGCTTTGGCTATTTGTTTTGAAACCATATCATCATAAACAGGCGCATCAATGTTGTATAAAACACCAATGGGATCCGGAAATTCAGGTTGATATGTAAAGTTGGCTAACATAGATGCAACAACGTAATCTGATTCATTATGAACCATTATATCATCTGTAGAAAATTTTCCGTTTAATTCAACAATTGTTGGAGTATTCCCATCCATATGAATACCTTTGTTTTTTTCAGCTCCAAATAACATGGGCTGACCATTCTCCAGCCAAAGAACTTTATCTGCTTTACTTTCTTTATTAGTCATTGGAGCAAATGCGCCATCATTAAAAATATTACAGTTTTGATAAATCTCCAAGAATGAAGTACCCTTATGTTTATATGATCGTTCAATCATCACTTGTAAATGTTTCGTTTCACGATCGATCGCTCGAGCTACAAATGTGGCATCTGCGCCTAATGCTAATGTGAGGGGGTTAAAAGGTCTATCCAATGAACCTAAAGGAGAAGATTTTGTTACCTTTCCGATTTCAGATGTCGGTGAATACTGACCTTTGGTTAGTCCATAAATACGATTATTAAATAAAAGTACATTAATATCTAAATTACGCCTTAACAGATGAATGGTGTGGTTTCCACCAATTGAAAGTCCATCACCGTCACCCGTTACCACCCAAACAGATAATTCCGGATTGGCAATTTTTACGCCTGATGCAATAGCAGGGGCACGACCATGAATCGTATGGAAACCATAAGTATTCATATAATATGGGAAACGACTGGAACAACCAATTCCGGAAATGAAAACCACATTTTCCTTATCCATTCCCAAATCTGGAAATAATTTTTGAGTCTGAGCTAAAATAGCATAATCACCACAACCAGGACACCAGCGAACTGCTTGATCCGATGTAAAATCCATCTTTGTATATTTATTTTTTTGCACTGTCTTTGATTTAGCCATAATCAGCTTCCCAACCTTTCATTAATTTTTTCAATAATTACGCCTTTACCAATTGGTTTTCCCCGTACAATGTTCAATCCGTGAGCATCCACCAAATATTCAGCTCTAATTAATTTGATTAATTGACCCATATTGATTTCTGGGATTAACACGTTTTTAAAACGAATTAAAATCTCACCTAGATCTTTTGGTAAAGGATTCAACCAGCGCAGATGTACATGGCTTACAGATTTGCCGTCATCTTGTAAATCTTCAGCGGCTGAACGACAGGCACCCATGGTTCCGCCCCAGCTCAATATCAATAATTCACCGCTGGACTTACCATAAATTTCAGTGGGTGGAATGTCGTTTACGACATTATTGACTTTTTGCTGTCGCGTGAGCGTCATATGGTGGTGATTTTCCGGATCATAGTTCACATTACCGGTTACGTCCTCTTTTTCCAAGCCGCCAATGCGGTGTTCCAGCCCAGCAGTTCCCGGGATCGCCCAAGGACGTGCCAGCGTTTCTTTATTTCGAAGGTAAGGCATGAACTGGCCATCGACTATGCTGGACGTATCTGCAAACGAAACATCAATGGGTTCCAAATCGTCTAAATTGGGAATTGCCCAAGGTTCTGATCCATTGGCCAAATATCCATCCGTTAGCAGCATGACAGGTGTCATGTATTTCAAAGCAATACGGCATGCTTCATAAGCAGCATAAAAGCAATCGCCAGGTGTGGCCGCAGCGATTACAGGCAGAGGTGCTTCACCATTACGTCCATACAACGCTTGTAATAAATCGGCTTGTTCTGTTTTGGTCGGCAATCCTGTACTGGGTCCGCCACGTTGAACATTCACGATCACCATGGGCAGTTCCGCTATGATAGCTAATCCAAGAGCTTCTCCTTTTAATGCAATCCCGGGCCCGGACGAAGCCGTCACTGCAAGGTTGCCGGTAAACGCAGCACCAATAATGGATGTCATTCCTGCAATTTCATCTTCTGCCTGAAACGTTTTCACATTGTGGTGTTTTAATGCTGCAAGATGATGGAGTATATCACTGGCTGGTGTGATGGGATAGCTGCCGTAGAATAAGGGCAGTTTTGATTTTTCAGCAGCGGCCACCAGACCTAATGTTAGGGCATAATTCCCTACAATATTGCGATAAGTTCCGGCAGGTAGGTCCGCTTTATCAACTTTATAACGGGTGGTAAAAATTTCTGTTGTTTCGCCATAGTTATAACCGGCTTCCATGGCTCTCACATTGGCTTCGATCAGTTCCGGCCGTTTGGCAAATTTCATCTCCAACCAGTTTTTTGTGGTCTCCATAGGACGGTCATAAATCCAATACAACAGACCCAATGCAAATAGGTTTTTGGTTCGATTTACTGTCTTCGGAGTTAAGCTCATATCAGCACAGACTTCTGCAACAATCTTGCTCATATCAATGGCATAGACTCGGAAATAATCTTCCAATGATCCATCTTCCAGTGGATTGGAATCGAAACCAGCATATGTTAGATTTTTTTTTGTAAATGATGCTGTATTACAAATTAGCATCCCGCCAGGCTCTAATTCTGCACGATGCACTTTTAGAGCAGCAGGATTCATGGCAACCAGAACGTCAACTTTATCGCCAGGCGTATGGATATTTTTGGAACTAAAGTGAATTTGGAATGCACTAACACCAGCCAATGAACCTGCGGGAGCACGAATTTCTGCAGGGTAATCTGGAAGCGTGCTTAAATCATTTCCGACAATGGCAGTGGTATCTGAGAATCGTCCGCCGGCGAGCTGCATACCATCGCCGGAATCACCTGCGAAGCGGATGACAACATTTTCTATATTTTTAAACGTTTTTTCCATAAAATATATAGGGGGTGTAATCTAGGGTTTAAATACAAAAACTCCAGTAATTAGTGAGACTCTTTAGTCATTCAAAAGTAATGTTTTCAATCAATTTCTGTCTTGTCCAGTTGCAAATTTACCATGCTGTTTATACGTAAATCAATTGTAATAGTACTTGAATGTATTCATGATGAAATTTGCACCTTACTCTCTAAAAGTGTAAACTTGATAGCGTTTAAATGAGTCCGAAACATAATCCGAGCCAACTTTCCATATTCCCTGAAATATCGGGGGGTCTTTCTGCGCCTTCGATTGCAACCATTCCAGAATTCGATAAAGCATTAGGCAATCTAATAAAAATGAGTGATTTGGGAGCATTTATTCAAATCAATATTCATGGTATTGATAAAATTTATTCCTTGAACTTGAATGAGTTAAACATCCCAGTAGATTTTTTATATAACAATGTTCCTCCTGCTCCCATTACAGTTCATATTTTTCCCCGAGATACACAAAAAGCATTGAAAAAACTGACATATGGAGTGAAAACATTTTTTAATCGCGGTAATTCATTCAATACATCATTTGGTTATTTCCTTTTCCGGAGTCATTTCCCATTCTGGAAAACATATTTACTTGAACAACAAGAAACATTAAATCAATATTTAACCGATTCGTTGAGCAAAGGAATTTTTGGACAATATTTTTTAGATCATTTTCAACAAGGATACGATTATATAAAAAATGCCGCAGCGGACACAGCTCCATGGACTTTCCGGGAAAAACTATTATTAAAAGATATTCAAGAATGTCGAAATAACCTTATCGAAAGCCAGGCGACTCTTTCAGCTTTGAAAGCGACTGATTTGGATTTTCCATTTCAAGTTTTAACATTGAAAACAGCCCATATTCCTATGGTATTACATCAATACCAATCTCAAATTCATATCCATTCTGTATTCAAAACTATTCATCTAGAATATTTATCCGATATTGATGTTAATACAATTGAAGATGTTCGAAAATTAACAGAAAAATTATAATGAAAACCAAAGAACAGATTAGACTGACTACCCTTTCTCACGGCAGCGGTTGAGCGTGTAAAATTGGTCCAAAAGACCTGTCCCAGGTTCTGGGTCAACTCAACTTAATGCAAGACGATCGTGTCATCGTTGGCTTTGATGGTGCCGACGATGCCGCCGTGGTGCACTTGGGAGGCGAAAAATATATCCTCCAAACAGTAGATTTTTTTACTCCGATTGTGGATGATCCATATCAATTTGGGCAGATCGCTGCTGCTAACTCTCTATCAGATATCTATGCTATGGGTGGAACTCCATTGTTTGCATTGAACATCGTTGGCTTTCCAATCAACGAATTGCCCAAGTCAATATTATCTGAAATTCTGCAGGGAGGTGCCGATAAAGCAGCCGAAGCGGGGATTACTATAGTCGGGGGACACTCGATTGATGATAAAGAACCTAAATATGGTTTGGTCGTTACCGGTGAAGTTGAAAAAAACAAATTGGTGCGCAACAATGGCGCCCTTCCGGGAGATGTCCTTATTTTAACCAAACCGCTTGGCACAGGAATCATATCCACAGCAATCAAAAAAGAAAAAGCTTCAGAAAAACAAATCAATGCAGTTGTGGAATCCATGTCTGCATTAAATAAAGCTGCCGCTGATGCTATGAACGGATTGGATATTCATGCTGTCACCGATGTGACTGGCTTTGGGTTGTTGGGTCACTTGCGGGAAATGTGCCTGGCCAGCGATGTGTCTGCAGAGATTAATTTCAAGAATTTGGACTTTCTGAAGGGCGTTCGTGAACTGGCTGAAGCTGGAGTTGTTCCTGGCGGTACAAAACGCAACCTGGATTTCGTAAAGGAAGATGTGAACTTTGATGAAAGCCTTTCAGACGTAGAGCAATTACTGACAGCAGATGCACAAACATCTGGAGGATTGTTAATTGCAATACCCGAAAAATCTGTTCCTGATTATATAAATAATATGGATCCTGATTATTTTTATAAGCCAGTTCAGATCGGCATGATAACTGATAAAACAGCATATCTGATTTCAGTTAATTAACCCCGACAAATTTTGTCGTAAATAGTCCTTGTCTTGCATTTTAATACCCTGGTAAATTTACCCGACAAAAATAGTCGGGTTAGATATGCTTAAAATTACAAGAAAAGTTGAATACGCCTTGATTGCCCTGCGTCATATGCAAGAAAAGGAAAAAGACGAATTGACCAATGCCAAGGAAATTGCAGAACAATATGGCATGCCTGTTGAGCTCTTGGCGAAAACCTTACAGCACTTGGCTCGGGAAAAAATTGTAGAAGCTGTTCAGGGGCCTCATGGAGGTTATCGCATAAAGAAATGTCTGGAAGATATCAATATGAAGGACTTCTTTGAAAAAATGGAAGGTCCCTTGGGAATAATGGACTGCTATTTTGATTCAGATTGCACGCTTGTCCCTATGTGCAATATTCGCACACCGATTCAACGCATCAACGAAAGCATGCGCTCCATGTTTGAGAATATGTCCGTCGGTGAGATTACCCAGTGAGGCAATGATGGCAATTAATAAAGAACATATTATTGATGTTTTAAAACAGTGTTTCGACCCAGAGATACCGGTAGATCTTTGGAATCTGGGACTTATTTATGATATTAAAATTGATGAACAGAATGTAGTGATTACTATGTCTCTTACTACGCCCGGTTGCGGTATGGCACAAATGATGGCAGAAGATATTAAAACAAAAGTGACTAGTTTAAACAGTATTGAAGAAACGACAGTTGAAGTAACATTCGACCCTCCATGGAATCCAGAAATGATGTCGGATGAAGCCAAAGAAAAGCTTGGCTTCTCTCCAAGTAAAACTCAATCAGAAAATATATCTACAGAGTGGGATTAAAATGACTGAAAAAACACAAGACCAATTAGTTGAAGATTTCGCAAACGCTACAATAACAATAACCCAAAATGCTATTGACAGAGTAAAAAATGCAATGAAAAATGAAGACAAAGAAGGCTGGGCATTGCGCATGGGAGTTGAAGGTGGCGGATGTTCCGGAATGAATTACAAAATGACATTCGAAGAAAAACAAGGTACGATGGATAAGGTGATTGAAAGTGGCGGACTTAAAATTTTATGCGATCTAAAGAGTTGGCTCTACTTAAGTGGTTTAGAGATTGATTTCTCCAACGATATGCTAAATGGCGGATTTAAGATCCATAATCCAAACGCCAATAGAACGTGCGGCTGTGGCACCAGTTTTTCAGTATAACTATATTTATTAAATCATGTCTGATGTAATTGAAAAAGCCATAGAGCAAGATTATAAGTACGGGTTTGTTACTGATATTGAGCAGGACACCCTCCCTCCTGGTTTAAATGAAGATGTGATTCGTACCATCTCTGCTATAAAAAAAGAACCAGAATTCATGCTGAAATGGCGCTTAAAGTCCTATCGTCAATGGCTCAAAATGAGAGAACCAACATGGGCAAAAGTAGATTATAATGAAATTGATTACCAAGCTATCAGTTATTATTCTGCCCCAAAGAAAAAAGAATTGAAAAGTTTGGATGAAGTAGACCCTGAAATTTTGGAAACTTACAAAAAACTGGGGATTCCCCTGGAAGAGCAAAAAATGCTGTCTGGCGTGGCGGTGGACGCAGTCTTTGATTCAGTATCGGTAGCTACAACTTTTAAAGATGAACTTAAAAAATACGGTGTTATTTTCTGCCCATTTTCTGAAGCAGTACAAAATCACCCAGAATTAATTGAAAAATATTTAGGATCTGTAGTCCCTCATACAGATAACTTTTTTGCAGCTTTAAATTCTGCAGTTTTCACAGATGGTAGTTTTGTATACATCCCAAAAGGTGTTCGCTGCCCCATGGAACTCTCCACGTATTTCCGAATCAATGCTGCCAATACAGGTCAGTTTGAACGAACGCTAATTATTGCTGACGCCGGGAGCTATGTTAGTTATTTGGAAGGATGCACTGCACCTATGCGGGATGAAAATCAACTTCATGCTGCAGTCGTTGAGCTGATCGCTCACAAAGATGCAACCATCAAATATTCCACCGTTCAAAATTGGTATCCCGGTGACCCAAAAACAGGTAAAGGTGGCATTTTCAATTTTGTGACCAAGCGCGGAATCTGTTTAGAAGAAAATGCAAAAATATCATGGACTCAAGTGGAAACCGGTTCAGCTATTACCTGGAAATATCCATCGTGCATATTAAAAGGTGATAATTCTGTAGGTGAATTTTACTCTGTTGCACTGACCAATAATTTTCAACAGGCTGATACAGGTACAAAAATGGTGCACATCGGCAAGAACACCAAAAGCACCATTATATCTAAAGGAATTTCAGCCGGTAAAGGCCGGCAAACATATCG
The DNA here is from genome assembly GCA_004124385.1 of Fidelibacterota bacterium. Classification (GTDB taxonomy): domain Bacteria; phylum Fidelibacterota; class Marinisomatia; order Marinisomatales; family TCS55; genus UBA2126. The sequence continues at coordinate 19,488 of SCKN01000009.1, forward strand.
AGGTGGGGTAAAGATCATGAAAAATGCCGATAATGCACGAAATTATTCACAATGTGACTCCATGCTCATTGGTGATAAATGTAAAGCTTATACTTTTCCATATATTGATGTCCGCAACTCCAGCGCTCAAATGGAACACGAAGCATCCACATCTTCCATTGGTGAAGACCAGATTTATTACTGCAATCAGCGGGGCATTTCTACAGAAAATGCCATATCCCTCATCGTAAACGGCTTCTGCAAAGAAGTCTTTAAAGAACTACCAATGGAATTTGCCGTGGAAGCCCAGAAACTCATGGAGGTGAGTCTGGAAGGCAGCGTTGGTTAAGCAACTATTTATTGAATCAGGAAATCATGTTAGAAATAAAAAATTTATACGTCCGCATTAAAGATAAGGAAATTATTAAAGGAGTTGATCTCACAATAAAGGCAGGTGAACTCCATGCCCTCATGGGACGCAACGGCTCGGGCAAAAGCACCCTGGCCCATGTCATTACCGGTAAGGACGGTTATGAAATTGAAGGTGATATTCTCTTTAACGGCGAAAGCATTTTGGATAAAACTCCGGAAGAACGTGCTTTGGATGGGATCTTCATGTCCTTTCAATATCCTGTGGTAATTCCTGGAGTCAACAATATGTATTTCTTAAAGGCTGCGCTGAATGCAAAATTGAAAGCAAACGGTCAAAGCGAATTAGATGCCATGGATTTTCTTACCCTCATCAAAGCGAAGATCAAGCAGGTGGGGATGGATGAAAGTTATTTAAGTCGAGCAGTGAATGATGGCTTTTCCGGCGGTGAGAAAAAACGGAATGAAATTCTACAGTTATTAACTCTTGAGCCAATATTTGCCATTTTAGACGAGACCGATTCCGGACTGGATATCGATGCAATGAAAGTCATTGCCAATGGTATAAATGAATATCGAAATGGTGAACGCGCCATTTTAGCCATCACCCACTATCAACGGTTGTTGGACTACATGAAACCGGATATGGTCCATGTCATGATGGATGGGCAGATCGTCAAAACCGGCGATATTGAATTGGTTTATGAACTGGAAGCAAAAGGATATTCCTGGCTGGAAAACTAATGCAGCATTATCGATCAGAATTAGAGTCATTACAGGCCAATGGGTCTGCTGAGCCTAAAGAGCTTTCAGTCTTACGAAGCAAAGCTTTCAGTCGATTTACTGAATTGGGTTTTCCCACCAAGAAATGGGAAGACTGGCAATTCACAGATTTCTCTCCTTTTAAAAAATCTCATTTTAGGCTGCCCACACTTGAAGATTTGCAACTTGCTTTGGAATATAATATTCTACCACTAAATGATTATTATTCCATAATCATACTTAATGGTCATTTTCAAGAGAACTTATCCAACGTTCCTTCCGGAGTTACAATTCGCACACTCCTCGATGTTTTCATGGATGATGAATTGACTGATTTCTTAAATGCCGAAGAAAATCCATTTGTAGCATTGAATACTTCGTTGATGAATAGCGGACTTGCCATTGATATAGCTGATGATATGCAAATTGATACACCCATTTATTATCAATTTATTACCTCTGGATTCGAAGATCAAATAATGAACCACCCACGACTTTTAATTAGACTGGGAAAAAACAGTTCAGCTAATTTTATTGAGCATTATCATAGTAAAAACACAACTAATTATTGGAATAATTGTGTTACTATTTCTGAATTGGGGAATAATAGTGTGTTCAACCACACTCGCATTCAGGAAGACACCTGTTATCATGTCAGTAATTTAGATTATCACTTACATAAAGATGCCGTTCTTAATTCAACGATTTATAATCAAGGGGCTGAATTAAATCGGGGTGATATCAGAGTTAGTTTTCATGGTAAAAATGCCACTGCAAATATCAATGGACTTTCATTATTGAAATATAACCAACATATGGATACACGGATTATCATTGACCATATGCAGCCGCATTGCAACAGCCATCAACTTTTCAAATATATCCTAGATGATAAAGCAACTGGTGTTTTTAACGGAAGAGTTATTGTTCGTGAAGACAGCCAAAGAACAAATTCAAGTCAGTCCAATAAAAATTTATTATTGAGTAAGAATGCTCGTATGCAATCTAATCCGCAATTAGAGATTCTAGCTAATGACGTTCGCTGTACACATGGTTCAAGCACTGGACAATTAAGTGAAGAAGCACTGTATTATTTACGTTCCAGAGGGATTGAAACAACCGTTGCTCAAAAGCTTATGGTAGAAGGATTTGCAAGCGAAATTTTGGAAAAAATTGATGATGATATCACAGCAGAATATTTAAATAATAAAGTATATACGTGGTTGGGAAATTTAGGAAATGGATGACTTAAGAGATTTATACCAACAATTAATTTTAGATCACAATCAAAATCCCCAAAATTTTAGAGAAATGATTGATGCAACATCCAAAGCGGAAGGTCATAATCCACTGTGTGGTGATGAGATAACACTATTTCTACAGATTGAAAATGAAAAGATCATTGATGCAAGTTTTAAAGGAACCGGTTGTGCCATCTCCAAAGCATCCGCTTCTATAATGACGACACTCATCAAGGATTTGACTGTTAATAAAGCAGAAATATTATTTGAACAATTCCATAAAATGATCACAACGGGAGAAACGAATGGTGACATGGGCAAATTAATGGTTCTTGCGGGAGTTTATAAGTTTCCTGCCAGGGTGAAATGTGCCGTTTTAAGCTGGCACACAATGAATAATGCGCTCCATGGAAATACAGAATTAACCTCAACAGAGATATCATGATTAATAGTACAAGTTCAGAAGAAGTCATAACATTTAGCAGGGAGTGTAAAGCAACCATGATTCCATCCGGAACGATTGGGAAAATCATTGAAGGCGAACATGGAATTATTACACAATCTTTAGGCGGCAGTTACACAGTTGCAGTCAATGGAAATCTTTACCGCATTGAAGGCGAAGATGCTGATGCTATAGGTAAGGAGCAAATAGTAGAAAAACAGAAAGAATCCCACAATGGTCGAAACGTGGATGAACGTGCTATTTGGGATGCTATGCGTACCTGTTATGATCCAGAAATACCCGTAAATATTGTGGACTTGGGTTTGATTTATTCTTGTGATTTTTCACTTATTGATGGGGATGAAACTTTAGTAGACGTTGCCATGACACTTACAGCTCCAGGTTGCGGTATGGGCCCAATCCTGCAACAGGAAGTAGAACAAAAATTATTGGGAATCCCCGGAGTGTCTGAAGTAAAAGTAGTTTTAGTCTGGGATCCTCCATGGAGTCAAGGAATGATGAGTGAAGCTGCCCGCTTACAATTAGGATTACTCTGATTGGTAATTTGTAGAGTGGTAACTGGTGTGTAGTAGAATGTTAGATGGAAAAGGTTAGACGTTAGACTAAAATGTGTCAGTGACAGTATTCCAATCAGTCAACCATCCAATCAATCAATTTTTTTCATAATATCTTTGTGTATTGGTGGCAACTATGTTTGACGTAAAAAATATTCGGAAAGATTTTCCAATATTTGCCGAACAGCCTGATAATTTTGTTTATTTAGACAGTTCAGCCACAACATTAAAACCACAATCTGTCATTGATGCTGTTGCAGGCTACTATTCCAAATACAGCGCAAATGTCCACCGTTCAATTTATACTATAGGCGAACAAGCCACTGCTGAATACGAAGGTAGTCGGGGAAAAGTTGCCAAATTTATTAATGCTGACTCTCATTCCATCATTTTTACCAAAGGAACGACGGAAGCCATTAATTTAGTTGCGTATACTTGGGCTAGGAAAAATTTAAAAGCCGGTGATGAAATTCTACTGACGGAAATGGAACACCACAGTAATCTCATCCCTTGGCAGCTTTGTGCGCAAGAAACAGGTGCAATATTAAAACACATTCCCTTTAATGAGGATGGTACGTTAGATTTATCTGAACCGGAAAAATGGTTTACACATAAAACAAAGCTGGTAGCAGTCATTCATCAATCAAATGTATTTGGGACGGTAAACCCAATCAAGGATATAATAAAAATGGCTTACGATGTCGGAGCAATCGTATTAGTGGATGCTGCACAAAGTGTACCTCATCAAACTGTGGATGTCCAAGATATGGATTGCGATTTTCTGGCTTTTTCCGGACATAAAATGCTGGGCCCAACCGGAGTTGGAGTCCTGTACGGAAAACCTGAATTATTAGAAGCAATGCCTCCTTTTTTGGGTGGCGGAGAAATGATCCGAACTGTATCTTTGAATGATTCAACATGGAATGGCATCCCCTGGAAATTTGAAGCGGGGACACCCAATATTGCTCAAGCTATTGGCCTAGGAGCTGCCATTGATTATATCAACAAAATTGGGCTAGAAAAAATTCACGAATACGAGCAAGAACTTTTGAATTATGCACTTGAGAAAATGCAGGAAATTCCGGGAATTAACATTTACGGAGCTGCACAGAAACGTGGAGCTGTAATCAGTTTTAATGTGGAAAATATTCATCCTCACGACCTTGCTCAATTTCTTGACAATGATGGAATAGCCATCCGTGCAGGACACCACTGCGCACAGCCGATAATGAAAAAGCTTGGTGTATCGGCTACAGGCCGAGCAAGTTTTTATGTATACAATTCAAAGGAAGATGTAGTTCGCCTTTGTGAAAGTATAGAGAAAACCATTAAGTTTATGGGTGGAAGTAAATAAGGATCGTTTATAATATTAAAAAAGAGGTTAATATGGCTGAAAAGAAAACAGAAGATAAACGCTTTAAATACTTGATCACCATGCGTTGGTATGTAGAAACAGACGAAGATATGGTGGCCGGAGCCCAGGAAACGGACCAAAAATTATTGGAACTGTTAAGGCACAGGGAAGATGGTTCAATCAGTTGTTCTACGTGTCCCACGCGAAACAATGAGGGTTATGCTATCCTTAATTTCAATTATTTCATGGGTGATAAAAAGCCGGTATATATGTCTGTGGATAAAGTTAAGAAATAATGATTATTTGTAAGTGATAGAGTGGTGATTGGTGAATGGTAAAACAATGAACACAATTGATTTGTAATTTATGAAGACGATCAGCATGGATGATTTTCTTGATGGTGGACTGTTGAGAGAAAAATCATTCCGTAAACAGGTGGCTGAAATTGATTGGTCACAGTATAAAGGTGATCGTGTTTTAGTCAGGGGCTGTTCAGAGGTTCCCGTACCAACGTGGGCATATTTAATACTTACAGCACAATTAGCACAATTTGTCGACCGTATTTATTTTGGTGAATTGCGGTCAGCTGTAAAAATATTTGTAAAGGATAAGAGTTAATGTCATCAGACCGTGTAAGCTGGAATACATATTTCATGAATATTTCCAAGGAAGTGGCCACACGTTCAACATGCGATCGTAAACATGTAGGCGCAGTTATTGTACGGGATAAAAATATTCTATCTACCGGTTATAACGGTAGTATTAAAGGATTACCCCACTGCGATAAAGCCGGACACGAAGTGGTGGATGGTCACTGTATTCGCACCACACACGCAGAAGCAAATGCCATTGCCCAAGCAGCCAAAAATGGTGCTCGTGTGGATGCAGCAGAAATATTTGTGACCGCTTCTCCGTGTTACAATTGCTTTAAGATTATTGCTAATTCGGGAATCAAAACTATTTACTACGATGAATTCTACCACGATGAGAGGGTTCTAGAACATGCCAAAGAAGCCGGGATTGAGTTAGTACATTTAAATTAATAAAATATAATTACTTAAGAAGTAATCATATTTTCAGCAACAATATCGGCGACATCTTTTACATTGATTGCTGATCGATCATCAGGTGTTAAGGCCCCCAATCCCTGTTTCATCATTCCATAACAAAAATTGCAGCCTGTTACTACAGTATCTGCACCAGATTCCACTACTTGTTCTGCACGAACTAAGTGTGTTCGTCCTTTCGTTTCTTTTTTCCACCAAAGACCGCCACCGGCTCCGCAACATAGCGTTTTCCTTCCGGATTCTTCCAACTCCATAAAATCATTCGTCACGGATGTAATGGCCTTTCGAGGTGCATCTACCTCATCCATCATCCGTGATAAGTTGCAAGGATCATGAAAAGTCACCTTCCCTTTTTCTCCTTTTTCAACTATTATTTTATCTTCGTTTAAAAGCCGTTCTATTACTTGAGTATGATGTTCAACTTTATAATTTATTTCACCATATTTTGCATATTCACTTCCCAAATTCACTGCACAATGGGGACATAGAGTTACAACTTTTTTAGCGCCACCTAACTCTTTTACATTGTGGCCTCGCAGCATGGAAAAAGTCAATTTATCACCCAATCGATTTGCAGGATCGCCTGAGCAATGTTCCTTTTCCAAAACGCCATAACTCACCTTTGCTGCATCTAATATTTTTGTAAAACTTCTCACAGAATTTTCAAAATCCGGATCCAATCCATATCGAGCAAAACAACCCAACCATAACACATATTCCATTTCTGAATTATATCGTGGTAGACTATCAGCTAATGGACTGCTGAAGGCTCCTTCCGTGTTGCCGGATTCTTGCAAATTATTAAATAATTTTTGGTATTCTTGGGGTACTTTTCCTTCAACCAATACTTCTAATCGTCGAATTTCATCCGATTTTTCAACGTTATTTCCTACAGGACAAACATCCGTACACGCTTGGCAAGTGGTACACTCCCACCCTGCTTCTACATTGAGCTGGGCTAACACATCCACATCCCCCGTTTCCATAAGAGGATCACGTAGATCCAGCATAAAATGGTTTTTGGGATCTAATATTCCGCCGCCGCGATTTGCCGGACAGACTTCGGTACACCTTCCACATTCCACGCAGGAAAAAACATCTAATGCCTGATTCATGGTCATTTTGGTTAAACTGGCAAGCATATTATCCAACTCTTCTTCTGATGCTTCAAGATCAATTTCAACCGGTGTATGATCTGGCAGAATAAAAGGTTTAAAGAAAATATTTACAGGTGCTAATACAAGATGTAAATGCTTGGATCTGGGAACAAGCCACAAAAATCCCAGGATGACACTCGTGTGCAACCACCAATTAATTTTCCAAACTAAAGGCGATAAATCCCACTCACCAAATATATATGTTAACATAAGTATAGCTATGAATACGGCAACCAATCCTGATGTTGGAGATGTTTTACCTAAATACTTTGGCCGCGTAATAAATCTGCGATAGGCCAAAGCAATGATACCTATCAAGACTAGAATTGCAAAAGGAATACCAAAATAAGAATAAGCATGATGAAAGGATGAACTTAATAATGGAACTCCAAAACCAGTTGCGAAATGGTTAATGGTTATTAAGCCAAATACAAGAAAACCCCAAAATACCAGTCCATGCATTAAGCCAGGCCAAAAACGACCACTCATAACTTTTTCATGAAATAATACTTCTCGCACTACTCGCCAACATCTTTTTCCAAACTGGTCAAAGGGTAATGATTCCCGCCCTTTTAACACAATCTTAAAACGGCGCCAGACTTCATAACTAAATGACCCCAAACACGTAAGCGTACTTAAGGTTAGAATTATTTTTTCAATACTTGAAAATTGAAAATTGTCCATTAATTATTGGAGTGCTTTCGTCAATTTAGGTATGATTTCCAGTACATCTCCTACGACACCATAATCCGCTAATTCAAACAAGGGTGCATCTGGATCTTTATTAATAACGATAATATTTTTAGAACCCTTCATCCCCACCACATGCTGGATTGCTCCAGAAATTCCAAGAGCTAAATACAGTTTTGGGGCAACGGTTTGTCCTGAACTGCCCACTTGGTGATGAGCCGGCAGCCAACCTGAATCCACAACAGGACGTGAAGAAGCAATTTCTGCGCCCATGACATTTGCTAATTCTTGAACAAGGGGGATATTTTCTTCTTTTCCAATTCCTCTACCAATGGAAACAATCAATTCTGCGCTTGATAAATCTACTCCGCCTGCTGCTTCCTGGAATGGATCTTCCGGAACTGTTTTTATAGCACTTGCATCTATTTCAATAGATATTGATCGGAGACTGGCTGATCCACTTTGAATATTATCCGATGAAAATGAAGCTGATTGAAAACTGATTAAAATGTGTCCGTCGCTGTTGGGATTTAATTCAGCAATCAATTTAGCATTAAAAGCTTGTTTACTAAATACCGGCTTTCCGCTTTCGTTTTTGTATGAAACAACATCGTTCAAAAAAGGGCGCTTTAATTTTGCGCTGACTCTTGGTGCATAATCCCGGATTTGATACGTATGACCAAAAAATATATACGTGGGGTTTTCGCTGGTAATCACATTTGCTACGGCATCAGCATAACCATCAGCTGTGTAATCATTTAAATGTTCATTTTCGAGAGTTAGAACTTCTTCTACATCATATTGTTTAGCTTGTTCACCTAGCGCTGAAGCATTTTTACCAAAGGCTAATATTCCAATGCTCAAACCACATTCCGAGCCAATTTGTTGCGCGCCAGCAATTGCCTCCAAACTCATCCTGTGAATACGTCCGTTTTTATCTTCTAATACAACTAAAATATCCATCATGCCCTCTAATTAATTCGTATTTCGTTTTTGAATACATCCACCAAACGATTTACTATTTGGTCAATATTCCCTTCGATCATTTCCGTTTGTTTCTCCGCGTGTTGTACAGATAAACCAGCGAATGACTGCAACTCATCCACGTTACATATATCAACAAAGTTTAATTTTTTAATTTCTTTCTTTTTGGCAGTCATAATGCCTTTTAGCGAAGGATAACGGGGTGTGTTTAATCCTGATTGAATTGCCAGACTAGCTGGTAAATCCATTGTTTGCCATTGGAACCACCCTGCTTCAAGCTCTCGTTTTACTTTGATTTTCCCTTCTTGTACTTCTGTTCCGACTACTAGCGTTGCCGTGGTCATTCCTAACATTTCACCTAAAATAACCCCAGTTTGACCAAAGCCAAGGTCATCGGATTGTAAGCCCGAAAGGACTAAATCAAATCGTTCGTCTTTTACAGCATTGGCTAAAGCTGAGGCAATAGAATACGGGTCTGTATTATAAGGCGCATCTGCATTAATATGAATTGCACGATCTGCACCTTTTGCCAATGCTTCCCGAATTACTTTCTGGCAGCGGTCCGGACCAAGACTGACAATAACAACCTCTCCTGCTCCTTTCTGTTCACGAATTTGTAGAGCTTCTTCCAGTGCATAGTTATCACTTTCATTCATTTCATAGGGTAGTTCAGTCTCCTGAATCCAGGATCCATCTCCCGACACATTAAATTGTGCTTCGCTACCTGGAACTTGTTTTATCAATACACAAATATTCATTAAGGTTTTCCTATTGGATAATTAGATAAATAGAATTTTAACAAGGTTAAATTAATTAATGATAGGTAAACAGACCTATTACTTGTTAGAATTTAAACTCAATTGTAAATTTATTCAGGGAAAATCATGTGAACAGCAGTATTACTATTATTCTTGCAAATATATTTTTTATCTTTGGATCAATTATTTTTCTTTGGTCAATTTGGCGATGGATTCAGCGCCGTAATTATAAAGATTGATTAATATCACTTAGATGAAAAATAGTTTGAAAAAAGGTGTAAAAACGTGGTATACTTCACATGATTGGATGAACGAAGGAATACCCTTCGGAGTAAAATTTCGTTCTTAACTAACTACAAACAGAAGGAGTTAATATGAAAAAACAATTGTTAACGACTATAATACTATCACTTATGCTGTCTGTAATGATACAGGCACAATCATTTACCGGTTCTTATCAAATGACTGGTGTATACGTAAAATACACAAACGTAGCTCGTATGACGGAAAGCGCAGATGATTCAGTTGCGAATTACTTAATAGAAGCCCATTGGCCTAATGCTGCAAATTCTATGTTTTCTGCTCCTTTGGCTGGGTATGCTCCCGGTGATACGATTGCAGTAATTGAAACACCCGATATTTTACTTTCATCTTTTGGTTTATCAGCCTACGGAATTGATCTTTCTGTTGCGTTGAACCAAGAAGATGGTCAAATGCTCATACCTGGTGTTGAGGGTTGGTCTTCAACATATCCTACAACGGATACAGAAGACTGCTCTACCTTTTTCACTATCGCTCCTGTTTCTGATAATGCGAATATTGAGTATACAACTACTTCAAACTCATACGATTCTGATGCCGGAACATTTACGTGGGGTTTTGGTATTTCTCAATCATCCGTTTTTGACTGGTATGAAGCACCTTCAGACTGGGAAAATCCTGACGTTCAAAATTATGGTTGGCTGATAGGCCATTTTAATTCTGCTATGGATGGGTTTGATATGCTTGAATTGAGTTGGCATGCGGAAGATGGTCAGGGATCTGACAGCGGTATTGACGCTGCTGGTTATCTTAATCGTCATCTTGGTATTACCCGGGCTTTTTCTGATACAGTAACTGTTGCTTTTTTGAATGCTGCGCTCGGAACAAGCTTTAACGTTGGTGATTATCCCATACTAGGTGGAAGTGGCCAGGATCTTGATGGAGATGGAAGCGCTGACGGCGTTTTTGATACGGACTGGGGTTATTATTTTGATCCGACGGGTGATGATGGTGCGATGATGAGTGGTGACGAACCATTCCAGTTTACAGGTTATTATTTTACCTACAATGATCTGGCTGCTTTAAGCGCAATTATGACAGCTGCCGGTGATGATGCTGATGGTGATGGTGTTCCAGATAACGTAATGGCTTTAATTGTCCAGTATATGACAGCTGGTTATGATCAAGCGACTGCAACAATGATGGCCATTGATTATGTTGCACAGGCCGCATTTGTTGGTTTAGCTACTGCCTTTGGTGTTGATGCCACAACTGCAGCTGCTGGTGCAGCAGCCGTTGGTGCTTATGCACAGTCTACATATGCAGCTTTAGTTGCAGCTGGTGATCCAAATGCCCTTGAAAATATGGCCCAAGCTACTGCTTTCTATTCTGTAGGTGTTCTAGCTTCATTTGGTGTTCCTGTTGATGATTCTGATCATGATTACAATGGAGTTAATGGTCGTTTGGTTTTCCAAATAGGGAATTCCTGCGTACCCGATTTTCAAGCAAGGGATGTATACGCTATTTTCAGTAGAATTGAAGTTTCGGGTATAGATACAGAAAATATTCTCCCGGCTAAATTTGCTGTTCATGAGAATTATCCAAATCCCTTCAATCCCACTACGAATATCAGCTTTGATCTAGTTGAACATTCTCCTACAGAAGTAACTGTGTGGAATATGCTGGGTCAAAAAGTAGCAACTCTATATTCTGGTGAACTTCCTGCAGGTCGCCATACGCTTACGTTTGAAGCTCGCAGTGAAAATGGCAACATGCTACCTAGTGGTGTGTACATTTACAAAGTAGCAGCAGGTAATAAAGTAGATACTAAAAAAATGATGCTGTTGAAATAATACAGTTTCAGTTTGAGTAATTAATAAAACAAACAGCTCCATCAAATTGGTGGGGCTGTTTGTTTTTAATCCAAGGCTATTATGAAAAAAATGTCTATCTCTCTTATCATAGTTATTCTTTTTGGCCAACTCTTTGCCCAAAGCGGTTCAATAACGGGTCGTATTTTAGACGAAGAAAATAATGATCCCCTTATTGGAGCAAATGTTATTGTTGTGGGAACCACCATGGGTGCCGCTACTGACGTTAGGGGTAATTATAACATTTTAAATGTTCCAGTGGGAGCAGTAACCATCATGGTCTCATACATTGGCTATGAAGAAAAGACCCAGGATCTGACTGTTACTTTAGGTGAAATTGTTACTGCCAATATCGCATTGGCTCCAGAAGCCATCCAGATGCAGACCTACGTGGTAACCGCTTCACGGAGACGGGAGCGCGTGGAAGATGCACCGGCTGCGATCAGCGTGATTACGCAAAAAGAAATTCGCAGAGAAAGCAATACAAACCTTGGGGATTATTTAAAACAAGTTAAAGGTGTGGATTTTACTCAATCAGGCGTTGATAGTTACAACTTGAGTGCCCGAGGTTTTAATTCATCGTTTAGTTCCAGACTATTAACACTAACAGATGGCCGAATGGCCAATATCCCTTCATTGCGTTTGATCGCATATAACGTCATTCCTGTATCATTTGAAGACGTTAAACAATTTGAAATAGTACTAGGACCCTCTTCCGCGCTTTATGGTCCAAATGCTCATAGTGGAGTTTTAAATATAATTACATTTAAACCCCGAGAATCCGTTGGAACAACTGTTAATATTCAAGGAGGAACTCTATCTCAAGAAGGAGGATATATAAAAAAACTGACAGTTCGTCATGCGGCTACTTTCAAAGATTTTGGTTATAAAATATCCGGCGTTGCATTCAATGCATATGATTGGGAGCATTTCAACAATGATGAATATGAAGGCCACGATCCTGCTTTTATTGGCCGCAAAGTATTAGTACATAACGGAGTAGATGAAGTGGGCTTATCAGGTATAAATACTGCTGAATTTGGAAACCCAAAATTCACTGAAGAAATGCTGTTGGATTTGATGGACGGTGAAATTCCTAATAATGGAATTGATGATAATGACAATGGGTTTATTGATGAAAACTTAAATTGGGCGGGTCTTTATTATAGAGACAATATTGATGAATTGTTTACAGCAGGTAGTGAAATCGGTAGCCCACAAATCACTCAGGAAATGGTGGATGAAGCTGCAAATGATCACTACAATAGGTATAGATTGGACAATGGGACTATTCTTTGGGGTGTAACAGAAAGTGTCATTGGCAGAGCATATTCCGATGGTCTTGATAATAATGGAGATGGCAGAATTGATGAAGGTATTGATACGGGTATTGATGATGTAACTGAAGTGTGGTATGATGGATTTGATAATGATGGGGATGGTCTCATAGATGAAAAAGATGAAGTTGGATCCAGATGGTTGAGTCGCTTCGGCAGTTATAATTCAGGAGTTTATGACGAAAATACCGGTGAATGGTCGGGCTTTGGATTTGGTGATTATAAATATGACGAATCAGGTAATATTTTATTCGACACCAATTCCGATGGTATATATGGAGGTCCTGATGATTTTAATTTAGCGTATCCTTCTAATTTTCCAAGATTTGAATCAGATGCCAATGATGATGGTATTGATGATTATCCAGATTTTTTAGTAAAAAATTATCGTTATGACATGCGTCTTGATTACGACCCTAATGATGATTTTACCATGAGTTTTTCACATGGATATGCGTATGCACGAAATATAAACATAACCGGTATAGCACGTTATTTAGCCGATGGCTGGGTTTATAAATATTGGCATGGCAGATTACGCTATAAAAATTTCTTTTTTCAATCTTATCTGAACACCAGTTTTTCAGGCCCTTCAGATAGACCTACACGTAATTTGGCTACGGGCGGAACTATTTATGATCGTTCAGGGAAATGGAGTACACAGTTTCAGCATTTTATTGAATTATTGGATGGCGATTTCAGGCTTGTATGGGGGATGGATTATTTTTTGACAATGCCGGATACACGAGGAAGTATTTTATCTGATAATGAAATGTTTGACCGAAGAGATAATAATGGAAACGGTGAAGGCGGCTCTCCAATTAGTTTTGCAGACTTTAATGATAATTTATTATATGATCCAGGCGAGCAATTGAACATTTGGTCCACTGATTCAACGGATAATGTTTTTGGAGCAATTATGGATGGCGTTGATAATGATGGAGACAGTGATGATTATGAAGATACAAACGGTAATGGTCAGCCAGATCCTTTTGAGCCTGGCGTAAATGGTGTTGGTAATGTAATTGCTGATGGGATCGATAATGATGGCGATGGAAAAATTGACGAAAATATTGATGAGGGTATTGATGAAAGCGCTGAAGATAACAGGTATATTGTAAATGAATTGGGGATTTATTATCAACTCAATTGGAAATTGAACGATAAATTTGAAATAGTTCAAGCCACCCGCTTTGATGCCCATGATCGATTAACTGATTTGATCGTATTCAATAATTCAAATCGTGACTACAATCCACTAAATTGGCGTTTCAACTTTGACAAAACAGATGGTTTACAGGTTTCACCCAAAATTGGATTGGTCTGGCGTCCTCGAGAAAACCAGAATTTGCGCTTGACGTACGCTCAAGCTTTCAACACACCATCAAATCAGGCATTATTTTTGGATATTTTTGTTACACGTGTTGTCACGTTTAAAGTGTATGCCCGAGGAGCGTATGGTGGATATATTTACCCACGTACCGAAGATACAAACCAAATTTATTGGAAAGATCCTCGGAATGCCACAGCTTTAATTGTATTTAATCCTGAAACTCATTTATTTTTCTATCCATCAACTGATCCAAAAATAGCTGGTTATTTTAAAGATGAAGTAAAAGATAAAGGTGGGATTTATCCGGAAGTTGTTCAAACGCTGGAGCTGGGATATAAAGGCAGATTAACGCCAAAATTATATGGTACATTGGATATTTTCGGCAGCCATTATAATTCTTTCGTTAGCTCAATTACATTTATTACTCCTATCGTTGTTAAAAAAGAAGTCCTAACAACAGATTGGAATGGAGATGGAATTAAAAATGAGGACCCCAATAATATTATTGATGAAGGTGATTTGGATTTAGCGTATGATCATTGGCGTGAATTTATAGATGGAGTAGCCGCATTAGATACAACCAGTGGACAGAACCCTCCCATAGTTGTTGGTTATGTTAATTATGGTGAAGTTGATATGTGGGGATTTGATATGAGTTTAGCCTGGTTTTTGAATCGTGAAGTCACATTGGGTTTGAATTATTCTTATTTAAGTATAACGCAATTTCATAATCCAATCACTGGTGCACCGGATCCAATTAACGCCCCTAAACATAAAGGCGGGGTTAAAATTCAATATAATCCTCGGAAATTTGACTTTAGCAGTACACTTAATGTTAGGTATGTAGATTCATTTCCGTGGTCATCAGGAATTTATTACGGTAAAATTAATTCCTATTTCATTGGTGACCTGCACACCAGCTATAAATTAAATGAACACCTGGCAGCGATGTTGACAATCAATAATATTCTGGATCATCGCCATGTGGAAATCATGGGTGGTCCAGCATTGGGTCGATCGATCATTTTGCGCTTACAGGCTAAACTGTAATATTATCTAAATCAATTTTAACGCCCCTGTTTCGTAAGATGCCGGGGCGTTTTAACTTACACTATTCTTAAACGAGGATAAATTATGATAAAACACATCGCAATCACCCTTTTTTGTATTTCATCACTCCTATTTAGCCATTGCCAAGTTCCATGTGGTATTTATGATGATGCTATGCGTATTCACCAAATTAAGGAACATACACAAACTATAATTAAAGCATCCGTACAAATTAATTCATTATCTAATGAGAATAGTGGGTTGAATAATAACCAATTAGTACGATGGGTAAATACAAAAGAATTGCACGCCACTTTAATCCAAGATATCATTTCAGATTATTTTCTGACACAACGGATTAAATTCAAAAACGAAGGTGATTCGGATAGAAAAAAATATATTGAAATGACAACAACCCTTCAGCAAATGCTAGTATCCGCCATGAAATGCAAACAAACAGTTTCAAATAAAAGTACGGAAAGATTATCAAATTTAACCGAACGCTTTTCCAGTATTTATTTTGATGAGCATGGTTTAGAACATTTGGAAGAATTAAATCATAAATAATGATCTCTTGGCTGGATAGCGTTGATAGAGCCTTGTTTCATTTTATAAATGGTACATTATCCAACTCCATATTTAATGTTATCATGCCCATCATCACTAATCAGGATGTTTGGGCCATTCCCATTTTTCTGCTTGTTTTAGGATTGCTAATCAAAGGTGGGAAAAAAGGAAGAATAACAGCTGCTATTCTTATATTTGCTATTATTACAACTGATGCTATCGCAGCTCAATTAATAAAACCGTTGATAGGCCGTCTGCGACCTTCATATGCTCTGACTGATTCAATCAACCTCCTGGTTTCAAAGGGCGGCAAGTACAGTTTTGTCTCCAACCATGCCGCTAACATGTTTTGCGCAGCAACTGTATTAACGTATTTTTTTTCCAATTGGAAACATGTATTGTATGCTTTGGCGGTGATTGTTGCTTTCAGCCGTGTGTACGTTGGTGTACACTATCCCGGAGATATTATTTTTGGAGGTATTTTTGGTTTTGGAATAGCATGGATGTTTATTTCTCTCTGGGTAATCGTTAAAATGAGGGAAATAAAAAGAGGACAAACATGGGTCCTCTACAATTAATAATTAATTAGGAAGATTATCATTAGGTGGTTTAACACCATATTCCTGAAAAGAGTCATGCCCTGGTGTTTTCACTTCACCATGTTTTTCTTCAAATTTTCTAATGTTATCTTGCAAAGCTAACATAAACGCTTTGACATGTTGTGGAACCATTATTATTCGGGAATGAATTTTTGCTTTGGGAACTCCAGGGAGTAATCGAGTGAAATCCATCACGAATTCTGCAGGGGAGTGTGTTATAACAACAAAATTAGCATATTCACCACTACTGACTTTTTCGTCTAATTCAATATTTATTTGCTGAACTTTCTTTTTATCCATCACTCCTCCTTAAAATAAGAATTTAATAATTATCAAAATCCCTGCGATTGAATTCTTCCCAATCTTCATCTAATCCATCAAATTCATTGTATTCTGGGTGTTTCTCATTATCTTCTTCATCTTTTTGACGAACCATTTCATTCTCGTATAAACTAAATGTATCTTTTTTCTTTTCAAAGTCAGCAGGGTTGACTTCTTCTATCTCGGTTTGATCGAGATCTTCAATATCCTCACTATATATTTCCGTATTAAAGAAATCTAAATCTTCAACAATCCCATTGGTCATCAAATATTCAAGAAAATCTAGATATTTTCTAACTTTCAGGTCTGTACGACAGACGGGGCACGTCAGCTTCTCCTTGAGATCCCTCTCATTAAGGGTTGTTCCACAGGCTGGGCAAATAAGTCCTTCTAACATAAGTTTTTCCAACAAAAATCGGGCGTTAAGTTAATCGAGTCACTCTGTACCATCAATAGCTTTATTAAGAAATATTATAATTATTTTCAAATGTATTTGCATGTGGAATTAAGCTTATAGCTCGTTCTGTTAAGGCTGTTATTGTTAACGATGGATTCACCCCGGGATTTGCAGAAATCATAGAGCCATCACATACGAGCATGTTTTCATATCCAAATACATGGTTGTTTTTATCAATTACTCCTTTATTCACATTTGCTCCCATACATGATCCACTGAGGATATGAGCTGTAGTTGGAATACCAAATAATGCTTCGTTATTGGGCATCATTGGTTTACCGTTTATTTTTTTAGCATATTTTTCAGCTATAGATTGAGTTTCCGGTATAAAAGGCGTTGGTGCTTTACCGGCCTCCAATTTTGTTTTCATTCCTAGCCCAAAAAGTCTTTCTTTAAATTTTAATGTACTATCCAGCGTTTGCATGAATAATAAAACTTGAGTGCGTTTTGCCCAATCATCGACAAAAATAGTATTTAGATTTTTTATAGGGTGAGTAATAAAGTCAGCAAAAATCTTATAAATTCGAATAATAAAAGATTTTCCTTCAACTCTGGATAACATCATTAAACGCCAGATTCCAGAGCCTTTGGAATATCGAACGGGTCCCAAGTGGCTGTGTTCACCAATGTGCAAAATAGATCCAATAGCAACACCTTTAGAATAGTCTGTCTTTTTATCCATTGCAGTAACTGGCATAAGTGCTTCAGAATTTGTTCTGACCATGTTTCCTATTTTATTTGATAATTTTGGTAAGGATGATTTTTTAAATTTCAATAATAATTTGACTGTTCCTAATACACCTCCGGAAAAAATAATACCCTTACTGGTATATTTACCTGATTTTTTAAAAAATAGAGCTGTTGATTCCTCCCACATTACCTCATAACCTTCTGACCCATCAGATTTAACTAGAGGCTTAACATCTACAACTTGTGATTCGCCTGTACCTTGGTCCCTTCATGTTGAGCCAAATACAGATAATTTTTATCCAATGTATTTTTTGCATTATACCTACACCCCACCATACATTCCCCGTAGAAGGCACACCCTGTTCTATCTGGCTCTTTACCATTAAAATACGGATCCGGTACTGTTTTGCCTGGTTTGCCAAAAAAGATAGAAACATTTGTAGCCTTAAATTCATCTTCCTTGTTTAAATCTTTTGCCAGTTCCTGTAAAGCAATATCACCTGGTTCCATCCTAGGATTCCTGTCAGCTCCTAGCATCTTAAGCGCTATTGGATAAAACTCTTTCAATTCTTCTTCCCAATTTGCTAAATGCGACCAGCTTTTAGAAGTATAAAACGAATGTTTAGGTATAGGTAATGTATTGGCATATACAAGTGAGCTGCCTCCCACTCCTACACCTGATAAAATACCAATATGCCTATAGTATGTAAGTCTGAAAAATCCGAAAAATCTAAATAATGGCAGTCACATCCATTTTTTCAAATTCCAGATTGTTTTTGGAAAATCGCTACTTTTCCACCACTTATCTTTTCAATTACCAAAACTTTTTACCCTTTTTCTGATAATCGTAAAGACGATACTGATCCTCCAAAACCTGAACCAATAATAATGTAATCGCAGTCAAACATTATTTATAAATTAATAAACTCAAACTTCAAAAATATTTAATAGTAACTTTTCTTCCGCTGGAGATAAATCCAAGCCCCTTCTGTTTTTCACTATTTTAGCTGTTTCAATAAATGCTTCCCATTTATTACGTCTAATCTTTTCACCTACGCACCAGGAAAATGGCTGAATTGTTTTTGGCGGAAACCCATTAAAAGCAATGTTGCTGCCCGTTCCAATTACCGTACCAGTATTTAACCGTGTTCCGATAGCCGTTTTTACATAATCGCCTATAAAACAACCAATATGTTTTGAGCCTGTATTTATCTTTGTGCCATTGACCATCACATCTATATCGCTATAATTATTTTTAAGATTACTGTTTACTGTACCCGCGCCCAAATTTACCCATTGTCCTAAATATGCATCTCCCAAATGACCATCATGGACTTTGTTCGTCCAACCCTGAATTATAACACTATTTACCTCTCCACCCAGTCTACAGACCGGCCCAATTGAACAACCGCCCTTTATTTGTGTCATGGGCTCAATGATGCACTTCTCACCCAAATATAATGGTCCTTCTAAATATGATAATGGTTTTACAATGGTATCATTGGCAATCATAACCGGACCTTTGGAGGCATCAATAACGGCTCCTTTTGATATAATTACGGATTTGTGAACAAAAATATTTTCCCTGTTGATCAAAATCGCATCTGAATCAGGTGATGAAAATTCCATAAAAAACTGAACATCTTTTTCAATTTGCTGTTTAGTTAATGCAACGGCTTCCCATAAAAATTCTACTACAGGCGTATTTAAATCACACCTAGCATAATCATTCTTTAAATCATTTAAAATTGGACCACCTGATTCTATCCATTTCTGTCCAGCTTCTTTTGAAAGATTGGCTGCAATTAAAGTATTATTGGAAAAAAATAGTGTCGATTTTTGAGTTTTAATCGCAGAAATATCTTCGGTACCCCAAAGAACATTGCCTAGTAACCAGATCCCCTCTTTTATATGATTAGGATTTACATGATGCCCGGGAAAAGTTTCTTTTGTTACATCTTCTAATTCTGGGCGAATACATAAATGAATATTTTCATCAGGAAGTAAAATGCTTAATCGCTCAATAAAGGTCAAAGCGCCACATCGAATATCAAACGATGGTCGTGTTAACGAAATTGGGGATAAGTTTAAAGCACGGTTATTTTCATAAATGTAAATATTCACACTAGTCCCAATAATTGCTGGATATTTAGAAATCCTTTTTCAATATAATCACTTCCTTTACGATCGATCAAAATATTATAATATTGTTCACTTTCTTCAGTATAAAAGCCAATTCGCATAGGCGCATTTGATTGCTGAACAATTGTTGCGGAGATAGGATCAAAATCAAGATTCAGGTCTATCACAGCATCTGGTTGTGACGAAAAGACTATTTCCAAAAAAGACTTATAGGGTAATCCCCAACGGTTTATGTGCTCATTTGAATATGTTATTAAACGATCGTTAATTGATGAATCAATGAATTCCAAATTTCTGCGCATAGCAATATAACGCACTTGAATTCGACCTTCCGGACCAATGGCATTTTGAAGAGATTGGATAAAAATCCGCGCCATGCGTGAATGTTCTGGCTTTTTTGGTAATAACACTAAAAAATTTGAAAAAGAGTATCGTTCTTTCCTTAAAGCTAATCCAACGTTACTATTAGATTTTTTCCGGGAAAGGTTCCACCGTAATGCCATTCGAGTTTTTAATGGTAAATCCATAGTGGAATATACCTTTTTTCACAGAAAAGAATCTGTGTAGTTTCGCCCTTCTAATAATCTGGGGAAATAATGAGTGTAAGTAAAAAAATTCTTTTTGGTGGGCTAGGTTGGGCTCTTGCTGGGCCTATTGGAGCAATAATTGGATATTATCTCGCTTCTTCTAACGACTATTCTGGTCAAAGAACGTTCGGTTCGGCAACACAAAGCTATCCCCGAACAAAACCAGGTGATTTTATGGTTTCACTTTTGGTGCTTTTAGGTGCAGTAATGAAGGCCGATAATCAATTGTTAAAATCCGAACTAGATTATGTTAAACAATTTTTACGGCAGCAATTCAGTTCTCAAGATACCCAAAATTATATGACTTTGTTTAAAGATATCATTAAACAGGATTACCCTTTACGTGATGTCTGCCGTCAAATTCAACGCTCCATGGATCATCCCAGTCGATTGGAACTGATTCATGTTTTATTCGGCTTGTCCCAAGCCGATGGCCACGTTCATCCTGACGAAATCAGAGTCATTCACACTATTGCTCGCTATTTGAATGTTAATGAAAATGATTTTAATTCAATAAAGGCCATGGTTATTAAAGATACGCATTCAGCATATGAGGTACTTGAAATTGAAAAGTCAGCCACAGATAGTGAAGTAAAAAAAGCATATAGGAAAATGGCATCAAAATACCATCCGGATAAGGTCGCTCATTTAGGAGAGGATTTGAAGAATCTTGCTGAAGAAAAATTCAAGTCCGTGAATGATGCCTATCAATCTGTCAAAAAAGAACGAGGCATCTCTTGAATCAGGAAAAAGCCGGCCAATTTCCATTTACCCGGGGAATCTATTCCAATATGTACAAAGATCGCCTTTGGACTATGCGCCAATATGCAGGCTTCACTACGGCAGAAAAATCCAACAAGCGCTATCGCTATCTGTTAGATCAAGGAGTAACTGGATTATCAGTGGCCTTTGATTTGCCCACACAGATTGGCTATGATTCTGATCATGCAATGGCATTAGGTGAAGTGGGCAAAGTGGGTGTTCCTATTTCAACTTCTGAAGATATGATTAGATTATTTAAGGATATTCCACTGGAATCCGTTTCTACATCTATGACCATCAATGCTACAGCCGCCATTCTTTTAGCATTGTATATTATCACTGGGGAAAAACAAGGTGTCTCAACCCAAAATTTGAAAGGCACAATTCAGAATGATATTCTAAAAGAATATATTGCTCGGGGTACTTACATCTATCCGCCTGAACCATCAATGCGTATTGTGACGGACATTTTTGATTTTTGTTCCAATCATGTCCCGAACTGGAATACAATTTCTATTTCAGGGTATCACATTAGAGAAGCTGGCTCTACGGCCGCTCAAGAACTGGCTTTCACTCTCGCTGATGGAATTGCTTACGTACAGGCTGCCATTGATAAAGGATTGGATGTGAATCGCTTTGGTAAGCGACTCTCTTTCTTTTTTAATTCTCATAATGATTTTTTAACAGAAGTTGCAAAATTTCGTGCAGCTCGACGTATGTGGGCTCATATTATGAAAGACCGATTTGGCGCCACAGAAGAAAAAGCGCTCATGTGTCGATTTCACACCCAAACAGGTGGTTCAACACTAGCGGCTCATCAAATTGATAATAATGTTGTGCGTACAACCGTTCAAGCCATGTCAGCTGTGTTAGGCGGGACACAATCGTTACATACGAATTCACGGGATGAAGCATTGGCATTGCCATCTGATGATGCAGTAAAACTAGCGTTGCGCACCCAACAGATAATTGCTAATGAATCAGGTATTACTGAACATCCCGATCCTTTTGGGGGGAGTTATGTAGTAGAAGGACTAACTGACCAATTGGAAACAGAGGCAAAGGCTATAATAGCTGATATCGACAAGATGGGTGGCGCTGTAGTCGCAATTGAAAAAGGATGGGTCCAGAGTAAAATTGCTCGAAGTGCCTATGAGTATCAAGCGCAGGTTGATTCCGGAGATCAAGTAATTGTTGGTGTAAATAAGTATACTTCAGATGAGATGGAAGAAACTGATCTTTTATCGATTGATTCATCTGCTGTTGAAGATCAAATTAAACATGTGACTGATTTTAAAACAAAACGAAATAATGATCATGTACAGAACAGATTAAACGGACTAAAAACAGCAGCAGACACTGCTGAAAATCTTATGCCTGTTATCATTGAATGCGTTAAACATGATTGTACATTGGGTGAGATTTCTGATTCTCTTCGCTCTGTTTTTGGCGAATATATTCCCAACTTTTAAAATATTTTTAAACATGAATTCGCGTATTTTCTCCTCAATAATATCTTTTGTATTCCACCCTATGCTCATTTCACTTGTAGCATTTTATTTGTTATTATTTGGTAAGGGAACCATTGCGGCTAATGCGTTCAGTGTTCTAATCGTTTGTTTCATTTTCTCCAATCTAATACCCATTTCCACAGTATTAGTTTTGAAAAAAATGGGAAAAATATCAGACTTGGATGCCTCGAAAAAAGAACAACGAATTTTTCCACTGACTCTAGGTATACTCTATTCGGGAATTGCATTTCTTATATTGGTCAAAATAAATGCCAATCCCTTGGTACAAGGATTAATGTTTTGTTATATGTCAAATACTATTATTACCATTTTAATAACTCGTTACTGGAAAATATCAATACATGCCATGGGTGTAGGTGGACCAATCGCTGCCTTATGGGTTGCGGGATTCCAATTTCCAATTCCAGCTTTTTTAATTTTAATTGCTGTCAGTTATGCAAGAGTCGTTTTGAAAGCACACACAGTTTTACAAGTTATTGCAGGAACCCTAGGGGGATTAATATTTACGTATATCCAACTGCAATTGTTTTTTGTGTAATTATGTTCACTAACCTTATTCAAACTAATCTCACCACTGCTTACCTAGGTAAAAATGTTGAACATTTTCCGTGGACTGAATCCACAAATGATGACGCGTGGGAACTGATATCTGAAGGTGCGGCAGATGGGACTTTAGTTGTTACGGATAAACAAACTGCAGGAAAAGGCCGAGCCGGACGAAAATGGGGATCTGTACCGGGAAAAAGTTTAATTGCTTCAATGATAATTAAATCAGAAATAGACAGTCGCCTGTCTGGTTGGTTTCCATTATTAACGGGTGTTGCCATAGTAGATGCATTTGCAGAATTGGGTCTGAAGGTGAAATTAAAATGGCCAAATGATATTATAATGGATAACAAAAAGATGGGGGGAATACTTTGCGAAAGCCGCGTACTGGGAAAAACTCTTGAATGGATAGTGGTCGGCATTGGTTTGAATATCAATGAACAAGAAAATGAATTACCGTCAGGCTTACAGGCGACATCTTTTTTTATTGAGAAATCTTCATCTATTCAGCGTGAATTGGTATTAGCAAAAATAATAAATCATTTAGAACCATTATATAATGAATTAAAAATAAACAATGATTTATACCATTTAATAAAATTATGGACAGATCATTGTAATCATGTGAATATGACAGTTAAGTTTGAAATAGAAAATGAAACACGATCAGGTGAATTCATGGGCATTAATTCCTATGGGGCAGCCATTATTAATATAAATGGAAATGAAAAAATATATACAAGTGGAGATATTCATTTAATTCAACCATGATTCTGGCAATCGATATTGGTAACACAAACATTGTTCTTGGTCTTTTTAGCAATGGAGATATAATAGAAAGCTGGCGTTTAAACACCGCCGCTACCCGAACGATTGATGAATGCTGGGTCGCTATAAAATTACTCGCAGAGGATGCAGGTCATAATCTGCAAACAATCGAAAACGTGGTCATCGGCAGCGTGGTGCCGAAAGAAACATTTATTTTCAAAAAAATGTGCGACCATTATTTAAACATCACCCCATTTGAGGTTAACGGTTCAATTGATCTTGGAATTAAACTGAGTGTGTCTTCTCCGGATGAGGTTGGAGCTGACCGCATTGCCAATGTATATGCTGCAGGAAAATTATATGGAAAACCTTCCATCGTTGTGGATTTTGGCACTGCAACAACCTATGATGTTATTGATGAAAAAGGTGACTTTATTGGTGGCGCCATCGCTCCCGGGATTGAAACAAGCGCTATACATTTATTCCAGAAAGCTGCATTGCTCCACCGTATAGATTTTGAAATTCCTGAATTTGCAATAGGGATTGATACACGTACTAATTTAGAAAGTGGAATATTGTTTGGAGCAGCTGACCAAGTCGACGGCATGATTAAACGAATCAAAGCTGAAAAAGGATGGGGTGATATACCAGTAATAATTACGGGTGGATTAGGTAAGGTTATCGGTGGGATTTCTAAAACAAATATCACTTTCGATGATGACCTGACTCTTAAGGGATTATATTATATTAATAAAGATCTGAATTAATTAATAGCGGTGCAACGGTGACACCTTAATATTAATTTCAAAACCACTGAACTTTTGTTTTAATTCAACTTCCAAAGACTGACAACAGTCTACAATTTCTTTCTGTAACATTCTCACTTTAACATTTATACCAAATAAGATTACATGATGGTTCTCCGTTTCTACAACTCGAATATCATGGATATCTGTAATGTTTTCATCTCTCTTCAAATGTTGATTTAGAAAAGATTGGATTTCCTGCACGAGTGGATTTCCTGGTTGGACGGGATCCATGTGAACGGTGGGCTCAACACCAAGAGCAATTTCCAATTTATGTTCTACTTCTTCTGAAACATCATGAGCTTCAGCAGTAGATTTTTCTGCATCAATTTCCACGTGTACACTTATGAATTTATCATGGCCATA
Source organism: Fidelibacterota bacterium (assembly GCA_004124385.1). Classification (GTDB taxonomy): domain Bacteria; phylum Fidelibacterota; class Marinisomatia; order Marinisomatales; family TCS55; genus UBA2126. The sequence continues at coordinate 44,861 of SCKN01000009.1, forward strand.
ACTGTGGATTGTTATATCATGAGCACCTAACACACCATCCACATCCATTACAATTTGTCGAATAGATTCAATATCTTCAGTCCTAGGTGGTTTACCAATTAAATCATCCACTGCATCCTTGGCTATTTCAAATCCTGTATAGATTAAAAACAACGCCACTCCTAATCCAGCCCAACCATCGACTGCCGGATAACCGTAAATACCTGCAATCAACGCAGCCACAACCAAGATGCTTGAAATGGCATCTGTACGGTGGTGCCACGCATCGGCATGAAGTGTACCAGAAGCAATTTTAGATGAAAGAAATTCTGCATATCTTGCTGTAATCTCTTTCAAAATAATAGTTGATGAAAAAATAATAATCATCCACCATTCAGCGACTACTAGTTCAGGGTTTTGAATACGGTCTGTGGCTACTTCTATGAATTCGATACCAGCGACACAGAGTAAAATCGCAATAATCAACGTTGCAATATATTCTGCCCGGCCATGACCATATGGATGTTCTACATCAGCTGGTTTATCAGCTTGCTTGAAACCCCAAATCACTATCACAGATGAAACAACATCGGATAATGTATGAACAGCATCGGCGATTACACTGACAGCCCCCACCATAAGTCCAATCACTAATTTGAGAATAAATAAAATGCTGTTTACTAAAACGGAAATCCACCCTTGGAATACACCGATTTTTGTTCGGTAGGTTTGGGCCGATTCTTTGGTGTTGGGGACGAAATAATTGGTGATGGATTCAAACATATTTAAACAATCCCCTTAATTTTATGGAGCTTATTGACGCCATCTCTTGCCAGCGCATATTCAAATGACCATTTGATACAAGCGGAACCAATTTTACCATCCTTACGAATAGCAATGTAGGCAATTTGAAAATCAGGGTTTCCATTATGTCTCTTAATAACACGATTTAACGCTTTTTCACAAGCCGCTGTGGGGTCATAGCCTTGGCGCATGAGTTCCACCACGAGAAAGCTCCCTGTTGTTTTGATTACTTCCTCACCTAATCCGGTTGCGGCAGCACACCCAATTTCATTATCTACATAAAGTCCAGCTCCAATTATTGGACTGTCCCCAACTCTGCCATGCATTTTATAAGCCCAGCCGCTGGTGGTACAGGCACCCGCCAGATTTCCATTGGAGTCCTGTGCTAAAACAGAAATAGTATCGTGAGTATCATGGGGTGTCATTTCATTTTGTTCTTTTTTCCATTTTTTCCAAGCTTTTCGGGATTCATCAGTAAGCAAGTCCGTTTCTTCAAATCTTTGGGATACAGCAAATTGGCGGGCACCTTCTCCCACCAACATTACATGCTTGGTATCTTCCATTACCTTCCTGGCCAGAGACACAGGATGCTTAATATTCTGTAGAAAAGCTACGGATCCGCAATTGCCGGTGGAATCCATGACGCATGCGTCTAAAGTAACGTTACCCTGTTCATCGGGTAGACCGCCAAAACCTACCGATGTACTGGTGGATCCGCTTCGGGAATACGGGCTCCTGCTTCAGCAGCATCCATGGAAGAACCCCCATTCTGCAGAACTTTCCATCCAGCATCGTTGGCCGGTAGACCATGACTCCATGTGGAAAGAATGATAGGGTTGTTATTATTGGTTTTGATTTCCTGATCCGATAAAAGTATTGTGGGAGCTGCGAATCCAACAACGGATGTTTTTAAAAAATCCCTGCGTTTCAAAATGGAACCGTTAGGCTTGCACTAATAATCTCTGCTCAAGAATCATACGCAGCCATACCCGTTATTGCCTCACCTAAAATTAGTGTATGCATTTCGTGGGTGCCTTCGTAGGTGTACACCGATTCGATATTGGCCATGTGGCGCATGATTGGATAATCTTCGGTGATACCGTTTGCGCCCAATATTCCACGAGATATTTGAGCAATGTCTCTTGCGAGAACACAATTATTCCGTTTCGCCATGGAGACTTGCTGGAAGGTCATTTTTCCTTCATCTTTGAGTCGCCCCAATCTATAAACTAATAATTGCGCTTCGGTAATTCGAGTCACCATATCCGCCAACTTGGCTTGAGTGAGTTGGTATCCGCCGATAGGCTTGGAAAATTGTTTTCGTTCTTTTGAATACTCCAATGCTGTGTTGTAGCAATCCACTGCGCACCCGACCATTCCCCAAGCGATACCATATCGTGCTTGAGTCAAACAGCCTAATGGACCTTTTAATCCTTCAATATTTGGGAGTCGAGCAGAATCAGGCACCCGAACATTTACCATGGAAAGTTCTGAAGTAACGGACGCTCTTAAACTTAATTTTCCATGAATGTCGCTGGATGTGAATCCGTCCATTCCCTTTTCCAATAAAAACCCGCGAACGAGTCCATCTTTGTCTCTGGCCCAGACCACAGACACATCAGCCAAGGATCCATTGGTGATCCACATTTTATTGCCGTTAATGATCCAGTCATCACCATCTCGTTTACATCTTGTTGCCATTCCAGCAGAGTTTGAACCAAAGTTTGGTTCAGTAAGCCCAAAACAACCTATTAGAGTTCCAGCACCTAAGCCAAGAAGCCATTTGGCTTTTTGTTCATCAGATCCATAAGCATGAATCGGATACATGACCAAAGCGCCTTGCACACTTGCGAAAGATCGAAGTCCGGAATCACCCCGTTCTAATTCGTGTAAGATCAACCCATAAGCCACGTTGCTTACACCAGCGCCACCTGATTCTTCCGGCAATGAAGATCCCATAAATCCCAATTCTCCTAATTTTGGAACAATATCCATAGGGAAAGTTGAATTTTCATAATGCTCATTAATCACAGGCATGAATTCTGTTTGTACAAAATCGTAGGCTGTTTTTTGAATAAGCAATTCTTCTTCTGTGAGTAAATCGGTTATATTATAAAAATCGGGTCCTAATTCTTTCATAAAATTCCTATAAATTTTTAAATCGAAATTACGATTTTATTCCCATTGATTTAAGGAGAGATATTAAGGAATCATCATCCCAGATTACCTTTTCAGGATGCATTTTTATTTCTAATAAAATAGCTTTTAAACGTTGATTTTGAATTTTCACTCCCATTTTGACCAACCTGTTTTTCAAGGCTGATTTTCCAGTGAATTTATCAATCGCAAAATGACGTTCTCGATTTAATGATTCCGGTGAAATAGCTTCATAAGATTTTGGTTCCTCAACTACTGCTTTCACATGGAGGCCAGCTTTATGGGTAAATGCATTTTTCCCAACAATGGGTTGGTTGGCATTAGAAACCAATTTCGAAAAGGAATCAACCATTTTAGTCAATTCTGGAATCATCCCTAAATTCCAATTTCCGTTTACTTTATAAATATTGGTTAAAGCAATGACAACTTCTGCCAAAGGTGGGAGACCGCATCTTTCGCCCAAACCATTCACAGCCACATCTACACATTGGGCGCCCGCTTCCAGTGCTGACAATGAATTTGCAGTTGCCATTCCAAAATCATTATGACAATGAACATGGATGGGGATATCTAACTCTGAAACCATTTGACGGACCAATTTTTGCATTTTTGTGGGCGTTAAACACCCCACTGTATCCGCCAAACTGAATCGATCTGCACCCGATTGTTGGACCAATTGTCCAACTTGAATTAAGTAATCCAAATCGGTTCGACTGGCATCTTCAGCCGTGAATCGAAGTTTGAGTCCTTTATCCTTTCCATATTTCACAACAGTCTCAATGCGTTGAAGCGCTTCTTTTTTTGTCACATTAAATTTATGTTTTAGGCTTAATGGAGATGTCCCAAAAAAGATCCCCATCCATTCAACACCAATGGCTGCAACATCATTGATGTCTGATTTTGACGCCCTCCCGTGTGCCATTTTCTTTGCTTTCAGATCAAGATTATTTAATGATTGCACAGCTTCATACACATCCGGGGAAACAGCCGGATGACCTAATTCAATAAAATCAACGCCAAAAGTATCCAAGCGGTTTGCCATGACAATCTTTTGGTCTATGCTAAAAGAGACGCCCGGAGTTTGCTCACCTTCCCGAAGCGTTGAATCTAATATTTCTATTTTTTGGCCAATTAGCATACCAATTCTCTTTGCGCTTTCATTCCCATGGAAATGAGAAATGGATCATTTTTCTGATGAGACGAAAATGATTTTTTTGAATCCACATCCAGCCAATGATTTTGAATCATAATTTGACCTATGGCGCCACCCAAGGAATTTCCCGGTCCTAGTAAAACCATATTATCCGGGCAAAATTCTTTCATGGTCACTGTGACCGCCGTAGAAAAATCGTAAGCATTTGTCACTTGATGCCCTAATGTATACCTATACAATTCTTCAATATCAGAACTATATGGCGACCAAATATGACCTTGTCCATCTACCAATGGAATTGTGGGTTTTTGAAAAATAGATTGGGGTAATAATTCGAATGCTTTTTGTGAAATGGGTTCTAATAAAGGTGTATGAAATGCAGCATGGAAAGGCAATTGAAATGGGTAGTTATCCTTTGCAGGTAATGTTTTTAAGAGCGTATCTAATGCTGATTGTTCACCCCCGATGACCAAATATCCGCCAAGATAAATAGATACATAAGCTCCAACATTTTTTATCTCGATTAATACCGATTCTTTTTCTGCTTCATCCACACGCCAATTCTCATCCACAAGTGAATAAATTAGTTGTCCGCCGATGATACTATCTTTCATCATGGATCCCATGGTACTTATTAATGAAAAGGAATTTTCATGGCTCAATGCGCCACTTAATGCCAAGGCAATATACCAACCCATAGAATTTCCTGTAATGGCCGTAATCTCATATTTTTCTTGATCAATGGAAAGAAAGTCAGCCAAACTACAGGCATAAATGAGTGGTGATGCATGTTCCCCAGACATGTGAATATTGGCTCTGAATGGCATTGAGTCCAAATCTGTAAGAGTAGTATTACCGACCAATTTTCGCTGTTCATCCATATAAGCGATTTGGCTTTTTACCGATGAACCAAATGCAGCCAAATAGCCCGATGTTTCCCGAGTATATGTCCCACGCCCAGGACAGATTACAACAATGCGTTTTTTAGCCATTCACCAACTCCAGCGCATTCTTGATTATCGAATCTTTACTTGGAAGTGTTACCGTAGCTGCAACGCCGATTGATATAAAACTATCTTCCGCAGCATGGAGTTTAATATTCAACGGTTTCTTGGACTCACTCACTAGTTGTGCAAAAAGCCCTTCTCCATGACACCCCGTTCGACGGCATTCGTCTACAATAAGTATATTATCACAGGTACCAATGGCTTTCAATAATTTTGGAATATTCATTTCAGATAGCCAGCGGAGGTCAATAATTTTTATTTTTTTCTTTAATTTTTTCTCTATCTCTTTTTTCGCTTGAAGAGACAAATATAAACCATTTCCATAGGTAATAATTGTAAGTGCTTTCCCTTTTCCATATTCTGCGAATTCCCCTACAGGAATTTCATCATCCACATCAGGATATTGGAAAGTCCATTTGCTATCTTTTGGTTCATGAAGATCCTTCGTCATATACAGTGCAATCGGTTCTACAAAAACGGTAATTCGTCCATTTTCGTACGCTTCACAAACGGCGGTTCGAAGCATTTTTGAAGCGTCGGCACCATTGGATGGAACTGCAAGAATTAACCCTGGAATATCTCTAAAAATAGTTAACGAATTATCATTGTGAAAATGGCCACCAAATCCTTTTTGATACGCCAAGCCAGGTACACGTAAAACCATGGGATTGGTGAATTGCCCATCAGAGAAAAAAGGGAGAGTAGCCGCTTCACCACGTAATTGATCCTCTGCATTATGAAGATAAGCTAAAAATTGAATTTCTGGAATAGGGACAAAACCGTTGTGGCCAAATCCCATTCCAAATCCAATGATGGATGTTTCGTCCAATGGACTATTAAATACACGACGAACACCAAATTGTTTGCAAAGGTCAGCTGTCACATGATACACACCGCCTTTTTGCGCAACATCCTCTCCAAATACCACTGTGTTTTTATATCGTAACATGATATCAGATAAAGTATAATTGATCAATTTTGCCATATGGTAGGGTTGATCCATCCGATTAAATTCTTTCCCGAACAGATTTTGTCGTGTTTTTTTTGTGGGTTGCTTCGGCGATTTTTTTGATGATTGATTCGCAGTTATGGATTCCATCACATCTTGAGCCGATTCAAGTTTTGGCCGAAGTGTTGCAGCTTCAAATACATGACTTACTTGATCTCCAATTCCTTCATAGAGATGAATTATTTCTTCTGAGGATAAACAATTATTTTCGATTAATATCCGTGCTGAATGGAGTAATGGATCGTTGAATTCTGTTGCTTCAATATCTTGAAGTGATTTATAACCAACTTCCACATCAGACCCGGCATGCCCCATAAGTCGAACCGTTTTCATATGTAGAAAAATGGGTGACCGATCTATCCGGCAATCGTGTTCTACCCGTCGAGATTTAATCATAAGATCAATGAGATGGAGCCCATCTGTTTGTACGTACTGCAGTCTAGGACGATTAGAGAAATTTTGCTCAATCCAATGCTCATTGGTCGGCACAGAAATTCCGGTTCCATTATCTTCACATATAAAAATAATGGGGACATGTCCCCCAGAATTGCTGACCCAACTAGCTGTATTAAACGCACTTAATGCTGTAGCATGGTTTGCACTCGCATCTCCAAAACTGCACAATATTATACTGTCTGCTTTCAAATCTCTTTCTGAAATGTCCAGATCTTTAGCGCGATCTATGGAGAAAGCAGCCCCCACAGCTTTTGGAAGGTGACTGGCAATGGTACTGGTTTGGGGCGGAATATTTAATTCTTTACTTCCCAATACTTTATGTCGTCCACCGCTAATGGGATCTTCTGATGATGCCATAAACGAAAGCGCCATATCATAAATCGGCGTTGTACCGGAAAGTTGTTTAGACCGTTCTAAAAAAAAAGGTCCACTTCTATAATGTAGAAAAGCCATATCTGTGTATGGAAATACGTTGCCGAAAACCGCATTCCCTTCATGCCCGGAACTGCCAATGGTATAAAAGCACTTTCCTTCATTTTTAAGAAAACGGGCTTTCAGATCCATATGACGACTTAAAACCTGAGTTTCAAAAAGTGAAATCAGTTCGGACGGACGAATATTGGTTTGGGATAAAAGAAGATTGGTTCGAGATAAAGGTAAATTCCCGGCGCTAACATAATCCAGAAAATTCTGTTCAATCACTTCTTCTCTATTAAAAATGCTCATTATTTTTGCCACAAAGAGAGCGAAGTTTCACTAAAAATAATTAAAATAATATTAACGTGCATTAGCGAACTTCATGGCTATTTAAGTTTTTTTCCATCAGATAACAATTCAACTGCTTTTGCAATACAGCGTTGTCGCGTTTCTTCTTTTTTCGCGCTTTTAATCCAATCCATATACGCTTTTTTATAGAATGGTGGCCAACCCATCAAAAAATTCTACTACTGATGGAACCATGGCAAACTAACTTGTTGCACCGCCTTGAAGAAAGAGAATATCGTGGGTATCAGTAAGAGACAGAAGTGTGCTTAATGACTGTTTGGTTTCTTCCTGAATCTCAACCCACCCTTTTGAACGATGACTCATCTCCATAATCGACATTCCAAAATTTTCGGCACAGACTACATTCCCGGATGCCTCCTCCAAAACTTCCACCGGTAAAGCTGCGGGACCTGCGCTAAAGTTCCAAACTCTTTTCATGGTCATTACCAATTCTCCTTTAGAATTTAATTAGATTCGCTGCCAGTATAGAATCACTCATCCTTATATCTTTTAAAGTCTCACTATCCACTTCCAAATCAATTTGAATGCGGGCTGCTGCTGCTTTGGCGCCATCAAATATTATATTCTCCGTTTCCTGAACATTTATGGATGCCTTTTTTAACAGTTCAAAAACAGATGCTAAAACTCCAATCTTGTCTAAATGACGAACCACCAGCATATGAGTTGCAGGTGATCTTTCACAGAGATTAACACTATTAGGCACTACGCCGTTATCCTTGAAATCAAGAATCACCCTCACCGCTTCGCTGGCAACAGCATCCTGTGCCTGTGCCGTAGAAGCGCCGATATGATGCGTTCCAACAAAATTTTCCTCATTTTTTAGAGGATTAACAAAATTACTGTCATTTGCGCCGGGTTCATCACAAAAGACATCCAACCCTGCTCTGATTCCCTTGTTTTTCATGGCATCCAACAAACTGGCTTCATCTACAACAGGTCCCCGTGACGTGTTTATAAAATAGGATCCCTCTTTCATTGCATTAAAAATTTCTTCATTGACAATTCCTTCCGTATCAGGATTTAAAGCCAAATGGACCGATAAAATATCTGCCTCTTTTGCCACAGCTACCGGAGTCGGTAAACAGGTTACTCCCAATTCTTTTGCTCTTTCTTCATTCAGCGACCGGCTCCAGGCCACAACCTTTAGACCAAATGCTGCTGCTCTAGATATCATCTCTTTACCAATACCGCCAACTCCAAGCAAGCCCAATGTACATCCATGCAGTCCCCTTGCCTCGCTGTACTTTTTCTTGTTCCAGATGCCATTATTTAAATCTTTGGTACAGTTGGAAATCTGCCTGTCACATGCCAGGATGAGTCCAAAAGCCAATTCAGCAACGGCAATTGAATTTTTACCCGGGCAATTGGCAACATATATTCCTTTTTCAGCAGCATCTTTTACAGCAATAGCGTTGACTCCCGCACCCGCCCTTACAATAAGGAAAAGGTTTTTATCAGCTTCAATCATTTCAGGAGTTACCTTTGTTGATCTCACGACAAGAACTTCAGGAGAAATTTCTCTCATTTTTTCTTTAAGGTCATCACCTGATAGAGTGAGGTCAAAATGGACGACACATCCAGTATCGTTTAACTCTTCCCGGTAAATTTCAGGAAACTTATCCGCAATTAAAATATTCATTTTTCATCTCCAATTACAACTTTATTAAAATTATTCATAAATATGGATTACGAAAGAGAATGAACAAAAAGCCCCGATCTCAATTTTGGCTCAAACCATGTCCCCTGCTTCTTTTCCAATTTTTGTCCGAATCTCTTTTTTAACGACCAAATTATGTTTTCCTCCACCCAATAGCAGAAGCGTACTTTCATATGAGAGTCTGTGAATAGTTCCTTTTACTTTCACCTTTGCTTTCGAACCATATTCTTTTTCAACACTAAAGGGTACCGTCAGGAAAGTCCACGCTCCGGGAATATCATAAGTGATTAGTTTTGTTTTAAATTTTTTCATGGTTTAATCATTCAGCATCAGAGAACACAAAGAGTTTAAATATTTGAAAACTAATAATTTTCATATTTTATATATCTTCCTGTTTTAAAAAGAATTCTCTTTGGCTTATTAAAGATTTAAATCAACCCATGGTCCGCAAACGAATACACATCATTCCCTGCAATGATCAAATGGTCGTGGACTGATACATCAATTGCCTGAACGGCTTTTTTCAATTTTTTTGTGATGGTAAGATCATCCTGGCTCGGATTTGGATTTCCACTCGGATGGTTATGGACAAAAACTAAAGCAGCGGCATCATTATCAATAGTTCTCTTTACAACTTCCCTCGGATAAACGGCAGATGTTGATAGTGTTCCTTCAAACAGGATTTCCATTTTTATAATTTGGTTTCGACCGTTTAAGAAAATAACTAAAAATACTTCACGATTTTTGTCTCTTAAATTATGTTTTAAATAAGCTAGTACATCATCAGATGACCTAACATAATCCATATCAACAATACGGTCTGCTAAATATCTACGTGCTACATCCTGTGTCATTTTAAGACCAAACACATTGTTGTTTCCTATGCCCTTAATTTTTATTAATTCTTTTGGATCAGCTTCAAGGACTGCTTTCAGTGATCCAAATGTTTTAAGGGCATCTTTGGCTGATTGTTTGCAATCGGTACGGGGAGTACCTAATGTGAGTAATAGTTCGATTATTTCGTAATCGTGGAATCCATCCAAACCACTTTTTAGAAATTTTTCACGGAGTCTTTGACGGTGGCCTTCTTTAGAATTAACCATAGAGTTCACAGAGTTGAATTAAATTTTGATTGGACATATTGCTCTGTAAGTATTGCAGCTCCGTGGCTAGTTTTTTAAACTCTCCAACTTTGTCTTGAATTCTCTTAATTCTCGTACATTTCCAATTTCAATCTCACCTGAATCCCATTTGAGTTTGAAATCTACTTTTGAATCAGAACCGCCTTGTTTTTGATACAAAGGAAAAAGATCCGTTTCTTCGCGGGATTTATTATTATGTAAAGTGGCCGTTATCTGGTAAAAAATATCTTCTAAAATATCATCTATAACTCTTGCAGGAAGATTTTTTTCTAATAGACTTTGTTCAATACGGGAAAATCGCATCCCTCTCACCACATAATCCTGATAGGCTTCCCATGCAAAAGGGGCTACTTTTTTCACTGATTCTGCCATGGCATCGGAAAAAACACGAATTTCATATTGTGCATGTGGGTCAGAACGTAAACCAATAAAATGAAGCAGATTATGCAAATCATTTTTCCAATACCATTCAGTATAAAGGTTAACTGGTAAAATTGCACGGATTAACTCTCGGGCTAACCCGGCTTCATTCAATTCCTTATACATTTCAAAACTGCGATCAGACATTTCCCTAAAATATTTTAAAACTTTGTCCGTGAGTTCTTTTGGCACTTTTCCTGAACGACCTTGTTTATTCAGTGCGCTCTGATATTGAATATGTTCCGCTTCCGGATAATAAAATTCATCCCTTGCTTCAGAATATCGTAGAGAATATTCATTAATATTTGCTGTACGATGGCGTACCCATTGGCGAGCAACAAAAATAGGCATTTTGCAATGATATTTGAATTCCACCATTTCAAAAGGCGTTGTATGACGATGGCGCATGAGATAACGGATTAATCCCCTATCTTGGGATACTTTACTTGTCCCTTTCCCATAACTAACACGAGCCGATTGAACAATGGCATCATCCCCACCCATGGAATCCACGAGCCGGACAAAACCTTTATCTAAACATTTGATTGCATCTTCTGGTATTTGTGTCATATAAATATCTCTAAATTATTTTACGACAAATCATTAATCCATCCCTGACGGGCAAAAGTAGTTGTTCTAATCTACCATCATTTTTTATGAGCTCAGCGGTTTCCCTTAATGCTGTTGCATCATCATCGTCTGGATTTAAAACTGAACCACCCCATAACATATTATCAAAAACTGCAATCCCTCCTTTTTTCAAAAGCATGGTTCCTTTTCGATAGTATTCCGGGTAACCTGTCTTGTCGGCATCAATAAATATCATATCGAATGAGCCTACTCTAAATTCTTCCAATGATTTTGCTGCTTCCCCCAAATGAACTGTAATTTTGTGATTCAAATCCGATTTTTCAAACCAGCCCTTGGCTGTAACAACATGTTTTTTCATTAATTCGCAGGAATGAACCTCCCCATCTTCTGGCAATGCTTCGGCCATTTTTAAAGTGGAATACCCTGTAAACATTCCAATTTCTAACACTTTTTTAGCACCAGATATTTTAATCAACATTTGTAATAAACCACCTACCAAAGATCCACAAAGCATTTGGGGTTTATCTTCCGTATCCCAAGTGGATTTCGATAATTCCATTAGTAAATCCGAATCTGCCAAAGAATGATCTTTGCAGTATTGTTCGATATTCTCTGATACTATATGCATTGTTTTTTTATTTACTTTTTAACACCTGGAAGGTTTTATCGACTGCTCCCAATTCTCCGGCTATAAGCCCAGGTTCAATTAATGTTTTTGCTTGATTATACTTTCGCTGATTGCCGTTAAGGTCAATTAATTTTCCACCCGCTTCATTAATAATGCAATGCCCGGCACAAATATCCCATTCACTTTTTGGGCGGAGGGAAGCAAAAATATCCGCATGACCTGCTGCCGTAAGTCCTAATTTATAAGCCACTGATCCAATAGCGCGAAGTTCTCCAAAAGTATCACCATAAGGCGCCCATAATCCACGACGAGTTTCAGAACGACTATTTAATATGACCATATCACAAACATCTTCTTTAGTAACACAATTGATTGTTTCTCCATTTAAATGAGCACCTTCGTCCCAGGCAGCTGTGAACGTTTCTTTTGTGACCGGATTGTAAAGGACACCCACAATGGGTATTCCATTTTCAACCAAAGCCACGCTTACTACAAAATTAGGAACACCCTCAATAAACTCTTTAGTACCATCTAATGGATCTACAACCCACACACGCTCTTTGGAAAGACGATCAGGTGAATCGACTGTTTCTTCAGAAAGCCAACCATATTCAGGTCGAGCTTCCATCAACATTTTTTTTAAACATGAATCCGCAGCATGATCTGCAGTCGTTACAGGATTATGATAACTTTTGTCACGTATTTCATAATCCGCTTTATAATAATTCATGATTATAGCTCCGGCTTTCTTGGCGGCATAAATAGCTAGTTTTAATTCTGAATTCATGGGGCAAAAATTAGGACAAAGTCTTTAAGGTCACATTATATTATTATGTTTTAAATTTAAAAAATCAAAAGGAGATTTTAATGATCAGAAATATTATAGCTGTTCCAGCAGGTATGGGGCATACTCTGCAATGCTATTCTCTTCCCCTTACTTATGAGTATTTTCCCCGATCATTTTGAAAATTTTGTGCCCCTCACTACCGGGATGTTAATCTCCACCCTATTCCTAACTTTTATATGTTCATTGGCTACAGGCTATATCACTGCCCTTATTGCTGCCAGCCATCATATGAAGATCGTATTGTCGACAAGTATCCTCATTCTGATATTTGGTGTAGTTATGCAAATCATGAATTGGAATACCATGCTAGTTTGGTATCATATAACCGTTTCGGGTTCTTTAGCTCCATTGATTTATTTAGGTGGAACGGGACGTATAAAGCGGTTATAATTAAATAATTTCTTTCCATTGATTAAAAATAAATACTATTAATTCCCTAAAACTTTAATCATATCCCAATATTTTTTTTCAACTGGCATTACAGACAGGCGACTGAACTTTACCAGATGAAATTCATTGAAGCGACTATCTTCTTTTATCTGCTTTAATGTAACAGGTTTCTTTAGAGAATGGTTTGGTGTAATATCAAATACTGCCAATTTTTCATTGTTCTCATTGGGATCCGGATAAGGGTCCGAAACCACATTAGCTATCCCAGCGACACACCGTTGGTTGCCTGTATGATAAATAAATACTTTATCCCCTTTTTTCACTTTTCGTATAAATGTTAAAGCCCAATTATTTGAAACTCCATCCCAAACCGTTTTCCCATCTTTTTCAAGATCACTATAACTATAATCATCATCCGGTTCACATTTTAAAAGCCAGTAATTCATAATTTTAATCCTATAATTGTTTTCGAAATATAATCAGTTTTTCACGACCCTTTCTAGGGCCAATGGATAATTCAGGAAATTCTTCCAACTCAATTTTCCATCCCAATTTAAAAATGGATTTTACTTCATCAATTGTTGTTCCCCATGGCGGTCCACCATCTTCTTCTGCTTTATCTAAAGGAAACCATAAACCAATCAGCTTCCCACCGATTTTAAGCATATGCTTCACTATAGATTCATATTCTTTACGGCGTCCCGGATTGATGGCGCAAAAAAACGTTTGTTCTATAACATAGTCGAAAATGTTAATGTATTCAGATGTTAACGAAAATATGTCACTTTGGATTATTTGAATGTTAACATCGTGTTCTTTTGCCAGTTTTTCAAGTGCGTTAACTGCTGACGGTGCAAAATCTATGGCAGTCACTGCAAACCCTTTCTGGGCAAACAGGATAGCATCATATCCCTTACCGCAACCAATGATACACAATTCCCCCGGGGACATCGAATGGGCCATGGATTCAAATATGGGCGTAGGACCACCCAAGTCCCATCCGGCATCGTCTTCTAAATAAATATCTTCCCAGAATTGGGAATTGTCTTCTTTATATATCAATTTCACTTACACTAAAATATCGAGATTCAGGATGAGAGAAGTACCAACCACTAACGGAAGCAGCGGGATACATGGCACGACTTTCCGTTAATGAAATTCCTGTATTTTTCTCAACATTCAACAATGTCCAGATTTTATCTTTTTCAGCATGATCAGGACAGGCGGGATATCCGGGTGCCGGACGAATACCTTGATATTTTTCTTTTATTAGGTATTCATTATTTAATTGTTCATCTGAATCATATCCCCAGAATTCTTTTCGGACTCTTTCGTGAAGTCGTTCTGCAAATGCTTCAGCCAGTCTATCGGCCAACACTTTAACCATAATGGCATTATAATCATCATGCTGATCTTCGAATTCTTTTACGATGATTTCGATTCCATGGCCTGTAGTAACTGCAAATGTGCCAATAAAATCATCTTTAGGCGCAATGAAATCCGCCAAACAATAATTTGGTTTCTGCGCACCTTTGTCTACAGTTTGCCGGGGAAAATTGAATACTTCACCTTCTATAATTACTGATTCATTTTCTGCATGGGCAGGATGAATACCCATCACTCCTTTTGACGTGAGCAATTTTTCGGATACTATTCTTTTCAATAGGGCTTGGCCGTCATTAAAAAGTTTTTGTGGTTCAGCCCCATATTTACTATCCGTTAATATTTTCGGATAAACTCCTTTTAATTCCCATGCATGGAAAAAAGGTGACCAATCGATATAATCCACCAATTCATCCAATGGGTAATCCTCAAATACTTTGATACCTTGAAAATAGGGGATTGGCGCTTGATATTGATCCCAATCAATTTGAGGTTTTCTGGATCTTGCGGTTTCAATATCAAGTCGTTTCAGCTTTGGCCTTTTTAAACGCGCTTCCCGAATTTTGGCAAAATCGGTGCGAATATCCTCTACAAATGACTCCTTTACATCCGCATTCAATAGTTTACTCACCACACCCACGGCGCGGGACGCATCAATCACATGAATGGTTGGTCCGGAATAATTCTCTTCAATTTTTACGGCAGTATGTTTTCGGCTCGTGGTAGCACCGCCGATCAAAAGGGGGATATCCAATTTGAGCCGTTCCATTTCGCTGGCCACGTGAATCATTTCATCTAAACTGGGCGTGATTAATCCGGATAATCCAATAATATCTGCACCTTCAGTTTTGGCGGTCGAAAGTATTTTATCCGACGGAACCATCACACCAAGATCAATAATATCATAGCCATTACATCCCAGTACAACACCCACGATATTTTTTCCGATATCATGAACATCTCCCTTTACCGTTGCCATGACAATTTTGCCATTGGATTTTCCCGTAAGGCCCAACTCATCTTTTTCTTTTTCTATAAATGGGAGCAGATGTGCCACAGCTTTTTTCATTACACGAGCGGATTTTACGACTTGAGGCAGAAACATTTTACCAGCACCAAATAAATCTCCCACCACATTCATACCATCCATAAGCGGGCCTTCGATCACATGAATCGGGCGGTCATATTTCTGCCGAGCTTCTTCCGTATCTTCTACCACAAAATCCACAATGCCATCAACCAACGCATGGCTCAACCGTTTTTCCACAGAATTTTCCCGCCAGGACAAATCTTTTTTATCTAATTTTTTAACACCGCGATATTCATCGGCGATTTCTACCAAGCGTTCCGTCGCATCTTCACGACGATTGAATATTACATCTTCCACCCGATCTTTTAAATCAGGAGCAATTTCATCATAAACCGTGAGCTGTCCGGCATTTACGATTCCCATGTCCATTCCGGCCTGGATCGCATGATAAAGAAAGGCAGAGTTCATGGCTCCGCGGACACCATCATTCCCTCTAAACGCAAAGGACAGATTGCTCACTCCACCGCTGATATGTACACAGGGTAATGTTTTCTTAATTGTTTTTACTGCATTAATAAAATCATTCGCATATTCATTATGCTCTTCAATACCGGTTGCCACTGCAAATATATTTGGATCAAAAATGATATCTTCTGGTGGAAATTCAACTTTTTCCGTCAAAATTTTATATGCTTTAGTACAAATTACTACTTTTCTTTCATAGGAGTCAGCCTGCCCTTTTTCATCAAATGCCATAACGATTACGGCAGCGCCATATTTTTTAACGATTTTTGCCTGACGGATGAATTCAGATTCCCCTTCTTTCATGGAAATTGAATTCACAATCCCCTTCCCCTGTAGGTTTTTTAGCCCTTCTTCCAATACTGACCATTTGGAAGAATCCACCATAACCGGCACTTTGGCAATATCCGGTTCCGCAGCAATTAAACGCAGGAATGTCTCCATGGCTTGTTCAGAATCGAGAAGACCTTCATCCATGTTTACATCAATAATTTGTGCCCCATTTTCAACCTGTTGTCTTGCAACAGATAATGCTTCTTCATAATTATCTTCTTTAATCAATCGCCGGAATTTGGCCGAACCGGTTACATTGGTTCGTTCACCAATATTTACGAAATTACTTTCAGGACGAATGGTTACTGGTTCAAGTCCGCTTAATTTTGTTAATGGTTGAATGTCTGGAATTTTTCGAGGGGTAATAACTTTAACGACTTCCGCTATGGCTTTGATATGTGACGGCGTGGTACCACAACATCCGCCAACAAGATTCACAAGACCTGCTTCAGCAAATTCTTTTATAATATCAGCCATGGCTTCTGGTGATTCATCGTATTCACCAAACTCATTCGGCAATCCCGCATTTGGATATACAAAGACAGGAATATCCGCAATCGTAGAAAGTTCATCTAGCCAAGGTCGAATTTGTTCAGCGCCCAAAGCGCAATTGAGTCCCACCGCTGTTAAATCTGCATGGCGAATGGAATGCCAGAATGCCTCTACAGTTTGCCCGGATAATGTACGGCCGCTGGCATCCGTGATGGTTCCTGACACCAACAGGGGTATATCGACACCTCGCTCATCCAAAAGTGTTCTAACAGCAAAAAGTGCTGCCTTACAATTCAGTGTATCAAAAACAGTTTCAACTAATAATAAATCGACGCCGCCATCCAAAAGACCTTTGGCCTGATCGTAATATGCATTTTTTAATTCATCAAATGTAATATTTCGGAATCCAGGATCATTCACATCCGGACTCATAGAAGCTGTTCGGTTGGTTGGCCCCAATGCACCAGCGACAAACCGTTCTTTATCCGAATACTCTTTTGCTACGGATTTGGCAATTTTGGCTGCTTCAAGGTTAATCTCATACGCCAGATCTTCCATGCCATAATCGAGTTGAGATATAGAATTGGCATTAAACGTGTTTGTTTCAACAATGTCTGCCCCTGCATCAAAATAAGCTTTATGGATTTCACTCACCACATCTGGTCGTGTTAGAGAAAGTAAATCATTGTTGCCCTTCAAATCCTTCAGATGATCTTTAAAATGATCGCCTCTAAAATCACTTTCCGTAAGATTATAGGACTGCACCATAGTGCCCATAGCGCCATCAAGTACTAATATTTTTTCTTTAAACAATTTATTTATCATTTTTTTTATACCAAAATTAAAAAAACCCGATGCTAAAGTCGGGGTTAATGGCCGTTTTAGCACTATTCTTTTACGTCGCAGCAATCGGGAGCAAATCACGACGGTGTTATTTTACACAATAAATCTAACATTTTTCAAGAAAAGGGTTAATAGATAATTCACTTGCGGTATTTTACTAAAACTAGTAATTTTAGCATTGGTTAGAAAGATAATGAAGGTTAATTAACAAAATTTTTACACGGATTTTTTTGAAACAAATTCAAGATTTTACACATTTTTTCCCTCCTTCAACTCTTCCAACCTGACATAACAGTATAAAATCCTCCGTACACGGAGTGTTTTTTGCTGTTTACATAAAATAGATGATAACGATGGTAATTTATAGGTACAGGCTATGAAAAAAGAAATATATATAAATGAAAGCATGGGCGAAACGCGCATTGCGATTCTCGAAGATACTCAGTTAGTTGAAGTATATATAGAAAAGCAAGAGAAACAACGCATGGTTGGTAATATTTATAAAGGTAAAGTGGAAAACGTTTTACCGGGGATGCAGGCTGCCTTTGTGGATATTGGATTTGATCTAAATGCATTTTTACCTTTTTCTGAAATTGAAAATAGTGATTATCTCGTTGATATAGATGAAGATGAAAAAGGTAATTCATCTCGCAATCACCGCAAGAACCGTGACAATATATCTGTAGATCTACATACAGGGCAGGATATCTATGTACAGATAATTAAAGAGCCCTTTGCAGGGAAAGGCCCAAGAGTAACAACTGAAGTGGCTCTTCCCGGTAGATTACTCGTATTGGTCCCGAATACCAATTATATAGGAATTTCCAAAAAGGTATGGGATAAATATGAGCGTCGTCGTTTAAAGAAAATCATTAGTTCGATAAAACACAAAGGGTTTGGTGTTATTGTACGTACGGTAGCGGAAGGAACAAGTGAGGATTTACTTAAAAATGACTATGATCAATTGAAATCATCGTGGGATCGTTTACAGGGGAAAGCTGAAAAGACACAAGCGCCAACAATAGTCTATGAGGACCTTGAAACTGCATCTTCAGTCATCCGAGATTTATTGACTTCTGACGTAGAAAAAATAGTCATCGATTCTAAAAAATTGTTTCGTAAAACATCTCGTTACTTAGAAG